>JAAWDS010000006.1 GCA_022793895.1 Provencibacterium sp. | reverse complement strand
GTTTATAAAAGTATTAAAAAAGCAACGGAAAGAGGGCAGCCGCCGGTTTTGCAAACGGGCGGAGGCTATCCCTTAAGTTTCCTTTTTTCCTCGAAACGGCCCATGTGCGGGAGGCGTGAGGGAATGGCGGTAGGCATACATAAAAGGAGCTGGTTAGCCCGGTATTTTACTTCTTATTTGATGATCGGCGTATTGCCGGTCTTGGTGCTGGGAATGGTTTTTTACTATGCCAACTCCATCTCGATGGAAAGGGAGGTACGTAACCTCAACTATGCTTCCTTAACTCAATCGTTGGGGAAGATGGATTACCTGGTGGAAGAGATGACCAAGCTCTCCTATAACCTGAGCAGTACGCTGGATACCGAGATAGGGAGCTATATGGATCGCACCCCTTCCAGCCGGGAATTTTCCTTGCTTGATGAAAACATGATTGAACAGTATCTGGCTTCCTATGAGCAGATGCTCAGTGTTCCCATGAATGCCATTCTTTTCATGCGCGGGGATTCCTATCTTTATACCAGCGAGGGAAAGGTGCAGTATGCCGCCTTTGAAGAGCGGATGCGCCCGCGCGGGGATCTTACCATGTCCAGCTTCTACACGTCGCTCTGCACGATCCGCTACAACGCCTCGCTGCGGATTAGCGCTAGCTTAGCGTCTCTGGAGGAGGGGGCGGCCAGCACCGTTTATCTCTATCCCATCCCTTATATGGATTTGCTGCCCACCGCAACGCTGGGCTTTATCTTCAGCGACGGACAGCTCCAGAACCTGTTTGAAAACTATCTCGGCGGAATGGAAGGCAATTTATATATCTACAACGAATATCTCAGCGAGATCTACTGCTGCGGCGAGCTGGAGTTTTCGGAAGAATCGCGGGAAGCCTTCTCGGTAATGAAAGGCAGCGGCGTTTTTGAGCAGAAGATAGAGGGGAAAAACTATGTTGTGATGCGCTGCGTCTCGGAAAACTCCGGGTTCAGCTTTGTAATGGTCACGCCCCGCCGGATTTTTTATGGGCGGATGCGGCTGATGCAGGGGGTCGTAACGCTGTCGGTGCTGGCGCTGCTGGTGATCGGCGTCGTTCTGGCCTATGCGATGTCGCGTTCGATTTACCGGCCGGTGAAACGGCTGGTAGATACGCTGTATGAGGATGAGGAGCAAAAGCCTGTTTCGAATGAATTTGAAATGCTGCAAGGGCGCTACCGGGACATTGCCAACCAAAATATTGAGATGAGCGATGTGCTGGACCGCCAGCGCCCAATGGTGGCTTACTCCTGCCTGGACCGTCTGCTGCGGGGAAAGTTTGAATCCGCAGAGGAGCTCGCTTTCAGCCTGAAATGCGCGCGGGTGGATCTGAGCGGGCGCTTCCTGTTTGTCATGCTTCTTTCGATTGCCGGCGTCTCTGCGTCCTCTGGCGAACGCTCCGGCATTCAAGGGGAACGCATGCAGAGCCTGCTCTCTGCGGCCGACAGCTTTCTCTATCCGGGAACGCGGATCTATGCCCTGGAGCTGGCCGCGGAAAAGCAGCTGGCCGTTCTTGTAAACATCCAGGAGGCGGCGGAAGAGGGAGAGGATGTCCGAAAAACAGTGGCTGAGGCACTCTGCCGGGAGATTGAAAGGGAGTGTGCGCTCCGGGTACGGATAGGAGTGGGCCGGGTATATGCTGAGAGGGCCGATATCAACGCCTCCTTTATGGAAGCCTCGGTGGTGCTGACCGATTACATGAACGGCTTGGAGGAGGGCATTCTGCTTTTTGAGGAAGTAACGGCGGGGGAGGATGAGCGCTACCGCTGCCCGGTCATCGAGCAGGCCCTTTTCATTCAAAGTCTCAAGCAGGCGGATGAGCAGGCGGCGTTAAAGGCGCTGGATGAGATGGTGGGGAAGCTCTCGGAAATCGGCTCCTTTTTGATTACCCAATGCCTGTGCTTCGACATCATCAACATGATGCTGAAGCTCTCCGGCCAGCTGGGCGGGGAGCTCAAGACCGCCCAGATCAAGGAGCTGTGCACCTTCGGCAATTTGGAGGAGTTTCACCGGCAGGCGCGCAAGGCGGCCGGGATCCTCTGCTGCCAGCTTGAGAAGCGGCGGGAGGAGAGCGGAAACCAGCTCAAAAACGAGCTGATTGATTATGTCAACCTGCATTTTTGCGATTCGCAGTTGAGCTTGGAGAGCTTGGCGGAGCACTTTGAGCTCTCTCCCAATTACATCAGCCGTTTTTTTAAGCAGGAAACCGGCTACAACTTTATCCAGTATGTTTCCTTCTTGCGGATGGAGCGGGTGAAGGAAGAGCTGGAAACCACCGATCTTCAGATTAAAGAGATCGTTTATGGGGTGGGATACATGGATGTCGCCAGCTTTGTGCGGAAATTTAAGGCTTATGAAGGGGTAACGCCCGGCCAGTACCGCGAACGGGTACGCGCCAGAGAAACAGGAAAATAACCGGCGGTCTTTTATCTGTCCCAACAGCCGGGGATGCGGTGATATCTGCATCCCCGGCTGTTTTACTGCTATTTTCACTAAGCCGGAAGAAATGACATATCCACAAAATCAAGTCTGACATATCCCCAAAAAAGGACAAATTGAAATAGGGAAGACGGATGTTTTAAAATAAAACTGGGCAAGCGGGAACGGCGAACGGCCCGCTTGTAAGGAAACCGTACAGAAGGAGGAGATTTCAGCCATGCTCTATGCGTCCAAGGGGCAGACGGCCGCGGCCAAACAGAAGGAACCGTTTGGCGTGCGGTGGGCTAAGAACTGGCAGAGATATAAATTTATCTATATCATGCTGCTTCCGGTCGTCGCCTATTACATTATTTTCCACTATATCCCCATGGGGGGCGCGGTGATCGCTTTTCAGGATTATACGCCGGCCAAGGGCATTTTGGGCAGCGACTGGGTAGGAATGCGGAATTTTGTGGATTTCCTCACCGGGCCCTATGCCTGGCGGCTCATCCGCAACACGCTGCTGCTGAACGTTTATCAAATTATCTTCGGGTTCCCCGCGCCCATCCTTTTGGCGCTGCTGATTAACGAGGTGCGCTGCAAGCCCTATAAAAAGTTTGTTCAGACCATCAGCTACATGCCGCATTTCATCTCCTTGGTGGTTATCTGCGGGTTATTGATGACCTTCTGCCGCACCGACGGGCTTTTCAATGATTTCCTTGCGCTGTTCGGGGCGGAGCGCAGCAGCCTTCTGGCAAGGCCGGAGCTGTTCCGCACCATCTTTACCGCAAGCGGCATCTGGCAATCGGTAGGCTGGGGGAGCATTATCTATCTGGCAACCCTCTCAAATGTGGATCCGAATCTACATGAAGCGGCGGCCATTGACGGGGCCAGCCGTGTGCAAAGGATGCTTCACGTTTCGTTCCCCTGCCTGGTCCCGGTCATCATCGTTCAGTTAATCATGCGCCTGGGCAACATCTTAACGCAGGGCTTTGAAAAGA
Source organism: Provencibacterium sp. (assembly GCA_022793895.1). Classification (GTDB taxonomy): domain Bacteria; phylum Bacillota; class Clostridia; order Oscillospirales; family Ruminococcaceae; genus Harryflintia. Next base: position 258,722 of record JAAWDS010000006.1, on the reverse strand, counting down.
TCATCCTTCTGTACTCGCCGCTCACCTACGAAACGGCGGACGTTATTTCCTCTTATGTCTACCGGCGCGGCTTGGAGCAGATGGATTATAGCTTCGGATCGGCGGTCGGCATCTTCAATTCGGCGGTCAATCTGACCATGCTGGTGTTGGCCAACTATGTCAGCCGCCGGACGACCGAAGAGAGTCTCTGGTAAGGGAGGGGAATGAAAATGGTTGAAAGAACCACGACGGGAGATAAAATCTTCCTGGCGATTGATTATGTCCTAATGGGGCTGATAGCGGTTGTCTGCCTGTATCCGATGCTGCATGTGCTGTGCGCGTCGCTCAGCGACCCTCTTCAGCTCATGAACCATACCGGCGTCCTGCTTTGGCCGCGGGGCTATTCGCTCAAGGGCTATGAGATTGTTTTGCAGAACCCCAATATCCTGACCGGATATCTGAACACGGCTGTCTATGTAGGCTTCGGCACCTTTATCAATATCCTGCTCTCTACCATGGGGGCCTACGCCCTTTCGCGCAAGGGCTATATGTTCAAAAAGGGGATCACCATCGGGATTGTTTTCACCATGTATTTTTCCGGCGGCCTTATCCCGAACTTCCTGTTGGTAAAGGGGATTGGCCTTTATAACAGCCGCTGGGCGCTGCTGCTTCCGGGCGCTATCGCGACCTGGAACCTGATTGTGATGAAAACCTCCTTCCAGGCTATCCCGGCCAGCCTGGAGGAATCGGCGAAGATCGATGGGGCCAATGATTTTGTGGTGCTCTTCCAGATATTCATGCCGGTCGCCAAGGCGACGCTGGCGGTGATGATCCTGTTTTATGCGGTGGCGAACTGGAATAGCTGGTTTAACGCCATGATCTATCTACAGGATCGCAAAAAGTATCCGCTCCAGCTTTTTTTGAGGGAGATCCTCATCTCCAACTCCACCAGCGGCAACACCAACCCGGATGCCGACGTGTTTTTCCTGGACGAAGTGATCAAATATGCAACGATTATTATTACGACGGTACCGATTCTTTGCGTTTATCCCTTTGCCCAGAAGTATTTCATGAGCGGCGTCATGCTCGGCTCGCTCAAGGAATAGTTCTCTTACCGGCTTTGAGGACGGTTCCTAAAGGACTGTCCCGGCAGATATAACCGCAACCTGAAGAAACGCGCTTTTTTTGCTTTTTTGGCGGGAAGCGGCGTTCTCAAGAAAGGAATGGTAACAAAATGAAAAACGGTAAAATCCTCCCTCTGCTTCTGGCGGGAGCTATGAGCCTGTCCGCTTTGGCGGGCTGCTCCTCTTCGGATGCGCCTGCGAGCTCTGCGCCGGCCAGCTCCGCGCCGTCGGGATCGGCCGCTCCGGCCTCCTCTGCGGCAGCGGGCAGCGCCGCTTCGAGCGAGGACGCGGCCCCGGCGGCCGAAGGCGTCAGCTACCCGATTGTGACGGATAATTCCGTCACCCTCTCCTATTGGATGGAGATCAACGGATCCGCCTCCAAGTACATCTCCAGCTATGCCGAGAACACCGCCTGGCAGGAGATCCAGAAGAAAACGGGCGTCAACATCGAGTTCATCCATCCCGCTATTGGGCAGGTTAAGGAGCAGTTCAACCTGCTGATGGTTTCGGGCAACCTGCCGGATCTGCTCGCCAATGCGGAAAACTACAAGGGCGGCGAATTTCAGGGGATGATTGACGGGTTCTTTATGGACGTCACCGGCCTGCTGCCGCAGTATGCTCCCGACTATTGGAGCTATATCCAGAACGACGAGGAGTTCTTCCGCGAGGTCAGCAACGAGGAAGGGCGCATCTGCTCCTTCTATGCCTACAAGCCCTACGGCGACCCGCCCTTCCAGCGCATCATCCTGCGTCAAGATGTGCTCGACGAGCTGGGCAAGGAGATCCCGAAAACGATAGCCGACTATGAGGAGCTTTTTGATGCGATGCTCGCCGCGGGGATCACACCCTATATGCTTGCAAAGAACGGCTATGAAATCCAGTTTGAAGGCCCCTTTAACGTTGCGGCGCAGGCCAATACCTTCTTTAAAAATGAAGAGGGCAAGGTCGTCTTCGGGCAGGTGGAGCCGGGCTTTAAGGATTACCTCGCCAAGATGAATGAATGGTACCAGAAGGGCTATATCTCTAAGGACTTCACCAGCGTGGACAACAACCAGATCCAGACGCTGTTCGATACTAAAAAGCTCGGTACCTTTACAGGCGCCATTGTCGCCAACTTCAACCGGGCGTCGACCCAGGGCTTTGAAGTTACTTCCGCTCCTTACCCGCGCATGGAGGAGGGGCAGCAGCTCCATCATGAATCCACCAACATCTGGCCGCTTCAGGGGCGCGGATCGATGATGGCCGTTATCACCAAGGACTGCAAGCAGCCGGAGATTGCGGCGCAGTTCTTAAACTATGGCTATACTCAGGAGGGCGCGGATCTGATGAACTGGGGCGTTGAGGGGATTAACTATGAGGTGGTAAACGGCGAAAAGGTTTATAACGACCTCATGCTCAACAACGAGAAGTTCGGCACCGAAGAGGCCAGCTATATCTACAAGCTGCACTTTGCCCCCAAGGCGACCGAGTTCGACGTTGTCTGCCACGCCAACCTTTTGAAGAGCCCGGATTCCCTCGCCTCCCGCTTCAAGTGGGCGGACGATGACAAGGTGGACAGCGAATACCAGCTCCCGCCCTTCCAGCTTACCACCGATGAGCAGACCAAAAAGACCAAGCTGATGACCGAGATCAACACCTATACCGATGAGATGGTTCTCAAGTTCATCACCGGGGCCGAGTCGCTGGATAGGTTCGACGAGTTTGTAGCGGCCATTAAAGGCATGGGCTTGGATGAGGTTCTCCAGATTCAACAAACGGCTTACGACCGTTACATGCAGAAAAAGTTGGGCTAGGACGAAAGACAACAACCGCAAATGCTTCGTATGGGGAAAGGGCCCGGAGGATGACTGTCTGGGCCCCTTCCCCTCTGCACATGACAGGAGGGAGCTACATGGAGGAGAAAAGCGGCGCTTCCCGCCCCAATATTCTGTTGATCACCACCGATTCCCTGCGCACCGATGCGCTGCGCTGTATGGGGAGCGGGTTTGCCCATTCGCCCCATCTCGACCGTCTGGCGGGAGAGGGGGTGCTCTTCACCCAGGCGCACACCGCCTCCCCGGTCTGCATGCCGGCGCGGTGCAGCCTTTTAACCGGACTGCACGCTCCGCTGCATGGCTGCATCGAAAACGGGGTGGAGCGCTACCGGGATGTCCCGGTTTTTACCGATGCGCTCAAAGACCTGGGCTACCGCACCATTATGATTGGAAAGACGCATTTCGGGCCGGTTCCGGATTCCTTCGATGTGCAGGAGACAGCGTCCGGAGAGAAAAACAGCGGCAGCCGTGATTTTTTTGCGCCGCTCATGGAGGAACGCGGCTACCGCCGCGCCTCCCGTTATCCCAACCCCGTGCCGGAGGAGAGCTGCTTAGATTCGCTGATTGTGGATCGGACGCTGCTGCACATCGAGGAGGCCAAACGGGAGGGCGTTCCCTTCTTTGCCTTCTGCTCGATTCTCAGCCCGCATTCTCCCATCGACCCGCCGGGGAGGTGGGACGGCTGGTATTCTCCGGCTGAAATCCCTCCGCCCCGTTTCCGGGAGGGGGAGTGGCGGGAGCTGCCGCCCTCGCTGCAAGCGCTCTGTGGGCTGCCGAACCTAGAGCGGGCGGATAACTTCATCGGCCGCATGCGGGAGGCGGCCGGCAATGTCGCCGACGGGCAGGATCCGGAGGAGATGCGCCGCTACCGGGCGCTGTATTTTGACAGCGCCGCCTACTGCGATGCGCTCGTTGGACGGCTGTTGGACTATCTGGAGCGGAGCGGGCTGCGTGAAAACACACTGGTCATCTTCACCTCCGATCACGGGCAACAGCTCTATGATCACGGTTTCAACGACAAACACAATTTCTATGACGAGAGCTGGCGGGTCCCGCTGATTCTGAGCCTGCCCTCCCGGCTGCCTTCCGGGGAAAAACGGGAGTTTGCAAGCACGACCGACCTGGCCCCGACCATTTTGGCGGCGGCGGGTGGAAGCTATGAGCCCGCAAACGGCTTTGATCTGTTTACTCCTCTCTGTAAAGGGCTTCCGAATCCCCGCCGCCATGCGGCGGCCGTCGATTTCCGTTTTCTGGCGCTGGCTACCCGCCGCTGGAAGCTGGAGTATTATCTGGAGGAGAGCGTTGTCCGGCTGTTTGACCGGCAAAACGACCCGGGGGAAACCCGGAACTGCGCAGAAGAGGCGGCGCTGGAACAGGTGCGCAGCAAGCTGTTGACCGGCCTGCTCGCCTGGCGGGCGCAGATGACGGATATTTCCGATCTGCGCGCCCGTCTGTCCGCCGGGGGCCCGGTTGCGCAGCGCGCGATTCGGGCGCTGCGCGGCCTGAGCGGCCGGCAGTGCGAGGAAACGCTCAGCGTCCTTGCCGGACGGGTGGATGCGGAGCGATAAAACGGGCTGGAAGGGAGCTTGACAGAGCAGCCTGTACCGATTAAATTTAGAAAAGGAGGATCAGAGACTGTGGAGAACCGGCCCAACATTATCCTCATTTTAGTGGACGACATGGGTTTTTCCGATTTAGGATGCTTCGGTGGGGAGATCGCAACGCCGAACCTCGACCGGTTGGCAGCGAACGGACAGACCTATACCCAGTTTTCCAATACGGCGCGCTGCTGTCCCAGCCGCGCCTGTATGCTTACCGGCCTGCATCCGCACCAAACCGGTATCGGGCACATGACCAATGTGCCGGCCAACCCTAAGTCCTATGACAAGGGGCTCTATGGCTACCGGGGCTTTCTCAATCGTAACTGTGTCACCATGGCGGAGGCGTTGCGCCTGGCGGGCTATCATACCTACATGTCGGGCAAGTGGCATTTGGGGATGCACGCGCCGGATCAACTGCCCAACCAGCGGGGCTTTGAACAGTTTTATGGGATCTATGCCGGGGCCTGCAACTATCTGCGCCCCACCCATCCGCGCGGCCTATGGCGCAACAATGACCCCGTCGAGCCGAAAGCCCCCTTCTATTCGACCGACGCCTTTACCGATGCGGCTATCGAGATGATCGAAAATCAGAAGGACAGCGCCCCCTTCTTTCTGTATCTGGCTTACAACGCGCCGCATTGGCCGTTGCAGGCTCCGCCGGAGGATGTGGCGCGCTACCGGGGAAAATACCTCGCCGGATGGGATCGCCTGCGGGAAGAGCGTTACCGCCGCCTTGTCGAAAAAGGGATTGTACCAAGGAAGGGCTGCGCGCTCTCGCCGCGCGATCCGCAGGTCCGGGCCTGGGATACGCTCAACAGCGCGCAAAAGGATGAGATGGATCTGCGGATGGCGACCTACGCTGCTCAGGTGGACCGGATGGATCAAAACGTTGGGCGGCTGACGCGCTTTCTGCGCGAAAGCGGCCGGGAGGAAAACACCGTTCTCCTCTTCCTGTCGGATAACGGCGGCTGTGCCGAAGGCGGGGAGCTGGGGCACGGCGCGCCGGAACAGATCAACTCTCCCGACATTGAGGGATTGATGGTCTCCTATGGCCGGGCGTGGGCGAACCTTTCCAATACGCCCTACCGGCTGTATAAGCACTATGTACATCAGGGCGGCATTGCAACGCCGTTTATCGCCTACTGGCCGAAGGGCGTTCAGGCGGGTACGCGGGTAGACTGGCCCGCCTATCTGCCGGATCTCATGCCGACCGTGTTGGAGCTGGCGGGGGCGGATTATCCCCGGCAGATGGAGGGGCGCGCGATTCCGCCCTTGGAGGGGCAGAGCCTAGCGCCCTGGTTCCAGCAGCCGGATCGCAGGATGGAACGCACCATGTTCTGGGAGCACGAGGAGAACTGCGCTGTCCGCCGGGGGAACTATAAGGCGCTGCAACGCTATGATACCGGCGAGTGGGAGCTTTATGACCTGGATGCCGACCGTTCGGAGCTGCATAATATCGCCGGGGAACATCCGGAAACGATGCGGGCGCTTTCGGAGGAGTGGCATGCCTGGGCGGACACCCATCATGTGGTCCCCAAGCCCTCGCCGGATCAGTGGGAGCATCCCTGAACGGCCCGGATATTCGAATAGCTTGAGAAAGGAAGGTTATCCCGATGCCAAAGCCCAATATTCTTTATGTGTTTGCCGATCAGCTCCGCGACAGCAGCCTCGGCTGCCGGGGGGATCGCCGGGCGAAAACGCCGCACATCGATCGCTTTGCCGCCTGTTCGGCGGATATGACCAACGCCGTTTCCGGGCACCCGGTCTGTGCGCCCTACCGCGCCTCGCTGTTTACCGGGAAATACACCACCAGCACCGGCATGGTGATCAATGAAATCCGCATGAACCCCCGTCACCGGTGCTTGGCCCATGTCCTCGGCGATGCCGGATACGAGACGGCCTATATCGGAAAGTGGCATATGTATGCCTCCGAATGGGGCAATCATTATGACCCGAAAAATTCGTTCATCCCCAAAGGGGAGGATCGCCTGGGTTTCGACGGCTTTTTTGCCGCCTACAATTTCCATCACGAATATTACGGAGCCCCCGCCTACTATCACCTGGATACGCCTGATAAGATCTATTGCAGCCAATACGAGCCGGACGAGCAGACCGATATGGCGCTGGAAAGGCTCGCAGAATTATCCCAATTGGAGAAGCCGTTCGCCCTCTTCCTTTCGTTGGGTACGCCGCATGACCCCTGGATTCCGGAAAACGTTCCCGGAAAATATCTGGAGCTTTTTAAGGACATCCCGTTTGAGCTGCCGGAAAACTACCTGCCGGAAAACGATCCGCATGCCGACGCCTGGGCCCGCCTGAGCGAGCGGGAGCGGCGGGAGCTGACCGAATGGATGCGCGTCTATTATGCGATGGTTGCCAATCTGGACGATAACTTCGGCCGCCTGATGCGGGAGGTGGAACGGCTGGGCCTGGATAAAAACACCATCGTTGTGTTCACCTCCGACCATGGGGAGCTCTTCGGCGCGCATGGACGGCGGGCAAAGAACATCTTTTATGAGGAGGCGGTGCGCGTCCCCTTCTTCCTGCGCTGGCCGGGTAAGGTGGCTTCCGGGGTATGCGACACGCCGTTTAATACGGTGGACATCATGCCCACCCTTCTTTCCATGCTGGAGCTGCCGGTTCCAAAGGAGGCGGAGGGGCGGGATGCCAGCGAATATCTCCTCCGGCGCTGCCCGGAGGCCAAGCTGCCGGGCAGCTTGATGATGGGTACCGGGGCGACCGCCACCTTCGAGGATGGGCACGAGTGGCGCGCCTGGCGGGATGAGCGCTACACCTATGCGGAATACCTCTGCGATGGGGAACGCCTGCTGTTTGATAACCGGGAGGATCCATTGCAGATGCGCAACCTTGCCGGGCTGGAAACGTTCCGGCAGGTGGAGGAGGAGCTGCGCCAAAAGATGTATGCGGAGATGGAGAGGATCGGCGACACCTTCGCCCCTTGCTCCTACTATGAAAAGAACTGGATAGAGGATCGCATCATCCGCCGCACCGCCACGCTGCGGGAGGGATGAGAGAAATTTGGGGAGAAAAGAGCAAAAGCCGGGCGGCGCTGCCTGGCTTGTTAAACGACCTGGGGGGGAAACAGAGATTGAAACAGCCGTCCATTTTATTGATTACCACCGATGAGCAGCACCGGGATACCGTGCTGCGCACGCCGAAACCGATGGAGACGCCGGCCATCGACCGGCTGCTCGCCTGTTCGGATGTCTACACCGGGGCCTACAGCGTCAGCCCGGTCTGCCTGCCGGCGCGCTGTTCCTGGATGAACGGGCGCTACCCGCACTGTTCGGCAAACATCAGCAACCAGATGGGCGCATCGCTCTCGCTGAACGCGCCCAACCTTTTCACCTGCTTGAAAAAGGCGGGCTATGGGACCTCGCTGCATGGGAAATGCCACTTTATCCCCGTGCCCTATCCGGCCACGCGGCCGGACCGGACGTTGGAATATGAGCACTTCCGCTTCTATTATTCCGCCTTAGGGATGGATCGTCTCGATTTGCAGGACGACAAGAACAACTCCCTTTGGTACTACGATGATTTCGCCAAGGAGCTGGAGCGGGAGGGAAAGCTGACCCTCTACCGCGAAACCTACCATGGAAAATATGAGAAATGTACCCTGCCGCATTTCCCGCTCGCTCCAGAGGATCATCCCGATTGTTGGACGGGGCGCAAAGCGCTGGAACACCTGGACAGGCTGGACGGGCAGAGCCCGCAGTTCATGTGGGTGAGCTTTTCCGGGCCGCATTATCCGATGGATGCGCCGGATGAATACTTTGACCGGGTTCATCTGGAACAGGATTATCCCCGCGCGGTCCGGGAAGGGGAGTGGGAGGACGGCAGCAAGCTGCATGCCCACAGCTACTATGGCCCCGGCGGGACCGAGGGCAGCGGAAACGCTCCGGGCGGCGCGCAGAAGGCGTTTGACGAGGAGTATTGGAAGGATTGGCGGACGCGCTACTATGCGAACATTGCGCAGATCGACGAACAGATTGGGAGGATAGTCGACAAGGCAAAGGCGGTGTTCGGCGAGGAAAACCTGGTGATTCTCTTTACCAGCGATCATGGGGATATGATGGGCAACCACAACCTGTGGGGAAAGAATCACAGCCTGCATGAGGATGTGCTGCGCGTGCCAATCGTACTGCACCATCCGGGTCAGCAGGAGCGCCAGGATATTCCACAGACGGTCAGCTCATTGGAGGTTTTTCCAACGATTTTGTCGCTGGCCGGCTGCCCGCTGCCCGAAAGCTGCGACGGCATCCCGCTCGAAGAGATGGCTTTGCGCGGCGGACGGGAGTACATCATCAGCGAATGCGATTACCGCGTAGCGGTGATTCAGGATGGGCTCAAGCTCTGCTGGAACGTTTATGAACGTACCGGACAGATGTATCATGAGCTCTATGATCTGAAAAACGATCCGATGGAGTTTGTCAATCTGTATGAGGATCCCAGCTACCGGCAGCGGCGCGACGCCTTGATTCAGATTCTAAACCGGCACGAGGAACAGGAGGGGCTGCTCTCGACGGTGTTTTACGATGGAAAAAGCCGTCCCTATTGGTTTGCCGGCTGAGAAGATAAGAAACCGTTTTCCGCTCTTTCCGGGATAAGTCCAGCCTGACAGAAAGAGAACACCCGCTGAGAAGCAGTTGCTTTCCGGCGGGTGTCGTTTTATAATGAACTTGTCTGATGAAGCGGCGGCGCGTCCTCAACGGAGACGGCGCACGAAAGGAGGAGCACATTTTGAGCGATATATTGGAATTTGCCAGCCGGGAAGAATTTCGGAAATGGCTTTCGGAGCATTGCCTGTTGGCGGAGGGCGTTTGGCTTTTATTTGGCAAAGCCGGCGGGCCGAAAACCATTCAAGCAGGAGAAGCGCTTGAAGAAGCTCTCTGCTTTGGATGGATTGACGGACAAATGCAGAGCATTGACAGCAAAACCTATAAGAAATATTTTTCTATGCGCAGGGAGAAGAGCAAATGGTCAGAGAAAAATAAGGCGTTGGCGGGGAGGCTGGAAGAACAGGGGCTTATGACCGATTTTGGCAGAAAGAAGATCGAGGAAGCCCGAAAAAACGGCCAGTGGGACGCTCCAAAAGCCGCCGCGGTAGCAGAGGAACAGATTGCCCGGCTATCCGCGCTGCTGGATGGATACGAGCCCGCCTATACAAATTTTAGAGCCATGTCTTTATCCGTCAAGAAAACCTACACGCGCGCCTATTTGGATGCGAAGACAGACGCCGGACGGGAAAAGCGGATCGCCTGGATGGTGGACAGGCTCAATAAAAATCTCAAACCGATGTGAGGGCTATGCGCGCCTTGCCAGTAGGGGATAACCGTCTATCAGGGCAGATAAGGCGGAAAGAGAGCGTTGCAGAATGTAATTCTGCAACGCTCTCTTCAACGTACCGGCGGTTCAGCTCCTAAAAGGGCAGGAACCGCCGGCATATCTGCTTTTTAATCCAACTGGCGCATCCGCTCTTCGGCAAGCCGGCGGAGGGCCGGGGTATCCTCCAGCTGGCGCAGGGCTAACTGCCGCAGCGTCCGCAGGCGTTCTTTGACTTCCGGGCGCTTTGCAAGGTTTTCATTTTCTCCGGGATCGCGGTCCAGAAGATAATATTCTTCTATATCGGCCTGGTGGAAGATATATTTTTCCTGCGGGGTGCGGATGGCCAGCACCATGGGACGGTTTTCCCCAGCGGTATACCGGCGCGGATCCTCATAGCGTCCGTTCCCATTGTGGCAGTTGGCGAAGCCCTCGGAGACGGCGTAGCTTCGGAAATGATCCTCCCCGTCCGGCAGCACGGCGGCGAAGGATTGCCCGTACTCCGCTTTCCGGATGGGTACCCGGCACAGCCCGGCCAGTGTGGGGAGGACGTCCGCAAGGGAAACGATCATCTCTTTCCTGCCCATGTCCGCGAGACCTGGTCCGCGCATCACCAGCGGGACGCGCAACGTCTCCTCATACTGCATCAGCCCGCTTTTGTGGTTGAGCGCATGGGAGCCAATCATATCCCCATGATCCGAGAGGAAAACCAGGATGGTATCCTCATATTTCCTTTGTTCCTTGAGCCAGCGGACGATGCGCCCCACCTGATCATCGATCAGCGAGCAGAAGCCCCAATAGTGGGCGATGAGGCTGCGCCATTGCTCCTCAGTAAAATCCTTGGTATCTAAATAGTCGCGGGAATTCATCACCTCCCCCGGCTTCCCCTCTGTTCCTTTGCAGAAGTTATCCGGCAGAAGCACCTCCTCCGGGGAGATTTGGCGATCATAGGGCGCGGGGACGAGCATGGGGAAGTGCGGGGCGTTGTAGGAACAGACCGCAAAAAAAGGCTGATCTTCCGGGCATTCGGCCATTCGTTCCAGGAAACGGGCGGTCTGCCAGGTTTCAAGATAGTCCTCCAAGGGGATGTCGCTGGTCCCGCAGTGGACGGCGCCGCCCCCGATGCGCTTGGTTTCATCGTTGGGGGTGAGGTTTTCAATGTTGCCGGGGATGAGCGGGTACCCCTTAGCTTCGGCATAGCGGCGGTAGTCTTCGATGTATCTCCCGCGGTCCCGGCCCTCTAAAACGGCAGGGACCGCGTCGCGGCGGGAGAAGCCGAGCCGCTGGGGAGTAGTGCCGGGGACATGCCATTTACCGACATAGAGCGTATGATAGCCGGCATTGGCAAAGTCCTGCACCATTCCGCCCGCGCGCAGATCCTCCCGGATATGGAACCAGTTGGCGACTACATGATGCTGGTGGGGGAGCGCGCCTGACCACAGGCTGGCACGCGCCGGGCAGCAGAGGGGGTAGGGGGTGATACAGTTCTCAAAATATCCTCCCTCCCGCGCGAGCGCGTCGAGGTGGGGCGTATGCGCGCGGGGGTTGCCGTAGCAGCCCAGCGTATCTGTGCGCTGTTCATCGCTCATGATCAGCAGGATGTTCTTCTGTTTTCCCATCGTCTTTTTGTTCCTCCTTTTGATCTGGAAGCGGATTCAGCTGCCTGATTTTTCCATATAGCGCTCATAGGCGGCTTGTTCGATCTCTAGGACTTCCTCGATTCCCATCGACTTGACCGTTTCGACATATTTATCAAAGTTGTCGAGCGATTCCGCGCCGGTGATGAACTTGAGGACCATCTCATCGCAGTAGGTATTAATGTCGGTCATGAGCTTAGAAACCTTGGCGGTTTCCTCGCTGGTCATTTGGAAGGGCGGGAGGATATAGCCGCTGTCCACATTCGGATCATCGGACCACTTGAAGCGGATAGCCAGGGATTCGGGGCTCTGGAGCAGGTTGGCATGGCACTCGGTGGCGAGCTGCATGTATTTAGGGAAGAAATGGCATTTATAAATATAGCTGGCGGCCTCGGTGCCCATTTTTTCATTGTTCAGCATGCGATCGTTATAAACGCGTTTTCCGTCCTTCCAATCCCAGTTCAGGCCCTCGACTCCCCAGTTGAGCAGTTCAATGCCTTTTTCGGTGTAGCCATAGTTGAGGTAGCGTATGGCCGCTTCGGCATTTTTGCAGGCGGAGGTAATGCCGGCGCGGGTAGACGCCTGGGTTTGAACCGGCCAGATATCCTGCGATTCATGGTGCAGCTGCTGCCCTTTTTCCTGGCGGGGGTAAGGAGCGGTGGTCAGGACAACGCCGGACTGCTTGCAGCGGTTGAAGGCGGCCACGCAGGCGCTGACATAGGTTCCAAGCTGCCTGGTGTCGAAGAGGGTATCGGTCTGTTTACCGTCCACACTGGTGAAGTCCTTGGAGATATAGCCCTTTTGGAACCAGCGGTTCATCAGCTCCAGGTAGCCTTTGAACTCCGGGCGTACCTGTCCATAATAGAGCTTTCCATTGGCGTCCTTATAGAAGGTGTTGGAGGCGGCGGCAACGCCGAAGGGGCTGATGAATTGAATCTCATAGCCGTTTCTGGCCAGCATATAAGGGGTTATCCCGGCAGCAAGCATCTTATCAAAGAGCGCTTCATAGTCCTCGATGGTCTGCGGGATCTCTGCGTTCAGCTCCTGGAGCACATCCTCCCGGAACAGCAGGCGTGCGTTGGCCGGATCGCCCTTGGGCTTGTAGCAGAAGAAGGCGGGGATTCTCCCTTCGGTGTCGGTGACTTCGCGGTAAAATTCGGGATCTTCCTGCATCAAGGCGGCATAGTCCGGCGCCCATTGCGCAATTTTATCTGAGAGATCGATGAGGACGCCGTCGTTCATCGCCTGAAATTCCTTCCCTTTATAGAGAGAGGGGGAGCCGAGAATATCCGGCAGCTCTCCGGAGGCCATGAGAAGGTTAAACTGCTCCTGCACCTGCCCGGTAGCGGGATGGATATACTCGATTTGAATGCCGGTATCCTTCTCCATCTGTTGCAGGGCGGTGTTTTCCGAATAGCTGGAGATGTAGGGGGCGGCCGCGCCGCTCAGCTCGATCCAGAAGCGCAGCTTTACCGATCCGTCGGTCACAATCGGATAGGAGGCTTCCCCGGCCGTTTCCGGTGCGCTGGAGACGGCAGGTTCCGCTTCAGGGACGGAGGATGCGGCGGAGGAAGCCGAGGCGTCGGGAGTAGAGCTGGCAGCGGGGACATCCCCTCCTCCGGAGGTGCAGCCAAAGAGGGAAACGGCCGTCAGGGCGGCGGCTAAGGCCAGCGTGGAAGCGCGGTACAGCTTATAGGGGGTGTGCATGGTATCCTTCCTTTCCTTCTGACTGATTCATCAGCGATTTTATTCGCTTTCATTATAGATGAAATACACAAAGTCATCCATTTGTAATTCTGCGTTTATATGTATAAATTACACGGGGCGCCAAGGACCGCATATCGGAAAAGCGACGCTGCCTGTAGTCCCTGAAAGGCGCATGAAACCAGAGCCATGACCGCCGGCAGCCGAATGGCGATAGGGAAAGGGGAGCGGTTGGGGTAAAAATTGCATATCCGGCTGAAACGGCATATTCCTTTTTTAAGGATCTGTTATACCGTAAAAACAGCCGCGGGAGCCGGTAGGAACGGAAGCGGCTGTGAAAATTTATGAAACGGGCGTTTGTTGGGGGGAGGATTGTAAACTTTTTATGGCGGAGCCATAAAAAGTTTACAATCAGGAGGTTGAAGGGGAAGACGCAGGCTGGTATCCTTAAAAAAGAAAACGGTGAATCCATTATTAAAGAGAGATGGAGAGAATAGTATGAAAAATAAGATCTTCCCCTTGGCCGTTCTTCTTTTGGCCGCCTCTTTTTCCAGCATGGCCTATGCGGCGTCGGGGGACAAGCCGTTGCTGTTGGAGCGGGATGGGGAGCTTTATTACCGCGAGGCAGACGACTTCTTGAATCTCGACGCTATCCAGGACGGGGGCTATTGGCGTTTGTTCGAACCGCTTTATGCGGACGGAGACGCCTATATCCTAGAGCTAAAGTCCCCCTATGGCCACGATAGTTTATCCGCCGAAGTCACCGAAGGGGATATTACTGTGGAGGTGGAACGCCTGCGGCCGGAAAACGAGCCTCTGCGAGTCCGGTATGCCTATCATACCTTGAAGCTGATCCCTCCCGCCGGACGGGATACCGAGGCGGATGAAGATTTTTCCATCCAGATCCGGTGCGGAGAGAAATCCTTTACCTTGAATGGCGTTCTTCAGGAGAGCCAAGTGCTGCCGGTGTTTGAAGGCGTGCGCTACCGCCCAGGGGAGGGCTCGCTTTTCCGGTTTGACGGTGAGTTGGAGGACGAAGAAGCGTTGATTGCCTGCGCGCCGAATCTGACCCTTTCTTTTTTGGGGGACTATGGGGAGGAAACCTATAACTTGAAGGTGGATAGCGCGCCGTCTGCCGGTGCGGCGGAGCTGTTTGGCGGGGAAAACCTCGTCTGCTATTCCTTCACTGAACGCCCCAGTTTTGAAACGAGCGTAACCGTCCGGTTGACTGCGCCCCAGGAGGCGGTTCTCTATGAATGGCGGAACGGCCGGCTTTATCCGGTAGCGACCGATTATCTGGATGGCTGCCACGTTTTTAAAACAAAGGTATTAAACGCCTATCTCTACCGGCAGGACGGATAAATCGCAGTAGCTGCGGAAGATCACGGGCCTTCTTTGAGAGATGCCTTTCCTGGCTTGCAAGGCTAACCGCGTAACTTTTCTCAGTCTTTAAAAAGGAAGGAATACAGTGAAAAAGATTTTTTCGATCCCGTTGTTCCTGATTGCTCTCTCCCTCCTCTCCTCATGTTCCGGTCCGGGCGCAGGGCCGGGCAGAGAGCCGGTCCAGGCCGTTTCCTCCTTTTCGGAGAAGGCGGATCCGCCTTCCAGCATAGCCCCGGAATCCTTAACGGATACTCCGCAAGAGCTTTCTGAATCCCAGACCTCCAGCACGCAGGAGACGGATCCCGCAAACTCTGGTTCTCCAGAAGAGAATTTTAGAGAGACGCTGGACCAGCCGCCGGCCGGCAGTCAAGCGGATGCGAAAACGGCCGGATCGAGCGGCGAACCGGAGGATGTCTCTTCAATGGCCGGCTATAAAGAGCTGAAAGGCCCGGATACCGGTGAATTTTCTTTACAGGAAGCCTTCCGAATGGCTGGGATCACAGAGAGCTCGGAAATTGCCTCCGTTTTGATAGCGGATATGGCGGATTCGGCCGATATATCGGATCCAGAAACCATTCAAACGCTCTGGGAGATGATGGGGGCAACCGGGCTGGTAAACGATGGAATTTTTGGGAACCCGGATACCGGCGGAAGTATAACGCTGACCTTTCATTTTTCGGATGGAACCACCGCAGCCGTCCATATGATGGGCTATGTTCAACTGAACGGGGAAGGCCATTACAATTTTACCAACGATTCGGCCGGGCAGCCCTATGCCGAATTATTGTATGCGCTATGCTGATCCCACAGCAATCAGACGAAACCGGTTTGTTCTCCTTCCGCGGCCGGCTTTTACAGGGCAAACGGATTGTGTGAAAAATATTTGCTTTCAGCGGTTATTTTTACTGTTTTTGGACCGGACATCCTATTGACAAAAGTACACCTATGTTGTATACTTTAGTCAGACCACCAATGAGAATAGAATTTTGACAGGGAGGAAATGATTGTTATGAAAAAGTTTGTTTGCACCATTTGCGGATATGTTTTTACCGGTGAAAATGCTCCTGAGAAGTGCCCGCAGTGCGGCGCGCCCGCTTCTAAATTTACCGAGCAGCAGGAAGGCAATTCGTATGCGGACGAGCATCGCGTAGGCGTTGCGGCCGGCGTTGCGGAGGATATTCTGGAGGGCCTGCGCATGAACTTCAACGGTGAATGCGCCGAAGTGGGCATGTATCTGGCTATGTCCCGTCAGGCGGATCGTGAAGGCTATCCTGAAATTGCGGAGGCCTATAAGCGTTACGCGTTTGAGGAAGCGGAGCATGCCGCCAAGTTTGCAGAGCTGCTCGGCGAGGTGTTGACTGCCGATACCAAGAAGAATCTTGAAATGCGCGCTGCTGCTGAGTGCGGTGCTTGCGACGGTAAAAAGCAATTGGCTGTCCGCGCTAAGGAGCTTGGCCTGGATGCCATTCACGATACCGTTCATGAGATGTGCAAGGACGAGGCGCGCCACGGCCGCGGCTTTGAAGGGCTGCTGAACCGTTACTTTGGTAAGTAAGCTATATGGATATTAAAAAGAGCATCGAAGAGCTGATCGAAAAGGTTAAGAATGATCCCGAACTGCGGGACAGTTTTATGAAAGATCCTTTGGCTACCGTGGAAAAGCTGCTGGGGGTTGATCTTCCGGAAGAACAGATCAAGCAGATTGCGGATGGAGTAAAGGCTAAGATCAGCTTGGATAAGATTGGCAGCTTCTTTAAAAAGTAAGGCGCTTTTTGAGGGCGGGGCGGTTGCTCCGCCCTCTTTTCCTCTCCTTTTTAAAAAAAAGAGAACCCGCATGTAGGGATCACATGCGGGTTCTCTTTCATTTTTTCAAGTGTTAGCGAACTGGGTAAACGGGAAAACAGCTTGGGAATGGGGGGTCAGTTGCTTTTTCCGTCAGCGTTCAGGGCCTCTTGCTGGAGAGCGTCAAATTCCGCTAGGCATTCTTCGACGGTCGAGCCGCTCATCAGGTGCTGGACGATGTTACAGGTATTGCCCCAAAGCTCTACCCCATAGTTGCCGTTGGTTGCTAAAACATAGTGACCGTTGTTGACGCTCTCGGTCAGTTTAGCGATGGGTTTCAAAGTTTCTAAGCCCTTAATCTCTCCTTTGAAGGGTGAGATCGATCCGCTGGCGTTGTTAAAAGCGACCAGGTTATCCTCTTGCATCAGGATATTAAAGACCTTAATGGTATCCTCTTTATGGGCGGCGCTTTCCGGAATCCCGGAACCGGTCATAGAAAGCACGGGCACCTGTCCCAAATGGGTGGGCAGACCGATTACCTCCATGCGGAAGTTCAGCTCTCCATATCCCCGTTCTGGCGCGGCGGCCCCCTGATAACTCATGACGATGGGAGTCTCCTGGTTCCGGAAGGCCGGTCCCTCGTCCAAAGCCTCATAGGTATAGGCGGTCTGATAGTCGATATAACCTTCCTCAAAAAGAGTTTGCAGATATTCCAGGCCGGGACGCATATAATCGCTGAGTTTCGTTTCTCCCCGGTTCAGCGCGGCGATCTCTTCCTCAGGATTGCCGTTGATATACATTTCAGCAAACCCTTGCGACAAGACGAAGATCTCCAGCCACCAACGGTTAGCCCCAATGGGGTACTCAAAACCGTTTTCTTTGAATACTTTACAGCAATGTAGCAGGTCCTCTGGCGTATTGGGCAGCTCCAGTCCGTACCGCTCAAATAATTCGACGTTGCAGAATAATCCGTAAGCGACAATCTCAAAGGGGACGGCTACAAGTTTACCGTCAATCGTATTGGCGGCAAGGATACAGTCCTGCAATTTGGGGACAAACTCCAGGGAGGATAGATCGCTCAAAAGACCTTCCTTGCCCAAGGTGGAGATGACGTCCGCGTTCATTAAAATCAGATCGTCCCCCATATGGCTGCGTACCCGCTCTAGACACACGTCATCATAGGTTTTATCAAGATAGGTCTCGGCCTGGTAGGTATTGAAGTGGAAGGTGATACCGCTCTCCCGCTCGGCAGCGGCATACATGCGTTCAGCCGGGCTCATATCCTCTACAGCGGTAGAAAGGGCTGCTGTAGGATTAGGGGTAAAGATCTGGATTTCCCGGACTTCAGAAATCTTGCTGCGCATAACCTCCGCATTGCTGTTAGAGAGAGCGCAGCCTGCCGTTCCCAACAGTATGGAACAGGCCAACAGAGAAGCGGCCGCTTTTTTAAGGTTACGATATGGATGCACCGGTATCCTCCTTATTCTGCAAGTTTATAACAGAGGTCAGGGTTTCGTTAAGCAGGCTGATATTGATAGGCTTTGCTACATGGGCATTCATCCCGGCGTTCAAAGCGGCTGTCACATCCTCGGTAAAAGCGTTGGCCGTCATGGCAAGAATGGGGATGGTTCCGGCGTCCGGACGGCTTTCGCTCATCCCGCGAATGTTGCGGGCGGCGGTATAGCCGTCCATTACCGGCATTTGTACATCCATTAAAATAGCGTCGTAGGTTCCGGCGGGAGCCTTTTGAAATTCTTCCACTGCCAATTGGCCGTTCTCTACAATCCGGCAGGTGGCCTCCTGCATCTCCAACAGCTCGCTTAAAATTTCGGCGTTGAGTTCGTTGTCCTCTGCAACTAAGAAATATTTGCCGGTTAAGGCGTCGGGGGGCTGGCTGCTTGGGAGAGAGCCGCCGGAGCATTTAGCCTGTACCTCCTCCAGCTTTGCTTTGAAGTTAGCCACAAAAAAGGGCTTCTGCAAGAAACCGTCAATCCCCGCCTGGCGGGCCTCTTCTTCAATATCCATCCAATCATAGGCAGTGAGTACCAGAATGGGAACGCGCTCTGAAAGGATCTGATGGATCCTTTCGGCCGTTTCCGCTCCGTCCATCCCCGGCATCTTCCAATCCAGCAGGATGATATCATACCGATTCTTTTCTAAGTGCAGGAGAGCTTCCTCGCCGCTCAGAAAAGACTCCACCTTCACGCCGGAATCCGCCATAAGAGCGGCGATGCTCTCACAAATCTCCTCTTCATCATCCACCACCAGAATGGTGGAAATGCCGTGGGACTTCCAAAACGCGGTATCTGTCCCCGTTTCAGGAATGCGCAGCTCCAGCCGGACAGTAAAGGTACTACCTTTACCATATTCACTTTCCACATGAATGGTGCCGCCCATCATCTCGACGGTGTTCTTGGTAATCGCCATTCCAAGGCCGGTGCCCTGCACCTTGTTGGTGGTGCTGTTTTCGGCGCGGGAGAAGGCGTCGAAGATCCGTTCGCAGAATTCCGGTTTCATCCCATAGCCGTTATCTTTTACGATGATTTTCAACCCCTGGAACTTATCGGAGGTCTGTCCAGCCGATGCGCCTAGGCCCTGGATACGAAATTCAATATGCCCTCCCTCCTGGGTATATTTCACAGCGTTGGAGAGCAGGTTGATTAAGATTTGATTGATGCGGGTCTCATCCCCTAACAGATGTTCGTGCTGTAGGCCGGTTACAGAGATGTCCAGCGTCTGTTTTTTGGCGGCGGCTTGAGGCCGGATGACGGTGTCCACAGCCATGATGATATCCGCCAGTTCAAATTCGTTGATATTGAGGACCATCTTGCCGCTTTCGATTTTGCTCATATCCAGCACATCGTTGATGAGACTGAGCAGGTGCTGGCTGGAGGCGGACACCTTTCGGGTATATTCCCGGACCTTCTGCGGATTCTCCGCGTCCCGCATAAGCAAGGTGGAGAATCCAATGATGGCGTTCATAGGCGTGCGGATGTCATGGCTCATATTGGATAAAAAAGTGGATTTGGATTGGTTGGCGGACTCGGCAGAGGCCAGCGCATCTTGCAGGCGCTGGGTATGTTCCTCCTGCTCCCTGGCGCGCTCCGTCTCTATCCTTCCGGTATACCAGCGATAGAGGGCGTAAAAGGAGACCAGGCTTGCAAAGATTAAGAACAGCATTCCAACCAGAAGATGGACCGTTAAGGCTACCGAATTCGATACGCGGGTGATGCTGTCTTCGGGAACGAAGCCTACCAGATAGTGCTTCCCCTCCTTAGTAGGCCAGAAATACATATAAGAATCTTTTCTTACCAACGGAAGACGGATGAGCATCTGATCGCCATGCTCCAAGCCCTCGTTAATCTGACGGATGAGCTCTTGGTCGGTAACGGAATTAAATTCCAGAAAAAAATCGAGGTTTTTGTTGCCGCCCTTTGTGCCGGCCAGATGCTTAGGCAATACCACAAAGCGTTTGGAAACAGCGTCCATCATATAGATGATGCCGTCGCCGGAGTAAAACTCTTGGGGGATGACATCCCGGTAGCTGTCATAAATAAACTCGGCATAAAGGGCGCCGATGACTACGCCGTTCTGTTCGAGCGGGGTAGTCAGGCTATAACACCATGCGCCTACGTCCCCCATATAGGGATCGGACATCAGGGTATCCCCGATCTTTCTCTGTCCGGAAAAGGCGTGCGTTTCCGGGCGGTATACCTCTCCTGTGTTGGTGATTCCGGTATCCTCTCCGGCTTTGACGAAAGCAAGGGAAGCTAGCTGCTCATCCTTTTCGATATAATGCAAATAGGATCCAATGGCCTCTGCCGGGATCTTTTCGAGCACCCTTGCCCACCGGTCTAATATATTTTCATCCCGTTCCAACATCTCGTCGGTATTGTTGACGATTACCTCCAAAATTTCTTGGAGGGAGTTTTGGGAGGAAGCTCGGATTTCCTGTTCAATCTCGTTTGTAAGAAAAATGACGCCGATGGCGGCGAGGGCGAATAGGACGCATCCGGCCACCAAAATCTGCCATCTATTCACATGAATTTCTTTAGCACTTTGCTCCATGTCTATTTGGTACCTCTCTTTCAACAGCCCTTTGAAGCAAGCGGATATCGGATTCGTCATATGGAAATAATTCTACCATAATTTCTAACATTTGAAAAGAGGAATGTTGTGTATATTCAGCCATAGAAAAGGCGTCGGGGAGTGCTTGCGTATTGTAATAAAAAATGGTAAAATAGAAACTGAATTGGTATAGAAAGGCACGATGCGCCGATGGCAATTAAGGTAGGGATGGTTTCTCTTGGCTGCTCCAAGAACCAGGTGGACAGTGAGATTATGCTTTCGCTTATCCGTAAGGGCGGGTATGAGCTTTGCACCGACAGCGGGATGTGCGATGTGGTGATCATTAACACCTGCGGTTTTATCGAAGAGGCCAAGCGGGAATCGATCGAAAATATTTTGGAATTCTGTACGCTGAAGAAGGAAGGGCGCATCAAGGCGGTAGTCGTGACGGGCTGCCTGTCTGAGCGCTACCGCGAAGAGGTGGCGAAGGAGATCCCTGAGGCGGATGTTATCCTGGGAATAGGGAAGAACAGCGAGATCGTATCCGCTATTGAGCGCGCGCTGAAGGGGGAAACGGTCGTTGAATTTGGCGATAAGAGGGACCTGCCTCTTTCGGGAGAGCGGATAATCTCCAACCTGCCCTTTTTCGCGTACCTTAAAATTGCAGACGGCTGCTCCAACCGCTGCTCCTATTGCGCTATCCCGATGATCCGCGGGGACTACCGGTCCCGTGCGATAGAGGATGTGGTGGCGGAAGGCTGGTGGCTGGCGCACCATGGGGTGCGGGAGATAAACATTGTCGCGCAGGATCCCACCCGCTATGGGGAGGATCTCTATGGGAAGCCCCGGCTGTGCAGCTTGCTCCGGGAGCTGTGCAAAATTGACGGCATACGTTGGATACGCCTGCTTTACCTCTACCCTGAGCGCATTAGCGATGAGCTGATCGCGCTGATGGCCGAGCAGAGGGAAAAGATAGTCCCCTATATCGATATGCCTATTCAGCACTGTAACCATGAGATTCTGCGGCGGATGAACCGTCCGGGCGGGAGGGAGGCGCTGGAGGCGCTGGTCGGGAAGCTCCGCGCTGGGATTCCGGGCGTAGTACTGCGCACCACTCTCATCTGCGGTTTTCCTGGGGAGACGGAAGAACAGTTTGAAGAGCTTTGCGATTTTGCGCGCCGGATGCAGTTTGAACGTTTAGGCTGTTTTGCCTATTCTCCTGAAGAGGGGACTCCCGCCGCAGAGTTTGACGGCCAGTTGGACGGCGAGCGGAAGAGCCGCCGCTGCGAGGTCATCATGGACCAGCAGATGGAGATCATGGACCGCTTTAACCGTTCCAAAATTGGACAAACCTTAGAGGTGGCGGTAGAGGGCTACGACCGGTACGCCGGGAGCTATTTTGGCCGCAGCTATATGGATGCGCCGGACATTGACACCAAAACCTTCTTTCAAAGCGACAGCCCTTTGAGCATCGGTGATTTTGTGCCGGTGCGCATTGAGGATACCATTGACTGCGATCTCTATGGCACGGTAGCGGGGGAGGCGGCGGAATGAACCTGCCTAACCGGCTTACCCTATTGCGGGTAGCGTTGATTCCGGTGTTCCTGCTCTTTTTCTTTCTCCTTTTTCCCGGCCATTATTTCTGGGCGCTGGCGGTATTCATCGCGGCTTCGTTCACCGATCTGCTGGACGGGCGGATCGCCCGCAGCCGGAACCTGATAACCGATTTCGGCAAGTTCATGGATCCGCTGGCGGATAAGCTGCTGGTTGTGAGCGCTCTCGTTTGTCTTATGAGCTGCGCAGTTGCGCCGGCGCTGGTGGTCATCATCCTGATCAGCCGGGAATTTTTGGTAACGTCGTTGCGCCTGGTGGCGGCTCCGAAGGGGCTTGTCATTGCGGCGGATCGGTGGGGGAAATATAAAACGGTCAGCCAGATGGTTTGGATTTCAGCGGCGCTGCTGCTGCTCTCGTTGGGAGATATGGGCGTTGCCGTGCCCGGCGCAAGGATTTTTAACGCCGTTTGTATGGGGATTGTTACGGCGCTGACCCTCATTTCGGGGGTGAATTATCTCTGGAAGAACCGGGAGGTTCTCAAGGACTGCTGAGAGGAAGGGCGGATAAGGAAACGGACGCGCTGTACGCGCGAAGGAAAGACACCCTGGCTATCGACAACTCAAGAATTTCCCTTGCCTGTCCTGTTTTCCTGCCGCCAAACAGGGTATAACTGGAGCGGACAACTCATAGGTTAAAGAAAAAGGGGGAATTGCGAGTTGATTGCGGATCTACATTGTCACAGCCGGATGTCGGACGGCAGCCTTGGAATGGATGAGGTGGTCTTTTTTGCAAAGCGCGCGGGCTTATCGGCCATAGCGCTGACCGATCATGATACGCTCGCGGGCGTTACCCGCGCGCAGGTATTGGGAAAACGCTATGGCTTGGAAGTAGTGCCGGGCGTGGAGATCTCCTGCACCGATACCGGGAGCGGAAAGCCGGTGCATCTGCTCTGCTATCTTCCACAGAAGCCCGATCGTTTAGAGGGGCTCTTGAAAACGACGCTTGACCGGCGCACGGCTGCGGGGAAAGAGATGATCCGGCAGGTAATGCGCTTTTTCCCGCTGACCGAGGAGCAGGCGGCGAAGTATTATGCCCAAAGCCAGTCGATTTACCGTGTGCATATTATGCATGCGCTGGCCGACCTGGGTTACGCCGATAGGGTCTATGGGCGGCTCTACGAGGAGCTGTTTGGTAAAAATGGGAGCTGCCGGGTTCGGTTTGAATATCCTTCTTTGGATACGGCGCTCGACTTGGTACGAGATGCGCAGGGGAGCGCGGTGATTGCCCATCCCGGCGAACAGGGGCAGGCGGATCTCTGTGAACGGCTTGCGGCCGAAGGCCGGATTCAGGGAATCGAGGTCTATCATCCGCGCAACAGCGCGGACGATCGGGAACGGTTGCTGGCTATCTGTAAAAATTATGGCTTGGTTCCGACAGGCGGGACAGATTTTCATGGCGGGTATTCGCCGTCTCCCAATCCGCTGGGAACCTGCCTGGCGCCTGCGGAGGCGGTCAGCCGCCTGTTTCAGTACAAGCATGGCCGGTAGCCTAGAATAAAAATGTAATACGTTTTTGGAGACCGGCTGTTTCCCCTTCTGCGTGGAAATGGAAGGCTCCTAAAAGAAAGGAAGTTATAAAGATGAGAAGCTACACTTATAAGCCGAGAGGCGTTTGTTCCAGGGAGATCACCGTTGAGCTGGATGATCAGGATCGGATCACCAAGGTGGAATTTTTGGGCGGCTGCTCTGGAAATACGCAGGGCGTGGCCAAGCTGGCATTGGGCCGCAAGGCGCAGGAGGTGATTGCGATTGCCAGCGGCATCCGCTGCGGGGCGAAGGAGACCTCCTGCCCGGATCAGCTTTCGGTGGCGCTGCGCAAAGCGTTGGAAAGATAGGGGCGGCCGCCGGTTTCGGCTGTGCCGCCAATCAAAAGGTTTGAGGAGGTAAAAGGATGGTGGATAGCGGTTTAACGGCCGCTGCGCTGCTGCTTTTTGTTCTGCTGGGCGCGCGGCTGTGGGAATATGCCTGGACAAGCTGGAAGGGGCGGCTCGCGTTCTGCCTGCCGGATGAGGATATACGGATTGTTACCGGCACTCCTTCCGCTAGCCTGCGCGCCTTCCCGGACATGGGAGAGTCGGTAGCGAAAGAATTCCGCCGTCATAAGGAGAATGGCAATATTTTTATGGCGAACCGCTTAGGAGAGGAGCTGGCAAAGCCCCTTTTGCGCGGCGATGCTGAGATGTTCGACGGCTTGGGAGAAGAGAACCGGGAGCCGCTCTGCTTTTTATATGCCTTAGCGGTGCGCAGCGCCGTTGCCAAGCGGATCGACAACTCGATTTTAGCCGATACCGTTCTCCACAGCTTTTCTGAAACGATCGAGAACACCGATGAAGGCATTTACCGTAGTATTAACGACAATGTGGCGGATACCATCTACCGGCTTTGTTTAGCGGACAATCAGGGGGTTGGCAACGGATTTGCCAAGCTCTGCGGAAAGGATCGGGATTCGTACTTTATCGAGTTGGGAAATGAAGCCTATCGCCGCTTTTGGGATTTTTCCTCCGGCAAGATTGAAAGGATTCCCTTCAAATGAAGAAGGACAGAATGGACTCCCGGCTTTATCATGGGCTTTTGGCAGCCGCATTCGTGGCCGGCTTTTGTACGGTGGGGTTCAATGCGGTTCGTGCGCCGGACCTTCTTCCGGCCTGTCCGGCGCTGCCCGTCTATGAGCAGCTGGTGGAGAATGGGGCTGGGCTCTTGGAAACGCCCTATTTTACCGATGCCGGTTCTTTTCGAATCAACATTAATACCGCTTCGGCGGCGGAGCTTCAAAGCCTGCCGGGAGTAGGGGAGAAGCTGGCGGATGCCATTGTGGCTTATCGGCAAGAGAACGGCCGCTTCCGCAGCCGGAAGGAGCTGATGGAAGTAAAAGGGATTGGCGAAAAGACATATGAGAAGCTAAAAGACCATCTGGATTTGTGAGGAAAGCGGAGCCCTTTTCACAAGAGAAGCGCTGCTAACGATTTGGATGCAGGCAGCCTCTGCCAAACATAGCTGCCTGGAAGAAATTGAAAAAGCCGCGGTTTTGTTTGCAGATTGCGGATAAAATCTGGTTCCCAAAGGGCCGGTGGTAGTTCCCCAAGAGGGGCGTTGCAAAGTACTTTGCAACGCCCCTCTTTTAGTTTTTAAAAAGGCGCTGTTCTCTTCCTATAGATGAAGCCTTTCCAGCCGATATTTTTGTAAATAATTCCTGAATGAGCGGCTTTCCATTGGGAGATTGATTGTTTTTTAAGATAAAAAGGAACGAAAAAAGGAGAGAAATGGAAAATATATCTTGCCTGGCCGGTTTATTTATGGCTTGCTTTTTTATGGAAATGATTGTATAATCTACATACAGTGGTGTAAAGTGGTGGAAAGTGGGTTATAAGACCTAGATCTTGTCGGGGGTGGCGGCATGCTCATTGGCGAATATCTGCATTCCATGGATGCAAAAGGCCGCGTAAACTTTCCGGTCAAGCTGCTGCGCCACTTTGGCGAGAGCTTTATTGTTACCAAAGGTATGGACGGCTGCCTTTTCTCCTACTCGCTGGAGGAGTGGGGAAAGCTGGAACAGAAGATTAACAGCATGCCGATGTCCAAGGCCCGTTCGCTGCAACGTTTCTTTTTTGCAGGCGCGGTAGAAGTCGAACCGGACAAGCAGGGGAGAATTCTCATCCCGCAGAGCCTGCGTGAATATGCCGGTTTGCAGAAGGACATTATGATTATAGGCGCTTCGAACCGGGTGGAGCTTTGGGATAAGGGGACCTATGATCAGAGCTGCTCCGAACTGACGGCCGACATGGTGGCTGAAGCGATGGATGAATTAGGCTTCTAAAGACACCCAAAAACCGATGGGAAAGGATGGACGGCCAGATGGAATTTGAACATGTTACCGTCCTTCTTCGGGAAGCGGTAGAAGGCTTGGCCATTCGGGCGGACGGCCTTTATTTGGATGGGACAGCCGGAGGCGCCGGACACTCTAAGGCGATCGCTTCCCGTCTGACAACGGGACGGCTCATCGCTTTGGATAAAGATCCTGAGGCGGTCCGCGTTGCCTCCGGACGCCTTCAAGGGCTGCCGGCCGAGGTGATCCGGGCGGATTTCCGCGATATTCCATCGGTCCTAAAAGGGCTGGGGATCGGAGGGGTGGACGGCATCCTCTTAGATTTGGGCGTATCCTCCTACCAACTGGATAATCCGGAACGAGGGTTCTCCTATGCGGCAGATGCGCCGCTGGATATGCGGATGAGCGGCGAGGGAATGAGCGCGCGCGATCTGTGTGGAACAGCCAGCGCTGAAGAGCTGGAGCGGATTTTGCGGGAATATGGTGAGGAACGCTTTGCCCGGCGCATCGCGCAAAATATTGTGCGCGCCCGCGATGAAGCGCCCATCGAAACGACCGGCCAGTTAGCGGAGCTGGTCCGGGCCTCCATTCCGGCGGCGGCGCGCCGCACCGGAGGGAATCCCTGCAAGCGTACCTTTCAAGCGTTGCGCATTGCGGTAAACGGGGAGCTGGAGGCTTTGGAGGAAGCAGTGGATAAAGCCTTTCAGTGTTTGAATCCGGGAGGGAGGTTTGCGGTGATCACCTTCCATTCCTTAGAGGACCGGATCTGTAAACAGAGGTTTGCAGCCCTTTCTAAAGGCTGCGTTTGTCCGCCGGATTGCCCAGTCTGTATCTGCGGAAGGACGCCGCAGGCGCGCACGCTCACCCGCCGCCCGATACTCCCCAGCGAAGAGGAGCAGATGGCCAACCGGCGCTCGCACAGCGCCAAGCTGCGCATCATCGAAAAGCTGTAAGCCGCAGCGGACGGGGATGAAAAAATTTTAGGAGTGAAGCAAGCGGTGGCATCCAGACAAAGCAACCTGGCCTATGACCTCTCTCTCTTTGAAGCGAAACCGAAAAAGGCGCAGCCAGTGATGAATGTGGTCAAGGAGCCGAAATATAAAAAGCGGGATCGGATGATCGCGGTAAGAATTGTGAGCACAGTAGCCGTGGTCGTTACAATTACCTGCGTCATGCTTTACAGCCGTGCGCAGTTGACCGAATTGACCGACCGGGTGGGCACCTACCAGACGGAATATCAGAATCTGATGAGCGAGAGGACCCGGCTGAATGCAGAGATCGAAGGGAAGGTTTCGCTGCGCAGCGTAGAAGAAAACGCCAAATTGATGGGGCTTGATAAAATGCAGGCTTATCAGGTGGAATATGTGGTGGTAGATGAGGAAGAGGACGGGGTGGTGCCGGTGGCCAGCGAGCAGCGGCCTTCTGTTGCCCAGAAGTTAAGCCTGTATATCCAGTCGTTTTTGGAATACATCCGTTTTTGGTAAAATAAACTTAGGATACCGAACCGAATTTAAAGGGCTTAAGAACACCAGGTCTTGGCTCTTTAATTTATTATAGCGGGTTATCCGGTGCGGCTCGCTGTGCCGGATGCGCGAGCGGCATATTTTTGTTTGTTGGAGAGAGCGGCCGGTGTTCTCGGTTGTGGGGTGAGGAAGGGTAGCGTTCATTTCATTGGGCAGGAGGAATCAGATTGGTACAGGCTCCAAGCAATAAGATGCGCTTGCGTATGTTCATCGTAATGCTCGCGATTACGGTGGGGATCGGCAGCGTTTTGGTTTACCAGCTCTTCAACATCCAGTTCGTGAATGGCGAGGAATACCAGCGCAGCGCGGTGCAGCAGCAGATGCGTTCGCTGAAGCTCACCCCTTCGCGCGGTGAAATCCAGGACACCAACGGGAAGATCTTGGCCGTTTCCGCAACGGTGTGGAATGTCATTGTCGATCCGGTGGTCGTCAGCAAGAAGGAAGTAAACGGGCAGACCGAAGCGGATATCATTGCTGAAAATCTTGCGCCCATCCTGGAGATGGATGCCGCCGTCATCAAAGAAAAGTGTTTGACGCCCAATACCCGCTCGGTTTTCATCAAAAAGCGGATTGAAAAGCCTCAGCAGGAGGCGGTAAACCAGTTTCTGACCGATCATCCGTCCATTCGAAGCGTTTATATGCTGGAGGATACTAAGCGTTATTATCCCTATGGCAGCCTCGCCTCGACGGTCATCGGCTTTGTCAATGATGAAAACATGGGCGGCGCAGGCATTGAAAGCCAATATAATAAGGTGCTTTCGGGTACGCCGGGCATGGTGGTGACGGCCAAAACGGCGAAGGAAACCGACATGGACACCCGCTACCAACAGCGCTATGAGCCGGAGAACGG
This sequence comes from Provencibacterium sp., assembly GCA_022793895.1. Taxonomy (GTDB): domain Bacteria; phylum Bacillota; class Clostridia; order Oscillospirales; family Ruminococcaceae; genus Harryflintia. Next base: position 230,478 of record JAAWDS010000006.1, on the reverse strand, counting down.
TCATTCGCTGATCTTAACGCTGGATGAAACGATTCAGCATTTTCTTGAAAAGCACATTGAAAACGCCGTCAACGAGCATGAGGTCCGAAACCGCGCGGTCGGCATTGTCATGGATGTAAATACTGGAGCCATTCTGGGAATGACGACTAAGCCGGACTTTGATCCGAACAACTTTAAAGAGATCAGCGACCCGGTCGCGAAGGAGCGCCTTTCGCTGGTCGCCATCGCCAGCGGCGGCACCAACACCGAGGCTTACCGGGAGGCGTTGAGCAACGAACAGAATCTACAATGGCGCAACAAGGCGGTTTCCGACCCCTATGAACCGGGATCGGTTTTCAAGGTGATCACCGCCTCCGCCGCGCTCGACAGCGGCGCCGCTTCGCTCAACAACTACTATGACTGCTATGGATCCATTACGGTCAAGGACCGCGAAATCGGCTGCTGGAAGCTCTATGGACACGGCAACCAGTCCTTTGCGCAAACATTGCAGCATTCTTGTAACCCTGCCTTCGTCCAGATCGGCTTCAGCATCGGAGGCGGCACCTTCTATGACTATTTTGATACCTTTGGCTTAACCCAAGGTACCGGGATCGATCTGCCCGGCGAGGCGGGCAGCATTTACCATCCCCGCGAGCGGCTGGAAACCAGCTTGGTCAGCCTGGCGAGCTGTTCCTTCGGCCAGACCTTTAAGGTCACGCCAATTCAAATGATTACCGCCATCAGCACGGCGGTCAACGGGGGCAACCTGGTAACGCCCTATCTGGTCAAGCAGGTTATTGATGAAAACGGCAGCGTGGTCGAGGCGCATGAGCCGGTTATCCGCCGGCAGGTGATCAGCGAGCAGACCAGTCAAACGATTGCCGAACTGATGGAAACGGTCGTTTCCGCTCCCGATGGTTCGGGCCGGAACGCCTATCTGGCCGGTTATCGCGTTGGGGGAAAAACCGGCACCTCCCAAAAGCTGGATCAGGCGCTGACTGAGGATGGCCGGGAGGAGCACGTGCTCTCCTTTGTCGGCGTTGCGCCGATGGACGATCCGCAGATTGCAGTGCTGGTGATTCTGGACTCGCCGAAGCTGGATAACGTGCTTTCTTCGACCATCGCCGTTCCGGTCGGGAAATACATACTGGAGGATATCCTCTCCTATATCGGAGTGGAACCGAAGTATACTGCCGAGGAGATGAAGAACCTCGATTTGACAACGCCGAATACCATCGGTCTGGAGCTGCAAAAGGCGAAGGATACGCTGGAAGAGCTGGGACTGGGCGTCAAGGTCATCGGTCAGGGCGAAGCGGTGCTCAAGCAGGTGCCGACCCCCTCTACCCAGATCCCGCGCGACGCCACCATTCTGCTTTATACCGACGAGGATATTACGCCGAATCTCGTGGAGGTTCCCGATGTGTTCGGCCTGGGCACTTCGGTCGTGAATCAGATGCTCACCAACGCCGGGCTCAATCTGAGCTTCACCGGCGGCCTTGGGCGCGAAAACAGCGTTGCCTCCCGCCAGACGCCGGAAGCGGGCACCATGGTAGAAGCGGGCACGGTTGTCACCGTTGAGCTGACGGCTCTCGACACGGCAGGCGTCTATTAAAAGCGTCCGGCGCTATACCAATGGAAAGGGACGGTGCACATGAAGTTGTCCGCCTTGATGCGGGGAGTAGCATCAAACAGCATAGCGGAAGATAAAGAGATCGGCAAGGTGACGTGCGACAGCCGGATGGTGGAGAAGGGCGATCTCTTCGTCTGTATCTGCGGCCTGCGCTCCGATGGGCACGCTTATGCTGCCCAGGCAGCAGAGAAGGGGGCGGCAGCCATTCTTGCCCAGCGGCCGCTCCCGCTGCCGGGCACGATTGTGACGCCGGATACCCGCGCCGCCTATGCGCGCGTCTGCGCCAATCTCTACGGCAACCCGCAGGAGGATTTAAAGCTCGTCGCCGTTACGGGGACGAGCGGGAAGACTACCATTACCTGCCTGCTGCGCGATATCCTGCGTGCGGCGGGCCGCAAGGTGGGGCTTATCGGGACCATTCAGGGGGAGATTGGCGACATGGTGATTCCGGCGCGCCACACCACCCCCGACCCCTTGCAGCTTTATGCTATGCTCAGCCGCATGCGCGCGGCGGGAGTGGATGTCGTGGTGATGGAGGCTTCCTCCCATGCGCTGGATCAGCGCAGGCTGGAAGGGCTTCATTTCTGCTGCGCAGCCTTCACCAACCTCTCCCATGAGCACCTGGATTACCATGGTACGATGGAAGACTATTATCGAGCGAAGCGCCGGCTGTTTCAGCAGGCTTCGGCGGCGGTGATCAACGCAGACGATCCTTATGGACAAAGGCTGGCGGGCGAGCTTTCGATTCCTGTTATCCGCTATGCGTTGGATGAACCCGCGGCGGATTATACCGCCCATTCCATCCAGATCACCGCTTCGGGAGACCGGTTTATGGTGATGGCCGGTTCTCAGTTGGCCCGCGCACAGCTCGCAATGCCCGGACGGTACTCGGTTTCCAACGCGCTGTGTGCGGCCGCCTGCGCCGCCCAATTGGGGGTCAGTCTGGAGACAGCGCTGGAAGCGCTGGCCGGGAGCGGCGGCGTTCCCGGACGGATGGAGCTGATCCCCGCTCCGCTCCCGTTTACCGTCATTCGCGACTATGCGCATGCGCCGGATGAAATCCGCAGCGTGCTTTCCACCGTTCGCTCCTTTGCTCCGGGACGGGTGATCACGCTGTTCGGCTGTCCGGGTGAACGGGACCGGACCAAACGGGCCGGAATGGCCCAGGCGGTGGCCCGTTATTCCGACGGGGCCGTTCTCACCTCCGACAATCCGCGCGGCGAGGATCCGATGCAGATCATAGAGGATGCGCTTGCCGGTTTTTCCGGAAGCACGCTGCCCGTACAGGTGATCGCCGATCGGTATGACGCTATCCGGTGGGCGCTGGAAAACGGGCGGGAGAACGATATCCTTATGCTTTTGGGCAAAGGCCATGAGGATTATCAGGTGCTGAACTTCGGCACCATCTTTTTCGATGAACGCTTCATCGTTCAGGAGCTTGCGCGCAAGCTGCGCGAACAGGACAGTATTTGACGGGTTTCGGCCTTGCCATCCGACACGGAGCGCCTAAAACCGTGCGCCGGATGCGGTAGAATAATCTTTAAGCGCACAGCGGAGAGGAGGGCGGCCCTTCGGGCCGATCCTCATCCGTCTCTCTTCCGGAAACGGAAAAGCTCTGCTTTTCTGGGCTTTCTGCTTTCTGGGAAACGCGTCTGCTCCTTGCGGAACGCCGGACAGGCGAAAGGGGAGCGGAAGGAAGCTCTTTCATGCGCTTGCGTCCGCCGGGGGAACTGGACCGGCGAGAAAAGGAGGTTTTTATGCAGCCAACCTCAATCCGGTTGCTGGCGGCGGCGCTCGGCGCCCATGTCGAGGATGAAACGATGATTTCTGCGGTTTATACCGACTCGCGCGCCGTTACGAAGGGCAGCCTTTTTGTCTGCATAGAAGGGGAGCGCTTCGACGGTCACCGCTTTGCCGGGAAGGCGCTCGAACAGGGCGCTGCCTATGTCGTAGCCAGCAAGCCCCTCCAGCTTCCGGCGGAAAAGGTTTTTTATGTCCCCAATACACTGGACGCCCACATTGCGCTTTCGCGGGCTTACCGGGAACAGTTCCATCCGTTGACGGTGGGAATCACCGGGAGCGTCGGCAAAACGACCGCCAAGGATTTCACCGCCTGCGTGCTGGGCGTGCGCTGGCGTACCCATAAGACCGAGGGGAACCACAACAACGAGATTGGTTTGCCGCAGACGCTGTTCCAGCTTGACGGCAGCGAACAGGCGCTGGCGGCCGAAATGGGGATGGATAAGCCGGGAGATATTGATAAGCTGGCGAGCGCCGTCCAGCCGGATGCGGCTATCTTGACCTTTATCGGGACGGCGCACATCGAGAAGCTGGGCAGCCGGGAAAACATCCTGCGCGCCAAGCTGGAGGTCACGCGCCACCTTGCGGACGGCGCGCCGCTCATCGTGAACGCCGACTGCGATTTGCTGGCCGCCTATACCGACCGACGGTTACGGGTGATCCGCTATGGGCTGGACGCCCTGGATGCCGATTACCGGGCCGGGGAGATTGCCGCCGGGGAAGACGGAACGCACTTCGTCATCCGGCATGGAGAAGAGCGAACGCCGGTCTTTATCCCGGCCGTGGGGAGACACAATGTCAGCGACGCGCTCGCTGCCTTTGCGGCTGGCTGTGAGCTGGGCCTCAGCGGACAGGAGGCGGCCGAGGGCCTTCGCCGCTATGAACCGTCGGGCATGCGCCAGCGGATGGTTCGCCTGGGCGGCGTTACTGTAGTGGAGGATTGCTATAACGCCTCGCCGGATTCGATGCGCGCCGCGCTGCGGACGTTGCAGGAACTGCCGGCGGCGGGACGGCGCGCCGCCGTCCTGGGGGATATGCTGGAGCTGGGAGAAACGGCGGCCGAAGCGCACCGGGAAATCGGGCGCTGCTGTGCAGAGAACGGGATCGATAGGCTCTATGGCTTCGGCCCGCAGGCCGCCCTTACCGTAGAGGCCGCGCAGGCGGCCGGAATGCGGGAGGCGGAGCACTTTACCAGCAAGCAGGCGCTCACCGCCCGGTTGGCGCAGGAGACGGGCGAAGGGGATGTCCTTTGGGTAAAAGCTAGCCGGGGGATGCGCTTTGAGGAAATTTTGGAAGAGCTTTACCGTGTCCTGAAGGAGAAGGGTGCAGAGGACTAAACAACAAAAGCGGCCGTCTTTTCCGGCACAGGAAGAAAGGCGGGACGGCTTCGGGAAAGGAACGATCTTCTTATGAGCGGCATTGTTACCATATTGACCGCGGTCGTCGCGTTTTCAGTATCCGCGGCTACCGGCCTGTGGCTGATCCCTCTCTTACGGCGCGTCCACTATGGGCAGATCAGCAAGGACATCGGCCCCACCTGGCACAAGAAAAAGGAGGGGACCCCCCTGATGGGCGGTTTCCTGTTCATCATTGGAAGCCTGGCTGCCGCCGTTACCGGGTTCTGCGCGCTGCGCATAGTGGGAAGCGGCGGCGGAGGGCTCTATCCGGTGGGGAGCATTGCCGCAACCCGGCTGTTTATGGGGCTTCTTATGTCCCTGGCCTTTGGGATGATAGGGTTTATGGATGATTATACCAAGGCCGTCAAAAAGAACAGCATGGGCGCGAGCGAACGGGAGCGAACGGTGATGGAGGTGCTGGTTGCGGGCGCGTATCTAGCGGGGATGTATATTGCAGGAGATACCTCGACCATCGTTCCCGTTCCGTTTATCGGCCAGGTGGATATGGGGCTTTTCTACTATCCCTTTGCCATTTTGGTCATCTATGGAGCGGTGAACGCCGTAAATATTACCGACGGCATCGACGGGCTGTGCGGCTCCATTACCTTTGTGGCGGCGATTGGATTTATGCTGAGCGCCGCGCTCCTGGCCGCGCCGGAAATGGAGCTTCTGGCAACGGCGCTCGCAGGCGCATGCTTAGGCTTCTTAGTTTGGAACTTCCATCCGGCCAAGATTTTTATGGGAGATACCGGCTCCCTGTTTTTGGGCGGGATGCTGGTGGCGGTTGCCTTCGGCCTTTCGCAGCCGTTCCTTCTCCTGTTTATGGGAATTGTCTATGTTCTCGAAACGCTTTCGGATATTTTGCAGATCGGCTCCTATAAGCTGACGCATAAGCGCATCTTTAAAATGGCGCCTATCCATCATCACTTTGAGATGTGCGGCTGGAGCGAAATGAAGATTGTCCTCGTTTTCTCGGCTGTGGCTGTGGCTGGAAGCGCGATAGGCGTGCTGTCGGTCATGAACCAGTAGAAAGATTCTGTGGCAATGGGGTGTTCGATTGAATAAACGGAAAACAGCCGCACGGCTGAAGCCTGGAAGGATGGACGCTACATTTGTCGTGCTGGTCCTCTCTCTTTTGACCGTAGGACTGGTCATGCTTTTTTCAGCTAGCTATGCCTATGCCTATTATTATTACGACAACTCTTTTTACTTTATTTCCCGCCAGCTCTTCTTTGCCGTTGCCGGGGTAGCGGCCATGTTTATCGCCTCGTTTGTCGACTATCACATTTTCCAGAGGTTTGCACTGCCTCTGATGGGCGTTTCTATCTTCCTGCTCATTGTGGTGCTGTTCCTTCCGGCGCAGTCAGGCGTCCGGCGCTGGATCGATATTTTTGACGTTTTTAGCATCCAGCCCTCGGAGATTGCGAAATTTGCGGTTGTCGTGCTCTTTTCCCACATGATTTCCACCAACTATAAGCGGATCAAATCGTTTAAATATGGGATTCTCCCCTTTGGCGTGGTGTTGGCGATTATCTGCGGCCTGTTGGTTTTGGAGCCGCATCTGTCCGGCACTATCTTGATTCTTCTGCTGGGCGCTATTGTTATGCTGGTAGGCGGGGTGGATCTCAAATGGTTCGTACTGGCGGGCGCGGCCGCGCTCGTTGCGGTCGGCATAGCCATCCTGATTCCGGGCGTTATCCCTTATGCGCAAAGCCGCTTGACCTATTGGCTGGATCCGTTTTCAGATCCGTTGGGCAGCGGCTTCCAGACCATCCAATCGCTTTATGCGATTGGATCCGGCGGGCTCCTGGGAGTAGGAATCGGCAATTCCCGGCAGAAATACCTCTATCTTCCTGAAGTGCAGAATGACTTTGTTTTCGCCATTGTCGGCGAAGAGCTCGGCTTTGTCGGGGCGACGATCATCATCCTCATGTTTGCGCTGCTGATCTGGAGGGGCTTTGTCATCGCCGGGCGCGCGAAGGATCGGTTCGGCATGCTGCTGGCCGTCGGCCTGACCTCCCAGGTGGGGTTACAGGCGTTTCTAAACATCGCCGTTGTCACCAACACCATTCCGAACACCGGCATCTCTCTTCCGTTCTTTTCTTATGGCGGAACGGCGCTGATGATGCTGCTGGGCGAGATGGGGGTTGTGCTCTCGGTGTCCCGGCAGAGCGCGGTGATTAAGGAATAGTTTTTTACAAGCGGGCTTGGCAGGAGAAATAGAAAGGATGAGGCCGATGAAGATTCTTTTTGCATGCGGAGGGACGGCCGGGCACATCAATCCCGCCTTGGCGGTTGCCGGAATGATCCGGGAGCGCCATCCCGACGCGCAGATCCGGTTTATAGGGAACCCGCACGGGATGGAGAAACGGCTGGTGACCGCCGCAGGCTACGAATTCCTGCCGGTGGTCGTGAAGGGCTTTTACCGTTCGCTGTCTCCCAAGGCGGTGGCCCATAACCTGTCGGCCGTGAGCTGCATGCTGCGTTCCTCCGGCGAAGCAAAGAAGCTGTTGCGCGCCTTCTCGCCGGATGTGGTGATGGGGACGGGCGGCTATGTCAGCGGCCCGGTGCTACGCGCCGCCGCCAAGCTGGGCATTCGGACGGTGACGCATGAATCCAACGCATTCCCCGGCGTCACCACCAAGCTGCTTGCAAAATATGTGGACAGGGTGTTGCTGGCCGTGGAAGAGGCCAAACGCTATCTGCCGGGGGGAACGGATTGCCAGGTGGTGGGCAACCCGGTGCGGGAGGAGATCCTTTTTGCCAACCGGGAGGAGAGCCGGCGCGCGCTCGGCGTCGGGGAAGGGCGGCTGGTGCTTTTAACCTTTGGCGGCAGCCTGGGGGCGCAGCGGGTAAACGAGGCGGTGGCCGATCTTATCCGCTGGCACTATAAAACCGGCAGGATTCACCATATCCACGCCACCGGGCAATATGGCGTCGAACTGTTTCCGCGGCTGCTGAAGGAGCGGGGGGTGGAGCTGAACGGGCTGGACTATATCGATATCCGCGAATATATCGACAACATGCCCGCCTGCCTGGCCGCCAGCGATATCGTCGTCTGCCGCGCCGGAGCGATGACCCTGAGCGAGCTGGAAGCAGCGGGCAGGGCCTCTATCCTGATTCCTTCTCCAAATGTTGCCGAGAACCATCAGTATCACAATGCCATGGTTCTGGAACGCGCCGGTGCAGCTAAGGTGATCGAGGAAAAGGATCTTACCGGTGAAAAGCTCTGCGCGATTGTCGGCGAATGGATGAAAAATCCGGAGCTGCTGCATAATCTCTCCCGAAACGCCTCCAAGCTGGCGATTCCGGACGCAAACGAACGCATCTATCATATCCTGACCGGGATGATTTCTTAAAGCGGTCTTTCCTGTGAAACCGCGGCGGCGGATTTCCGACAGGGAAGGCTTAAACCGGTTTAAACCCACTCTTTCACCCCTTGCGCACAAAATGCATAGTATGAGGATGAAATTCATCTTGCAAATCTTAAATCAGATAGGTGCGGCGAAGGGGCGGATGCAGCAGCGTCCGAACGCGCGGCAGAACATTTTACAGCCTGGCCCTTGCCGCCAAACAGCGCAGCTGCCAGGCCGCGAAAAGGGTGCGTGGATATGGGGAAATATCGGATCAACGGCCTGCGCAGGCTGGAGGGAACGCTGCAAGTGCAGGGTTCGAAAAATGCTGCGCTTCCAATTTTAGCAGCGGCGCTGCTCGTTCCGGAGAGCACGGTACATAATTGCCCAGAGCTTTCAGATGTGGAAGCGGCTGTCCATATTTTAGAGGAGCTCGGCTGCCGCTGCCATCGTGAGGGCGGGAGCGTAACGGTAACGGCGGGCGAATGCCTGAACAGTTCTATTCCGGAGGCGCTCATGCGGGAGATGCGCTCATCGGTGGTTTTCTTGGGCGCGATGATCGCCCGCTGCGGCCGGGCGCGCATCTCCTTACCAGGCGGCTGCGAGCTGGGACCCCGGCCGATTGATATGCACCTTTCCGGCTTACAGAAGCTGGGCGTGACCGTTTTGGATGATCGCGGTTATCTGGATTGCCGCGCGGCGAACGGCCTGCACGGAGCGCGGATTGCGCTGCCGTTCCCCAGCGTCGGCGCGACAGAGAACATTATGATCGCTGCGAGCGTTGCAAAGGGGATGACCGAAATCCACAACGCGGCGCGTGAGCCGGAGATCAGCAACCTAGCGGATTTCTTAAATGCGGCCGGGGCCCGCGTGCAGATTGCCCTGGATGGAACGGTCTATGTAGAAGGCGTTCCGAAGCTGCATGCCTGCGAATATGCGGTGATTCCAGACCGCATAGCGGCCGCTACCTATCTGTGCGCCGCTGCGGCGACCGGATCGCGTTTGCAGTTAGCCGGAATCAACCCCATCCATCTGACCGCTTGCATTCCCTTGTATGAAGAGGCCGGCTGTACCCTCCGGATGGAAAAGAACAGCCTGGAGCTATATGCCCCCGCTTCCTTGAAGGCGCTGCGAATGGTGCGGACGATGCCCTATCCGGGCTTCCCGACCGATGCGCAGGCCCCGTTCATGGCGATGTGCTGTCTGGCAAAGGGGACCAGCGTGTTTGTAGAAAACATCTTTGAAAACCGTTATAAGCATGCAGGGGAGCTCTCGCGGATGGGCGCTCAGATTAAGCTGGAAGGACGGGTAGCCGTTGTGGAAGGGGCGGCCAGGCTGCATGGAGCGCGGGTGGAATGCACCGATCTGCGCGGCGGCGCCGCCCTGGTCATTGCAGCGCTGGCAGCCGAGGGGGAAACGGTGATTGATGAAATACGGCACCTTGAACGCGGGTATGAAGCGCTAGAGAGAAATCTCTGTGCGTTGGGCGCCGATATTAAAAAGCTGGAAAACGGCGAGGATTTCTGCTAAAATAAGAAATGGCCGTCCAAGGAGGACATTTTCCACATAATAGGGAAACGGATCTCCGGTCAGAAGAGGGATGGGTTTAGTGTAGCAGAGCCCGTACTTTTGCATTTTGATAGGGAGCCGCCGGGTGGAGTGCCTGGCAAGAAGTGGAGGTTCAAATGGCGGGGAAGGAAAAAACAGCGGATACCAAAAGGAAAAAGCGCCGTGTCCCGCCCGCCGCTCAGGCGCCGGAAACGGCGGGCGGCGGGAAACCGCGCGCCGTGCCGCGTAAACGCCGCCGTCGCCGCCGTCACGGGCGGATGACGCTGAATTATCTGCTGTTCGGCGTCCTCGGCTTTATTATTCTCATGCTGCTCTGTTATTTTGTCTTTTTTAAGGTGTACAAGATTACCGTGACCGGAGAAACCGGTAGCTACAGCGAGAGCGAAATTGTCGCGGCCAGCAAGATCGAGATGAGGGACAGCCTTTTCAGTGTGGATCAAAAGACGGTTTATGCCAATGTGGTGAACGCCTTGCCCTATGTGCAGACGGTGGTGGTCCACAAAAAGTTCCCCACTACGGTTGAATTGGAAATTGCCCTCTCCCGGCCGGTCGGCGTGGTGGAGAAGGACAACCAATACCTCTACATCAATACCGACGGACGGATCCTGGAAAGCGGTCTGATGAGCTACAACCGGGACTATCCGGTAATCTTAGGAATTACTCCTTCTTCGACGGAAGAAGGGAGCTATGTGCTGAACCAAAATTCAGAACAGATTGTAATGCTCAAGCGGGTGCTGGCTGCCGTTGAAACCAGCGGATTGGAAAAAATCAATCTGATCAGCGTGGCGGACCGGCTGAACATCCGCATCATGTATGACGAGCGTCTCTTAGTGGAGCTGGGCACCGAAGCCGATCTGGACTGGAAGCTCCAGTTTATTCGATCGTCGATAGAAAACAACATCTCTTCAACGGCCAAAGCAGTGCTCGATGCTTCGCTGCTCGATGAGATCGGCCGGGTATTTTACCGCGAGGAGAGAGACCTGTATGCCCTGCTTGAACAGGATGTCCAGCAGGCGGAAAGCTCCGGCGGCGAAACGCCGGAAGGGACGGCGCAGGGAGAGGGCGCCAGCAGCGGCAGCGCTTCCTCCGAGGGGCCGAAATTCCAGGTTGATCCGCAAACGGGCGACATCATCGTCGGCTTGCAGGATCCGCTGAACCCCAACGCTTCCTCTTCAAGCGCTCCGGAGCAAGGAAGTTCCTCTGAGGCCGCTTCCTCCAGCAGCTCCGCGGCTTCCTCCAGCATAACCGGGGGCTCCGGCGCGCAGAGCTCCTCCAGCCCCTCCGAGGCCGCCGGATCCTCCAGCTCCTCCAGTTCTGCGGCGGCAAGCAGCAGCGCTTCCTCCAAACCGGTGATCGGTCCGGCGGCGCCTAAACGCAGCAGCCGTTCCTCTTCCAGCGAGGCATCCTCCTCCTCCGATGGAACGCAATGAACGAATTTGGAAAATTTTGGATTACATGATTGTCCAATTCGTATGGTAAAAAGAGGTTGATTTCACATGGAAAATCTGTTACGATATAGTCATATGGTCAAAAGGTTCCGGGCCGTTGAGGCCGTTTAGATTTTGGGTTCGGGAATGGCATTCAATGCAAATGTGGGGGGAACGATAAACAGATGGGCTTTGACATGGAGTTGAGCTTCGAAAAGGTTGTATCTATTAAAGTAATTGGCGTTGGCGGCGGCGGCGGAAATGCGGTAAACCGCATGATCTCTTCCGGAATGCAGAGCGTGGAGTTTATTTCGGTGAACACCGATTTACAGGTTTTGGCTGCTTCTAAGGCGACACAGAAAATTCCGATCGGCGAAAAGCTGACCAAGGGGCGCGGCGCAGGCGGTTCCCCGGCGATCGGCCAGAAGGCGGCGGAGGAATCGCGCGAGGAGATCGCCGCCGCGCTGAAAGGCACCCAAATGGTCTTTATCACCGCCGGTATGGGCGGCGGCACCGGCACCGGCGCGGCGCCGGTCATTGCGAACATTGCCAAGGATATGGGAATTCTGACGGTTGGCATTGTTACCAAGCCCTTTATGTTCGAGGGCAAACGCCGGATGGATCAGGCCGAGGCGGGTATCGGCGCGCTGCGGGAGCATGTGGACGCACTGGTTGTCATTCCTAACGAGAGGCTCAAGCTGCTCTCGGATACTAAGATTACCCTCATGAACGCCTTCCAGTCGGCAGATAACGTTCTCAAGCAGGGTGTGCAGAGCATTTCCGATCTTATTAATATACCGGGCATTGTCAACCTGGATTTTGCCGACGTCACCACCATCATGAAAGATGCCGGCTATGCGCACATGGGCGTTGGCGCGGCGGAAGGGAAGGATAAGGCGGAAAAAGCGGCGGCTACCGCGATTTCCTCCCCGCTTTTGGAAACCTCCATTAACGGCGCGCGGGGCGTCATCATCAACATCACCGCTTCGAGCGACATTGGTTTGGATGAAATCGATGTGGCCTCTACGATGATACATAACGCGGCCCATCCGGATGCGACCATTATTTGGGGCGCTGCGTTTGACGACAGCATGAAAGATCAGATGTCGGTCACGGTGATCGCCACCGGTTTTGAGGACGGCAACAATTTTGACCCGCCGATTTCGGGGGGACGGGGCGCCGCCGCACAGCCGGAGGAATCCGAACCGCCGAAGGAAGAGGAGCATGGGATCGACGACGACGATTTCTTCGACATTATGGAGCTCTTTAACAAAAAGTAATTATACTATAAAAAGTGCCGGCAGCGTGGGGAAAGCCCAGCCGCCGGCACTTTTTATAGTTACCGGAAAAGGAAGGACGGAACTTACGTGGAACTCTTTTTTCCTCCGCCCATAAAATAGCTATAGATGATCTTCAGCCTTTCGATAAAGGGGAGAACCTCATCGATCCGGGCGATATCCTTGTAAATGTTTGCGAAGAAGAGCAGCTCGGCAATATCTTCTAAAAAGGCGGAAACATTCTGGCTGAGCGCGTCTTCGCTGCGCATCATGGACTGTAGCTCCAGAAAGATATCCTGGCTGTGTATGAGGGAACGGTTAGCCGCTTCAAAATCCCGGCGTTCAATGGCGTCCCGCGCGCTGTGCAGCTCCACGGACGCCCTATCCAGAAGCTGAAAGATCCATTCGGAAGAGGTCATCGAGGCAAAAGCGTTTTCTTTGATATTCTGTGAATCCATCGGATCGTCTCCCTGTTCGGTGAGGTATCATGGCCGTCTCTATGGCTATTATAGCACAAGAACCCTCCGTTTGTAAAAAATTTCTGGAGGAGCTTGAAATTTCAGACCGGTGTGCTATAATGAGGGTAGGTAAATATATCTTTTTCTTTTGATAGAAAGAAGGATGGGTTGAATTATGAAAATCAATAATAATAGCGGCGTCAATCAACTCATGCAGCGTTATTGGTCGAGCGCGAATGCGGCGAGTGCGCGCGCTATCCGCAACATCGCCTCCGGCTACAAAATCAACTCCGCGGCGGATAACGCCTCCGGCTTGGCGATAGCCCGCAGGATGAACGCCCAGATCACGGGGATGAGCACCGCCAGCCGCAACACGCAGGATGCGGTCTCTATGCTCCAGACGGCGGACGGCATCTTGAGCACGGTGGGTGACGTAGTCGGCCGGATGAACGAGCTGGCTATGCGCGCGGGCAACGGCATTCTCTCGGATGACGAACGCCAGATGCTTCAAGCGGAATATGACCAGTTGGCCTCCGAGGTGGATAGGATTGGCCAGAGTTCTTCTTTCAACGGCAATAAATTGTTCGACGGTTCGACCTATACCATGCAGGTGGGAGAAGAGGGCGGCAACACCAAGGATGTGACGATGGGAGAGCTCTCGGCTGCCGGTTTAGGGTTGGATAAGGTGGACTTGACCAGTGTGCAGAGCGCCGGTAAGGCGGTCAATACCATCCGGGAGGCGACGCGAATCGTCTCTTCCCAGCGCGCGGCTATCGGCGCTTCGGAAAACGGATTGCAATCGCTGCTCAATAACCTGGGCAACAGTGAAATCAACTTGGCGGATAGCCTTTCGAAGATCATGGATGCGGATATCGCCACCGAGACGATGAACCGCAACATTTCGGATGCCTTGGGCCTCACTTCGCTGGCGATGATGAAAAATTCTTCTTATCTTGCTCCTTATAATACTCTGCAACTGCTCATGCGTTAAGTAGCTAAAACATACTCCCTGCGGCCGGAATGGCTGCGGGGAGTTTTTCTCTGCTGGATGGTATTGTTAAGCAGAGGGGAGCGCGTAGCGGAAATGGGATCCACTTGCACGGCTTTCCGGGGTATGATAGAATACAGATAAAGACTTGGCAGGGAGGGAAAAGGATGGGGGCCGTACTGGAAAAGGTTTATCTTTGCTGCATGGTTGCAGGTTTGGCCATCCCCCTGTTTCAGTTGCTTGCCGGCGGATTGGGCAGCGCGTTCGATTTGGATTTCGATTTTGATTTGGACGGAGCTTTTGATGGAATTCTGCCCTTAAATTTGATGGGGATCGCCCTGTTTTCCGTCCTTTTTGGAGCCTTGGGCCGCTTTTGCTTACACCGTATTCATCCGGGACTGAGCCTATTGGCGGGGATTGCCGCAGGGCTCTTGGGCTGGTATCTCTTGGGGCGGTTTTTGATAAAACCGCTGCATGCACAGCGTGCCTTTGCGCTGCGTATGGAAGATTTGCGCTGGCAGATAGGGACAGTGAAGCTGGAGATCCGCCGGGATTTTATCGGGACCGTCACCCTTCTTAGCTCGGTTGGCAGTCTGATTACCTACAGCGCCAAGCCGATAGCGGGGGTTGATAAAATTGAAGCTGGGGAAAAGGTGATGGTGGTGGAGGTAGATGCCGAAAAGCGGCTCTGCACGGTCTCGCCGTTGAGAGAAAAAGGAGGCGATCCGCTGGAGCTCTAAATGTTTGGGAGACAGTGGGACCTTAAACTTGTGAATGGAGGAACGCAGAATGCCGGAAGCATTAAGCACGTTGTTGATTGTTCTTGCCGCCCTGGTGCTCATCACGGTGGCGATACTCTCTACCTGGAAAAAGGTGCCGGCCGATAAGGCGGCGATTGTTACCGGTCTTGGAAAGGCGAAGGTGGTAACGGGCGGGGGTACAGTGGTGATCCCGGTCTTGCAGCGGATCGACTATATTACCCTGGAAAACATCAGCTTTGATGTGAACATGCAGGGAACGCTGACGGCGGACGCTGTTCCTATCGAGGCGAGCGGAACCGTTGTGGTCAAGATCAAGAACGATGAAACGATGATTCGATCCGCAGTGGAGCAGTTTAACTGCGGCAACCAGGGGGAGACCAAAAAACACATCATGGAAACGGCGCGGGATGTCTGTGAGGGAAGGCTGCGCGAGATCATCGCCGACATGACCGCTGAACAGCTCTACCGCGACCGCAAGACCTTTTCGGAGCGCGTCAAAGAGGTGGCCGAGGAGCAGCTCAGCGAGCTGGGGCTGGAGCTGAAATCCTTCACCATCAAGGGGATCGGCGACCAGAACGGGTATTTTGACGCTCTCTCCAAGCCGCAGATAGCGGCAGTAAAGCGCGATGCCGAGATTGCGGAGGCGGAAGCCTACAAGGAGAGCATGATCAAAACCAGCGAGGCCAAGCGCGCGGGCGAGCAGGCGCGCTTGGAGGCCGAGGCGCGGATTGCCGAGGCGAAGAAGGACGCAGACATCAAAAAACTCAGCTTCGATAAAGACCGCCAGACCACCCAGGCGATTGCCGATGCAGCTTATGAAATCCAGAAAAACGTCACCCTAAAAGAAGTTACCAACGCGGAGATGGATGCCAACGTCCTGCGCGAGCAGCGCGCCAAGGAGGTCCGCGAGGCGGAGCTCAACATCCAGATTGCGGCGGAGCAGAAGGGGATTGAGCTGGCGCAGAAGAAGATCCAGCGTAAAGAGGCGGAGCTTCTGGAAACGGTGGTCAAACCCTCCGAAGCGGCGCGTAAGCGCCAGGAGCTGGAAGCAGAGGCCCAGAAGGCCGCCGCCATTTTGAAGGCGCAAGCAGAGGCAGAGGCCAACAAGCTCGATGCTTTCGCCCAGGCGGAGCGCATTAAACAGGAGGGTCTTGCGCAGGCCGAGGTGACGCAGCGCCAGGGCCTTGCCGACGCGGAGGCCATCCGGCTGCGCGGTCTTGCGGAAGCGGAAGCGCTCGAAAAGAGGGCCGAAGCGCTCGCAAAGATGGATGACAGCGGTAAGCTGCAAATGGTTATCGATAAGCTGCCGGAGATTGCGCGCGCCATAGCCGAGCCCATGTCCAAGATTGGCAACATTACGATTATCGGCGGCGGATCGGAGGGCGACGGGGGAGCGGCGGATGTTGCCCGCTATAGCGTCGGCGCGCTCAAGGCGGTGAATGAATCGCTGCGCGATACCATCGGGTTTGATTTAACAGAGGTAATGCGCGCAAACACCTTTGAGGGTAAGACCACCCAAAACGTCCGGCTCGATGTCACCGGACTGCCCGCGCCCGGCGCTCAAAAAACGGAACCGGAAAACGGGTAAAGGGTATACATCTGACTTTCTGAGCTTTTAGGGCCTGCCTGCAAGGCATGAAGAACCGTTGGTTCCTTTTGCCTCGCGGGCAGGCCCTTTTCATATCCATCTCCCCTAAAAAGAGAATGGAAAACCTGTAGAATATGTCAATTGAAAAATCTATTTTATCGGATATAATGGAACCGTAATCGATTACAATCGGAGGGATAAGGGGGGCGGTAGTATACAGACGATCAAGGATGTCGCAAAGGCGGCCGGCGTTTCAGTCGCTACCGTTTCCCGCGTACTCAATAACGATCCGGTGGTAGCCGAAGCCACCCGCGCGCGTGTTTTACAGGTGATAGCCGATGTGGGATATGCGCCAAACGCCTTGGGCCGCAGCTTACGCAAAAATTCCACGCGCCGGGTGCTGGTGCTTCTGCCGGTCATGCTGCACGATTTTCTGTCCGAGGTAGTGCGCGGCGCAGAACAGGCTGCATGGCGCCGGGGTTATCAGATTGTGGTTTCCATTACCCACTCGGATGCGGATTTAGAACGGCAATATGTCCGCATGCTTCCGCAGCGCAGCGTGGACGGGGTCTTATTCATGACCTCCCGTTTGACGGCAAAGGAGTTGAGCGAGCTGGCCGCCCGGTATCCGGCGGTTATGTGCAGCGAGTACATCGATGGGGCCGATATCCCTTATGTGGGGATTGATAACGAACAGGCCGCCTATGAAGTGACCCATTATCTGATCCGGGAGGGGCGGCAGAGGATTGCCATTATCGCTCATCCGGATGAGTATTCCTCCTGCCAGCGCTTACAGGGCTACCGGCGTGCGCTGGAAGAGGCCGGGCTGCCTGACCGGCCGGAGTACCATGCGGCGGGGGATTATACCTTTACGGCGGGCGCGCGCGCCTGCCGCCGGCTCTTTTCGCTTCCTATCCCTCCCGATGCGGTTTTTGCCGGTTCCGACTCGATGGCGGCGGGCGTTATCCGCCGTATGCACGAGATGGGCTTGCAGCCCGGACAGGATGCTTCCGTTTTCGGGTTCGACAACATTGCCCTGGCGCGGATGCTCACTCCAACGTTGAGCACCGTTTCTCAATCCAAGCTCCAGCTTGGACGCAAGGCGATGGAGCTGCTTTTGGAGAAGATTGAAAATCCCGGCTGCGTAAGACGCGATGTTTATATAAAGCATAGGCTGATATTCCGGGAATCCACCCGGCAAATAGAAAAGAATAGCAAACCATATTGAGAGAAAGGAATGGAACGACATGGAAAAGAAACTGAAGATTGGCATTATCGGCTGCGGAGGGATCTCCAACAACAAGCACATGCCCGCGCTCAAAAAGATTGATGAGGTGGAGATGGTCGCCTTCTGCGATATCAAGCGGGATCGTGCGGAGAAGGCGGCGAAGGAATACGGCGTTCCGGGAGCGAAGGTGTATGAGGACTACAAGGAGCTGCTGGCCGATGAGACGATTGACCTGGTGCATGTGCTGACCCCCAACCGCGAGCACAGTTTCGTCACAGTGGATGCCTTGGAGAGCGGGAAACACGTCATGTGCGAGAAGCCGATGGCTATCAACACCGCTGAGGCGCAAAAGATGCTGGACGCCGCCCGCCGCACCGGGAAGAAACTGACCATCGGCTATCAGAACCGCTGCCGTCCCGATTCGCAGTACCTCAAGCGCGTTTGTGAAAACGGGGAGCTGGGCGATATCTACTATGCGAAGGCGCACGCCATCCGCCGCCGCGCGGTTCCGACCTGGGGCGTTTTCCTGAATGAATATGAACAGGGCGGCGGCCCGCTGATCGATATCGGCACCCATGCCTTGGATCTGACGCTCTGGATGATGGATAACTATAAGCCCAAGATGGTGGTCGGCAGCGTCTTTAAGAAGCTCGGCGATCAGACCGAGACGGCCAACGCCTTTGGCGATTGGGATCCGAAGGAGTTCACCGTTGAGGATTCGGCGTTCGGTTATATCGTAATGGAAAACGGCGCGACGATCGTGTTGGAAGCCGCCTGGGCGCTGAATACGCTGGATGTGGGCGAGGCGAAAACATCGCTTTGCGGCACCAAGGCGGGCGCGGATATGAAGGACGGCCTGCGGATTAACTCGGTGAAATACAACCGCCAGTGTGTGGAAAAGCCCGATCTTGAGGCGCGCGGCGTCGCTTTCTTCGATGGACAGGAGATGTCCCCGGCCGATGTGGAGGCTCGCTGCTGGATTGATGCGATTCTGCACGATGGGGAGCCGATCGTGAAGCCAGAGCAGGCGTTGGTGGTCACTCAGATTCTGGAAGCCATTTACCGCAGCGCCGCCGAGGGCAAGCCGGTCCTGTTTTAACAGGCGGGAAGAAAGGGGAGAAGGATTCCGGTGAAGCTGGGAATCATTGAACAGCCGGGCGAACAGGGGTTCCGGCATGCCGCAGAGTTCGGTTTGTCGTTTGTCGAATACTGTATCGATATTGGGAAGGATGTGTCCGCCTTCGCCTCCCAGGCCGGCGAGCTCGGCAAATATTCTGCGCGCTATAACGTAGCGGTTGGAGCGATTGGCCGTTGGGGAGCCGACAAGCTGGATGAAAACGGCGGCATTATCGAGGAGGAGCTCCAAAATAGCTACCGTCTGATCGACGTCTGTTCCCAGTTGGGCGCGGGCGTATTCAATACCGGCGTGAACAAGGTGAAAGGGATCTCGGACTATGCCAATGTCACCGCCGCCATTCGCTTTTTGGAGAAGCTCTGCGACTATGGCGAGAAGAAGGGGGTGCGCATCGCCACCTATAACTGCGACTGGGCGAACTTTGTGCACTCCGATTGGAGCTGGACGCTGATTCACGGCCATCTCCCGCAGCTTGGAATTAAATTCGACAGCTCACACAGCATCTATGCGCACCGCGATTACTTGGCGGAAATGAAAAAGTGGGGCGGCCGCTTTTACCATGTCCACATCAAGGGCGCTTTGCAGGTGGACGGGCAGCGCTTCGACGATCCGCCGGCGGGGATGGATATCACCAACTGGGGCGCTTTCATGGGCTGCCTCTATGCGCATGGATACGACGGGCTGCTCAGTCTGGAGCCGCACTCCCGGATCTGGAAGGAAGGCGAGCTGGGGGACAAGGGGATAGCTCTTGCGATCGAAACCATTCGTAAATACATACTCCGTTAACGGAAAGGAGCGGCCTGCGCAATGAAAATTGCTTTGCAGATGTACAACGTCCGGGATGCTATCTCGGATCCGGCGACGCTTTTTGCCGCCTTGGAAAAGGTAAAAGAAATAGGCTATGAGGGCGTTGAATTTGCCGGATGCTTCGGTGCGGACGCCACAGCGCTCAAGGAAAAGCTGGCTTCTCTGGGACTGACGGCGCTTGGCTGCCATGAGGGGCTTGGGAATATCGATAAAAGCGATATGGATGAGATGTTGGCCTTCTACCATACCGTTGGGGTACAGCATTTTATCTGCGCAGGCGCCCCCACCGGCACGCGCGCGGAGCTTGACCATCTGCGCGCACAGCTGACGGCGCTCCAGGAGAAGGCGGGGAAGCTGGGCATGAAGGTGGGCTACCACAACCATGCACATGAGTTTAAGCCGGTCGATGGGGTACTCCCTATTGAGGAGATCGGGAGCTATTGCCCGCTGGAGCTGGATACCTATTGGTCGTTTATCGCCGGAGAGGATAACCGCTCCTATATGCGTAAGATAAAAGATCGGATCCTTCTCATCCACCTGAAGGACGGCAGCGCAGACGGGACTCCCTGCGCCATCGGCGAAGGGGTTGCGGATATTCAGACGGTTCTGGATGCCGCCAAAGAAATCGGTTCGGAATGGATCATCGTGGAGAACGACGATCCAACGCCGGATGGGCTCTCCGATGTGCGCAGAAGCATAGAAAACCTCAAGGCGAACTATTCTTTATAAAAACATAGACAATCGCTGGGCTGCACCTGCCTTGCTTTCGGGGTGCGGGCAGGCAGCGCCGCCCAAGCGTTTAGAAAGGGAGTTGTTTGAATGAAACTCGGCGTATTTACAACCCTGCTCTCCAATCTTTCGTTGGAGGAAGCGCTCAAGTATTTTCAGTCGTTAGGGATTCAAATGGTAGAAATCGGCTGCGGCAATTGCCCAGGCAATGCGCACTGCGATCCAGAGGCGCTGCTGGAAAGCGAAGCGAAGCGGGCTGCGTTTATGGATCTGATTCGGAAATATGGAATGGAGATCAGCGCTCTCTCCTGCCATGGCAACCCCGTCCATCCGAACAAAGAGATTGCCGCGCAGAACGACCGGGTCATCCGCAACACCATTCTGCTTGCGGAAAAGCTGGGTATTCATCAGATCAATACCTTTTCCGGCTGTCCGGGCGACCATGAGGGCGCGAAATACCCCAACTGGGTGACCTGCCCTTGGCCGGACGATTTCACCGAAATTCTAACCTGGCAGTGGGAAGAAGTGCTGATCCCCTATTGGAAGGACCTGGCGGCTTTTTCTAAAGAGCATGGTGTAAACAAGATTGCGCTGGAGCTGCATCCCGGTTTCTGCGTTTATAACACTCACTCGCTGCTCAAGCTGCGCGAGGCGGTGGGCCCGGAGATCGGGGCGAACCTGGATCCGAGCCATTTGATTTGGCAGGGAATGGATCCGGTAGCGGTGATCAAGGCGCTGGGAGACGCCATCTTCCATTTCCATGCAAAGGATACGCGGATTGACAAATACAATGTGGCGGTTGACGGCGTTTTGGATACCCGCCATTATTCCGATGCAGCGCACCGGTCCTGGGTTTTCCGCAGCGTCGGCTATGGCAACGATTACCTCTATTGGAAGGATATCATCAGCGCCCTGCGCGTTGCGGGCTATGATTATGCGATCAGCATTGAGCACGAGGACGGATTGATGAGCCAGAACGAGGGGCTCTCCAAGGCGGTTTCGTTCCTCAAGCAAGTGCTCACCTTCGAGGGCGTTGCCGATATGTGGTGGGCCTAAAAGAAAAGGTTGGGACGGATGATAAAAATCCGGCCTTGCTCTAAGGCCAGGCTCCGAAGAAAAGAAAGGGGTTCACGAATGAAGGAAAAATTAGGCGTTGCAGTTATTGGCTATGGCGGGATGGGAGGCTGGCACACCCGCCAGCTAAAAACGATGGAAGAAATTCAGCTCTGCGGCGTTTACGATATCGATCCGCAGCGGAATGCTGCCGCCGAGGAAGCGGGAATCCATGCCTACGCATCGATGAAGGATCTGCTGGCCGATCCGCAGGTGCGGCTTGTTACCATCGCTATCCCAAACGATCAGCACCGGGATGTAGCGATCCGGGTCATGCAGGCGGGAAAGAACGTGGTCTGCGAGAAGCCCGTCGCTCTTTCGAGCGACGAGGTGCGTGATATGATTAAAACAGCAAAGGCATGCGGCGTGATCTTTACCGTTCACCAGAACCGCCGGTGGGACGAGGATTACCTCACGATCAAAAAGATCTATGACGAAGGCCGGCTGGGGCCGGTTTTCAAAATTGAATCGCGGGTACATGGATCGCGCGGCATTCCCAGCGATTGGCGCAATCAGAAGGCCAACGGCGGCGGAATGGTGCTGGATTGGGGCGTTCACCTCCTGGATCAGATGCTGATGATGATTAAGGAGCCGGTGGTCTCTGTCTATGCGGATCTGGACAACGTTACCAACGAAGAGGTGGACGACGGCTTCAAGGCTATCCTTCATTTTGCTCCGAAGGTAGCGGGCGATCCGCCGCTCTCCTGCCAGGTGGAGGTAGGGACCAGCAACTTTATTAATCTCCCGCGCTGGTATATGCTCGGTGAAAACGGGTCGGCGGTTATCGAGGATTGGCAGCTCCATGGCAAGATCGTCATGGTTTCCGACTGGGAGAAGCGGGACGCCGTACCGGTAGTGACGGCGGCCGGTTTGACCAAGACGATGGCTCCCCGCACCGAGGAAACCATTGAGGAATATCCGCTTCCGGAGGTACATTCGGATGTGCGCGACTTCTACCGCAACCTGGTGGATGCGGTAGATGGCAAGGTGGAGCAGATCGTGAAGCATCACGAGATCCTGCGTTCCATGCGGCTGATGGAGGCGATCCTGCGCAGCGCCGAAACCGGCGAAGCGGTCCATTGGATCATCTAAATGAAAAGAGCGGGCTTCCCAGCTTTCTATCAGCCGGGGGCCCGCTTCATATTGCTTTTCAGAGCAGGAATTTTTCGGAAGGGATGGGTTGGAGGATGAAACGGCTTTTGCTGGTCATTGACTACCAGAAGGATTTTGTGGACGGTTCGTTGGGGTTCCCAGGCGCGAGGGCGCTGGAAGGTCCGATTGTGGAACGTATCCGGGAATACCGGGAGCGAGGGGACGAGGTGATTTTCACGTTGGATACCCATGGCGCAGATTATGCCCAGACCCGCGAGGGGAAGGCGCTGCCCATTCCGCACTGCCAAAAGGGGAGCGGCGGTTGGCGGCTGTTCGGAGAGATCGAAGCCCTCAGCGAAGGGGCGCCGCGCTTTGAGAAGGAGACGTTTGGCAGCGCGTGGCTTTTCCATCACCTGGAAGGGCAGGGCTACGCCTCGATTGAGCTCTGTGGATTAGTCAGCAGCATCTGTGTGCTTTCCAATGCGGTCTTGGCGCTTACGGCGCAGCCAAACACGCCGGTGCTAGTAGACGCACGCCTAACGGCGGCCGCCGATCCGGCGCTGCATGAAAAGGCGCTGGATATTCTGGAAAACCTACAGGTACAGGTTATAGGACGTTCGTAAACAAAGTAGACCGGCAGGAAATTCTATAGAATTGTGGGCCGCCGCAGACGGACAAAGATCAGCGGCGGTTTTTTCCTGTGATAAACATATCGCTGTTTTTGCTGGGAGCGAGTATGAAAACCAAGGGCTCTAAATGATTTAGCTTTTCGCAAAGGCTCAAGCAACTGGATGCTCTCTGGCCTTTTATCTTACCGGCTGCCCTCTTCTTTTTCACATGGCCCTTTCTACAAGGGCAGGTGCGGCCGTGTATGGAGTATAAGGTTTTATGGAAAAGAATAGCGCGTTTCTGTCCAGAGTCTGCGATCTGGAACAGAAACGCGCTTTTATCATACAAATGGTATGGGAGAGAAGCTAGGGGCGGTCTATATGCCGAGGAATATCGGCGCTTCACCGGGTTTTATCGCGGCATATTTCGCTCAGAACCCCAGTTGCCGCTGCTCAGTGCCGCGGATTTTTAGCGACCAGCTTGGCCCCCTGGGTCAGTGCGGCCATAACGTCCGCATCGTGCTGCACGCTGAGTGTGTAGAGCTTGGAATAAACCTCGCCCTTGGCGGTCGCCACATATTTCGGGGGAAGCTGGTTCAGCGCGTAAGCGACAATATCGCTACGGCACTGTTCGCAGGTGCAGCAGTTCAAAGTTTCCTGCATCTGGTTCATTTTAGCTTCTACAATATCTTCCATAATGTTTTTATATGCGGGCATCAAAAGACCTCCTTCAAATATCGGTTCTAGTTTTTGGATAGAAAGGTAAAAATATGCCGAGAGCCGCTTGTGTAATGGATAGGACCCGGCGGGTCAGCCCTGGCCATAGTAAGCGTTTTTGCCATGCTTACGCAGATAGTGGCGATCTAAAAGCTCCTGCTGCATTGCGCCGTCCCGCCCAAGCGAGAGGCAGTGCCAGGCCATGAAGGCCACCTCCTCCAGCACGACGGCGTGATAGACGGCATCCTCTGGATCTTTTCCCCAGCAGAAGGGGCCGTGGCTGTGTACCAACGCGGCAGGGATATCGTTGGGGGAGAGGCCGGCAAACCGTTCGACGATGACGCGTCCGGTTTCCGCCTCATAATCGCCGGCAATTTCTTCGGCGGAGAGCTTGCGGGTGCAGGGTATCTCTCCATAAAAATAATCGGCGTGGGTTGTGCCCATGGCGGGAATGCCCCGGCCGCACTGTGCAAAGATGGTGGCCCAACGGGAATGGGTGTGAACGATACCGCCGAGATCGGAAAAGGCGCGATAGAGCACCAAATGGGTGGGCGTATCGGAGGAGGGCTTCCACCGGCCCTCTACCGTTTTCCCGCTTTCCAAATCGACTACCACCATGTCCTCCGCCTTCATCCCTTCATAGGACAGGCCGGAGGGCTTAATAACCACCAAGCCCTGTTTGCGGTCAATCCCGGAAACATTGCCCCAGGTGAAGGTAATAAGCCGGTGGCGCGGCAGATCCAGATTTGCCTGAAGGACTTGTTCTTTGAGCGATTCCAACATGATTCCGAATCCTTCCTTTCTGAACCGTTATGCTTCCCGCCCGGACTGACTCTTCTTAATGGCCTTGAGCCGCTTCATCACGTCGTTCTCACCGCGGCCGAAATAGTCGTGCAGCGTGCGGTATTCCGCATAGAGCTTATCATAGACCACGGCGTTCTCCGGAATGGGACGGTAGATTTCATCGCGCAGTTTCCCCATCTTCTGCGCGGCGGTGAAGATGTCGTCATACCCGCCCTTTTCCTTCCCAGCAGCTACAGCGCCGAAGATAGCGCTTCCCAGTGCCGGCCCTTGGGTGGAACCGGCGATGCGGATGGGCAGGTTCAGGACGTCGGCATAAATCTGCATCGTCATGGGGTCCTTCTGGGAAATGCCGCCCGAAGCATAGAACTCTTCTACCGGGACGCCGCTTTCGCGGAAGGTTTCAATGATCATCCGGGTGCCGTAGGCAGTCGCTTCGATCAGCGCCCGGTAAATCTCTTCCGGCTGCGTTTGCAGGGAACAGCCGATGAGCAGGCCGCTTAAATCGATATCGACCAGTACCGAACGGTTGCCGTTCCACCAATCCAGAGCCAGAAGCCCGCTCTCGCCGGGGCGCAGCTTCTCCGCCTTTTCGCGCAGATAGACATGGATGTTCTTCCCCTGCGCCTTCGCATCCTGCTCATAATGGGCGGGCAGGCAGTTCTCAATAAACCACTGGAAATGGTCGCCAACGCAGCTTTGCCCCGCTTCATAGCCAAAGAATCCGGGATAAACGCCGTCCTCTACACAGCCGCACATGCCGGGAACGTTCCGCTCCTCCCGGCTGATGAGGATGTGACAGGTCGAGGTTCCCATAATGGCCAGCATTTTGTTAGGCCCGTCGATCCCGACTGCGGGCATGGTGACGTGCGCATCAACATTGCCGACAGCGACTGCCGTTCCGGGGCAAAGCCCGGTAAGCGCCGCCGCTTTTTCGCAGAGGAAGCCTGCGCGGGATCCTAAGGGGGTGATCGGGCAGCCGAGCTTTTCCTCCACGACATGCTCTAGCCGCGGGTCGAGCGCTTTGAAGAAGGCGGTATCCGGATAACCGTTCCGTTTATTCCAAATGGCTTTATAGCCCGCTGTGCAGGAGTTGCGGGTCTGTACTCCGGTTAAGAACCAAGTGACCCAATCGGTTGCCTCCAGGATATAGTCCGCCGCGGCATAGACCTCAGGAGATTCTTCTACTATCTGCATTACCTTGGGGAAAAGCCACTCAGAAGAGATTTTTCCGCCGTAGCGTCCTAACCAATCCTGACCGGTTTGCCGGGCCGTTTCGTTGAGAAGGTTGGCCTTGTCCTGCGCCGCGTGGTGCTTCCAGAGCTTGACATAGGCGTTGGGCTCTCCCTTAAATTCCTCTAAAAAACAGAGAGGGGTGGAATCTGCCTTGACCGGTAGGATGGTGCAGGCGGTAAAGTCAACGCCAACGCCAATAACCTCTTCCGGCTTGACGCCCGTTTCCTTCAAAACGGCTGGGATGGTATTGGCGAATACATCCAGATAATCCTGCGGGTGCTGGAGCGCCCAGTCTACGCCCAGCTTTGTTCCGTCCGGAAGCTCGCGATCCATAACGGCGTGCGGGTAGGAAAAAACGCTGCTTGCCAGCTCCTTGCCGCTGCTGGTTTCTACCAGGACGGCACGGCCCGAAAGCGTACCGAAGTCAACACCGATTGAATAGGTTCCCATTCCTATCATCTTCCTTTCTGAAGAGCTGGCCGCTCCAAATGATGAAGAGCCACCCCCTTCCCTCTGCAACGGAGGGAAGAACCTCTGGCTTCCCTCCGTTTCAGATTCATGGTTCTATTGTACAGAATCCTCCGTTCGAAGTCAATAAAAGGGCTGTGTTTTGGTACGCCAAAAGCACGATTGTATTTTTGGCATAAACGGGAGGCAGTCAAACGGTACATCGGGCCCTTTCGTAGAGAGCGGAAGGCATCCCCTTCGTGATTGTTTTTAGTGTTGGAGAGGCAAAAGAAGAAGGGACGCCCAAGAGAAGCCTGGATCGCTATGTAACCGCCTGTCCGCGTACACATTTTCTGGAGAAAAGAGCGAAATGTTGCAAGAAGACCCCTCTCGCTGTGCCCGATTAAAAGCGCGGCAAAAGGGATCTTTCTTTAAAAGTTCGCGGTTTAAAGGGAGTTCATATCCAAGTCAAAGCATTTCATCAACCGCATCAAGGTCAGGCGGCTGCGCACATAGGGGGAGAGGCGCAGGGTCAGCGGGCGGATATCCTCGGTAAGGCCGATATCGGTCAGCGAGAGAGGAGCGCCTGCGCGGGCGAGCAGCGAGCGCAGCGCTTCCGGTTCGGGAATTTCGCCAAGGATGTCCGCAATCTGCGGCAGGCATTCACGCAGCTTCTCTGGGGGGATGGCGGCGAGAGGATCGGGCGTATTTTCCCGAAGGACTTCTTCGCACATTCCCCGCTTTCCAAAGGTTTCTTCAAACAGCGCGGTTTCAAGTCCGCTATAGTCCTTCAACGAGAGGGTTCCCTCCAGAATACGGGACCGTACCTGGTGGTAGGCGGCGGCCGCATAGAGAAGGCCCACGCCGACCTTTTCCCCATGATAGGCGCCGGTGTGCGGGTTGATGACCTCCATCTCCCACAGGTGGGACATGTGATGCTCCGATCCGGAAGCGGGACGGGAGTTCCCGATCATTTGCATGGCCAGTCCGGAGAGGAGCAAACCATACATCAGTTGTTCACTGGCTTCCGCGTCGCCGGCCCGAATGGCATCCAGGTTTTCGCAAACGGTACGGATGGCTTCCAGCTCCATTGCGCAGATCCGGTCGCAGAGATATTCTCCTGTTACCGCATGGGCAATGCGCCAATCGGCGATAGCCGTATATTTGCCAAGCAGGTCGCCGATGCCGGCGGCGGTCAGCCGGGCGGGAGCTTTGGAAAAAATGACGCTGTCAGCTACGACGTAGAGAGGGGCGATAGCGATGAAGCTCTTTTTAAAGCCGTGCCAGGTCATGGCCGCAACGGTAGAGACGAACCCATCCACGCTTGCGGCGGTGGGGACCGAGAAGAAGGGGAGACCGCGCTCGTTGGCGCAATAGCGGGTGATATCGTGGACGGTGCCCGATCCGACGGCGACCAGCAGATCGATTCCGGCGGGAAGGGCGCGCAGCACCTGCTCAACGGCGTGCTCGTCTGCATGCAGTCCATCCGGCCGCAGACGGATGAACGGGCAGCCGTCTAAGAGGCTGCAAACCTGCCCGCCTGCGGCGGCATAGGTGTTTTCATCGCAGATCACCAGGGGGGAACGGAATCCGCCCTCTTTTACCAGGCTGGGGATAGCGGAGAGAACGCCCCTCCCGATCCGGATATCGCGGACATCGACGGCGTGCTTATGCCCGCAGGGGCATTCCTTGGAAAATTCATGAACAGGGATCTGCATAAAAATCCTCCTTTTATTTTAGATACGGCGAAGAGACTTAAAATTGCAGTAGGATACCGGCTACCGCTGCGCCTGCGATATAATAGAGTGGATGCCCCTTAAATTTGCGCAGCAGAAGCCAGAGAACGGCAAACAGCGCGATAGACTTCCAGTTGAAGAGCTCCAGCCAATTGCCGCTCGCCTGGAACCGCTCAAAGCGGAAGATGGTGATGGAAAACACCTGCCAGCCGGCTGCGGCGATTAGCCCTGTAACGGCCGGCCGCAGGCCGGTAAAGGCGCTTTTCACCAGCGGATTTTCGTTGAAGCGGGAAAGAAACTTCGAGATCAAAATAATGATGATCACCGAAGGAAGGACCAGGGAAAAGGTGGCGACTATGCCGCCAGTGACGCCGTAGGCGTTAAAGCCGGCGTAAGTCGCCATGTTGATCCCGATAGGGCCGGGAGTGGACTCGGAAACGGCGATCATGTCGGGCATGAGCTCGATTGGCAGCCAATCGTAACGGGCGGCAATATTGTAAAGAAACGGCAGGGTGGCCAGGCCGCCGCCAACGGCGAACAGGCCAGCCTTGAAAAATTCATAGAACAGCGCTATTAAAATGTTCATCATTGACCATCCCTTTCTTAAACAGTGTGAAGGTTCGGCAAAGCGGCAGTTTTGAAAACGCTTCTTCTTAAGCCTTAGCGCCGGTTTTCCCCCAAACGATGCCGAACAGCGCCGCGGCGATGACCAGATAGATGGGGGAGATGCCGAGCAGCGCGGTCAAAATAAAGGCGGCCAGAAAGACGCAGACGCCGGTAAGGTTCTTAACGCCGCTTTTCCAGAGCTTGATAACCGCTTCCAGAATCAACACACAGACTGCTACGCGGATACCGGCAAAGGCCCTCTGTACATAAACGATGTGCGCAAAATTTTGAATGAAGGCGGCGATGATGGTGATGATGACCAGCGAGGGAAACACCACCCCCGCTGTTGCAAAGATAGCGCCGGGAATTCCCCGCCGCTTATAGCCGACAAAGGTGGCGGTATTGACGGCGATAATGCCCGGCGTACACTGGCCGATGGCATAGTAGTCCATCAATTCTTCCTCGGTCGCCCATCCGAATTTTTCAACGACTTCCTTTTGCAGCATGGGCAGCATGGCGTAACCGCCGCCAAAGGTAAGCCCACCGATTCGGAAAAAGGCCCAAAACATGCTGAAGAGCTCTTTCATTCTAACGATCCCGTTCCTTTCTGCGAGCAGCGATGTCTTTTAAGGACTACAAGACGCTTCCCTTTTGAGAGAACGTTGGTAAAAAAGCTGGGAAGTTGTCTTTGAGAACTAAAATTAAGTCTACCATGTTTACCGGATTTTGGCTATCGGTATTTTAGCCGGATTTTCTTTTTGCCGCCCTTAAAAAAGAAGCGACTATTGAAGTTTTCAGGAAATTTGCCTGCTTCTGTTCCAAAGGAAAGAAAAATATGTTAAAATTTAGGGGTTACACTGGGGCAAGGTTCCGTTGTCACCGAAAGAGAGGATGGTTTTAGATGGCGATTACCTTTGACGGGCAGGCCGGCGTTTTTATACTCCGTACCCGGCGCAGCGAATATCAGATGCAGATCGGCCGCTTTGGGTACCTGCAACACCTTTATTATGGCAGCCCGGCAGGCGGCTCCACCTTTGGCTACCGGACGCCGCCGGTAGATCGCAGCTTCTCCGGAAATCCTTATGAGGCTGGAAAAGATCGCACCTTTTCCTTGGATGTTCTGTTGCAGGAATACCCTGCGTTCGGTTCGGGGGACTTTCGTGAAACCTGCCTGCGCGTTCTCTATCAGGATGGAAGCAGCGATACAGACCTACGCTACCGTTCCCATTCCATCCGGCCCGGCAAACAGAAGCCGCAGGGCCTGCCCTATGTTTATGGCGGAGAGGATGAGGTGGAAACGCTGGAAATCCTTCTGGCAGATGAGAAAACCGGCCTGGAGGTTGCGCTGCAATATGCCGTGTTCGAGGACAGGGACGCTATCACTCGTTCGGCGGTTATCCGTAACGCTTCGGCGCAGCCGGCGCGGCTCCTGCGGGCGCTCTCCTGCTGTCTGGATGCTCCCGACGGGGAGCGGTTCGATGTCATCACCTTTTATGGCCGCCACGCGATGGAGCGCAGCGAGGAGCGTACGCCGGTGCGCCATGGCAAAATCGTGGCGGACAGTATCCGCGGCGCTTCCAGCCATCAGCAGAACCCGTTTGTCGTTTTGTGCGACCGGAACGCCGGCGAGGACTGCGGCCGCTGCTATGGACTTTCCTTCGTCTATTCCGGCAACTTTACCGCCGGAGTGGAGCTCGACCAGTTTAACGCCCTGCGCTTGACGATGGGGATTCATCCGGAGGCTTTCGATTGGCAGCTTCTGCCGGGGGAGAGCTTCACAACGCCAGAGGTAGCTCTCTGCTATAGTGAAGAGGGACTCGGCGGCCTTTCGCGCCGCTATCACCGGCTTTACCGGAAAAACCTTTGCCGCGGTTCCTGGCGGGATAAGCGCCGCCCCATTCTGGTCAACAACTGGGAGGCCACCTATTTCCGGTTCGATGAGGATAAGCTGGTGGAGATCGCGCGCGAGGCTTCCGAGCTGGGGATTGAGATGCTGGTGATGGACGACGGCTGGTTTGGCAAGCGCGACGGCGACACCTGTAGCCTGGGCGATTGGACGGTGGACGCGGGCAAGCTGCCCGGCGGGTTGGACGGCCTTTGCCGGAGGATCAACGCCTTGGGAATGAAGCTGGGGATCTGGTTTGAGCCGGAAATGATTTCGGAGGACAGCCAGCTTTACCGGGAGCATCCGGATTGGGTCCTGCGTTCGCCGGGACGGGATGGGGTGCGCAGCCGCTATCAGTTTGTTCTGGACATGTCCCGCGGCGAGGTGGTGGACTATCTTTATAGCGCGCTTTCGGCGGTGCTGCGCAGCGCCAACCTGGAATATGTGAAATGGGATATGAACCGGCACCTCTGCAACGTTTGGTCGGCGCAGCTCCCGGCCGGCCGGCAGGGGGAGGTTTACCACCGCTATGTGCTGGGGGTCTATTCGCTGCTGGAACGGCTGACGGCGGCTTTCCCGGATGTCCTGTTTGAAGGCTGTTCGGGCGGCGGCGGACGGTTTGATGCGGGTATGCTCTATTACACGCCGCAGATCTGGTGCAGCGATAACACCGATGCGATAGAGCGCATCAAAATCCAATATGGAACGTCGTTCTGCTATCCGGCTTCCACCATAGGCGCGCATGTTTCCGCCTGCCCGAACCACCAAACCGGGCGGACGGTTCCTTTCCATACCCGCGGAGTAGTCGCTATGGCAGGCGCCTTTGGCTATGAGCTGGACATCAGCAAGCTCACCGCGGAAGAGAAGGAGGAGGTGCGCAGCCAGGTAGAAGCCTTTAAAAAACATCATGCGCTTATTCGTGAGGGCGACTATTACCGGTTGACCAATCCTTTCCAAAACAGCCGCTATGCGGCCTGGCAGTTTGTTTCGCCCGACCGGGCGCATGCGCTTCTTTGCTATGTGCTTATTCATGCGCAGGCCAGCGCGCCAGTGGTCTATCTCTATCCGCGCGGGCTGCTTCCGGAGGCCCGCTATACCTTTGAGCTGGGTGGCGAGAGCCAGCTGCTCACCGGTGCGGCTCTCATGCAGGGCGGCCTCCCCATGCCGCGCATCCGCGGCGACTACCGGGCGCTGACGGTGGAGCTGGAGCAGGTGCTTTAAGCCGGTTGGCAGTACCCCGGTAAATGCCGGAAGAACGGATTTTAAGTCTTTTACAGGAAAAGCCCAGGAACGCTCGCCGAAAAGGCGGGTTCCTGGGCTTTTATCGGATGGATGTTTGTTTAGCGGACGCTCAATAGCTTCTGCTTCAGCTCGCCTTCAATGCGGCGCAGCTCTACCTCGGCCTCTGCGCGTTTCTGGCGGCCCTCCTCTTGAATGCGCATCACTTCATCCAGCGTTGAAATCAACGATTCGTTGGTAATGCGCAGCGTTTCCATATCGACGATTCCGCGTTCGGACTCTTTCGCGGTTTCCACCGTCGCCATTTTAAGCGTGGCGGCGTTTTTACGCAGCAGCTCGTTGGTCATATCTGTGACCTCCCGCTGCGCCTGCGCCGCCTGCTGCGAGTGGGCGACGCCGAGCGCAAGCACCATCTGGCTCTTCCACAGCGGAATGGTGTTGACTAGGGTGGATTGGATCTTCTCAGCCATGAGGGTATCGTTGCTTTGCACCAGCCGGATCTGCGGGGCCATCTGGATCGAGATCATCCGCGTCAGTTCCAAGTCGTGCAGCTTCTTTTCAAACCGGTTGCACATCGAGGCCAGATCGTTGGCCGCCTGCGCATCCTCAGGAAGTCCGCTCTTCTGTGCCTGCTCGCGCAGGGCGGGGAGCTGGGTGTTCTGCACCTCATCGAGTTTTTTGCGCCCGGCCAGGATATACATCGAAAGCTCTTTAAAATAGACCCGGTTCAGCTCGTACATTTTATCGAGCATCGCCACATCCTTGAGCAGCACCACCTGATGGTTCTCCAACGCCGAGCAGATACGGTTGACGTTGCTTTCCGCCCGGTCATATTTGGCTTTCATTGCCGTAATCTTGTTGGAGGAACGTTTGAAAAAGCCCAGGAAGCCTTTTTCTTCTTCCTCTACATCAAAGCTCTTCAGCTCGATGACGACGTTTGAGAGCATCTCGCCCACCTCGCCCAGATCTTTGGTGCGCACGTTGGAAAGCGCGCTCTCAGAAAAATCGGCGATTTTTTTCTGCGCGCCCGATCCGTATTGGAGGATGAGATCGGAGTTGGTCAGCTCGATTTTTTGAGAAAACTCGTCCACCATTTTGCGCTCCTCCGGGGTGAGGATGCTTTCGTTAAAGACAGCGGGCTCCGCTTTTGGGGGTTCCGGGGCGGCGGGAAGAGCTTCTTCCGTCTGCTTAAAGGGTTCGAGCGTTAGAGAAGGGACGGCTTGTACTTCATCGTTCATGATAGGTTTCCTCCTTACGTAGCGTTTTAAAAAACGGGGGACGGGCCTGTCCGGCCTGGTCATGCGCCCGCGTTAAAATCCTTTTGAGAGAGTCCCTCTTGGGCGAGCACCGCTTTCAGCGCGGAGATATCGGTGGAAATATCCATGGCATCCTCCTGATAAAGCGTGTCGAACAGCTTTTCGAACGCTGCGTTGATGGTGTCGAGGATCTCCAGAATCTCCTGCTTGGCACTTAAGATGTTTTTCCCCTGTACCGGCTGCGCCTCAAACTCCCGGTAGGAAGTAACCAGTTTTACGGTGGTGGGAAGATAGTAATCCATAAAGCGGCGGATATCCGGCAGTTTGTTTCGGTGTTTTTCGACATAGGCGAATATTCGGGTAGTCACATCCTCCAGCCGGTCGAGCTTGGAGGAAATTTCTTCGCCGGGCAGCGCGATATTGGCCTCCCGAATTTGGCGGATGCGGCTGCGGCCTTCGGCGATAACGGCATCGGCGCCATCCGGTTCCTTTTCCTTGAGGGATTCGATCTCCTCGCGCTCCTTCTGCCGGTCCTTGGCCGATAGGTATTGCTGATAGACCTCGTCGCCCAGCATCAGACAGGTCTTTTTCTCATCCAACCGCCCTCCGGGCAGCATGCCCGCCTGCCGGAGCTGTTCGATGTCCCACAGCACGCTGGAGCGGCTTTTGTGCAGCGCCGCCGCCAACCGGTTAATTTCGCAGAAACGGGGCTTTTCCAGCAGTTGGCAGTAGGTGCGGAACCGGGACGGAAGGCCGAAGGTCCGCCCTCCCCGCGCAAAGGCATAGACGCTCAATCCCAGCATCAAGCCGGTCCCTCCGCACAGAAGTAGCGGCCCTAAGCCGAAGGCCGAGCTGAACAGCGAGAGGAGGGAAGCACCAAAGGAGATTCCCATAGCGAATATCCCAGCAAGGCCCACTAAAAGAAGCAGAAGTCCGAGCACATAAAACCGGGAACTGCGATGATAGTTCTGCGCATAGAGAGTCATTCCGGAGCGGGCCGCGGTGGCCGCACGCTCCCTTGCGGCACGGATGGAGGGATCGGAGGGGGGATAGCGGCGTCCTCCCGTTTGAACCGGCCGCGCGCCCGGCCGGCTGGCGCGGCGATCGCGATAATGCGCGTAAGCATTCCCAGGTTCCTGTGGGGAAGTCCGGCGGGTCTCTCCATGGGAGGAGGGCTGGGAATAGCCAGGCGCAGCTGTCCTCTGCTCTTGCGTATGAGAAAGGGGAGGAACCGGCGGCTTGCCGCCCGGCGGGGTGGGATGGGTCGGGATAGAGCGGCTGACGACCGTATTAAGGGTAGAATTGACGGTCGTTTTCAAGGCGGAAAAATCCCCCGTCCGCAGCGCGTCCTGAACCGAATCGCTCATTTGGCGGCCGAGATCCGCAAATTCATTGTCGCCAAACAGCTCCTTTAAAATATCGCTCATGCAGCTTCCTGCCTTCCAAAAGCGTTTTGTATAGAGTGGCGCGGCAAACGCCGCGCGAATCAACGGCAGCACGGTTGATTCTATAAGATTTATTATAGCGCATTGGCCGGGAAATAACAAGCGTGCCCTTACGGATTTATCCGGTTTTCCCTCATAGCCCTTTCCACTGGAAAAGGAGACGCGGCGGTTTACAGAGGTTTCTTTTGGGAGTATAATGAATGCTGTCATGGCAGAAGGTAGCTCGTCTGGCTAATATGGCCCGGTTTTGTTTCTGATTTAATAGAAACAGAATGGGAGGACTTTATATCCTTGGGCGCGAGGAAAGGGGAGGTAAAGATGGTACAGTTGGGCAATGAGTGGGACGCCCTGCTCGCCGATGAATTTCAAAAGCCTTATTATCTTGAGCTGCGTAGCCAGCTCGCCCAGGAATACCGCACGCACACCGTCTATCCGCCGATGGAGGATATTTTTAACGCTCTGCGCTACACCTCCTACAGCGATGTGCGCGCCGTGATTCTTGGACAGGATCCTTATCATGGACGCGGCCAGGCGCACGGCTTATCCTTTTCGGTTCAGAAGGGGATAGCTCCTCCGCCGTCGCTGCAAAATATTTTTCAGGAGCTCCGGGCGGATATTGGATTTGTCCCGCCGGGACATGGCTGTCTTGCCGATTGGGCGCAGCATGGGGTTTTGCTTTTAAACGCTACCCTCACCGTCCGAGCCGGGCAGGCCAATTCCCACCGCGGCCTAGGATGGACCTCCTTTACCGACCGGGTAATTGAATTGTTGAACGAGCGGGAGGAGCCCATGGTCTTTCTCCTTTGGGGAGCCTATGCAAAGGCGAAAGCGCAGCTCATCTCCAATGCGCAGCATCTGGTGCTGACCGCCGCCCACCCAAGCCCCTTCTCGGCGGACAACGGCTTTTTTGGCTGCCGGCATTTTTCCAAGACGAACGCGTTCCTGGCCCGGTTTGGCAAAGAGGTGGATTGGACGCTGCGGCCATAGGTGGTTTAATATAAGCAAAGCTCGTATTCACAGGGCTTTCTAAAAATCGGATTTATCCGACCTATCCAATTTAGATCTTGCATTTTTGGAAAACATATGCTACAATATCTCGGAAAACGCACGCCTTGTTTCGCGTGAATTGCAGGTTGTCTGATTCGTTGTCAGATAAACGCGCGGGCGAAAAGCAGGGCGGAGGTTTAAACCTGTAAGGAGGAATTTTAGAAATGGCAGTTGTATCTATGAAACAGCTCCTGGAGGCCGGCGTTCACTTCGGCCACCAGACCCGCAGGTGGAACCCTAAGATGGCGCGGTACATCTTTACCGAGCGCAACGGGATTTACATCATCGACCTGCAAAAGACCGTTAAGAAGCTGGAAGAAGCCTACATGTTTGTGCGCGATATTTCCACCGAGGGCGGCGAGGTGCTTTTTGTCGGCACCAAGAAGCAGGCGGGCGATTCCATCCGCGAGGAAGCGGAGCGCGCGGGCGCGCACTTTGTAAACGCCCGTTGGCTGGGCGGTATGCTCACCAACTTTAAGACCATCCGCCGCCGCATCGACCGTCTTGCCCAACTGCGCAAGATGGAGGAGGACGGCACCTTTGATCGCCTGCCGAAAAAAGAGGTTATTAAGCTTAACCTCGAAATTGAGAAGCTCGAAAAGTTCATGGGTGGCATTAAGCGCATGAACAAGCTCCCGGCGGCGCTGTTTATCGTCGATCCGCGCAAAGAGCGCATCGCAGTAGCCGAAGCGAAGAACCTGGGGATTCCGATCGTCGCTATCGTTGATACCAACTGCGACCCGGACGAGATTGATTATGTGATTCCTGGCAACGACGACGCGATCCGCGCCGTAAAGCTGATTTCTTCCACGATGGCCGACGCGATCCTCGAAGGCCGTCAGGGCATGCAGGGCGCCGCTGCCAGCGAAGAGGCTGCGGCTGCGCAGGCCGAGAAGGAAAACGAGACCGATGAGGAAGAGAAGTAGTTTTATTCCCGCAGCGTCTGGGAAAACTGCATAGAAAAGGAATGCCGCGCGTTCGGGAGCACCGGGCGCGCCGGCTCATGGATAGGGAGGAATTAAAATGGCATTTACGGCAAAGGATGTAGCCGCCCTGCGCGAGCGCACTGGCTGCGGCATGATGGACTGCAAAAAAGCGCTGAACGATGCGAACGGGGATATGGAAAAGGCGATTGAGCTCCTGCGCGAGAAGGGCCTTGCCGCCGCCGCCAAAAAGGCCGGCCGCGTTGCCGCCGAGGGCGTTGTTTATGCATATGAGGGCGATAAGGTCGGCGTTGTGGTTGAGGTAAACGCCGAAACCGATTTTGTTGCGAAAAACGCTTCGTTTATGGAATTTGTCGATATCTGCGCAAAGACGATTGCCGAGCAGAATCCGGCCGATGTGGAGGCGCTCATGGGCCTGAAGGCTTCGGGAAGCGAGTTCACCGTTGACCAACTGCTCAAGGATAAGATCCTCACCATTGGCGAAAACATGCACGTGCGGCGTTTTGCGCGCTTTGAGGGCGATTTTGTCACCTATATTCACGGCGGCGGGCGTATCGGCGTTATGGTCGGGTTTGACACCGATGCGGCCGGTAAGGATGGGTTTAACGAGTTTGCGAAGGATGTTGCCATGCAGGTGGCGGCTGCAACCCCGGCCTATCTGAATCGGGATGCGGTTCCGGCGGAGACCATCGCCAAAGAGAAGGAGATCCTTACCGCCCAGGCGGTGAACGAGGGCAAGCCCCAGAACATCGCGGAGAAGATGGTAAACGGCCGCATTCAGAAATACTATAAAGAGGTCTGCTTGCTGGATCAGCCGTTCATTAAGGACGGGGATATCTCGGTTGCGCAGTACGTGGAAAATACCGCGAAGGCGCTTGGCGGCAAGATTAGTGTTACCGGCTTTGTCCGTTTTGAGAAGGGCGAGGGCATCGAAAAGCGGGAGGATAATCTCGCCGACGAAGTGGCTTCGATGATTAAATAACCGGCTTCCGGTTTACCGTCACCGGCGTGGGGCTTCCCCATGCCGGTGATTTTCTATTGTTTGGGGAGGGGCGGCCTGTGTTTGGAACCTTCGGTTTTTCTTACGTGGGGCTGATTTTTTATCTGATGCTGATCATCCCAAATCTCGCTTGGATTAAAGCCCAGCCGCAGGGATATAGCGATGCAGGGGAAAACAGAATCCTGCTGATCCTTGAGAAAACGGGGCAGGTGCTCGTAACCTGTTTCGCACTTTTCTTTTCCGATTATGATCCGCACGGCTGGAGTCCCTGGTGCGGCTGGCTTTTTGCCGCCGCAGCCTGTATGCTCCTCTATGAAGGCTGGTGGATACGTTATTTTCGCAGCGGCCGCACGCTGGCGGATTTTTACAGCAGCTTTTGCGGTATCCCGGTGGCAGGGGCAACGCTTCCGGTTCTTGCCTTTCTGTTTTTGGGGATCTATGGAAAGGCGCCAGGATTGAGCCTTTCCGCGATTCTTTTAGGCGTTGGCCACATTGGAATCCACTGGCAGCACCGGAAACACCTGTAAAGCAATGAACTTTACATAGGGAAACGCCCCGCAATATACAAGGTATTATGCCGGGCTCTTCCTTCTGAAGCTCTGTTTCTTTCTTGTAGGGCAGAAACCCCCTCTGCGCAAGCATTCCGTACGCAGAGGGGGCGTTTAAGGTTATTGCCGGATCCAAACGGCCATTTCACCGGGGCCGCGGTTTGCCCAGGCATAGTAGGGGATAAAGCGCAGGGGAACGGTATGGTAATCCTCTTCCGCCTGAGGACGGTAGAGGGCTCCATCCTCCCAACCGGCCTTCGCCAGCCGCTTCCCTTCGCAGGTGATGACCGTTATGCCGCCGAGCGTCCTCTCGTCCCAGCGCGTTTGGAACAGAGGGGAATCCCCTAGACGGATATGATGCAGGTCTGCCCCATTATCCGCTTCCTCTAGACAATAGACGATGGGGCCGCGCATGAGCGCGATCTTCCCGATATCTGCACGGACCGCCGGATGGGCTTTGATCCTTTCCACCGGCATGGAGAGCGACAGACAAATTTCATCGCCCGCCTTCCAGGCGCGGGTCAGATAGAGGTAGCCATCCTGAGCCTTTTCCGGGCAGGCTTCGCCGCCGGCGGAGACGGTGTAGTTCCGGCACCATCCGGGAATACGCAGCGCGAGGGTGAACGGTGCGCTGCTTTCCCGTTCGGTTATGCGCAGACGGATCTCCCCATTCCAGGGATAGCCGGAGGAGAGCTCAAGAACCACCCGTTCCCCACCGGGGAACGCTTCCAGCGAGCCGCCTAGATACAGGTGGACAAATACGTTGTTTTCCTCGGTGGAATAGGCGTAGCGATCCAGCGAGGCCAGCAGGCGGGCCAGGTTGGGAGGACAGCAGGCACAGCCAAACCACTTTTGGCGTTCCGGCTGGACATGGCGGCGCAGTTGATCCTTTTCACAGGCTTCCGGGACCACCTCCAGCGGGTTTACATAGAAGAAGGACTGTCCGTCCAGCGACATGCCGGACAGGATGCCGTTATACAGCGCGCGTTCTATGACGTCGGCATATTCGCCCCGCTTGCGGATAGCCAGCATACGGCGCGCAAAGAAGACCAGGCCGATAGCGGCGCAGGTTTCCGCATAGGCCGTATCGTTCGGGAGGTCGTAGTCATAGGTGAACGCCTCCCCATAGTCGGAGGAGCCGATACCACCGGTAATATACATGCGGCGGCGGGTAATGCTCTCCCACATCCGGTCGCAGGCGGCGAGAAGGCTTTCATCACCGGTCAGGCGGGCGACGTCGGCCACGCCGGAATAGTAATAAACGGCGCGCACCGCGTGCCCTTCGGCGTCGGTCTGTTCGCGGATAGGTTTACCCGCCTGGTAATATTGAAGGCCCAGAGGGCCATCCGACCAATGGCAATGGTTTCCGGTTTTCTTTTCCTCTTCCTCAAAATAGAGTGGGGCCTGTCCGCGCTCTTCGACAAAATAGCGCGCCAGGTGAAGATAGCGCTCTTCTTCGGTGACGTTATAAAGGCGGACAAGCGCCATTTCAAGCACCTCATGCCCCGGATAACCGCGCATTTTGCCGGGTTCGGCGCCGAAATTCCTTTCCATGCAGTCCGCCAGACGCCGGGCGACATCCAGGAGCATCCTGCTTCCGGTGGCCTCGTGATGGGCAACGGCCGCTTCGATCAGGTGCCCCGCGCAGTAGAGCTCATGGTGATCCCGCAGATTGGTAAAGCGCTTATCCAGGCCATTAATGATGTAATAGGTGTCTAGATAGCCATCCGGCTGCTGGGCGCTGGCTATCAGCTCGATGAGATCCGCAAGCGTTTTCTGCAAGGTGGGATCCGGGTGGGAGATGAGCGTATAGCTGGCGGCTTCAATCCATTTTGCTAGGTCGCTGTCCTGAAAAACGCATCCCTCAAATCTTCCGGCCTCCTGGCCGGACGCTACCTTATAATTGTGAACGCAGTGGCTGGGTTCGGCGTCCGGCAGGCGGTCGTTGAGCGCTTCCCACTGGTAGGGGATCATCTGGGTGCGGACCGTTTCTATCCGGCTGCTCCAAAAGGGATCGGTAACGGTCATGTGCATGCCGTTGGCGTTTGCCATGGTGAATCCTTCCTTTCCACGAAGGCATCCTTTTTGGCGGGAGACCAAAGAGGGCCTTCTATCGCTTCCGTTTTGCCTCCAGTATAGCAGGCCGGCCGGCATTTGTCGGTACTGGAAGCGATAGATTAGGTGGATATTTCTCAGGTTGTTGCTTGACAACGGCCGGAGCTGCGGGCTACAATGGAGAAAGAGGGGAGGGGGACCCATTGGAAATGTTCCTGCGCTTGCTTTGTGAGCGGCCGGTGCGCTTTCTTTCTTGCGGACAGTTTGTGGGGGGAGAAGCCTTCCGGCACGCCCGGCGCAGGCTGGATAACCATTGCCTGATATTGGGACAGGCTGGGGTTCTGCACATGCAGCAGGGCGGGGAACCGCGGGATGTGGGTCCTGGGGAAATGCTGCTCCTGCGCGCGGGGGAGGAGCACAGCGGATCCGGAAACAGCTCTTTTGTCCGTTACGATTGGTGCCATTTCACCTGCTTACCGGAAGCCAGAGAGCGGACAGCGCCGGAGGCCGAGGCGGTGGAAGATTACTATCTGCTGCGGCAGGGAGCGGCCGCGGACGCTCAGAGAACGGTTCTGCTGCCGGAAACTCTCCGGCTGCCGCAGCCAGATCGGACGAGCGTTTTATTCCGGCAGCTGATGGATTATGCGCGCCGGGGATATTATACCCGCTGCGCCTGTGACTATGGGCTGACCAGCCTGCTCATCGAGCTGACTCAACAGGCGGCGGATACCTACTATACCAGCTACCGCCCAACCGGGAAGGCGCGCTACAGCGAGGTGATGGAGTGGATCCGCACCCATGCGGACGGGCCGATGACGGCTGGAGAGGTAGCGGCCCGTTTCAGCTATAACGTGAACTATCTGTCCGGCTTAGTCCGGCAGCGCACCGGTTATTCTCTGCTGCAATTTATACAAAAAACGCGAATCGATAGAGCGCGGGAGCTGCTGCTTTCCTCGGATAGCACCGTCCGGGAGGTGGCGGCCCAGTTGGGCTTTCCGGATGAGAAATATTTTATGCGGCTTTTTAAGCGTCTGGAAGGCGTCACTCCAACACAGTTTCGGGATGCGTTCAGTTTACGGCACATCAATATCCGTTAGGGGAGGCCGCCTTTCAGAGAGCAGACGGACAAGCAAGGCGTGAGCCCTGTGAAGTATGAAAAACCGGTGGAATCCCAGGTGTGAAAAGGGGAGCTTCATCGCCTTTAGAAGATGGAGAAAGGAGAACGAACCAATGCCTGTCTATGAAATTGTATTCAGTCCTACCGGCGGTACCCAAAAGGTTTCGGAAGCCTTTACAGAGTCCTTCTGTTCAGAGAGTATCCGGGTGGATCTAACGGACTGTACCTTAGATTTTTCCCGCTTTTCGTTTCAAGAGGAGGATATCTGCATTGTATCGGTTCCCTCTTATGGAGGCAGGGTCCCCGCTACCGCTGTTTCGCGCTTACAATCGATGAAGGGAAACCGCGCCAGGGCTATCCTAGTGGCGGTCTATGGGAACCGCGCCTATGAGGATACCCTCGCCGAGCTGCAAGATACGTTGCAGAACGCAAGTTTTTTCCCTGTGGCCGCTGTTGCTGCGATTGCCGAGCATTCGATTCTGCGTCCGTTCGCGGAGGGAAGGCCCAACGCGCAGGATAAGAAGGAGCTGGCGGAATTTGCAGTAAAAATCCGTTCAGAAATCGAGGCTGGAAAGGTATCCGAGAGGTTGCGTGTTCCTGGGAACCGCCCTTACCGCGCATATCGCGGGGTTCCGATGAAGCCCCGAACAGGGAAATCTTGTATCCGGTGCGGGCTTTGCGCAGAGAAATGCCCAGTCCATGCGATCCCGGCCGGGCAGCCCTCCCACACCAATACGGCTGTCTGTATTTCCTGTATGCGCTGTATTTCGATTTGCCCAAAGAAGGCCAGGAAGATTCCGAAGCTGCTTTTGACGGCTGGGAGTGCCAAGCTGAAAAAGGCTTGCCGGGAAGCGAAGAAAAATGAATGCTTTCTATAAGCTGTATTCGTTTCAGCCGGCAACAGCTAAAACGGCAAAGAGGGCGCGTTGCAGAAATTCATTCTGCAACGCGCCCTCCCCTATGAGGCAGGATTTTCGCCGTCTATATACCGTTCCCAGTTTTTCGGAATATTCGGGCAATCGCTCCGCTTTTTAGCGGCCCTCACCTCGACAAAGCAGCCGCAAAGCGAGCACATGCCCTGGATAAGCTGGCTACAGCTTTTACATTTTTCCAGCCGCTCCCGGTAAACCTTTTTTGGAACCTTTTGTTCTTCGGGAATCGAATCGATGTACGCATAAATATTTTGAAAGGCTTGCCGGGATAGCTCTTCTAAAAGGCAGCGTTTGCAGTCCATATCCCCCCCTCCTTAGGGCTTTATGCGTGGAAGGAGAGCTTCACAATGCTGTGGGGAGGGATTTGGAAGGCGGCGCCGGAGGAGGTGAGACGGACCTCCTGGCTGAAAGCGGCCGGCTTCACAGATTGCGGATGCTCAAAATCGTTATGCGCCGCCATTTCGCCGGAAAGAAGGGTCGCTTCAACACCGTTCAGCGAGCTTCCCAGAAGAACCGCATCTATGTCATAAGCGGTTTCTAAGGAAAGGTTTGCTAAGGTAACGGTCAGCCGTCCGTTCTCGGAAAGCGAGGCGGATTCGTGGAGAGCAGGGATGCGGTAAGCGCCTTCTCCCACCATCTCCGTTTCTACAAAGCTGTCCACCAGCATGGCATCCTGATGATCCTGGTACAGATCAAAAACGAAATAGGAGGGGGTTAGGACCATCTTTTCCCCTTCGGTCAGGATCATCGATTGAAGGACGTTGACCGTCTGAGCGATGTTGGCCATCCGTACCCGGTCGCTGTGTTTGTTGAAGATGTTGAGCGTGACGGCAGCTACCATCGCGTCCCGAATGGTATTCTGTTGGTAGAGGAATCCGGGGTTGGCGCCCGGCTCCACTTCGTGCCAGGAGCCCCATTCATCCACTAGAAGGCCCACCCGGCCTTCCGGATCATAGCGCTGCATAATCCCTTTGTGGATTTGAATCAGGTCGTCCATATAGAGCGCTTTGTGGAGGAGGGAATACCACTCCTCCTCTTTAAAGTCCAACGCGCTGCCCTTGTGGCTGAAATCATCGCCGCAATAGGAGTAGTGGTGGAGCGTCAGCCCGTCCATAAAGCGGCCGGCCTCGCGCATAAGAACCTCGGTCCAGTGGTAGTCGTCCACATTGGGCCCGCAGGCGATTTTGTAAATTTTGTTTTCGCCATAGTTGCGCACATAGGTTTGATAGCGGCGGAACTGGTTCGCGTATTCCTCGGCGGTCATGTTGCCGCCGCAGCCCCAGTTTTCGTTCCCGATCCCGAAATAGCGGAGGCTCCAGGGCTTGGGACGGCCGTTTTCCCCGCGCAGCCGCGCCATGGGGGATTCGCCGTCAAAGGTCATATATTCCACCCATTCCTGCATTTCCTGAACGGAGCCGCTGCCAACGTTTCCATTGACATAGGGCGCGCAGTCCAACTGACGGCACAGCTCCATAAACTCGTGCGTACCGAAACTGTTGTCCTCCACGACCCCGCCCCAGTGGGTGTTGACCATCCGCTTGCGCAGACTTTTTTCGCCGATGCCGTCCTTCCAATGGTACTCGTCGGCAAAGCAGCCGCCCGGCCAGCGCAGCACGGGCACACGGATGTTGCGCAGGGCGCTCACAACATCGTTGCGCATGCCGTTGGTGTTGGGGATGGGGGAGTCCTCTCCCACATAAAGACCGCCATAGATGCACCGGCCCAGGTGTTCGGAAAAATGCCCATAGAGGTTCCGGTGGATGCGGGAGGGCTTTTTATAGGTATTTACGATCAGCTTGTTCATATCGTCCGCTTCCTTTCCTTAAGAGGGTAATCCTGTTTTGTCTGAGGCGCTTTTTCATTATAACCGATGCTAACCGGTTGTGGAAGTCCCCGCCGTATTTTTCTTTTTGGTAAGCGGGCTGCGTCCAAAAGATGCTTGCCGCCCGGAGGATTTTGAACAGGGGAAATAATTGCCGCGCTTACATAGAGGAAGGCGGTAAGCGCGGCAATTCCTTTACCAGCGGCTCTTTTCCCATCGCCGTTTATGTCCTTACTTGTTTTGCTATTCGCTGTTTCCCTGCCTTTTCCTTCCGGATTCCCGGCCGTTCCCATATCCGTTGCCAAATCCATGGCGTCCCTGTCCCCTATAGTCATGCAGCTGTGTTTCATTCTCATGATCCTGCGGCAAATGATCCATGAGGTCTCGGACTTCTCTCATTGTCATCTTCTGAATAGTTTCAGGAGTAATGCTGGGATCAAACATTTGTATTTGTAAAAAGGCTTGATACTTTCCATAGGAAAGCCCTAGCTCATGGGCGGCTGCAACCTCTTCCGGAGGTGCAAAATAACAGTGGGTATTCTTCTGCTCCGCTGTAGAGGACTCGACCTTGGAAAGTATCTTGGAGGACTGCGTTTCGTCCGTTCCTGTGACGGTGATGGTCATAACCTCGTTTTGGGATAATAAGGCGGCAATCTTTTCGCTGCCCAGCACCTGATCCATGGCATCGGTATAGTTCATAAATTTGATATCGAGCGAATGGAGCCATTCCCATCCGCCGTCATTATAACCGTTCACAGAGACGACTCTATCAAACCGGTTGACGCCTATTTCGATCGACGGGTTTATATCTATGCTGATTTCGGCCGTTGGGGTAAAATAAAGCCGGTATCCTCCTATCCATAGGCACAGTAAACATGCGCACGCCGCAGCCAACATGCGGTATGGGTGATTTACGGGGCTTGCTTTTGTAAATCCCTCTGTTTTCTGTACAAGAAAGGAGCGGGTATGGTCTTTCAATTTTTCTTCTGCCTGTATCTGATTAAAAATTT
Source organism: Provencibacterium sp. (assembly GCA_022793895.1). GTDB lineage: Bacteria > Bacillota > Clostridia > Oscillospirales > Ruminococcaceae > Harryflintia. Next base: position 185,696 of record JAAWDS010000006.1, on the reverse strand, counting down.
CCTTTATTTTACCATTCATATCCATCACCTCCCAACTTTTCCCGAAGCATCTGCTTGGAACGGGTTAGGAACGTATAAATTGTATTTACATTTTTCCCTAAAATGCGGCTGATTTGAGGTGCCGTATAATCCTCAAAGTAATGCAGGTAGACAACGTCTCTATATTTTGGGGGCAGAGAAAACACCGCTTCTAAAACTTCCCTGTAATCTGGGGGAAGCTCTGCCGGCTGTTCGATGATGTCATCGAACGATACCGTATGGCTGTGAAAAAAACTTTTGAGCAGATCTTTACAGGCGTTGATAGTAACTCGAATCAGCCATGCTTTTTCATGTTCCACGCTTTCAAAGGAAACGGAACTAAGGACATACTTCAAAAACACCGTTTGAAATATGTCCTCGGTATCCGCATAATTTTTCAAATGTAACATACAAAGCCGCCGGATGGTGCTAGAATATTGTTCGATAGCTCTGTTTACTTGTTGCTCGCTGCGCATGGTGCCGTTCCTTTGCTACCGTTTGCGTCCACCCCGGAACCCGTTTCCTCTGCCTTGGGCCTGACGGAAGGCATAATTATCGCAAACGCCGTCGCCGTCTGCATCCACGAAATTTCCGCCATACCCATTTGCTGCCATACACCCTTTATGGTATCGGCCGCAGTTGTCGCAAACACCGTCGTTATCCGTGTCGGCATAGTCGCAGGCGCTCCCAAAATAATCGCAAATACCGTCGCCGTCGGCATCGGTAAAGTTCTGTCCAGCCACAGGGGCGGCCGCAAACGCACTGGTTACTCCAATCGCCAACACCGTTGCTGCCGCTAAAATTCCAATCAATGTCCTCTTCATGATGACGCCTCCATTATTTTCGATAGTCATTTCCGACTTCATCTTTAATACGATTGCCAGGGGGATATCCATTCAAACTTTCAAAATTTTTTATTCGGGAAGGAATGAATGGAGCGGCATTTGCGGATAACTTACGAATCCTGTTTGACGGCATACACCTTTGTGCATTATACGCCGGTTTCGCTTCGTGCGTCAAGCAAGCCTGAGGACCGTCTCTACCAGGGGCGCTAAAAGAACGCTTCGGAAGGGAAGCAGTTGGAAAAGCTAAAGTGGCAGGGCGGTTATAACCACCCTGCCACTTTAGGAAATTGTTGAAGCAGCTTACTTCATAGAGTTTTCGTAGGCTTCAATCATTTTCTTGAACATGTGGCCCGTACAGCTTTCGGCATTCTCCTGCAAAGAAACGCGCTTTTTGAGCCTTTCCAGATACTTCGCTGTGCTCTCGCCGGAGAAGATGCGGATATCAAGGCGCATTGAGCCGTCCTCCTGCGGGGTGACGAAGATTTTATCAATGAAGGTACCAATAAATTCGCGGGTGATGGCGCCGTTTGAGACGTCCCGCTCTGCGGCTTGAAGGGCACTGCGGATTTTTTCCATATGCAGGCGGAATTCTTCGCTCGATTCCTGCTGTGCCTGTAGCTCTTGCAGCTCGGCCGCGGCAGCCTTTGCCTCAGCGCCGCACTGGGCGCTCAACTCTTTAAAATCGCTGCCAGAGATGTTGCCCTCGGTAACGAGTTCAAGAAGTTTCGCTTTCTTTCGATTCGCCATGTCCAGTTTTTTTTCGAGTGCGGCAATGTTGCCGGAAAGCTGGCCGTCAGAGATCATCGAACGGTACATCCGACCGTATTCTTCTATCATGGCGGCAGAGGTTTCCCGCGTATCCCGGAATACCTCGAAGAGCAGCGGCTTTATCTCCGATTCATAGATGGGGAAGGAGGCGCAGCTTTCCTTTCCGTTGTTGATCTTCCCGGAGCAGACCCATTTGCTGTTTTTGTTGCCCCGCTTATCCTTCGATTCCCGCCGGTAGTAGGGGGCCCCGCACTGGGTGCAGAAGAGCTTGCCGGTTAAAAGGTTCGCATGGTTGCAGATACCCTGCCGGTTTTTCACATCCTCGCTTCGGCGGCGCAGGATGGTATTGGCCCGCTCCCATACTTCCTCCGAAACGATGGCAGGGACGATTTCTCCGGTTTCATCCTTAAACATCACCCATTCCTCCGGCGGGAGGAATTTCTGTTTTTTGGTGAACATATCAACCACTTTGACCTTATTGCCGACATAGTAGCCCTTATACTTTGGATTGGCTATCATGTTCGCCATGGTCGAATGGGCAATTTTCTTGCCGTTCAGGTTGCGGTAGCCTTGGTTCCAGAACAGCGTTTCGATCTGCTTCATGCTGTAGGCATCGGTTGCATAGAGCGCGAACAGCTCCCGTACCATCGGAGCCTGCTGCTCATCGATAACGAGCCGCTTGTGCTCCTTGCGGTAGCCAAAGATGCGGTCGTTGCCGAGAACCACATTGTTTTTTATCGCCTGCTGGTGTCCGAATTTGACACGGCTGGAAAGTTTTCGCAGCTCATCCTGCGCGATAGAGGACATAATGGAAAGGCGCAGCTCGCTGTCTTCATCGAAGGTATTGATGTTGTCGTTTTGAAAAAAGACGCCGACGCCGCTATACAGAAGCTGGCGGGTATACTGGATAGAGTCGAGCGTATTGCGGGCAAAGCGGGAGATTTCCTTGGTAATGATGAGGTCAAAGTTATCCTTACCGGCATCATCCACCATGCGGTTGAAGTTTTCCCGGCGCCTAGTTGAGATGCCGGAAAGGCCCTCGTCAATATAGCCCGGCATGAATACCCATGCCGGGTTCTTTTTGATGAAGTCTTCGTAATACTGGATCTGGTTGCCTAGGGAGTTCAGCTGCTCATCCGACTCGGAGGAGACGCGCGCGTAGTAGGTGACGCGCAGAGGGATTTCATAGAGCGATTTCTGGCGCAGCTGCTGGCGGATGTGGTGGATATCCATGGGCGGCCTCCATAAAAGTTCGTAAAATCATGATAATATTATCATAACATAAGGTTGTGAATTTCTCAATAAGGGAAAAGTAAAGCTGCGGACGGGAGAGGACGTATACTCCCGCCCGCAGCTATTTTTATTGCCCGCTTACAGCGGTGCGGTTCTGAATCCGTATGCGCATCCGGTTGCACTCGTTTTCTGTGATGAGGCCTTTTTCATACAAGGTATCGTTATAATAGGAGAGCCAGAGCTGTTCGAGAATATATTGTTTTTCCTGCTGCGAAATCTGAACCGCCGGATTCCTGCTTTTAGCCATAGCGAGCCTCCCTGCTTTGCTTTATGGTTATTATTTCCGCAGCGCTTCATTGTTATGCAAGTTGGGATGGGCACGCATGGTTATTTGCTGGTTGTATGATTTTTTGGTATTATAGCAGGAGATGGATTGAGCGTATATGGACGACGGTATGAGATAAAAGGGGAGGGCCTACATGGGGAACGTTCCCGTGTGCCGGCAGAGAATGCAGAACGGTAATGCCGTTGAACCCTCTGGAATCTTACAGAAATGCAAGATTCCAGAGGGTTTGTTTTATAAAGTGCGAATTAAGCGTATAAAGTTTTTAATGACTATTGTGATGCTATTGCTTTTTTAAACCGGAACAGGATATAATAATAGCGTGAACATAAATCACATAAACTTCAATAAATACGTGAGGAATGAATCAAATGGAACGATTGATCCTGAAACGGCTGCTTAACTGGAAAAAATCGCCCTATCGCAAGCCCTTAATCCTGAAGGGCGTGCGCCAGGTGGGAAAGACATGGGTTCTCAAAGAGTTCGGGCGGCGTTATTATGAAAACACGGCCTACTTCAACTTCGATGAGAACGAGGAATACAGGCAGTTTTTTGAGACCACCAAGGATATTGACCGCATTCTTCAAAATCTGATGCTGGCCAGCGGGCAGAAAATCCTGCCGGAAAAAACGCTTATTATCTTTGACGAGGTACAGGATTGCCCGAAGGTCATTAACTCCATGAAGTATTTTTGCGAGAACGCGCCGCAGTACCATATTGCCTGCGCCGGTTCGCTGCTGGGCATCGCGCTGGCGAAGCCCTCCTCATTTCCGGTGGGCAAGGTCCATTTCATGCAGATTGACCCTATGACCTTTACAGAGTTTCTAATCGCCAATGGCGACGAAAATCTGGCAGCGTATCTGGATGCGGTGAATACGCTGGAGCCGCTGCCGGATGCCTTCTTTAATCCGCTCTATGAAAAGCTCAAGATGTACTATGTCACTGGCGGAATGCCGGAACCCGTTCTGATGTGGACTGAGGCGCGGGACGTGGAGGCCATGCAGGAAGCGCTGTCAAATATCATTGGCGCCTATGAGCGCGATTTTGCCAAACATCCAAATGTCAGCGAATTTCCGAAAATCTCAATGATCTGGAAGTCCCTTCCATCCCAGCTTGCCCGCGAGAATAAGAAGTTCATTTACAAGGTGGTCAAGGAGGGCGCGCGGGCACGTGAATATGAGGACGCGCTGCAATGGCTGGTGGATGCAAGGCTCGTCCATAAGGTGTACCGCAGCACCGCGCCAGGGCTTCCCATGTCGGCCTATGACGATCTGTCTGCATTCAAGATCTATCTGGTAGATGTGGGGCTGCTGCGCCGCCTTGCACAGCTTGCGCCGACAGCCTTCGGCGAGGGCAACCGCCTTTTCACTGAGTTCAAAGGCGCGCTGACCGAAAACTATGTATTGCAAACGCTCATCCGGCAGTTCGAGGTGACGCCTCGCTATTGGAGCCAGAATAATCCGCCCTATGAGGTAGATTTCTTGATTCAACGGGAGAATGACATTTTCCCGGTCGAGGTTAAATCGGAAGCCAACACCGCCAGCAAGAGTTTGCGAAAGTTTAGGGAACTGTTTTTGGAACAGGTGAAGCTCCGCGTGCGCTTCTCATTAGATAACTTAAAGCTGGACGGCGATATGCTGAATATCCCGCTGTTTATGGCGGATGGGGCGGATCGGCTGATTGGGCTGGCTCTGGAGCAGAGGAAGAATGGATAGGGGCGGGACAAGGTGCGGAGCGATATCATGTGAATCATTCACAGCAGACATGTTGCTTTCTGATATCCTATCCGGAAATATTGCCGTTCTGGAGATGCAGCAGCTTTTGGTGCGGAATAGCCGAAGGTAAAAGATGGGATCGATTCGCTTTATAAAGGCTTCATATCATTTTTTATCTTCTCAGCCCTGTCCGTACATATTGGCAATCTGGGGCGTCAAAGCGGTCGAGGAGCCGTCCCATCGTTTCCTCCAGGTTCTTTTCCAGTCCGGGAGAACGGAGAGGGTGTTCCTGCCATGGATCGGAGTCGAGATCATAGATGGGATTAAAATCCGGGGCGTCTGCATGCCGGTGGGAGGGGACGGCAATTCGCAGCTGCGGGATATCATGACAATAGCGAAGGAAAATGCCCATTTCCGCTCTTTGCAGCTGTTCCCGGTCTATAAAGCCGGCAGTGGAGGTCGGCATCAGCGTATGGCGGTGTACCACCGAACCGTTTAAGGGCTGGCGGCAGTAGGTATAGCGCCCGTTGAACAGGTTAATATCCTTTCCAAAGTAGCCATAAAGAACAGCGTCATGGTGTGATTCTTCTTGATGCAGCAGATGGCAGAGCGAGCGCCCATGTACTCCATCGGGCAGCCGCGCACCATGCAGCTGCATCAGGGTGGGCATGATATCCATGGAGGCGGTCAACGCCTGACGCCTGCCTGGGGAAACGGAGGGCGCGCAGATAAAGAGCGGCAGCTGCGCCAGCTCGCGATAGTCAAACATGTAGTTTTTCGCCCAGTAGCCGTGCTCGCCCAGCAGGTGCCCGTGATCGGTCGTCAGGATGAGAACGGTATCCTTCCACATATCCAGCTCATCCATCTTATCCAGCAGCTTTCCGAGCCAGACATCCGCCATGCTTAAAACGCCGGCATAGCTGCGGCGGATATGTTGTACTGCTTCCGGCCCTTCGGTAACGGCGGCATAGGGCGGCCAGTCGAAATGGTAGGGGCCCTTCCAGTCATCCTGATACAGATCCCGGTATTTTTTCGGGCAGACAAACGGTTCATGCGGGTCGAACACCTCCAGATGCAGGTGCCAGTTATCGGCACTATGGTTATTCTCCAAAAACTCCATGGCACGCATGAAGCAGCGCGGGGTCGGGTAGCTCTCATCCTGCTCCGGGTCGATGAAGGTACGGTTGACCCAGTAGGCACGCCGGTTTTTACCACGAAAAACCGGGATTTCCGGCTCCTTCACCAGCGGGTGCCAGACATCCCCCTCCTGCCCGCGCTCAAACTCCCAACTGTCAAACAGCGTGTGGTAGCCTTCCCCGCCGCCATGGAAATAGTGGTAGTGATCGGTAATTAAATGGCTGTACACCCTTTTCTGCCTGCGCAGCTCAACCGGCAGGCAGTCATCCCATGGTTCAATCGCTCCCCAAGGCGCTTCGAGAAAATTGAGCCTTCCTGTCATCAGCTCGCGGCGGGCAGGCATACAGGGCATTGAGCCGCACCAGTGGTTGTCGAACCGCAGGCTGCGGGCAATCAGCCGGTCGAGGTTCGGGGTTTTCACCTGGCCGCCGTAGGCTTCCAGATAATGGCGGTTAAGAGAATCCATTAAAAGAAAAATAGTTTTCACAGCATACTCTCCTTTGTTGTTTGGCGGCGGCTTCTGCCTGCCCAGTGTTTGCTTTCATTATAGCAGGGCGCGGTTTTCCGGACAATGGATATATTTCTGTATCCTTTGTCTTTTCTTTATATTTTCCTTTTGTTTTTTTGCAGCAAGATGGACAGAATGGAAAAATACTGTTATACTTTTTAAAGAAGCGGCATATCGCGGCGAAGGAGGGGCTGAGAACAATGTATACAGCGGTCTTGGTGGATGACGAGTATTGGGCGCTGGTGGCATTGCGCAGGTCGCTTCCCTGGGAGGCATATGGGTTTCATATCATTGGGGAATTTATGGATCCTGAGGAAGCGCTCGAACAAATCTGCGAGCAAAAGCCGGATGTGGTATTCACCGACATCCGCATGCCTGAGCTTTCGGGGATCGATTTGCTCAGGGAGTCTCGTAGGAGGGACATTGAGTCGGCATTCATCATCATCAGCGGCTATGGGGAATTCATCTATGCGCAGGAGGCGCTACAGCACGGGGCGTTTGACTACCGGCTGAAGCCCCTGCAACCGGAAGAAGGGGACGAGATTCTCTCTTCGCTTTTAAAGCGCTTCCAGAAGCAGAAGGAATATCTCCGGCAGATGCAGGCCCCTTCCTTCCCAGCCTGCGGCAATGAGAATTTTCAAAAGCTGCTGGAATATGTCGCGAAAAATTTTTCGGACGAAATCTATCTGCGCGATCTTGCGGACCGTTTTTATCTGAACGAGACCTATTGCAGCGTCCTATTTAAAAAGCACACCGGCAAAAATTTTTCCGATTATATCAACGATCTGCGTATCCGCAAGGCCCAGCAGCTGCTGGAGACCACCGCAAAATCGGTGGAGGAGATAGGAAAAACGACCGGATTTCGAGACTATTACTATTTCAACAAAGTGTTCAAGAAGTATTCCGGCCTGACCCCGGCACAGTACCGCAGGCAGGCCCTTGGCGGTGGGGAAGCATGAAGGTTTTTCGGGAGAAGCTACAGAATATTCCGCTGCGGCGATTTATGCAGATCCTGATTGCCCTCTCGCTGTTAGCCATTTTAATGGTGCAGGTCTTTTATTACGCCCAGTTTTCCCACCTGACTGAGACGAGGACTCAGAGCTATGCGGATGACATTCTCAACCAGGTTTCCGGCCAGCTTGATCTTTATGTGCATAATATCATGAATGGCGCGGAGAAAATTGCGTTTAACCAGCACATCCAGGAATTTTTAACGACCTCTGATATGGAGCGGAAATTTATTGAGCTCAGCCCCTTTGTGCAGGATTATCTGGAGTATGTAACCTCGTTTAACCAGCATATTCAGGATATCATCCTGCTTGATAAAAACGGAAGCATCGTCACTTCCGTCATGCCGGTCGAGATTCAATTTCTACAGGATCTGCAGAAGACCTATGATTTTTCAGCGGGGAACATTCAAACGCCCTTTTTCACCGCCGCCATTGAAAACCAGGGCGGGTGGTACCAGGCTTATCTGATGCCAATCATTTCGGCACGGGAGGGCGGTTATTTCTTCAGCCAAATCGGCTACTGCATCGTCGTTTCCAGAACGGATATCATGAACAAGCTCGTGCTGGATATTTCTCTGGCGCCTAATTCGCATTTTTTCATCACTGACTCCAATGACCGTATCATCGCCAGCAACACCGAGTCGGATATCGGCAAGTTTTACCAGTCCTCCTTTCCCGCAGTGCCCAGTGGACGCAAAATGATGCAGGAAAAGCACATAGAAAATACCGACCTCTCGATTTATAGCTATGTCTCTGCTGATGATCTGACGAACGACATGATTCCCACTCTGCGGAACGGCCTGCTTATCAGCGTCCTATCCGTTCTTCTGCTGTTGATTGCCAACAGCCTTTTCATGTCTGCCATCATGAAAAATGTCAATAAGCTGCTGGATTTTCTTCGCTCGATGAAATCGATGGGGGAAATCCACCAGCGGGTAAACCTCCAGAGCAAAAATGAGATTGGGCTAATTGCGAATAATGTGGATAAAATGCTTGACCAGCTCGACTGCATGACCCATGAGATTCTGGAAACGCAGTCTAAGCTCTATACCGCCGAGATCCGTCAGAAGCAGATGGAGCTATCGATGCTTCAGAGCCAGATTAATCCACATTTTCTTTATAATACCCTCAATTGTATGGCGGGCATTGGTCTGGCCTACCAGGTTCCAGAGATTGTAACCATAGCGTCGGCCATGTCGAAGATTTTCCGTTACTGCATCAAGGGGGCGGATCTGGTTGAGGTGCGTCAGGAGGTCGCATGCGTAGAAGATTATCTTAAAATTATGGACATCCGATATCAGGAAAAATTTTCCTATACCATTATGGTGGATCCGGACATCTTGGAGATGGAGATTCCCAAAATGCTGCTACAGCCTATCGTTGAGAATGCGCTTTATCACGGCATTGAGCTAAAGCGAGGAAAATCCTTGCTGGCGATCAGCGGACGGACGGAGGAAAACGCTATTCTCTTCACCGTGCAGGATGACGGGAAGGGGATGCCGCCCGCGGCGCTCGCGCAGTTGCAGGCGGGACTCGAACAGGTATCGGATAATGAAGAGGTGAGTAGAAAGAGCATTGGCCTGCGCAATATCCATTCCAGAATACAGCTACTGTACGGGACTGAATATGGTTTGACCATTAGCAGCGAGGAAAACAGGGGAACAACCGTCCGCATTCGTCTTCCTTGCACATAAGGAAAACACCGCTACATGCCTTTCATGGCCTGTAGCGGTGTTTTGCGTTTTGCACATTCTGAAATACCCGTGGCAGTTCCCTTGATTGATGACTACAGTAAATCAAAAACTCCAAAATAAAGACAAAAAAATCAAATGTATTTCCATTTTATTAAGAGGCGACTGCTGATACAATAAATAGCGAAATTAGTAAATTTATTTTGGGGGTAATAAACAATGACTGCCCACTCTATACCCGTGCTTTCAGAGAAGAGGAAAAAACTGCAAAGCCGTCGGCGGCTGCGGCAAAATATTCCGCTTCTGCTTATGCTGCTGCCGGTGCTGGCCTTTTACATCATCTTTAAGTACCTGCCGATGGGCGGGCTGGTCATCGCCTTTAAGGATTACAACTTTGCCGACGGTATTTTCGGGAGTCCTTGGGTAGGAATGAAAAACTTTTCCCTTCTTTTCACCGGCACCAATACGCTTGGGATCATCCGGAATACCTTTGTTCTCAGTCTGCTGCGTCTTATCTGCGGGTTCCCCGCGCCGGTTATCTTAGCCATCCTTCTCAATGAGGTACAGAGAAACTGGTATCGCCGATCGCTACAGACCGTAATGTACATGCCGCACTTCTTTTCCTGGGTCATTATGGGCGGCATTATCAGCACCATTTTTGCACAGGACGGGGTTATCAACCAGCTTATCCAGATGTTCGGTGGGGAGGCGGTCGCTTTCATGTATAAGCCCTCAAGCTGGATAGCTATTTTTATCGGTTCGGATATCTGGAAGGGGATGGGGTATGGCTCTATCATCTATCTAGCAGCGCTCACGGGGGTAGACCCTGCGCTGTATGAGTCGGCCGTGCTTGATGGGGCGAACAAATGGAAGCAGGTCTGGCATATTACTCTTCCGAGCATCCGTTCCACCATTTTAACGATGTTTATCCTCGCTACCGGTAATATCATGGACGTCGGGTTTGATCAGGTCTTTGTTCTGCAAAATGGCGCGGTCAACGAGGTAGCGGATGTCATCAGTACCTATGTCTACCGCACTGGCCTACAGGGCGCCCAGTTCAGCCGTGCAACCGCTATGGGCCTATTTGATTCGCTGGTCGGGTTCATTCTGGTGGTGGTTACCAATCGGATAGCAAAATCCTTTGGCGAAAATCTTTGGTAAGGAGGGAATGCAATTATGAAAAGTACAAGGGGCGAAAAAATATTTTACTTTGTCAACCACCTGTTTCTGGGACTGGTGAGCTTAACCTGTCTGCTGCCCCTGCTCTATATTATCGCAACCTCGTTGAGCAGCAGCAGCGCGGTCATGTCAGGTAAGGTATATCTCTGGCCGGTGCAATTTACGCTGGAATCCTATGATTTGATCTTCCGCGGGACGCCGATTCTGCGCGGGCTTTTAAACAGCCTCACTCTTACGCTGGTGGGCGTACTGTTAAGCATGGTCTTTACTATTTTGGCGGCCTATCCGCTCTCTAAAGATTACCTCTATGCGCGCAAGGCCTTCACGATGCTGATGGTGTTTACCATGCTCTTCGGCGGCGGGCTCATTCCTTCCTATTTGGTGGTCAAATCGCTGGGACTCATCAATTCCTATTGGTCGCTTTGGCTTCCTGGGCTGGTAAGCACCTATAATATGATCGTTCTGCGTACCTTCTTCACCAACATCCCACGGGAGCTGGAGGAAGCTGCGCGCATGGATGGGTGCGGCGAACTGCGGTTGATTGTGCAGATTTTCCTGCCGCTTTCCCTTCCTTGTATCGCAACCCTTTCTCTTTTTTACGCGGTCAGCTATTGGAATATGTTCCGTAATGTACTCATCTACATAAACTCTACTGCAAAGTATAACCTCGCTGTAATGGTCAACAACATGATTCAGAATCAAACGCTTCTCGATCCCAACTTCATGCAGGCGGAGGATATCTCGCAGGTCACCCCGCAGGGGATACAGACTGCCGGCGTTATTGTAATGGTGCTCCCCATTATCCTCGTTTACCCGTTTTTGCAAAAATACTTTGTGAAGGGCGTCATGATCGGTTCTGTTAAGGGCTGAGCATACTTCCAGCACAATTATTTTGACTATATTAAAAAGTAAGGAGAGAACAAAATGAAAGCAAAAAAGACATTGGCCGCGCTGTTGGCCGGCCTGCTTGCGGTTTCGGTGTGCGCCTGCTCATCTGGCTCTGACTCCCCCTCCTCCCAGCCAGCCGCCAGCTCCGGCGGGAACGCCGGAGCTGCCGCCTCCAGTGAAGCCCCTGCTTCCAGCGGCAAACGGGGGAAAATCAGCGTGACCGTTTATGACCGCGGCAACGTTCCTACCTCGGAGGGTACCATTGAAAATAACCGTTGGACCAAGTGGATCAATGAAAACGGCCCGGTTGATGTGGAATTTGTCGCCATCCCCCGCACTGGATCCGGTGATAAGCTCAATGTTCTCTTTGCCTCCGGCGATGCCCCAGATCTGATCTTCGAATATGCTCCGACCGTTAAAACGCCGCTTTACCAGCAAAAACAGCTCATGCCGATTAAGGACATGATCGAAAATTACAGCACCACGTATAAGGCGTTAATGGAGAAATATCCCGATCTGGAAAAAGCTGGGACGATGGACGATGGACAGCTCTACCAGTTTGGACGCATTCAGCGCATTATCCCGAAAAGGTGCGTCGCTATCCGCAAGGACTGGCTCGAAAAGCTGAACCTCGAAGCTCCCAAAACGCTGGATGACTACTACAACGTTATGAAGGCGTTCGTCACGCAGGATCCGGATGGAAACGGGCAGGACGATACTTATGGCATGGCTATCAGCTACCGCGCGAGCGAAACGTTTGATCAGATGATCCCCGGCTGGGAAATCGGTTACACAGAGGATGGACAGTGGCAATACACCTGGGATCGCCTTCAGACTCGTCTCGAATTCAAAAAGAAGCTCTATGATGAGAACATCATCGATAAAGAGTTTATGACCGATAAAAACGGCGCCCGCGCCACACAGGACTTTGTTACCGGCAAGACCGGTATCTACCCCTGGCTGGTGACCTTTGAGCAGTTCCTTAAAACGGAGTATAAAACGTTGAAGGAAAACGTTCCGGAGGCGGAAATTATGTTTATCCCCTATCCGGAAACGCCGTGGGGCGTTACCTATATCCCTACCCTGCAAAACCCTGTCCAGATGACGGCTGTCGTCAACGCGGCCTGCAAGGATCCTGAATCGGTTATGAAATATGTCGATTTTGTAAGCAGCAAAGAGTTTGCCCAAACGCTGAAATATGGCTTTGAAGGTGAGCACTACAATCTAGTGGATGGAAAGGCCGTTACGATCAACCAGGATCAGTACAACAACGAGGTTGCCTATAACATTGATTTTCAGATGCTTACTTATGATGCCGACTGGCTGGATCTTCAGCCCGCCTTTGCCGGTTTCAAGCTCGATGATCCCTTCGAAAAGGAGGGTTGGGAGCTTTATAAGCAGGCGATGAATACCTATCTGGATCCCAACGGGGTTTATGCCGACTTTACCATCTCCGAACATATGCCGCAGCTCCCGAAGGATGTTCAGGATATCCGCAGTAACATCAGCCTGTCCGATTTCTATGACAAGGCGGTTGTCAGCGGCAACGAATACACCGTTGAGCAGGCGATCAGCGATGCAAAGGCAGCCTGGGAAAAGGGCGGCGGAGATCAGGTTCTCCAGTGGTATCAGAACTGGTTAGAAAATGAAAGTGCAAATGCTTTTTCTGCCAAGGATGCCATTGCCCTGATGGTTGATCAGAACTATGTCGGCCAGCTGGCGGCAGAGGATCAAAAGGTCCAATAAAAAAATTATTTTTGTGCCGGAGGCTTTGCTCCTCCGGCACAAAAGCTAAAGGAGAGAGTCGAGAGATGAAGGAGCCAATTTTAAAGTGGATCTATGCCGGCCCTTTCACTCTGGATGTTTCCGACCGCTATCAGGATAATTATATTGTATCCGCAGCAGATTATGCGGACTACTGGGATGAGGCGCGGCGCCTTCTCTGCGGGCTGGAAGCGGCCCGCGAGGGGGAGCCGCTCTCCCTTTTTGGGCAGGATAGCAGCTGGAAATATGTCCGGGTGGGCGAGGCGGAAAAGAAGATTACCTTTGCTGGTTTCGGCGTCTATGCGCGGCTGATGGCCGTCATCCTTCACACAAAAATCATAGTAAAAAATACAACAAATTCTGATTTTTCCTTCTGGTTTACAGGGAGCGCCGCCGTGCGCATCAATGGGCGGGAGGTTTTCTGCCATACTGAAGTTGGGCGATGCAGCCGCGAGGTTTCCTTTAGCACTTTGCTGGAGGCGGGGGAAAATGACTGCGAAATTCTTCTTTTCAATGTGCACCTGCACTGCACGGATTCTTTCTCGCTGCTGGCAGACGCACAGCTAAATATTTCACCGCCGCTGCTTCCCGGAATACCAGACCGCGAAGCGCTGGAAGAACAGCTTTCCTCCTTTTATCTGGAAAAGACGCTGATCTACCCCGGAGAAGGCCCGCAGCTTTGCACCGATCATGCGGCGGCGTTTCCTGGGGAGCTTTGTTGGGAGCTTGTGGGCGATGAGAATAAGGATGTGGCCGCCCATCCGCTGTGCGCCGAAGGCCGGTTGTGCTTCAAAGATGGCCGCTGGGCGGCGGAGAGCCTGCCAAAAGAATATGCGCCTGGGAGCTATCTGTTAAGGCCGCGCTGCCGGCTTCCCTCCGGCGCTTCGATTCCTGGGCCGTTCCTCTCTTTTCAGGCCGTCCGTTTTTTCCCTAAAGCGCCGGAGAACGCAGATTACCTGCAAAGGCGCGATTACCTGATTACCTGTCTGGCACAGACAGCGTCTGGGCAGAAGCAGGCACGCACTGCTGTTTTCAGCGAACTTGCTAAACTGTTAAGCGGAAAAACAGAGCAGTTCTCTGAAGAAAACGTATTGCGCACCCTCCGCTATATCAATGCGCGCTATGACTGCTCAGATTTTGCTCTGCACGGTGTTCTGCGTCTATATGCACAGTATTCAAAAAGTGGGATCCTCACGGCAAAACTGGTAGAGGCGCTTAGGCAATGTATTCTAAATTTCAAATATTGGGTGGATGAACCAGGCAAATCGATGATGTTCACCCGCAGTGAGAACCATGAAATGCTTTTTCACAGCGCCGAATATGTAGCTGGCCAACTGTTTCCGAATGAGATCTTTCCAAACAGCGGGCAAACCGGCCTGTTCCATTCGCTCAAGGGACAGATGCTCAGCGAACGCTGGATTCGGGAAAAGGGGCGCTGGGGATATACCGAGTGGCTCTCCAACACTTACTATGAAGAGGATATGCTCGCACTGTTGAGCATCTATGACTTCGGCGAAGAAAATGCTCCATTCCGCCGCCTTGCTAAAAACTTGCTGGATTTTACGGCAGTACTGATTGTCTGCCACCAGCACCATGGCGTAATGGCGACTACCCATGGCCGATGCTATGAGCAGTCGCTTATGTATCCGGAAACGGAGGCAGTCGCTAACTTAAACTGGCTGCTTCTTGGCGAACCGAAGAGGCTTTGCGAACATTTTTCTATCGGCGCTACCGCACTCTGCGGGAGCGGCTACCGTCCCCCGGAAAATCTGGAAAAGCTGGCGGCTGTCCCGCTCTGGACCAAAACGCGCATGGGTATGTTCCAAGAGCGCGGCGGCGATGGCGTGAACTGCTCTACCTACCGCACGAACCGCTATATGGTTTCCGGACTGGTAGAATCGAGGGCGGGTGAGCATGGCGGCCAGGTGAATGCGGGGCAGATACTCTTAGAAGGATGTGTTCCAGTCTTTGTTACCTGCTTTGACAACAAGTCGGCAACCACGCGTCCTTCTTACTGGGGCGGGCAATATGTCATGCCCAAAACGGCTGCATATAAAAACTTCCTGGGCCTTATTTATAAAATCGAAACGGTAGCCGGTTATACGCATTGCTATTTCCCGGAGGCATCCTTTGATGAAACGGCCTGCGAAAACGGCTGGTGGTTTGGCCGCAAGGGCGGCGCCTATGCGGCCGTTTATTCTGAGAAACCTGCCCAAATGGTACGGGAAGGGGATTACCGCGGCCGTGAGCTTCTGTGCATGGAGAAGGAGAACGTTTGGCTGCTGGAAGCTGGAAGCGCGGAGGAGAGCGGGAGCTTTGCAGAGTTTATGGGACACATCCTGGCGGCCCGGATTGTCTGCGAAAAGAGAGGATTAACTTATGACTCGCCTTCCGTAGGCCATGTATTTCTCTCTTGGGATTCCCCATGCCTGGCTGACGGGAAACCGCTGCTGGAAAAGCCATTTCCCCTTATCGGAAACCGCTATCTGTTCAGCGAATATGGGAGCGGCGTCATCCAGTCTCCCGTTACATCCCTTTGCCTTCATTTCGGCTTTTAACGCAGTGAAACATTAGGTATCTTGCTGGCTGTTGCCTCCGACAGCAACTGCCTCGCTAACCTGAGCAGCTGTTTCCGCAGTTCCAAACAGCAATGTACCGCCTCAAAAACAGAATAATAAAAACATGCGTACATTTCAGGATCAGATAAATGTACGCATGTTTTTTTAGCTTTATTTTCTCTTTACAGATCCAGCGCCGCCTGATATGTAGCCATAAACTGGTGTCCTGCCGCCGTTCTGTCCGCCCTCACAAAGCTCATTGTTCGTATGGTATACATTTTCTTGACCATCTGGCCGCCGACAGAACCAGCCTCACGGGAGGTCAGGTCGCCGTTGTAGCCCTGCTTGAGGTTTACGCCAACCTCAGTAGCGGCCTCCATCTTAAATTTGTTCAGCGCCTCGCGCGCCTCCGGAACAACGGGATTATTGCTGCTCTTGCTGTTAGCCATAGTCATAAACACTCCTTAAATTTTTTTAAACCTAAGTTGCGTTTGCTTTACTAGTATGAGCGGTCGAACTTTAACTATTACAGGTATTTTTTGTTTGCGACGGCTATTTAAACCATTTAATATAATAGCTCTGCAAACCGCCTATGCAAAAGCGCATGCTCAAAACTGCATGTATGCTCTTAAGACTATTCTTCTGTTTCTGTATCTTCTTCCCCTGTCTCTTTCTCTTCCTCAAAGGATTCCTCAGACTCCGGCCGTGGAATAACCTCCAGCAGCCGGCTGGAGCCCATTGGAATATCTCCAATATAGCGCCCATCCTCTAAATAGATATCCTCATACATACAGGGGATGATCCATTCCAGGGGATCGAGCGAAAGAACCCCATAGTAAGTTTCACCGTTCGCCGCCCGCATCCCTGCAATGACGCCAGCCGCTTCGTTATCAGGGCTGTTGAAGATGTAGAGTTCAGGTTGGGAAGGGGAACCGATACCGGCATAAACCGCTGAGGTGAAGGGCAGGCCGCTGGAACCATAAAACGCATAATATTCTCCCGTTTGTTTAGCAGAAACGGAAACGACGATGCGTTCGCCGGAAGGGGAGGTATATTGGTAGGTGAGCGCGATTTCCTCCCCGTTGCCTACTTCATCCTCTGCCGCTTTTTCATCCGATTCCTCTTCCAGCCTGGAAGTCCCTTCTGTTTCTCTGTTTCCGTCTGCTTCTGAGGAAGAAGATACAGAAGGGGAGACGGTATCTGCCAAAGAGGAGGACGGTTTTGGATTCGTAGGACTGGGCGACTGTATTTCAACGGGCGGGGCCTTTTGTTCCGAACTGGAATCAATATTCGGGGAAGATTGACTGTCAAAAAAGAAGGCGCAAACACCAGAGACAATCAGGACAAGGGCGATGGTTAGGAGCGATAGGCTTTTTTTCGGATGAACGGCAGATGGAAAGGGACGCGGGGGATTCTCCCGTGGGGATGGCTGCGCAGGTGGGCTGCCAGAAAGAGAGTCGGGGAGAGTCTCGGAAAAATCATCCCGAAAGTGACGCTTTGAGGTCATGGATTGGTGCCCCCATCCTTTTAATAGTTGTGTAGCATTAAGTACACAAATAATAACGAGCATCTTGAAGATAATTATATAACTATATTGCTATATTTATTTTTTTATATATATATCAAAATTTTAGTTATTTATAGGCAGTAATAATCATGTTTTACTTTCTGACCAATCCAGTAAAACACCTAGTGGAAACTCTCTATCATTCAAAAGGCGGTTATAGATTTCTGATACTGACTCAGGCTTTACCAATTCAGAAATCATAGATTTTGCTTCCAATCTTCCGTCTTCAAGTAGTCCTAGAACGGTCATATAATCCCGTTTAGCAGTCCAATTTCCTTTCCAAGAACTGTAAGGGAGGCGGGTTTTGTCGTGTGCTCCGATTAAAGAAACCCCTCTAAGATGGATATACTTGTAAAGATCAATGGGCTGATCTGTAACTCGATTACAACCGTTTAATAATACCCGGCCATGTTTTGCAGTATATTTCAAGCAACTAATCAACGCGCTTACCTGTCCGGAGGTTTCTAAAACAACATTGGCTCCGCCGGTGCCAGTTATTTGGGTATATTCCATGATTTTG
This sequence comes from Provencibacterium sp., assembly GCA_022793895.1. Taxonomy (GTDB): domain Bacteria; phylum Bacillota; class Clostridia; order Oscillospirales; family Ruminococcaceae; genus Harryflintia. The sequence continues at coordinate 167,952 of JAAWDS010000006.1, read as the reverse complement.
TTCGTTAATTCCGGATCGTCTGGGGAGAGAACAAATTTTGCTCCATATTGCAGAGCCTTTTGCTTTCGGATTTCTCGATTGCCCACGGCAATTACAGGTAGTCCTCCTGCTATTCGTGCAAGTTGAACGCCAAATTGCCCCAACATACCCAAACCGACGATTACTACTGATTCTCCTATCTCCAGTTGTGCGCGTCTAAGAGCTAATAGAGGGAAGCTGGCTAATCGAGTGAATGCGGCTTCTTGTAAGGAGACGGAATCAGGTATTTTGATAATACTGGACTCTGGCTTAATATTGTAGTTAGCGTGTCCCCCATAGGAGACAAAGACACGATCTCCAATTGAAAAATTTTGAACATCGGTTCCGTACTGCTCGACAATACCCACGCTGGAATAACCGGGTACTGTCGGGAATTTTTGAGCTGTGTTATTGGAACACGAAAGATAAGCCTTTTCTGTTCCGGATGAAATGAGTGAATAGATTACTCTTACAATAACTTCATTTGACTTTGGCGCACGCACTTCAAATTCTTGTATACACGCTTTTCCAGGCGCTTGAAATAGTACGCGTATCCCCTTCATTACTCTGCCCTCCCGCTTTTGTAAACTAGACTTTAAATAGAAATGTTTTTTGAAAATATCCACTACTATCTAAATTTAATCAGTGACAATGTTTAATAACTAAGTAAAGTAAAAACCTCAAAAAATACCGGCCGTTCGCTTACACCGTTTAAAAATTCATCCAGTTGATTATCAAATTCATCTTTATTGTGTGCGCACATATATTTAAATCCACAGGTCTTTGCCCACCCTTCTGCCGTCGCATGATGTTCATGTGTAATAGATGGGCTTTGATAGTGTGCAAGCAAACCTGCTCCGCTATCGTTTTGCAAGATAATCCTGGTATTTCCATTAAGTTTTTTGTTCCAAATAGAATTCATATCGTAAAAGAAACTCAGATCCCCTATAATAAGGAATCCCTTCTGTTTCCCACCGATCGCTTGCCCCATAAAAGAAGAGGCGCTGCCGTCAATACCATTAGTACCCATATTGCAATACACAGTAACACTTTCGTCAATTGGGAAATTCTCAATGTTAATGAAGGTGTTCCCGACGCCCAAATGAACCATTGAATGCTTAGGCAGATTTAAAGCAACCTTTCCCATCGTGTAATAAGAAGTAAAACGGGCCTTTGAAAAATTTACAGGAGGGATTGTATCCGCATAGGATTTCCAACTATTAACATATTCACCATTATTGTGGATATTGCCTGCGGTTTCTACAAAAAACTTGAAAAACTGCGTTTGGGAGCACTCGAAAATATGAGAAAGTTTGCCATATATATCTGAAACTTTACCGTCGTCCGTGATATGCCAAAAATCAATATCGCGGATAATAGAACGCATTTTTGTCGTTAGCGGATCGTTTAGCGTTCTTTTTCCTCCAAAGTAAATACATACATCTGGAAGCAACCTGGTTTTAAATTGATCGTTTGTCCAGTTTTTTAATAGACGGTATGGATTCAAACAATATGGCCCATGTGCGTTTGAAAGATGGTCGGTTAGGACCACACAATTAAATTTTTCGGCGAACTGATCAAACCATTTTTTATCTTCAGGCTGTAAGGGGTTATTTTGCCCATAGATAATCATGATTTTTTGAGATTGTTGAAGGCGTTGAACAAATTGTTTCCAAACGTCTATTTTAGAATAGAAATCAATCCGTTCAATTTTTCTATATTTAGGTAAAATATAAGTTTGGGGGTCGGGAGGATTGTGTTCTACTATATCAATCGGGAAATTGATATGTACAGGCCCCTTCCCATGGTGCCCAACCTCTAAAAGAGCTTCACAAATTTTTCTATAATTAGACCATTTACACCGTCTAGTATTCTCAATATCCAAGCTAATACTACATTTACAGATGTCTTTAAACATTCCGATTTGCTTTATCATCTGCGGTTCTATTTGTCCAATGTAATAGGGATAGCGATCGCCTGAAATAATAACAATAGGAACTTTTTGATAGAAGGCTTCTGTAATAGCGGGGAAATAATTAACAACCGCTGTGCCGGAAGTACAGGTAATTACAACAGGTTGATTGCTTTTAACGGCCAGTCCAAGTGCAAAATAAGCTGCGCTTCTTTCATCAGTAACTAAATATGTTTCAAAAAAAGAATTGTTTTCAAAAATTCTTGCTAATGACATGTTTCGAGTCCCTGAAGAAATAACTACTTTACTGTAACCATATTCTTTAAGAAGAGCTACAAGCATCTGAGCCCTTTCAATATCAGGATGCAATTTAATAAAAAGATTTTTATTTTCTTCCTTTTTATCAAAAGTTTCCTGTTGGAAATCTTTTTTGGTTTTTCTTAATTGTATATTTCCGTTCAACGCGTTTCTGAGCCATTCATATCCCTTCGTTCTCTCGCTGTCTATTCTGTTTTCCACGGATTTGTAATCAATTCTTCCGTTCTTTACTCGCTCCTCAAAGGTGTTTTCTATTTGCGATACCATCGTTACCATCTGAGATTTCAATCCCAGCATATCCAGCAAGTTATCAAAGCGTTTTCCGCCTCGGTTCCTGTTTTTCAATACTAAGAAGTCTTTATGAAAAATAGTGGAGAAACAAGCGCCATGAAAAGAATCGGTAAGAACAAACCCGGCATTTTTGAAACAATACAGCCATTCGCAGATATCAGCGTCAATAAGGTACTCAATGTTAACATCTGATATCTCCAGCCTTTTAATTGCTTCCTGTTTATCGCTTCCCTCATTGAAAATGACATAGGCTTTTTTCCCTGTATTTTCAATGAGATTATGGATAGCCTTTCCCCATTCTGGATTGGGATCTAAAATATATGCAAAAAAGTAGTCCCTCATGTGTAAGTTGGTGGCCTTCTCTGCTAACTCCTCATATTTATCTATGGGACATAAGAACACAGGGTCGATTACCTGTTCAACCGCTATTCCGAATTCTTTGCCGCATATTTCCTTAGAAAATCCATCACGTACTGAGATGGCCGAAAAACGGTTCAGATTGCTTTGCGTTTCGGCCCTGTAATCAGCAGGGGCTTCATATCTCTCTCTTCCGAAGGAGGTTGCATAGGCAACCTTTATTTTATCATCATCAGCGAAGTTCAAGAAATAGGACTGCTGGTAGGGCCGGCTCAATCCGTAATTCCACATTTGGTCAGAGCCTAAGACAAATTTTTCACAGATATCGTTTAACTTATCCATTTCAGAAATTTGATATAAAGGAGTCATATCATAATATTCAGCAGCGAAACGGAGAGCGTGAGATTTTCGCAGAGTATTCACATCTACATGTGATCCAAGAGGATTCCTTATCATAACGGTTGAATATCCCATGGAATGGATCACGTTATTTAAGGCATAGTAGGTGATGATGCTCCCGTAATTATGACCATACCACAGTCCGAATATTCCTACGTCATATTTCTTATTTTCCATTGGCAAACCCCTTCTTAAAATTACTTTCTGCCTAAGCATATTTTCGGGTAGCGTTAATAAAAGTATAGTAAAAAAACAAATAATTGATCTGTAATATTTGCATACAAAATCGAATTAAATAATTTAAAAAAACATATAATTCGATTGCGAAATCAGCAATTTTCAGAATCAAATATAAGTTATTATTTCTATACTTAATAGTCATTGTCAGGACATCCTTGACCTCGTAGATCGGTATTGTTAAAAATTCGGATAATTTTCTTTTTATAACCTGTGGTTTATCCATATTACAGATAATAACAGCATCACAGGGTGGGTAATCGATGGTGCTTTCCGGCAAACGGGGGATAGAGACTTTGGTCCCTTTTTTTACGTCTTCTACGATGTAATCGATCTTTACTTCTATCTGCTTACATAAAGCAGCCAAACACTGGGTAGATTCATTTCCACCAGGACCATAAATAATAATAGTTTTTATATTGTTCAGGCTGAACCATTCCTTTAATTTATCGATATAATTGGGAATGGCCAATACATTGCGAAATAGTCTTGAATATTCTTTATAAATGTCTCTCTGCCGTTGAATTTCTAGGCTTTGCTTTGCAGTCCTCCCTAAATCCTGCTCAATCTGATCAATTACTGCCGGTTCCCGTTGCTTTATGATTTGATATGCAGGCATGAGTAATCCCGCTTCAAGTTTATGGTTTTGTATCTGTTGACATAAATATCGAAGATATTCATTGCGATGTATATAGTAGTAACCTATATCATAAGAATCTTTAAATTTGTCTAAAAGATTCAGTGCATCTAATGCCAGTAGATTTCTTTTGCACTTTAGACAGTACATACAGTTATAATGTTCTGTAAGACAGGATTGCAAATTTCTGACAGCAATAGGAAACTTAGAAATGGTTTTTAATTTTTCCAACCTATCCTTTTCACCGCCTCCTGAAATAAACTGTACGCCGGTAGGAATAGAACAGCAGTAAAGAGTTAATAGATCATAGACAGTCATATCATCTAAATAGGTAGACTGAACGTTAAAGAGAGAGAAGTCTACTCCATCAGAAGAAATGAAATAGGTTTTAAACAACTTACCAAGACTCATTATGAATAGTAAAATCATACAGGTTGAGTAAAAATTCCCTTTTAAACGTACATATTTATGAATGTTTGTCGATATAGGAATGAGAGGTAATTTTAATTCCTCTGCAACCAATTGAATTCTTTTATATAACTTTGCCGCACAGTAATCCCAATTATTTTTCTGATAATAGCCGCCAAATACCCCTCCGTTAAATGTTACCAGATGGGTCAGCTTCATTCCCGGATATTTTGAGTCATATGTATCGGCGATCGTATCAAACGAGTCCAGTCCCAAAGAAATTCCAGTTCCGACAGCACCCGCGTTGGGGATAGGCTCATCTATTATATCGGCATATATTTGGGTTTCATGAAATCTTTCATCGTGTTTGGCGAGGGTGCGGATCAGTAGCTTTTCTAGCTTGAATTTTAGATCGGAAGAAACAGGATCTTCGCAAGTAATATCTTCGCCAGCGGTCATGGCTTTGATGAAAAGTCCTGCCAGAAAAGCATCCGCCCTATCCGTTACCAGATATTTTCCATAGGCTTGTTCAACCTCTACATAAATCAAAAAATCAGGTTTTCCATAGGTTTTTATGATGCTTTCTACGCGTGCAAATCCATTTTCTTCCTTATAATGTAATTTACCGATAATAATCATTGTATTTACCCCCAAATGGTTTGACCCCTAGTTCGCATTTACCGATGATTCAGCCTCTAAATAGCGTTTCCAGAAGTCAACAGATATCATTTCCTTCCTGCTTGCCTGATAGCGTTTGATCAGCTTGCTGTTCTCCCGTTGATAGCGCTTCATAAGTTTATGATAGCGCAGGACGAGCTTTAGAAAGTCTTTCCGGCGGGGCCAACGCATTACTCCAGTGTGATCATGTGGGTTCACGGCCAAAACCGTCCGCGCCAGATACTGCTTTTCTGGTGCGTCAAACCAGTCGTAGGCAATGACGGCCGTTCTATTCTTCCACATAAATTTAGGCAGCAAATGGCCGTTAAACGTTTTTTTGTAGATAAAACGCTGCCAGGCGCTCAATTCTTCCTCATGCTGGTAAACGCTCCCATAGTCTATGGTAAGAAGCGGATATTCTTCGGCAATGGAGATGAGGCTTTCGTTTTTTTCTCTTTTTTGCTTTAAAATCTGCTCGCCCTGCGGGGTTTCCAATAACTCCGGGCCTTTCAGGTAGTCCTCTACGGCATCTAAAAGCAGATCGGCGCTCGAATAGTTGTAGCGCCGCAGTTCTTTCCAAAACAGATCCTGGATCCGTTTCATGAAATCGACCTTTTCACAAATCCCGCTGAGCGCCTGAATCATTAGGCTGTTGCGGTGAACCTGATACAGCTCTAGCGCAGGATTATATTTCGTAGTAAATCCCATATGCCAAATACATAGGCCCCCCAGAGTAATAAAGCGGGCATGGCTGCGCAGGCTGTATTCCACATCGTCCCCTCGGATAAACATGGGCAGCGGCAGGCCGGACTCTTCGATAACGCTGGTTGGTATACAGCAGTACCACCAGCCGGCATAGGGATATTCTTGCAAAAGGCAAGACTCTTCATTGTGCAGCACCGCTTCGATGGTGTGCATCTCCATCTCCGGTTTGCAGGGGCCGTATCCGCCGTTTTGGGTAGAAACGAAACCTACATCCTCGTGTTGGACATTCATCCGCTCCATATAGAGCATAGCCCCGCTGATAAAATTCTTTTGATACTCTTTTTTCAGCAGGCGCAGCAGGCTATAGGTACGCCGGATGCTTTCCGGAAGAAGGATCACATCGTCATCCATAAGCAGGATGTGGGTAGGTTTTACATCGGCTTGGAGCGATTCAAGCATTCCGCGTGTGAAACCGCCCGCGCCTCCGACATTCGGGTTCGGGAAAATATGCAGCCGTTTGCCGCTGAACTTCTGCGCGTCAAGCGTCCGGCCGTTATCAATCACGTTGATGGACAGATGCTGTCCGGCCTCCTCTCCAGAATCCAGCAGTTCCCGCTGAATCAAATCTAAGTTGGCCGTGATATATTCTTCTTTTTGGAAGGTGGTCGTCACCAACGAGATATCTACCGGGTTGAGAAGCTCCGGTTGAACCTTGACGCCATAAAAGCCGGAATAGATTTCAAAATTTTCCAGAGCGTGAATGGCAAAGCTGATAAGAGGGCTTTCCGCCTCCGGCAGCGGCAGCACCAGCTCGGTTATTTCCGGACATACAAAAGACTGTACGGGGAAGGCCTCGGTCTGTATTTCCTCCTCACGGAAGAAATGGCCGGTAAATTGGAGCTTGAATTTCCCGCGGACACGAAGATGCAGGCTGACATCCCGGACATTCGTATATTGCTTCCATTTGCGGATCGAAAAGGCGTTGAAGTAGGTGAAAAGCTCAACATGCTCTTTATCCCGGAGCGCATAGCAGCCTTGGCTTGGGCGGCGGATGAAACGATCGCCGCGGTAAAGCATCCACCAATGCTGGTCCAGATGCGGCCTGTCCGGGAAAACGATATTCTGCAATACCATGTTGATGGGACGTTGCAGCGATCTGGGACGCAGGTGCTGCGGCAGCTTTTGAAGGTAAGCGGCGTCGCCTTCATAAGAAGTAGGAGACTTTTTGATAGACAACGCCTTTTGAAGCCATTCTTTGGCCAGCTTACGCTGTGACCGCAGCTTCTTTTCCGCTTTTTCATAGTCGATAAAATCGATAAAGAGATAGTCGTTATCCTGAAGCTGTTCTTGGGAGTGAAAGATGCGGGAAGCTAATCCCAATTCTTTGAGCAGCTTCTCGGTTCGTTTATATTCCAGAGGGGCTGCATCCGGCCAAAATAGAAACGGCTTGTGGAATAGGACGCACAGGACGGTTTCCAAATAGTTGGTTGCAACAACAAAACCGCTGCGGTTCAGGTAAGCAAGAAATTGATCCGCCGGCAGAGAAGAAAAGGTGTTCCAATGCAGTCCGCCGGCGCCCAGCGAATCCCCGTTTTGGATAAAGGCGGCTTTGTGCTGGGAGGCATCCGCCGTTTTTTCTGAACGGGAGGGGGCGGGCGCTGCGCTCAGAACATCGAGCTGTAATAATCCGGCTGCGCGCATTAAAAAGGGCTCTAAATCCGGGTTAAGGTTAGCCAGTGAACAGAAGAGAAAGGGACGTTCCCAGGAGCAGGGGATATCTTGGGCGATGGAATAGAAATCCTCCGGATCGCACAGAAGGAGGGGATCCAGTTTGGCAGTTGGCTGCACATTCGAATTTTTCCCCAGCATGGCCTTGCAAATTCCGGCATCTTTCGCGGTATCTACCGCTATAGCGTCAAATTGCCGGAGGTATTCTGCCGAGCGCTGTCCATCCTCTTTAGGCGTACAACTGTCCATGCCGAAGGAAGCTGCATAAGCAATTTTCCGTTTATTCTTAGCAGCAAAATCCAAAAAGAAATAGTGTCCGCTTCGGCCATACTGTTGATAGTTCCAGACAGGCCCCACGCCTGTTAAAAAGGTGTCCAGCGAGCGATTCAGGGCTAAGTAATCCTCCGGCGATTGGCAGACGGAAGAGATCTGGCACCGCTTTGTAATCCAGTTTTCCGACTTTTGTTGTTTTTGCCAAAGATCCAGTGGCCTTTCCAGCAAAATCGGGCTATGCCCCATTTTCTGTAAAACCGTATATAGAGCGTAGCAGGACAGCGTGGACTGCATGTCCCCTTCAAACCAAGGGCCTGCTATTCCTATGTTCCTTTTCTCCGTCTGCGCTGGAGCAGTCCCTTCAGCTGTTCTTACCTTGTTGTTTCCAAGCATCTTCCACACCTCTAACCGTCATGATTATTTTGCTTAAAAATGGGCTTTACCGCGAAATTCCATTTGCTTTCTAAAACTTCCCTCTCCAGTACTCCTCAGAAGCCGCCTTCGAATAGATCCGACGGAACGACCGGCAGGCGCTTTGATAATGCAGAAGCATCTGCCAAAGCATATCAACCAGCGCGGCGGCCGTTGTCCACAGTTCTCTTTTGCGCAGAGGAGAGAGAAATCCGGCGCGTAGCTTTCGGCTGTACTGCAAAACCGGTCCGGAGTAGAGAAAATCTTCAGGGGAACAGGAGGACACCTCAATACACCGCAGCGGCCGTTTCTGTGATCCCGGCAGCAGATAGGCGGCGATCGCTTTTATTCGGATACGCCAGTCCAGCTTGCCGGAACAATCCTTTACTGGAAAGGCTCCCAACGAGATTCCAAAGGTCTGAACCAATTCCTTTTCCCCCAGCAGCTCTGGCATGCCGGCCCCCAGCTCCCGGCGCTGCTGCTCCTGATCAAGCTCCAAAAAGGCTTCGCCTCCCAGCAAAAAGTCCTTGTAGGCCCGCAGCAGCAGACGGACAACGGCGTACCGCCGCAGAAGGAGCTGCTTCCCGGCCGCGAAAACCAGCTTTTGATAGTTTTTCAGCAGGCTGGGCCGCCGGGTGTGAAGCGCACAGAGGATCAGCTCGTTGCGCTTCACATAGTATTCGCTAATGCCGAAATCTTTCCCTGAAAAATCTTCGTGCCAAATACCCATTCCATTCATTAAAAGAAGGGGATAGGCGGTTCGTAGGCCATAATCGATATCATCGCCCTTGACAAAGAAGGGAAAGGGCAGGCCGAACCGGCGGATGAAAGAACAGGGCATGCACAAATACCACCAGGCGCCGAAGAGGGGAGAGGCAGCCTGCTCATTTTGGAGAAGGGTTTCTCTCCGGCGAAGGTCGGCCCCCTGGCCGAAGCTGGAACAGCGGTACCCATCCCACCCGCCCCCCATCTCATATTGCTCCCAGGGCCGGTCTAATGAGATCATGGCCGCGCCGAGGGCGAGATCAGGGTAGCGCGTTCCCGACAGCTCCAGAAAAGCCGCCGTGCGCAGGAGAATTCCCGGATCTAAAACGATATCGTCGTCCATGAGACAGAAGTGCGTATATCCCCGCGCGCTATGCCCTATCTCCCACATCCCCCGCGCAAATCCTCCGCTGCCTCCCAGGTTGCGGCCGGAAGAGAGGAGCGTCACCCCCGCCGGTATCTGATCCGCACGAACGGTACGCCCGTTATCTACCACCCAGATATCGAGCTTTTCACGCAGCCACCGGTGCTCCGGCAGGGAGAGGTATTCCGAAATTTGCGCAAGATTCTGAGTTAAATAGGGCTCGCGCCGGTAGGTGCAGATAACGGCAGCCAGCCGGAATTCCGGAAGGCGGCGAATGTGAAGCGCACAGAAGGAGCCTCCGCTGAAAACGGCGCTGGACACTGCCTCCACCTCCAGATAAAGGAAGCCTGGTTCTTTCGTTTCGAGAGAGGAAAGTGAAAAAGGGAAAGTCTGGCTGCCGCCCTCCTTCATCTCTTCTTCCAGTAGGACAGCGTCCTCCTCGCAGCGCTGCGCGCCGTGACAATGACGGATTCGGATGCGGAGGCATCCCTCAGCCCGCAGGCAGAGTCCAACTCTCTCCAATGAAGCGTAACGGCGATAGGCGCGATAGGGGAAAAGATTAAAATAGGTGTCGAAGGTAACCGTGGAACCGGCTTTTAGGCGCAGAGCGCCGTTCTCTATCCGGACGCTGTCCGGTACTGCACGGTAATACAGTTCCGTTGTAGCGGCCGCCGGATAGCCGGGGAGGGTAATTTCAAATAGGGTCATGGCGACACCTCATGATTTTGCCGTCCAAGATAGCGGTTCCAAAAGGCCGGGGTGGTCAACCGTCCGGCGTTTCGGAGGTAATCGTCTACCGCATGGTCATAAAAAAGGAGGATCCGGAAGGTTATGCGAAAAAAGGCGGACAGGCAGGCGAACGCTTCCTTGAGGCTCCTTCCGGTGACAAATCCCTTCTCTCCCTGCGCATCGAGATGGAGCGCCTTTTTCACACGGTAAAAATAGATTGGGGAGGCTTCAAAAGCGGGCGCAGCCGCTGCCCGGCTGGCGGGTAGGAGATTGCCGTTCAGGGTCAACAGCCGGAAGCAACGCTGGAAACGGCTCTCCCGGTAGTTCGAGAGCGCTTTATCTGGAACAGGAACTGGATCGGGCCATTCCCGCTTTAAATCCGAAAGGGGAAGAAGCCGGTAGCCGCTGTTTAGGATCTCCTGATGCAGCCGTTCGCCATCCTGCGCCTCCAGCCAACGGGTTCCGAGTAGGAAATCCGCGGCGGCGCGCAGGAGCAGCCGGGCGTTCAAAAACCGGTAACACAGAAGCTCCCGGAGAAACGGGCGCGCAAGGTCTCTCCACGCCTCCCGCTTTCCATAGGAAATCCCCCGCGCCGCATTGTCAATCAGCCGGTTTCGATAGATGTAATAATAGAGACTGGAGGAGAGCTTGTTTTCAAAGGGCTCATGCCAAACACAGATTCCGTTCATTTGAATCAGCCTCTGCATGTGGCGTAAGCCGAACTCCACATCATCTCCGCGGATAAAGAGCGGAAGGGGCAGTCCGCGTGTGCGGACGGTTTCCAGCGGGAAGCAGCAATACCACCAGGCGTTGTAATCCGCGCGATCCGCCGGATCCGTCCGCTCGTTCTGAAGGCAGTCCTCCAGCCTTCGCAGATCCAGCCCTGCTTTTAAGGAGATGAGCGCGCCCGCGTTCCACCGGGCTCCGGATTCGGCTTGCATGGCCGGACGGTCCAAACGCAGCATCGCCCCTCCGACAAAGGAAGCGGTATAGGCTTCCTTTTGCAGGGCCAGCAGGCAGTAGGTGCGGTAGACGGCTTCCGGCTCCAAAACAATGTCGTCATCCATGAGAAGCGCGTGGGTGAACCCCGCGGAGGGATCCGCCTGTAGCAGCTCCAAGAGGCCCCGCGTGAAGCCGCCTGAACCGCCTGTGTTTTGGTTTGGGAAGAGGTGCAGCCGGGGATCTGAAAAGGGGAGGGTAAACGTTTGGGCGTTATCAACGATGAAAAATTCCAACTTATCCTCCATTTCCGGGCAGTTCCCATTAAAGAAGGCGTCACGCAGGGAGAGAAGGTTTTTCTGAACAAATGCCTCCCGGCGGAAGGTACAGATGACTACCCCTATCTTCACCGGACGGATAGGGGTAGCCGGAGTTCCGCTGTAATATCCGCCGTAGAAGCGGCTGTCCGGATCGGTAGCCGTCAACGAAAAGCCCAGTAGCCCGCAACTATGGGCGGGTAAAGGCGGAAAGGCAACCGTTTGCATGCGTCTTTCCGGTGATCGGAAGGTATGTTCTCCCAAGTCGGCCCGCCTTACCTCCTCTTCCCACTCCTCTTCATTGAAAAGGGAGATGCGGAACCCGCCGCAGAACTCCAGATGGAGCTGTATCTCGGATACAGCCGCATATTCCTGCCATTTTCCAATTGAAAGGGCGTTAAAGTAGGTGTCAAAGCGGAGAACGCCTCCCACAGGGAACCGGACCTCTCCTTCTTTACAGAGAATCTCCTCCGCCGCATCCCGCCGGAAATACAGCTCTTCTTCACGGCATATCTCCAGGCGGGGGAAGAGGATGTTCTGTAGCTTCACGCCTTTAGCCCCTTTCCATCTTCCCCGAATTCCCGTCCGGCCAAACGGAGCGCCGCTTCGATGGTTTTGTCCATGTCGTAATATTGGTAATCGGCCAGCCGCCCGCCGAACAGGACATCCGGCTCCTTGGCGGCAAGCTGGCGGTATTGTTCGGCCAGAGCATTGTTGCGGGCGTCGTTGATCGGGTAGTAGGGTTCCGCGCCCGGCGTCCATTCGCAAGGGTATTCCTTGGTGATCACCGTGCCGGGCTGGGTACTGGAATAGAAGTGCTTGTGTTCGATGATCCGCGTATAGGGCGCCTCTGCCGAGGTATAGTTGACGACGGCGTTTCCCTGATAGTTCTCTTCCGGCAGATAGCTGGTTTCAAAGCGGAGGGAGCGGTATTCCAGCGGCCCTAACCGGTAATCAAAGTAGGCGTCCAGCATGCCGGTATAGAGAATTTTTTTCGCGGGCTTACCGCCTTGCCGGCGCAGCTCAAAAAAATCGGTTGAGGTTTGGACCTCCGCTTTTTCCAGCAGCTTTTCAATGAGAAGGGTATATCCGCCGGCCGGGATCCCCTGATAGCGGTCGTTGAAATAGTTGTTGTCATAGGTGAACCGGATGGGGAGGCGCTTGATGATAAAAGGGGGAAGCTCCGAGCAGGGGCGGCCCCATTGCTTCTCGGTGTATTCCTTGACCAGCTTTTCATAGATGTCGCGTCCTACCATCGAGAGGACATGCTCCTCCAAATTCTGCGGGTTGGCAATGTTCTCCTTTTGCGCCTGCTCGGCGATGATCCGTTTGGCTTCGTGCGGCCGACGGATCCCCCACATGCGGCTGAAGGTGTTCATATTAAATGGAAGGTTGTAGAGCTCCCCGCGATAGACGGCGATAGGGGAGTTGATGTAAGGATGAAATTCCCCCAGCCGCTGGACATACTCCCATATCTGCGGATTGGAGGTGTGAAAGATATGCGCCCCATACTGATGGACAGGGATGCCGTGCATCGGCTCGGTGTAAACGTTGCCGCCAATGTGGGGACGCCTATCAATGACTAGGCAGCTTTTTCCGTAGAGCGCCGCCTCGTGGGCGAACACGGAACCGAAAAGACCGGCGCCTACAATCAAATAATCATACATGTTCTTTCATCCTTTCCGTTTCTTCCCTAGAAAGCGCCTGAAAAATTAGGGCGCCCGCGTTGGGGTAAAGATACTTCGGATCTAGCTTTGCCCTCTCTTGAAGGGAGGCTCGCAGCTCCGGCTGCCGGATAAAGCTCTGAAGCGCTGCGGACAGTGCTTCCGGATTTCCCGGATCATAGATGAGACCGTTCTCCCGGTGCCGGATGAGATCGGTGTGCCCCTTAACTCGGCTGGCGATGACGGGGAGATGAAAATAGAGCGCCTCCATGATATTGAAGGGGAGCCCCTCGGACCGGCTGGAAGAAACTAAGGCGTCCGCCGCACAGAAGTAAGGGGAAATATCTGAGATTTGTCCGGCAAAATGCACGCGTTTCTCTAAGCGGTTTTCTTGAACAAAGGCGCGGCAGACCGGCTCCAGCGCGCCGCTGCCGGCCAGAATTAGGCGGACGTCTTCTGCTTGGCCCGCCAGACGCGAAAAGGCGCGGAGCAGCTCCAGCTGGTTCTTGCGCGGGGAAAATTCGCCCACGCACAGGAACACCAGCGTATGCTCCGCCGCTCTCCAGCTTTTCCGCAGCCGGGCGGCCGTTTCCGGCCCGGCTGCATGGTAGCGCCGCGCATCCAGTCCCATGCCGTTAATAAAGACGGGGCGCCGGCAAAGTTTGTAGCGCCGCGCAATTTCCCAATCGGTGCGGTTCATCAGCATTAGTAGATCGGTCCGTCCCGCCAACAGCCGTTCGCACGTCAAATAAAATAGACTCCGGGGATTTTTCTTGAGAATGCCTTCGGAAGTAGCTTCCATAAAATAGCCGTGGCACACATAGACCAACCGGGTGCGGGGACAGAGAAGACGGAAAAAAGCAAGGCGGCACCAGGCTGCGGCTAAACTGGTATGTATCAGCAGTAAGTCATATTGCTCCCTTTTAAAAATCCCTAAAAGACGGAACAGCTGCTTTAAATTTCCGAGGGAGAGCAGCTCCTTTTGAAAGGGGATATCCCAAGCCTTTTCTATATCCGAAGAGAGCGGGATCCCCTTGCTGGCGGTGTGAACCTCCCACCCCTCCTGCCGGAAATACGCCAGATAGGGCAGATGAAAACGCTCCAAGTGCTCCGCCGTGGAGGCGCAGACCAAGACTTTTTTTCTCATTCCATCCCCCTCCCGCTAGGTTTTCTGCGCGCAGAAGGCTTTGTATTTTGCACAGACGTCCTTTGCGCTTCCAAGCATTCGGACGTGCCCATGATCCAGCCACAGAGCCTTGTTGCATAGCTTGGCGACCTGATCGATGCTGTGGGAGACGAACAGCAGCGTTGCTCCGCTATTGATGATCCCTTGCATACGCGCCATCGCTTTGGAACGGAACTTCGCGTCGCCTACGGCAAGCACTTCGTCCAAAATCAGGATATTCGGGTGGATAGTGGTGGCGAGGGCGAAGCCCAACCGGGATCGCATGCCGGAGGAGAAGTTGCGCACCGGCACATCCATAAAGGGTCCCAGCTCGGAAAACTCGACGATCTCTTCATATTTGTCCAATAGATGCCGTCTGGATAGGCCGTGCATCGATCCGGAAAGAAAGACGTTTTCCCGCGCCGTCATATTTCCGGAGAAGCCGCCTCCTAGCTCCAGCAGCGGCGCAATCAGCCCTTTCGTGTAAACCCTTCCAACGGTGGGCTCCATGATTCCGGCAATCAGCTTTAAGAGGGTGGATTTCCCGGAGCCGTTGAGCCCGACAATCCCCATCGAATCGCCTTGCTCCAAACGGAAGCCCACTCCCTTTAGCGCCCAGAATTTATCAAAAAAGAGCTGCCCTTTGAGCATATCGATGACATATTCTTTCACCCGTTCCTCTCTTTTCCGGCTTAGGTTAAAGAGCATCCAAACATCCTCTACCCGGATGACCTCTTCCATAAATTCCGCCCTCCTTTCTCTGTTATTTGGCCGGGGACCGTTTTCCGGCGCTATAGATGCAGGAAAAAATTGCTCTTCAGCCGGTGGAAGATATAACCTCCCCCCACCAGCACCGCCACGCTTATGAGGGAGGTGATGAGCCACATTTCGCCGGAGGGGAGAACCCCTTCATAAACCAAAGCTCGAAACAGACTTACGTAGTGGTACATGGGGTTGAGCTTTATCAGGAAAAGCCATTGCTCCGGAATAATCGAGATGGGATAGAAAAGCGGGGTCAGATAGGTCCATACCAGCGTCACCAGGCTATAGAGGTGGAAAAGATCCCGAAAATAGACCGCCATCGCTGAGAGGGCCATCGAGAGTCCCGCGGCAAAGAGCAGCGTCAAAAAAAGCGGAAGGGGGAAGAGAAGAAAAGTCCAATGGATGGGGGCGCGTGTGATCAGCATGATAAGCACCAGCGAAATCATGGAAAACAAGGTGTTGATAAGCACCAGCGCTACCTTGGACAAGGCAAAAAAATAGCTGGGAATGTGGATTTTTAGGATCAGCCCGGAATTTCCCGTTACCGCGTGCAGCGATTGGGTGGAGGCGTCGGTACACAGGTGAAAAACCAAGAACCCGGTCAGATAGTAAATCGGAAAGTTCCGAATATTACGCCGGAATAGCGTGGAAAACACGATGGTCATGATGCACATCCGCAGCAGCGGATGCAGAATGGTCCATAAAATCCCAAGAAAGGATTTATAGTATTTGCTTTTGAAATCGCGTGAGACAAGCTCGGCGAAAAAGTATCCGTATTTTTTGAAATCCTCCAGAATAGAACGCAAAACCGGCCTCACCTCCGTTCGAATTGCAAATGATAACGGCGTTCCTTGAGCCTCTTCAAAAGGCCGGACGGTATAAGCCCGACTATCAGCGGCTTCACAATATAGGGCAGCCCCTCCGTCCCGATGCCCATGCGCCGGAATCCCTCCCAACGCACCTGCGCTTCATCGATGCGGTAGCGGTATTTGCGCCGCAGCCGGGCCGAGTCGTCCTCCCGGAACGCATAGAGCGCAAGCGGCAGGTTCGCTCCCCGGTGCCCCTGGGCATACATGCGCATGAGCAGCTCATAATCCTCCGCCCTGCGCGTGATCCGGCTTACCTGGTAGCCGCCGCAGGAAAGGAGGGCGGCGCGCCGGAAAATCAGTGCGCCGTGCATATAGGGAATGGAAAAGAGAAAGTCCTTCTTTTGAGGGTAAAGGGGATAGCGCTTCCGCCCCCAGACCCCTTGTTCATCGAAAAGATATAAGAAGCTCCCGGCAAAGGAGAAAGCCGGATGCTCTTGCAGAAACTGCACCTGTTTTTCCAGCCGGTCGGGCAGCGAATAGTCATCCGCATCCTGACGGGCGACATAGTCCGCCGAGGCATAGCGCAGACAGGTGTTGAGCGCCGCGGCAAGCCCGCGGTTCTGTTCGTGGCGCAGCAGCAGGATACGGCCGGAGGCCGCGGCGTAATGCTCCAGCCATGAATAGGTATCGTCCGGCGATCCATCGTCGCAGATAATAAGGCGCAGGCTCTTCCAGGTCTGATCCAAAATGGAACGGATGGCGCGGCGCAGCATCGGCCGGTCCGGCCGGTATACGCCCATAAGGACATCGATTGCAGGAGAAGCCATAGAAACCTCCCTCTTTTAGAGGGCTGTGTTCAGCCCTCCAGAATTTTTTTCCAAATCCCTTTCCATCTACCCGGCGCGGTATCCTGCGCGCCTTTTTTGAAGAAGGCTTCGCAGGATACCGCGCCACTCAAAATGGAGGGAGACATACTCGTAAATCGGAGCAGCAGCAGGGCTGCGGCCATGGGGATCTGTGCGGGCGCTAATTTCTCTTCATAGAGAAGCATCGTCCCATCCGTCGCCGCCATCGTGTATCCGGCTGCGCGTTCCCCGCCGGCGCACAGGGCGATCCCCAATCCGCTTCCTTCTATCGCTCTGGCGCTGCAAGCAATATGAGCCGCCAGCCGTGCCGTCTCCATAGACTGAAAGGAGGCCGGCAGCTCAAATACCTTTGTAAGAACCTTTGAGCTTACCGAATCCAGATCATAGGCGTAGCAGCTTAACCATTTTTGCGTTTGGTGCAGCGCCTTATCCAACCGGCCGTCTGTCCCATATTCCGCGCCGGTAATGCGGAGTCCTTTTTTCCGGCAGAGAGCGGCGATCGCCTCCATCGAGAGGCCCTCCTCCGCTTCAAATATACAGCCGGGGAAAGACTGCTCCAAATAGGAGCGCAGCTCCTTCGCCTGGGCCTCCAGCGTCGTAGCTCCATCCTGGAAGGCCGTCAAGCGGATGAGCGCCCGTGCCGGATGCTGGCGGGTAAGATAGCAGGCTGTTATCAGGCGTTCCTCCGCGGGGGAGGGGAACAGCGCTTCCAGCGCCGCCGGTTCAGCCCCCCAAACGCTGAACGACTGGGTACGGAGCGGAACCTGGACATAATCTGAAAGAAAGGGGAGCACATGGTCCAGCAGGAGAGGAAACAGCTCCTCCGGCCGCTCCGGCAGCGAGAAGATGCACTGTTCTTTCCGGGCCAAAACGCTCCCAGTAAAGGGGCCGTTTGGGTTTGGGAAAACGATGCTCCCCTCCGGCATCCCGGCATATTCCTCCAAAAAAGGCTGGTCCTTTTCCTGACGTGTAAAGTAGGAAGACGCATTCTGGTAGGCGTCCTGATTCCGGACCAGAGGAATGGAGAGCCCGGTGGTCAGAACATGCTGCGTCACCCGCTGATCGCCGGTTCCCAGTCCGCCTAAGATAAAGATGATATCGCTGCGCTGGATGGCGCTGCGCAGGATATAAAAAAGCTCGCGGCAGCAGTTTTCTACTTTGCTCTTCCCGCTCACCTTTATTTGAAGGAGTCCGAGCTCACGCTCAAAAGCGTTTAACCCCTGGTAGGCAGCTTCCTCAAAGATCCAGCCGCTTCCCAGCCCAATGAATTCAGCTATCATGTCTGCCCCCATCGCTTATTCGTTTTGGTTGTAAAATGCTTTGGTAACGGTCTTTAGCACAATATAAATATCCATCCATACCGACCAGTTTTCGATATAGTAAAGATCCTGCCGTACACGCTCTTCGATGGAGGTATCCCCCCGCAAGCCCCGGATTTGCGCCAAGCCGGTAATCCCAGGCTTTACCTGGTGCTTGACCATGTAGCGCGGGATGCTCTCGCGGAATTGCTCGACATAGCAGCGGATTTCCGGACGGGGGCCGACCACGCTCATATCCCCTTTCAGCACGTTATAAAACTGCGGGAGTTCGTCAATGCTGAACCTGCGGATCCATGCGCCGAAGGGTGTGCGGCGCGGATCGTGTTTCCCTGTCCAGCCGGGATTTACGGTATCTGCCGTTCGCATGGAACGGAATTTATACATAACAAAGGGCTTGCAATTGAAGCCTATCCGTTCCTGGCGGTAGATGGGCGGTTCCCGCATGCTGAGACGGATCACCAGAGCGACGGCAGCCATAACGGGGGAGGAGAGGCCCAGCGCCAGAAGGGAGACCGCAATATCGAATAGGCGCTTTACCGCCGCATTCCAGGGATTGGAGAGCGGAATCTTCCGCAGGGTCATCACTGGAAGCCCGTCAAATTCATCCCAATAGGGGCGGGCGGGAAGATATTTAAAATAAGCGGGAACAATGTTGATTTTAGCGCCGTGCTTTTCACACAGGCAGATAATCTGCTGAAGGCTTGGGTATTCATTCAGCTCCAGCGCAGCGACGACCTCATCGATCCCGCCCTGGTCGAGCAACCCGGACAGAGCTCCATAATCTCCTAAAATGGGGATTCCTTGAAAGGAGGAGGCATCTTGGATCCCGTTGCACAGACAGCCTCCAAAGCGGAAACCGAACTGGGGATTTCGTTTTACCTTTGCAGCAAACGACGCGGCGAGCTCGCCGTTCCCAATCAGAAGGATGTATTTTAGGTTGTATCCTTTTTTCCGCAGAGCGCGCAGCGTAAGGCGGACAGCCGAACGTTCTGCGCACATTGACGCCGGAATCAATACAAACCAGAAAAATAGGCATAGGCGCGAATAATATTCCTGATGCAGAAGATAGAGCGCCATTAAAACCAGGAGGAGGAGCGCCAGATCGATCCGCAGTAGGAGACGGACTTCCCACCGGAACGGATTGCTTCTTTTCGAACGGTATAAGCCCAATAAGTACCCAAAGAATATGTGGGCGCACAAAACGAACGGCAATAACCAGAGATAGGACTGAAAGGGGAGGTGATCGGGATGCGAGGAAAATAGCGAGAAGCGGATCCAGTAGGCTGCGGGCAGAGAACCCAATATGCAGCCCCCGTCGGCAATCAGCAGCAGTGTGTTCAGAGCTCTCTGGTTTTCCTTGATCATCCGCCGGCTTCCTCCGCTTATGATTTAGGCTGGATCCTCCGGAACCGCCAAGAGCTGTTCGGGCAGTATATCGATTTCTCCGGCCGCCCAATGAATCAACAGCTTTTCCCAAGCTCCGATAGGATCGTCCTTCAGGCCCTCGGTATATTCCTGATAAACCGGCTGATTGAAAATGCAGCGGTAGGGCACTACGGCATGGTTGTCTTTCATTAACACATACTGATGAAAGGCGGCCCCCCAAATCAAAATACCGCCCAATAGAATGGAGGAGCGCAGAGAGAGCCTTGTGTGCGGCAGGAGAGCGGGGGAAGCATCCTCTGCCGCCTTTGAATCTTCCGGCTCTTGAATCAGCAGAGGCAGAGCGACTGGAAGAATGGCGTCAAAATAAGAAGAGAAGCGATCGAGAATCGCTATACGCGTTCCCATCAAGACGAAAAACAGGGCGAAGAACGCGTAATTGACATATATGTAGTAACTGCGGTTTAGGCTCCGAAGCCGCTTATAACCGCCAAAAAGCAGCGCAAAGGCGATTGCCATTGAAATGGTAAACGGAAAGGGAAAGGCAGAAATAACCTCTCCGTCCGGTTCCCCATAGCCGGAATACCAAAACCGGGTAACGAAAGCAACCACCTTGCCGCTCAGGAGATAGGCGACAGCGGTTACAAGCGTATAGACGGGGAGGGTGTACCAGCTGACTGGGATAAGATTGATAAAATAGAAAGGAATCATAATCAGGGCAGATTTGTGGAAAAGCGCCGCCAGCAGAATGATGAGAAGATAGGCAGCCAGCCTTCGTTTTTGGAGGAAAGGAACGGCAAACAATGTGATCGCTACAGCCATGGACTGGCGCACAAAGTTCATTGAACTATAATACTGGCCTAAGAGGAGAAAGATTAGAATGCTTAAGCAGATATTGGGAGAAAACTTCCAATAGTAATAAAAGGTTAGGCCGTATATGAGAAAAGAGGTGGCGATAAAGAGCGCTTGGTAGTTGGGCGTAAAAAACAGGAGGAGCTTCTCTAACAGCATGAAACCCGGTTCATGAACGCTTCCCAAGATCGAAAGATCATCCCGGAGGGTCTGAAAATAGAGCGGGACATAGATATGGGTATAATCATAGCCTACGGCATAACGGAATGCCGCGAGCCCTCCCAACAACAGTAAAGCGGCGAAGCCGAACAGAATGCTCTTCCATCGGGAAAGGCCGCTCCAACACAATATGCCTGCGCCAAGCGCTAAGACGGTGAGTACTCCATAATAAACTGCCAAAACCTTGCCCCCTGTGTAACGGATAGTCCTTGCTATTTGCGGGAACGCGCTGAAACATTCCTTTTCTGCCTGACAAATCCCCGGAGATTTGCCTTATCCATGATCGAAGAGTTAGGTCAAGATTACTTTTTGGTCAAGACCGAGTCGGTGATCAGGATATCGCCGCCGACTGCGGTGGTGAAATGCAGGTAGCCGTTTACGTCGATGAAATATGCCGCCGCCGGAATCTGCATGAAGGTGTTGGTCGCCTTGTCATAGGAATAGAAGACCAGCTTGCTGGTATCCAGATTCTGGAGATCTACCTTAACAGCCAGGCTCATATCCATGCCAAACGATCCCTGCTGGCCAAGGCTGACAACCGAGATCTCATTGGTGAAATACCGATCGAACAGGTTCACGGTCGAAGCGACCGACTTCGAGTCAACCTTAACATCCAGGTTGAGGGTACCGGTCAGGTTGCCGGCCTTCGCCGGATCGATGTACCAACGGTTGACAACCGCTCCGCCTACTACCTTGTCCACATGGATGGTCGAGGCAACGTCAGCCGCCGCCGCTTTATCGGCAACCGATTGGATCGCTTCCGCGCTCAGGCGGGTGACGTTCCGAAAAGAAACGACCGCAGCGGCAGCGCCGGCGGAAATGGCATCGTTGATAGCCGTCTCTGCTTGCGTTTCAACCTGCGCAACGCTGGGCGTGCTGCTCGTGGAGCTGTAGCCCGATGCAGCAAAAGCGGAAACAGAGAAGCTCAGGCAGAGGGCTGCAGCCATCACGCCCGACAAAATTTTTCTCATGGGAGGTTCCTCCTTCATTGTTGTGTTTCGTTCATGGCCGGAGAAAAGGAATGTTTCAACGCGTTCCAGGATAAGCCGTCATAAATGACTCGTTGGCTCCGTTATGTAGCAGAAACGTAGAGGTTTTTGCTACAAATACTTTTTAACGATAAATGGTATTTGTTAAACATTTTTTGATTATTTTTTCAGTTTTATATTTACATTTCTATTAAATGTGATAAAATAGTGAACTAAGAGTGTGGCACAAAATTTGTAGCAAAAACCTCTACATTTATGTCGAAAAAGCTAGATTTTCTCCTGCTGTTCCGGAGCGGAAAAAGGGGAGATGAGATTCAACCCATCATAAAATGAAGGCGCCCTATTCCTGATTAGAATGGGGATGGGGCCCTATAAAAATGGAGTTTCCGGAGCAGCCGGGAGCTTTTTAACAGCCGGTTTCCGTCCGTTATTTTTTAGAGGGGGAAAGAAAACGGGATCCCTGCTTAAAGGGTCTCATGTTGAGCCATAATAAGGTATCAACGAAAAAAGGACGGATTTTTTCCATGAAAGCAGTGATTATGGCGGGGGGAGAAGGCAGCCGCCTCCGGCCGCTGACGCTCGACACGCCTAAGCCGATGACACGGCTCTGCGGGAAACCAGTGATTGAATATATCCTGGCGCTTTTAAAAAGACATGGGGTTACGGACTGTGTGTTGTCGGCCGGATATTTACAGAACGAGCTGCTCGCCTATTTGGAGGCTCGCCAGCCGGATGGCCTTTCGATCCGTTTGGCAGGGGAAGAACATCCTCTGGGGACGGCGGGCGGCGTTAAAAACGCGGTAGGACTGGCCAACGAGGAAATTTTGGTGATGAGCGGGGATGCGCTTTGTGACATCGATTTGTCCGCCGCACTGAAAAGACACCGCGACAGCGGCGCAGCCGCTACCCTGGTTGTCAAACAGGTAGAGGATCCGCGTGAATATGGGTTGATCCTGACGTCCGAGGAAGGGCTTGTCACCGGGTTTATCGAAAAACCGCCCCTTTCACAAGCGACTACGAACCTGGCTAATACCGGCATCTATATCCTCAGTCCGGAAACGCTGGAACTGATCCCGCCGGGTGAAAAATACGATTTTGCAGGGGATCTTTTCCCCCGTATGCTGGCGCAGCATAAACGTCTGTCCACCTACCGGACGGCAGGCTATTGGTGTGATATTGGGGAGCTGCAAAGCTATTTACAATGCCAATATGATCTGCTTCAGGGGCGGATAGGCGGTTTATCCGGACCGGTTGACGCCGATGGGAACCTCTTTACCGGCGACAGACCCGCCGGGGATTACCGCTTGCATGGGCCGGTTTATATTGGAAAGAACGTCCGGATCGGCCATGGCGCGCAGATTTATGGGCCCTGCGTACTGGAGGATGAGGTCTCGGTGGGGGCGAACGCGCAAATTGAGGGAGGCGTGCTGCTGGAAGGGGCGTTTATCGGCGAATCCGCCAGGCTCTATCATGCGTTGGTTTGCAAAGGCGCTTCGGTAAAATGGGGGGCGACCATGCACCAAGGCAGCGTTGCCGGGGCGCACGCCGTTGTAGGCAATTCGGCGAAGGTGGAGCCGGGTGTGAAGATCTGGCCTTACCGCCATACGCCGGATGGCGCGGTGGTTTCGCGCCACCTGATCACCCAAAGCGGACGCGAGGGCCTGTTTGACGATGAGGGAATAGTCGGAGAGATCGGCGTTGAGCTGACCCCTGAGCTCTTTGCACGGTTGGGCTGTGCCGTTGGATCGATCGATCAGCGGCAGCCGGTCGCCATTGCCTGCTGCGATACGCGTCCGGCGCGGGCGCTGCTTCAAGCGCTGTCGGCTGGGATCCAATCCAGCGGCGCACAGGTGATGGATTTCGGACCCGTCTATCGCTCGCTCTTTCAGTGGAGTTTGACCTATACCGGAGGGGAGCTGGGCATTTATATTGGGAGCGGGCCGTCAGAGGGGGCCGTAACTTTGCTTGGACGGTACGCCCTGGGCTGCGCGCGCGAAGTAGAACGCAAAATAGAAGGCTTTCTTTCCCGCGGAGAATTTGCCAGGGCCGATGCCGCTCATTTTGGAGAACGGATCTGCATGGACGGCATGCAGGCGCTCTATGCTTCCCACCTTCTCCGACAGGCTCCTTATGGGCTGAATGGCATGCAGGCGCGGGTGCAGAGCGCCAATCGATCGATTGCTGCGTTGATGTGCGATACGTTGCAGGGGCTGGGGTGCGAAACGGAAGGCGGTCCTCTTTTCCGCATCGATCCGGACGGTATGCAGGTAGCGGTAACAGATTCCGATGCAGGGGAACTCCTGTTTGGCCGGTTGCAGTGTATGCTGGCGCTTTCCGAGTTTCTTCAGAAGCGGGATGTGGCTGTCAGCCACACAGCGCCGCAGCTCATCGATCGCTTGGCGGACGAACACGGCAGGAAGGTCTACCGGTACTTGGATTGTCCGGCCGGGGAGACGGACGCCAGAGCGCGTTCGCTTGCGGCACGGCAGGGATATTTTCGGGATGCGCTGATGATGACGGTGCGGCTGCTCTCTTTCTGTAAGGTATCGGGTATGTCCCTATCGGCTCTTTCTCAAGCGGTTCCCGATTACGGGACCCGTCAAGGAGAGTTGGCGGGCATACAGGCCCCGGCGGTGTTGATGGATAAGCTCGCAGAGAGGGGAAAGGCCGTTGGGGAGGGCTTACTTTTGCAGCACAAGCTGGGCGTAGCCCGGATACGTCCGAACAAGCGCGGAGATCGCATCCGGGTTTTTGCGGAAAGCCGATCCGCCGAGATCGCGGAAGAGCTGTGCGCCGATGTGCTGGCCTATCTGGACAAGCTGGATAAGGGGATGTCCTGAACCAGCCGTCCGGCTTTATAGAGTCCGGGAAAACACCGGCTTTTCTTTATAGCGCGGTCCGGCCCTTCGACATGGAAGGGCTTGACAATGTTTAAAAATGGCGGTAGTATTAACCTAAGATTTGTTTTGTTCGGCAGTTCTATCCTGCTTTAAAAACAACCGTCTTAATATTCTCATACATGGAAGACGCGGTTGCTTTTAGAGCGCTCACAGAACGGTTGTCTGCGCATTCCGGTTCCTATTGTGGGGATCGGAACGGGTTGCTCCCAGCTGCGCGGCAGCCAGTTCTCAGAGAAAACAGGGCTTCCTGTAATTTTACCGGCCCGCAGCCGCTTCATTTTTCATTCTTTCCAACTGCTGCGGGCTTCTTTTGGTTACGGGTACGGCAAACAACTTGAATCATTTTTCCGACCCCCGTTGGCTCACCCTATCCGATCTTTTAGGCATAGGGCGGGTTTCTGTTGTGTGTTGGAATAACCATTGGAGGTAACATAGAGTGGCAGAAAACGAAAAGCAAGGCGAGGTAAAAAAGCAGCCTCGCGCTCCCCGCAAACAAAACCGCGCCGCAGCAGGCGCACAGGATTCAAAAGTGCGCAGCTCCCGTCCGGCAGCGTCTGCGGGACAGGCGGATCCGTCCGTAGCTGGCACGAAAAACCGGCCTTCGAAGGGCGCGCGCAGCCGCGCAGGCTCGAAAACGCAGCCGGCACAAGAAGCGGCGGCAAAGACAAAAGCCTCACCCGAGGGAGAAAAGGCGCCGCGCCGCCGGTCAAAAGCGCCCAAAAGCGAGTTGCTTATTGCGCAGGAGAACACCGAGCGGCTGCGCCAAAAGCAGCAAAAGGCACAAAAAAACCAACGCTCCCGCGAACCGGTCCGTAAAACGCCGGTGCGCATCATTCCCTTAGGCGGCCTTGGTGAAATCGGCAAAAATATGACCGTGATCGAGTGCGCCAACGATATGTTTATTATCGATTGCGGGCTGGCTTTCCCAGATGACGATATGCTCGGCGTGGACATCGTCATCCCGGATTTCAGCTATATTGAGCGCAACCTGAGCCGGCTGCGCGGCGTTGTATTAACCCATGGACACGAGGATCACATTGGCGCGCTTCCTTATTTCCTCAGTCAGTTCAAAACCCCGCTTTACGGCACCCGCCTGACGCTGGGTCTAGTGGAGGGAAAGCTCAAGGAGCACAATCTTCTAGGGAAAGTGCAGCTCAATGTGGTAAAACCCCGGCAGATGGTCAAGATGGGCTGCATGTCGGTAGAATTTATCCATGTGAACCACTCGATTCCCGATGCCTGCGGTTTAGCTATCCATACGCCTGCGGGCGTTATCATCCATACCGGCGATTTTAAGGTTGATTTCACGCCGATTGAAAGCGAGGTCATCGACCTGCCGCGCCTGGGCGAGTTGGGTAACCGTGGCGTTTTGCTGCTGATGGCCGATTCCACCAATGCCGAACGTCCCGGCATAACCAAAAGCGAGCGGCATGTTGGCGCATCGTTCGATGTTCTGTTTGCCCAGGCGGGAAACCGGCGGATCATCATCGCTACCTTTTCCTCCAATGTCCATCGCGTCCAGCAGATTGTAGATGCGGCGAAGAAATATGGAAAAAAGGTGGCGGTTTCGGGACGCAGCATGATCAATGTTGTCACCAAAGCGATTGAATTGGGGTATTTAACCGTCCCATCCGGAATTTTGGTGGATATCGATAACCTGCGCTCCTATCCGGACGAGGAAATCGTTATCATCACTACCGGTTCCCAGGGGGAGCCTATGTCGGCTCTGACGCGCATGGCCATGAGCGATCACCGCAAAGTGACCGTTACGCCGAACGACTTTATTATCATTTCGGCGAATCCCATTCCCGGCAATGAAAAATTGGTGGGCGGAGTGGTCAACGAGCTGATGAAGCTCGGCGCACACGTGATTTATGAAAAAATGTATGAGGTGCATGTTTCCGGCCATGCCTGTCAGGACGAGCTGCGCCTCATCCACAGCCTGACGCGGCCCCGGTTCTTTATGCCCGTCCATGGCGAATATAAGCACCTCTCCAAGCATGCCGACCTGGCCGCCGAGATGGGGATGGACCGCAAAAATATCCTGCTGACCGATATTGGAAAGGTCGTGGAGTGCGATGGGGTGGAGCTGAAGGTCGTCGGCTCTGTTCCGGCCGGTGCGGTTATGGTGGACGGCTTGGGCGTGGGCGATGTTGGCAGCATCGTCCTGCGCGACCGGCGGCATCTTTCGGAGGATGGGCTGATAGTGGTGGTGACAACTATCGACGCTGCTACCGGCCGGGTAATGGCGGGCCCAGACATTGTTTCCCGCGGTTTCGTCTATGTCCGGGAGGCGGAGAACCTGATGAACGAGGCGAACGAGGTAGTGCGCCGCACACTGGAGAACTGCACCAACGGCGGCATTCGGGAGTGGGGAAACATCAAGCAGATGATTCGGGACGACCTGAGCCGCTTCTTATATAACAAGACTAAGCGCAGTCCGATGATCCTGCCCATTATTCAGGAAGTATAGCGGATCGTTTCATCCATAAGCGGGGCCTGCTGTAAACAGTTTTATCTGTTACAGCAGGCTTCCGTGTTATTTGCGCCGGCCCTTTCGTCATGAACGCTAAAATTTCAGCGGGGGCTTCTCTTAAAGGGAAAAATATGTTACAATATGAACCAAAGCGGTAGTGTTAAGGGTAGGAAAGCCTTCCGGGCAGTTTAGCCGCAGAGCGCCTAGCCGCTGCCGCCGATGATTCCATAAGAGGAGGATGCCCATGAAAACATACGCCAAAATGTTCCGGCCGTATATCGTTTCACTGCTCTTGGCGCTCGGCCTGTTGTATGCGCTATCCATCCTTCTGCCGGGGCGGCTGTTTTATATGGCGGGCGGCGTGCTGCTTGGCGCCAGCGTGCTTTTTTCTGTGGTTTATACGGTGGTTTTCCAGCGCCGGCTGCGCCGCTTTTCGATTGATTTGAGCGGCCTTCTTTCTTCCACCCAGACCGAGGCCCTTGTTCATTTCCCTATGCCGGTGATCATTGTATTGGACAATGGGGAAATTTTGTGGTACAACGATCGGTGCCGCCAAACGGTTTTGCAGAGCGACGATCTGCACGGGATGAACATCTCAGAGGTTTTCACCGGCCTGGTTTTCCAGAGCGGGCAGCCGCAGCAGGAAATGCAGTTGAGCTATAAAAAGAACCGCTATACCGCTTTTGCCGTTCGGACGGTACAGAATGAAACGGCGGTTCACATTATCTATCTGGTGGACGATACCGAACTCAAGGAGTACAAGGAGCGCTATCTGCGCACCCGCGCGACAGTCCTGATCATCACCATCGATAATTATGAGGAGCTTCTTCAGAATGCGCGGGAGAGCGGCCGGGCCCAAGCGCTTCCAGAAGTGGACTATGCGATAACCAGCTATCTGAAGGAATATGGCGCGCTGCTCTGCAAAATCGAACAGAATAAATATTATGCTGTTGTGGAAGAAAGCGCCATGCAGCAGATCATCTCCGGCCGTTTTTCTCTCCTAGACAATGTGCGGAAAATTGAAGTTGCGCAGCGAATTCCGGCCACTCTCTCGATCGGTGTGGGGAGGCATGCAAATTCGTTGGCGGAGGCGGAGGAAATGGCGCGCCAGGCGCTGGATATGTCGCTTGGACGCGGCGGGGATCAAGCGGCGATTAAAACCTCGGCCGGTTATGAGTTTTATGGCGGCGTCTCTAAAGGGATTGAAAAGCGGACCAAGGTAAAATCGCGTATTATTGCCACCGCGCTCGCAGAGCTCATTTCTTCCGCCAGCAATGTGATCATCATGGGCCATCGCTTTGCCGATCTGGATTGTGTCGGCGCAGCGCTGGGCGTCTACCGGGCGGCCCGGCTGCTGGGGCGGAATGCAGCGATCGCCATTAACAAGCAGAAGAATCTGGCAAAGCCGCTGATCGATAAGCTCCAAGCGGAAAATTATGGGGATGCTTTTCATGAACCGGAAGAGCTGTTGGAGCATATCGATAAGGATACGCTGCTCATTATTGTGGATGTACATGCCAAGCATTTTATCGAGAGTGAAGAGCTCTACCGCCGCTGCCGTTCGGTAGTGGTGATCGATCACCACCGCAAAATGGTGGATTATATCGATAACACCGTCATTTTCTATCATGAGCCTTATGCTTCGTCCGCTTCGGAGATGGTAGCGGAATTGATCCCTTATCTCGGCCTACAGAAAAACCTGGGCCGTCCGGAGGCGGAGGCGCTGCTTGCGGGCATAATGCTGGATACCAAGAACTTTGTCGTCAAAGCGGGCGTGCGTACCTTTGAGGCGGCCGCCTACCTAAAACGGCTGGGTGCGGATACGGTAGAGGTGCGCAAGCTCTTTGCTTCACCGATGGAATCCTATCAGAAAAAGGCAAAGCTCGTGTCCTCCGCGACAGCTTACCGCCGCTGTGCCATTGCCTTCTCTC
Organism: Provencibacterium sp.; assembly: GCA_022793895.1. Taxonomy (GTDB): domain Bacteria; phylum Bacillota; class Clostridia; order Oscillospirales; family Ruminococcaceae; genus Harryflintia. The sequence continues at coordinate 139,152 of JAAWDS010000006.1, read as the reverse complement.
AAGGCGCGGTGGAGGATATCAAGCTCATCGCTCCGCAGGCTGCTGACGAGCTGTTATCCATTTCGGAGGTGGACGCCTCTTTTGTCGTGTTTGAAAACGGCTCCCAGGTGGAGGTTTCTGCAAGATCGATGGGCGCGCTCAATGTTCAGCTCATCATGGAAAAGCTGGGCGGCGGCGGGCACCTGAACATGGCAGCCGCACAATTTCCGGGCGCTGAGATAGACGATGTGCATCAGCAGCTATTAGGCGCGATTGATGAGTATTACGAAACGCTGAATCAGAAATAGTGCGCTTTAAACTCAGGGGAGCGGGTCCTTTTTTGGGGGATCGGCATTTCATGGCTATAATCATTCTGGCGCGCCGCTCGCCATTATCAAAATGCGGCTGCCGCAAATGTAGTTGAAGCGGAGAAACGGAGTATACAATGAAGGTTGTCTTAAAACAGGATGTACGCGGTACAGGAAAAAAGGGGGATATCGTCAACGTTGCGGACGGCTATGCGCGTAACTTTTTAATTGTTCGCGGGTTGGCTGTAGAGGCGAGCGCCCAAGCGCTCAACGATATTAAAAACGTGAAGCTGGCGCAGGAACACCATGCGCAGGAGCTGCGCGAGCGTGCAGAAAACACGGCCAAAAATCTGAATGAAAAAACGATCAAGCTCGCTGCAAAGGCAGGACAGAACGGGAAACTCTTTGGCTCGATTACCTCTAAAGAGATTGCAGCGGGAATCGAAAAGATGTTGGGAGAAAGCGTCGACAAGAAGAAGATCTCGCTGGAGAGCGATATCAAGGGCTTCGGTACCTTTACCGCGGAGATCAAGCTGCATCCCGGCGTTTCTGCGAAGGTTTATGTAGTTGTCAGCGAAGAAGAATAAGCCCATACCTGGAGCTGCAAAGGGGCTGTAAAAAAACGCAACGCGTTTTTTTACAGCCCCTTGAAAAAGCGTTTTCGGGCCAAAATGAAGGCCCGAATTTCGCGCTATAAGCGCGAAACCGCAGCTTTTTCTAGTATCTACAAACCGGAAGCGCGTTTTTTACAACTCCGTTAAAAGACCATTTGCATATCCAAAATTGGGGTATGGGCGGCGGATAAAAGCCGTCTGCTTAAAGAGGCGGAAGCCCAGCGAAGCAGTTTGCTTTTCCGCTAGGTCCGAATATGAAGAAACGAGGAGGTGGACAAACAGATGGCGGACTTTCTGGATCCGGATGCGATGACACAGGAGCTTCCGTTTTCAGCAGAAGCCGAGCAGTCGGTACTGGGGGCAATGCTCATTGAACCAGCCTGTATTCCCAGCGTTTTGCAGTACGTTTCATCGCCGGATTGCTTTTACCGCCCACAGCATAAGCAGCTATTCGGTATCCTGCTGCAAATGTTCACTGTGGGCGCCAATATCGATCTGATTACCGTTTTAGAGGAGGCGAAGGCGCAAAGGATCTTTGCTTCGGATGAGGATGCGAAGGTCTACCTGACCCAGCTCGCGCAGATCGTCCCTTCGGTCGCCAATATTGAGTCCTATGCCTTGATTGTGCAGGAGAAGCACTATATCCGCAGCCTAGTCTATGCGGCGAAGGATATTGTAGAGATGTCGCACGATCCGCAGATAGACGCAAAGACGCTTTTAGACAACGCGGAGCACCGTATTTTCAGCATCCGGCAGGGGAGAGAGGCGGGAGGGCTGGTCCCGATCGAAGAGATCATCCTGTCTACCTATGATCAGCTTCAGCGCCTTTCGGGGGATGAACGGGCGGAGTATACCGGCATCCCCAGCGGTTTTTCCCAGTTGGATCAGATCACCACAGGGCTTAATAAATCCGATTTGATTCTGCTGGCGGCGCGGCCGGCTATGGGGAAAACCGCCTTTGCGCTCAATATTGCCTCCAATGTCGCCACCAAGGCCAAACGGCCGGTTGCGATTTTTTCGCTGGAAATGAGCCGCGAACAGCTCGTTTTGCGGGTGCTTTCCAGCGAGGCCAGCATTCAATCCCAGCAGCTGCGGACTGGAACGCTCTCAGGAGGGGATTGGGAGCGCTTGGCGCTTTCGGCGCAGATGCTCTCTTCTTCCCCGATTTATATCGACGATACGCCGGGCATTACCGTTGCAGAAATGAAGGCGAAGCTGCGGCGGGTACGGGATCTGGGGTTGGTAGTGATTGATTACCTACAGCTGATGTCTTCCGGACGGCGGATTGAAAACCGCGTTCAGGAGGTTTCGGAGATCACACGTTCCTTGAAGATTATGGCGAAAGAGCTCAACGTTCCCATTATTACTCTTTCCCAGCTCTCCCGCGGTCCGGATTCACGCAGCGATCACCGGCCGATGCTTTCCGATCTGCGCGAATCCGGTTCGATTGAGCAGGATGCCGATATTGTCATGTTCCTCTATCGCGACGCTTACTATAACCGGGATTCGGCGGATCAGAATATTGCCGAGTGTATCGTTGCCAAAAACCGCCATGGCGAAACCGATACGGTTGGTTTAGGATGGGAAGGACAGTTTACCCGTTTTACCACGCTGGAGAGGTTTCGCAATGAATAAAATCATCGAGGCTGTCGAGCGGCATCAAATGCTGAAGCAGGGCGAGGCGGTAGTTGTCGGCGTATCGGGCGGCGCAGATTCCACCGCCCTGCTCGATTTTTTGTGCCGGGGACTGCCGGAGTGGGGGCTGCGCGTCTTCGTTTGCCACATCAACCACCGGCTGCGCGGAGATGAATCGGATGGGGACGAAGCATTCGTCCGGCAGTTGTGCCGCCGGTATTCTGTAAAGCTATTTAGCTTTACAGAAGAGATCGCAGCTCAAGCGGTGGAAAAAGGGCAGTCGATCGAGCTTGCGGCACGTGAAATCCGCTACCAGCGTTTTGAGGAGCTAGCTGGCAGACTGGATGCAAAGATAGCGACCGCGCATACGCTTTCCGACAGCATGGAGACGATGCTCTACCACCTTGCGCGGGGGACTGGGCTTCGGGGACTCAGCGGGATACCGCCGGTGCGCGGGCGAATCATACGGCCGCTCATCGGCATGACCCGGCAGGAGGTTGAAAGCTATCTGGCGGAGCGTGGGCTGGATTATCGGACCGATTCCTCCAACTTGACCGATGCCTATACCCGCAACCGTATTCGTCACCGGCTGATTCCGGAGCTTTATCAGTTGAACCCGCATGCAGATGCGGCCGCAGTAAGGCTACAAACGCTGCTTCGGGAAACGGAGGACTATCTGGACAGCGAGGCGGGGCGGCGGTTGGAGAACGCTCAGGAGGGGGAGGCATTCTGGTTTGCGGAATGGGAAACGCTCCCCATGGCTTTGCGGCGTGCGGTTCTGGTGCGGCTTCTGCGGGAATACCGGGTAGAACCAGAGTTTGTCCGGGTGGAACGGATGTTAGCTGGGATAGCGGACGGTCGGTGCTGTATCGAGCTGCGGCGCGGTCTGTTTTTTGTGTGTAAAGGTCAATTGCTTTCCATGCAGGAGCGGCATGAGCTAGCTTCAGAACGGCCGGAGAATGGAGGATTCGTTCCGGTTCCGTTTCCAATAGAAGGGAATATTGTACAGATTCAAAATAAAACCATCCGTTTTTTGTGTGATGGATATGAACATTTTAAAAATATTGAAAACATTCCAAAAAGCCTATTAAAAAATCTGGTAGATTATGATAAGATAGGTGACAATGTAGTAGTGCGTACACGCCGTGCAGGAGATTGTTTTTCCCATCCGGAAAGGCGTTGGACGAAGCCGCTAAAAAAGCTGTTCAATGAATATCATATTCCGCCGGAGGAAAGATTGGCTATTTTGGTGTGCGCCGATGACAAAGGTGTTTTTTGGGTGGAAGGGTTTGGCGCGGACGCCCGTGTTTCGCCGGGCCGGGAAACTAAGCGGTTTTTGGAGATTAAAAGGGTAGAGGAGTCGGGGAGATGCAGGAAGACATTCTGAGGGTGCTGATTACGGAGGAGGAGCTTCAAAAGAAGGTTCATGAGATCGGCAGCCGGATCAGCGAGGACTACAAGGATAAGAACCTACTGCTCGTCAGCGTTTTAAAGGGATCGGTCATTTTTATGGCGGATCTCATGCGGGCTATTACCATCCATGCACGGGTTGATTTTATGGCGGTTTCCAGTTATGGCGCAGGGGTAAAAACCACCGGGGTGGTTAAAATAATCAAAGATTTGGATCTACCGCTGGAAGGCTATGATATCCTGATGGTGGAGGACATCCTTGACAGCGGAAAAACCCTTGATTACTTAATGGATACCCTTCGCCAGCGCAATCCAAAAAGCATTCGTATTGCGACGCTCTTAAATAAGCCCGACCGGCGCGAGGTAAATATCAAGGCGGATTATTCAGGATTCGTGGTTCCGGATGAATTTGTGGTAGGTTATGGTCTGGACTATGCGGAAAAATACCGGAATCTGCCGTTTATCGGCGTTCTCAAGCCGGAGATTTATGCAGAGAACTGAAGCGGGGCGCCGTTTTGTGCTTCGTCCCTTCTGAAGAGGGAAGGCAGAATTTTTTAACCACAGGACAGGAGTGAAGCTGTTTGGCAATTAAGCGTTCAAAGGGGATTAGCATCTATCTCGTCATGCTTGTTGCTCTTATGCTGCTGGCGATGTTCATGTTTTCGTCGGCGGGAAACACAGTAAGTATTCAATATCCCCAACTGCTCCGGCTTTTCGATGAGCAGAAGGTATCTAAATATACCATTGACTTTACCAATGGCGAGATGGCCTTGGAGGTACGCCTGAAGCCCTCGGAGATTCAGGAATACCTAGCGGCCCCCTCCGCCCAGCAGACGCTGACAGGAAACGCGCTGCCTCAGTCCTCCGGTTTGTTGGGGCTTTTGGGCGGAGAGAACGCGAATATCGGCGGAACGGTTATTTCCTCCGACGCGGTGCAGAGCTACCAGTTGAGCTACCGCCTTCCCAGCATTGTAAAATTCCTGGAACATGTCGATCCGCTGGAGTATCAAGCGGCCTATGATGCGGCCCATCCGGATGCCCCGCTGGAGTGGAATTGGAAGCCGCCGAAGGAAGCCTCGATCTTTACCATGCTGCTCCCTTATCTGCTGCTGATAGGCGCGATGGCGCTTTTCTATTTTATCATGATGCGGCAGGCCGGCGGCGGCGGTGGGAAGATGATGAGCTTCTCCAAGGCGAAGGTGAAATCTCCTGACGACGGCCGCCGCGTTACCTTTAACGATGTTGCGGGGGCGGATGAGGAGAAGGCTGAGCTGGTTGAGATTGTGGATTTTCTAAAAAATCCTGGAAAGTTTAATTCTCTAGGCGCGCGTATTCCCAAGGGCGTGCTCCTGATGGGGCCTCCCGGCACCGGTAAAACGCTGCTGGCGCGCGCGGTGGCAGGGGAGGCGGGCGTTCCCTTCTTTTCGATTTCGGGTTCCGATTTTGTAGAGATGTTTGTAGGCGTTGGCGCTTCCAGAGTGCGGGATCTTTTTGAAAACGCCAAGAAGAACTCTCCAAGCATTATTTTTATCGATGAGATCGATGCGGTGGGCCGCCACCGCGGCGCGGGTCTCGGCGGCGGACACGACGAGCGCGAACAGACGCTCAACCAGCTGCTGGTAGAGATGGATGGCTTCGGCGCGAACACCGGCGTTATCGTTATGGCGGCGACTAACCGGCGGGATATTTTGGATCCGGCCTTGCTGCGTCCCGGCCGGTTCGATCGCCAGATTGCCGTTGGTTATCCCGATGTGAAGGGGCGCGAGGAAATTTTGCGCGTTCATTCGCGCAACAAGCCGATAGGCCCTGATGTGGATCTGCACACCATTGCAAAAACGACGGTAGGCTTCACCGGAGCGGATCTGGAGAATTTGATGAACGAGGCGGCGCTGCTCGCGGCGCGCGCCAACCGCAAGGCCATCACGATGCCGGATATTCAAACGGCCACCATCAAGGTTGTGGCCGGGCCGGAGAAGAAGTCTCACGTCGTCACCGAAAAGGATAAGCGTCTGACCGCTTTTCATGAAGCGGGGCACGCGGTCGCCACCTATTATTGTGAAACGCAAAGCAAGGTACATGAGGTGTCAATCATTCCGCGTGGAATGGCGGGCGGATATACCCTATCTCTCCCCGAAGAGGATCGTAACTATCACACCAAGAGGGAGATGGAGGAGGAGATTGTCACCCTTTTGGGCGGCCGGATGGCGGAAAAGCTGGTGCTCGACGATATTTCAACCGGCGCTTCCAATGATATCGAGCGAGCGACCAAGATTGCGCGCGGAATGGTGACGCGCTACGGGTTTAGCGAAAAGCTGGGGCCGATTGTCTATGGGCAGGATGAAGGCGAGGTGTTCCTTGGGCGGGACTTTAACCACACCCGGAATTATTCGGAGAATGTGGCGGCCGCCATTGATGAAGAGATCCGCCGGATTGTCGATAGCGGCTATGAGAGAGTGGAGAAAATCCTCACCCAACACATGGATCAGCTGGAGCGCGTGGCGAATTTCCTGTTTGAATATGAAAAGGTGGATGCCGAGGGCTTTGAAAAGCTCATGACGGGCGACGATTCCGTTTATGAGGATTATCAGCGCAAACAGAAGGAGCGCGCGGAAGAAGAGAAACGGATTGCGCGTGAGCGTGCGGAAGAGGATCGGCTGCGCGAGCAAAAGAAGAAGGCGCAAGAGGAATACCGCCGCCAGCAGCGTATGCAGACGGGAAATTCCTATTTGGATGAAGAGCCGCCGCGTCCTTTTAATCCAAGCAAGCCGCCGGATGTAGAAGATTTCTATCCGCCGGTTCAAACGGGGCCGATTAAGGATTCGGACGATTCCAAGAGAAAGGATGAGAAAGACGAAGCGCCGTCTGATAAAGACGGGGATGCGTAAAACAACCGCCCATAAACGATTCTGTTTATGGGCGGTTAGTTGCTTTTTTGCAACAGATTGGAATGGGAAAGGGATCGAGAAAATGCAAAAATTTCATTTTTCAACCACGAAAACGCTTGTCAATGCGGCTGTCTATTTTTTGTTGTTTTTAGCCGGCGACTTGTTGAGCAGTTTGCCTTTTGATCTGATTTTTTCTTTTGTAACGCTCCCAGGCAGCGAATGGTATGTTATTTTGAGAATGCTCGGTTGTCTGCTGCTTACGCTGCTTTTGTTCTGGGTTTACACAATAAAACGTCTCCATTTGAAAATGGAGGACTTTGGGATTACTTTTGGCGTTCAAAGTTGGGGCATTGTTTTAGCTGTTTTGCTTCCCGCGTTTGTGGTAATGGCTTTTTTGATCGTTGGAAAAGCAGAGATAAACCCGCTTGTTTTCAGCGACCGTATTTTAGTGGTTGTCGCATCTATGCTCACTGCCTTAAAAGCTGGTATATTAGAGGAAATGTTGTTCCGCGGTTTCATCATGAAGCTGCTTGAAAACCGGTGGGGGAAAACGGTTGCAATTCTCTTGCCGTCGTTTCTATTTAGTCTAGCCCACATTCCCTCCATGGAGAGTTTCACCGTCGGAGGCGTCATGCTTTTAGCCGTAAGCGGTACGTTGGTAGGAGTCATGTTTTCCTTGGTTGCCTATCAAGGCGGCTCTATCAGCAATAACGCTCTCATACATTCCGTGTGGAATTTTGTGATGGTGACAAGCGTACTGCATATCTCAACAGCACAGGGAGCTTACGGCGAACCGCTGGTTCAAATTGTAATACCATCGGATAATATCTTATTGACAGGAGCGGGATTCGGTCCAGAAGCCTCTTTAATTTCTATCGTCGGATATCTACTTATTTGCGGGATCTTAATTTTTAGAAAGAAGCAAATTACCCCAGGTGCGTCGAAAAAATAGCAACGTTAAGCGAGCAAGCGTAAACAGTACTTATCGTCATTGAAGCCATAACGCCGTCCGTAAGCCTTTCCGGAGGACAATGTTTTTTATAACGGGCGGTTGCAAAAGGCTGTTCCGGTTTGCGGGAGCCAAAAGTCTTTTTTCAGAGGGCGCGTTGCAGAATAGAGCAGGCTGCCAAAAAACGCCTCCGGTCTGTAAAAGAAATCGTGCAGGCCGCTCCTCTGGCTTGCAGAAACCGGAAAAGGCAGCGGTTTCGCGCTGGACAGCGCGAAATTTGGGGCGTAATCTTCGCCCCAAAAGCTGCTTTTTCATAAGGGCGCGCTACAAAATTGCATTTTGTAGCGCGCCCTTATACTGTGCTCACTTCCCAAGGCCGTGCGTTTATGATACAATGATTACCGGCTTTATGTGGGGAGGAAACGTCGTTGCTGCAATTGATCTTGGGTCCGGCTGGAACGGGCAAGACCACCGAAATCTACCGGCGGATTGCCGCGGATATCCAAAACGGGGGAGAGTCCATCCTGATCGTCCCCGAACAGTTCTCCTTTGAGAGTGAACGCACGCTTTGCGCACTTTTGGGGGAGAAGGCAGCGCTGCGGGTGCAGGTGTTGAGCTTTACCCGCCTGTGCCACAAGATCTTCTACCGCTATGGACAGGTGGCGGGATCTTATGTGGATTCCACCGCCCGTTATCTGCTCATGAGCCTTGCGCTGGAGGAGACGGCCGGTCAGTTGGAAATTTATCAGGCGCAGGCAGCGCGGGCCTCCTTTGTCCCCATTGTGCTGGAGATGGTGAGCGAGTTTAAGAATGCGGGCGTTTCTGCGGAAGCGGTTCTGACTGCAGCACAAGGACTGGGGGATGAGCGGCTTTCCCAGAAGCTGCATGAGCTGGGCGTCCTCTATGCGGCCTATCAGGCCCTTTTGGAAAAGAGCTTTTATGACCCGGCGGATGACATTAACCGGGCGCTTGCGCTTTGCGAGGGCGGGGCCTTCTTTGCCGGGACTAAGGTCTATTTGGATGGCTTTACCGCCTTTATGGCCCCGGAATTTCGGCTGATTGAGCAGATGCTTTCCGAGGGCGCCGAGGTGACGGCGGCCGTGTGCTCCCCTTTCCTTACCGATGCGGAGAATGGGCTGGGCGTTTTCAGCGCCCCCAGCGCAACCATCCGCAGACTGGCCGGCGCGGCGCGGCGCAGCGGGGTTGCCCTGCGTTCTCCCATGTTTATGACCGAGCAGCGGCGGATGCGGAGCGAAGCGCTGCGGCATTTGGAGCGCTGCTATCTCCAGGATTCGGTACGGTATGAGGGGCCTCAAACCTCCATACGGCTGGTGGAAGCAGCCGACCCGATCGATGAGGTGGAGAGAGCGGCGCGCGTAATAAGCAAATGGGTGCATGAGGAAGGGCTGCGCTACCGGGAAATAGCCATTGTGGCCCGCAGCATGGAGAGCTACAGCGATGCGCTCTGCGATGTCTTTAAGAGATATCAAATCCCGCTGTATCTGGACCGGCGGGAGAACGTCGAGTCGTTTGCGCTCATCAATCTGATTCTTTCGGCTCTGCTGGCCGTCCGTACCAGTTATGACAGCGCGCAGCTCATCACCCTTTCCAAGCTCCCGCTCTCAGGGATTGCGCCGGAAGACGCCTGTGAGCTGGAGAACTACTGCTTTATCTGGAACATCCGGGGCAGAATGTGGCTTTCTCCCTTCCAGAACCATCCCGATGGGCTGGCCGGAAGGATGGACGAGACCGCATCCGAGCGGCTACAGCGCATTGAGGCGGCGCGCCGCGCGCTCATTGCGCCGCTTATTCCGTTGCACGAGGCGCTGCGTGATACAACCGGCCGCCTGTTTGCCCAGGCGGTCTGGCAATATCTTACCGATTCCGGGGCGCGCGAGCGGTTGGAGGCGCTCTGCGCCGTCTCCGCCGAAGAGGAGTATATAGATATTCAGTCGGCGCTGTACGACAGCGTTATTGATATCTTGGATCGGTTTGATCAGATTCTGGGGGATCGCAGACTTGGCTCCTCCCGTCTGATAGAGCTCTTCCGCTTGGCGGTACAATCCGGGGATGTCGGCCAGTTGCCGCAAACCTTGGACCAGGTGTTAGCCGGGGCTGCCGACCGTATCCGGCCGGGCGCCGTCCGCGCCGTTCTGATTTTGGGAGCGGCGGAGGGGGATTTTCCGCTGCGCTTGGATACCGGAGGACTGTTGAGCGAGCGGGAACGCCTGCTGATGCAGCACAGCGGAGTTTCTCTCAACACCTCGGCCGGTGAATTGGCCGCTCTTGAACGCTTCTATACCTATTTTGCGCTGACGCTGCCCAGCGAACGGCTGGCCGTTTCCTATCCCCGCCGCACCCTGGCAGGCGAAGGGAAACGGGAGTCGATCCTTGTCCGGGAGCTGCGCGCGCTGTTTGGAGATTCTCTGCTGCAGCCGGAGGATCCGTTGGAAGGGATTTATACCGAGGAAAGCGCCTTTTCGCTTCTCTGTGCTCACTGGGGCGGTAGCGATACCCTGTCCGCCTGTCTGCGTGCCCATTTTGAGGGCACGGCTGAAAGCGCGCGGATGGTGCGCACAATTGACTTTGCCGGAGATAAGCAGTTTTCGATTGCCGACCCGTCGGTTGCCCGAAAGCTGTTCGGTTCCCGGCAGGCGCTCTCCCCCTCGCGGCTGGAGCGCTATTTTAACTGCCCCTTTGCCTATTTCTGTGATGGCGGCCTGCGGCTGCGGCCGCGGCGGAGGGTAGAATATTCCCCGTTGGAATCGGGATCCCTGGTGCACTATGTGCTAGAAATTATGCTGCGGAAATATGGGGCGGACGAGGCGGCGCTTCCCCCCTTGACGGCGTTGCGCGAAGAGGTTGCCAGTCAGATTGGGGAGTATCTCCAGGGCAGGATAGAGGATGTGCAGGCGGTGGGGGAGCGTTTTCGCTACCAGTTTATCCGTCTGCGCAATATGCTGGCACGGTTGATTCTCCGCTTAAAGGAGGAGCTTTCACAATCGGAATTTGCTCCTTATGCGTTTGAGCTCCCCATACGGCTGGAGGAGGCCAACCAGCCGGTCGTGCTCACGACGCCCGGCGGGAACCAGGTCTATATTCAGGGGATCGTGGACCGGGTCGATCTGTTGGAGAGCGCGGATGGGCGCTATCTGCGCGTGGTGGACTACAAATCTGGGACGAAAAAATTCAACCTTACTGATATCTATTATGGTCTTAACCTACAGATGCTCATCTATCTGTTCACCCTCTCGCAAAGAGGGGATGCCCGGCTGCGCGGGGCGTTTCCCGCAGGCGTGCTTTATATGCCGGCGCGCGAGGAGGCGCTGAACGTTTCGCGGGACACTACGCCCGAAGAGATTGCCGCCCTGCGGGCGGAGGGCTATCGGATGAACGGATTGCTCATCGATAACCTTTCGGTTCTCACCCGGATGGAAAACGGGCTTTCCGGCGTTTTTATCCCGGCTAAACTCAAGAAGGATGGGACGCTTGACAGCCATTCCTCGGTCGCGAGCCTACAGGAGTTTGGGAGGCTGCATAAGCACATCGAGAAGCTCATCTGCGAAATGGCGGATAACCTCTCGCTGGGAAAGGTGGAGGCGCATCCGGTCAGCGGGGAGGGTCATGATCCCTGCGTTTACTGCGATTACCGGCCGATTTGCCGTGTGGAGGAGAAGCATGCGCGCCGCATCCTCGAAAAGCTGACACGCGAGGAAATGATGGACAGGCTGAAAAAGGAGGAAACCGGTGGCAACGATGAAATGGACTGAGGATCAGCTGGCCGCTATCACCGCGCGCGGCGGCACGCTGCTGGTCAGCGCGGCGGCGGGCAGTGGGAAAACGGCGGTACTCAGCGAACGGGTCGCGCGGCTCCTTGCCGATGAAGAGAATCCGTTACCGGCCGGGCAGCTGCTGATTGCCACCTTTTCCAACGCCGCAGCCGCCGAGATGCGGGAGCGGATTGAAAAGAAGCTGGAGGAGCGGGTAGCGGCCAACCCCGGCAGCCGGTTTTTGCGCGAACAGCAGCAGGCGTTGCAGTCCGCGCAGATCGGGACTATCCATGCCTTTTGTCTTCAGTTGATCCGCGCGCACTATCCGCTTTTGGATCTTCCGGCCGATCTGCGGGTAGGGGATGAGCGGGAGCTGCAACTGCTGCGCCGCGAGGTTTTGACCAACCTGGTGGCCGGACGCTATGAGGAAGGGGATCCGCTCTTTCTGCGGACGGTTGAGCTCTTTTCCGCCGCCCGCAACGATAATCTGCTTTTAAAAACGGTGTTGCGTCTTTATGATTTTACCCGCTCCCATCCTTTCCCAGAGGCATGGCTGGAGGAAAAGCTCGCCCTCTATCAAGCGGATACCCCTATTTCTGAAACGATCTGGGGAAAAGAGATTTTGAGCTATGCGCAGGGAGCGCTGCGCTTCGCGCGCGGGGAGATGCTGGGAGCCGCCGCCGTCATGCAGGATGATGAAAAATTATCCGCCGCTTGGCTGCCCGCCTATCAGAGCGATCTGGATCAATTGGACCGGACGCTCGCTTTGGCAGAGGCGGGCGATTGGGATGGGACGCTGCGCGCCCTGCGCGCTTTTACCTTTCTCAAAAAGCGCCCGCTGCGTGGCTATGAGGGGGAAGAACTGAAAAAGGCGCTCGATCAAACGCGTAAATCCTGCAAAGAGCTGGTGGAACGGCTGCGCGATCGCACCTTTAGCGCGACGATCGAACAGGCGGCGGACGACGTCCGCGACCTGAAGCCGAAAATTGCGCTGCTGTTCTCGCTGGTTCGGGAGTTCTCCGAACAATATTCGCAGGCGAAGCAGGAGCGCCGGTTGGTTGATTTCAGCGATCTGGAGCAGTATGCGCTGCGGCTGCTCTGCCGGCGCGGCGAGGAGGGCTCGGTCGAGCCTGCCGGACTGGCGCTCTCGCTGCGAAAGGAATATGCGATGATCTTGGTGGACGAGTACCAGGACACCAATGAAGCGCAGGAGATGATTTTCTGGTCGCTCTCGGACGGCTGTAACCTTTTTATGGTGGGCGACGTGAAACAGAGCATCTATGGTTTCCGCCAGGCCAGTCCGCGCATCTTCATGGAGAAGAAGGACCGCTACCATGCGTTTGACGGCGAGCATTATCCAGCGCGGCTTATCTTAGGCGCCAATTTCCGTTCCCATCCGGCGGTCTGCGAGGCGGTCAACGATTTTTTTGCCGCCTGTATGTCCCGGCGGGTCGGTCAAGTCGATTATGGGGAGGAGGAGCGGCTGGTAGGGCTGGGGAGCTTCGCCCAAAATCCCGAAGCGGGCCTTTCGCTGGAGCTTATCGATACTTCCGAAGCCGATGAGGCCGCGGCGCTCTGCGAGGCGCGCTATGTGGCGGATCGCATTGCCGGCCTGCTTTCCAGCGGCGACATGGTAAACGAGGACGGGGAGCTTCGCCGGGTGCGTCCAGGCGATATCGGCATCCTGCTGCGGACGATGAAGGGAAAGGCCGAGCTGTTTTTGAAGGCGCTGGCGGAGCGGGGCATCCCGGCGGTTTCGGGCGCACAGAGCAGCTTTTTGCAGACGCTGGAAATCAGCACCGTCCTTTCTATCCTCCGAGCGGTGAACAATCCTCTTCTGGATATTCCTCTGGTGGCGGCAATGATGTCCCCGGTCTATGCCTACAGCGCCGGGGAGGTTGCGCGCATCCGCCTCTTCCGCCGGGGGGAGCCGTTTTATATGGCGCTCTTGGAGGGGGAACGCCAGGGGGATGCGGCTTCGGTCCGTTTTCTGGAGGAGCTGCGCGCGCTGCGTACCGCCGCGTCGGATATGAGCGTGGAACGGCTGATCCGGTTTCTTTATGAACGGACGATGCTGCCCAGCTTGGCGCTGGCGCTGGAGGGGGCCGAGGAACGCCGGGCCAATCTGAACCTTCTGGTCTCCTACGCGAAGGGTTATGAAAAATCAGGCTGCCGATCGCTGCCCCAGTTCCTGCGGCTGATTGACGATATCGAGGAAAACGGGGAGGATCTTCCTCCGGCGGTGGTGGCCGCGCGGGAGAATGCGGTGCAGATTATGAGCGTCCACCGCTCGAAGGGCCTGGAATTTCCCATCGTTTTTCTCTGTGAGATTCAAAAGCGCTTTAACCGTGAAGATCTGCGCAAAAATGTTCTGCTGCATGCCTCGCTGGGGTTTGCCTGCGTGCGCAGGGATGAGGAGACGATGAGCCAGTTTGCCACGGCGCCCTATGAAGCGGTGCGGCTGGCCCTGGAGCGAGAAAGCAGCAGCGAGGAGATGCGCATTCTCTATGTGGCGCTGACCCGCGCGAAGGAACGGCTGATCGTCACCGGCGCATGTGACGCGCTGCAAAGAAAGCTGCAAGCCCTCGCTGTCCGTCCGCAGCAGGACGGACGCTTTCCGGAGCATGCCGTCGCTCGATCGCAAAGCTGGCTGGAGTGGCTTATCATGACGGCCCTTTGCCTGCCCGGCGGCGCGCCGCTGCGGGAATATGCCGGGCTGCCGCAGCCGGGAGGCATCCCCTGCCGGGGAGAGCTGCGCTGCCGGGTGGTGTGCAGCGGCAAGCGGGAGGAGGAGACGGCTGTTCCAGCCGTAGCGCGGCCAACGGCAGAGGTCAGCGCACCGCTGCTTGCCCGGTTAGAGCGCCGGCTTGCGAGCCGTTATCCCTATGAAGCGGCGACCGTCATCCCCACTAAAATGGCGGTGACGGCGATGGTGCGCAGCTCGGAGGAAGCCAGGTCCTACCGTTTCCAAAAGAAGCCGCAGTTTATTACCCGCCAGAAAATGACGGCCGCCGATCGCGGCGACGCTTTTCATAAGTTCATGCTGTTTGCTGATTTGAGACATGCCGCCGTCGATCCGCAGGGAGAGACCGAGCGGCTTATCCGGCTGCGCTTTTTGTCGGAGGATGAGGGCGAAGCCATCTCTTCCAAGGCTTTGCGCGCTTTTTTTAGGAGCCCGCTTTGGAGCCGGATAGCGCGCGCGGAGAAAATCGAACGGGAATTTCGGTTTATGGCGCTGTTGGGGGCGGATAGGCTAGCGGGCTGTTTACCGCAGATAGGGGAGGAGCGGGTAACGGTCCAAGGGATCTGCGATCTGCTGTTCTTTGAAGGGGAACAGGCGGTGCTGGTGGATTATAAAACCGACCGGGTGGATTCCGGATCGGTCCTGCTTGCGCGCTATTCCAGCCAACTGCTGCTCTATCGGGAGATCCTGCAACATTCGTTGCATATCCCGGTGAAGGAGTGCAGCCTCTATTCAACGGCGCTTTCCCAGGAAATACCCGTGCTGCTGCCAGAAAATTAAAGGAGGGGAATTTGATGCGGGAAGATCTTCAAGCAGCGAAAAAGAGGCTGCTGTGGCTGTGTACCGCCGCCTATACCGTCGCTTATTTTTGCCGGACGAATCTTTCGCTTGCGCTGGACGATCTCATTGCCGGGCTTTCGATCTCCAAATCCTCGGCCGGATTGATTGGAACGGTCTTTTTCTGGACCTATGCGCTGGGCCAGCTCTTATGCGGATGGTTAGGGAGCCGGTATTCGCTCAAGCGGCTCATTATGGTGGGATTTCTCCTGTCGGGGGTCTCGAATCTGGGGATTGCGTTCAGCAGCCGCTACCTGCCCGTTCTGCTTTGTTGGATGATGAACGGTCTGGCGCTTTCGCTGATGTGGCCTTCTATCGTGGGGATGGTTTCCCGGTGGTTTTCGCCGGAGGAATATGGGAAGGTTTTCATCTATCTCAATCTGCCGACAACGGTTGGCTATTTGATTTCCTGGGGAACGCTGGGACCTATCGGCCGCCGGTTTGGCTGGCGTCCTGTTTTTTGGATACCGGCGCTGGTTGCGGTATTGTTTACCGCTCTTTGGATCTGTATGGCGAAGGATTCGCCGGAGGAGGCCGGCTTTCAAGCGGATTTTGCGCGGCCGGAGGAAGGGACGGAAGAACCGGCGGCGGAGCGGCGTCTCCCTCTTTGGCGGGTTCTTTGCACCTGGACCATGCTCGTTTTCGCCGTTTTAACGCTGATTCAGGGTTCTACCCGCGAAAGCCTGAACCTCTGGGCGCCTAGCATGCTGACGGAAACGGGGGCCGGGCTTCCGGATTGGATGCTTTCGGGCGGAATCATGCTGGTACAGGTTTTCAGCACGGCGGGCCTATTGGCGACGGGAGGACTGCTTCGCCGCCGTCAAAGCGGATTTGATTCGCTCTTTATTTTTCTGTTGGCCTTTGGGGCGGCGTGCAGCTGGATATTGGCTTTGTGCCATGAGAATTTCTTCCTTTCGCTGACCATGATGGGGCTCATGCTCGGCGTGCTCTATGGTACCAGCGGCACCTTGACCACGATGGTTCCGCTGCGTTTCGCCGCCACCGGACACAGTACGGCTGTGACGGGGATTTTGAATTTTATGGCTTATCTGGGCGCGGCGATCGGCGGCGTCCTTTCCGGCTTTGTCAGCGGCCGCTGGGGGTGGGAACGGGTTTATCTGCTTTGGGCGGCGCTGGGAATGCTGGCGCTCATTATTATGCTGCTCTCCTCCTTCTTTACCTATCAACAGCAGCGCCGGCCGGACCGCTAGTGATTTGATATCGATGGATATAAAAACAGACGCTGGAAGCGAATGTTTTTCGGCCGTCTGCCCCGATAATCGCAAAAGCGGCGAGAGGTGGGAACTATGAAGGAGTTTTATAGCGCGGCTATAAAAAATTTCCGTTTTTGGGAGAAATGTGCTATAATATCCTTAGACAACGCGCCGTGGATAGACACCGGCAAAATCCAATCTATGGAACCCAGAAAGGAGCGGCAAGCATGAGTAAAACGATCATCACCATCAGTCGGCAGTATGCCAGCGGTGGCCGCCTGGTGGGCGAAAAGCTGGCAAAATCCTTGAATATCCCTTTTTATGACAGGGAATTGATTACCTTGGCAGCAAAGGAAAGCGGGTTTTCCGAAAAATTCTTTGAAAATGCGGATAAGCAGTCGGTGAACAGCCTGCTTTATTCGCTCTCTACCGGGATGTACAATGCTGTCGGCCAGTTTGATGGAGCAAACAACCTCCCGCTCAACGATAAGGTCTTTCTTGTGCAGTACAATGTTATCCGGAGCCTGGCAGAGAAGGGATCCTGCGTTATTGTCGGCCGGTGCGCGGATTATGTGCTGCGCGAGGATCCGGAGGTTATCCATGTCTTCATCCATTCGGATATTCAGAGCCGTGTGCGCCGCGCCGTTGAAGAGTATGGAATGCCTGCCGAGCGCGCGGAGGCCATGATTTTGAAAGGGGACAAACGCCGCGCCGCTTATTATGATTTCTATACCGGTATGAAATGGGGCCGGGTGGAGAACTATGATCTCACCGTTAACAGCGACAAGGTTGGGCTGGATAGAGCGGCGAAGCTGATTGAAGAATTTGTTCAGATGTGCAAGGCATAGAAAGAGTGAAACAGGCGGACAAGGAAGTTCAGGATGATAGGCAGGGTAGGCCGCAGGTTTGCGTTTTAAAAAGGATCCTAGAAATACAAGGAAACGGAGCGAAATGATTTGAAAAAGGTATTGCTGATTCCCGATTCTTTTAAAGGCACCATGTCCTCTTCGGATATCTGTGCCGTCATGGAGAAGGCTATCCACCGCTTTTACCCGGAGGCAGAGACGATCTCTATCCCGGTGGCAGACGGCGGGGAAGGCAGCGTAGACTGCTTTTTAAAGGCGTTGGGCGGCGAAAAGGTGACGCTCCGTGTCAAGGGCCCCTATATGGAGGAGATGGACGGGTTTTACGGCCGTCTTCCCGGAGATACCGCCGTTGTGGAAATGGCGGCCTGCGCCGGGCTTCCGCTGGTCGGCGAGAAGATGGATCCTACCAGAACCACCACCTTCGGCGTGGGGGAGCTGATCCTGCATGCGGCGAAGTCGGGCGCGCGGCGGATTGTGGTGGGCCTGGGCGGCAGCGCTACCAACGATGGCGGTACCGGCGCGGCGGCCGCTGTTGGCGTGCGGTTTTATGATTCTGAGGGAAATTCCTTTGTCCCGGTGGGCGGCGCCCTCTCCCGGATTGCGCGGATCGACAAAAGCGGAATCGATCCGGCTTTAGAAGGGGTGGAGATCGTCGCCATGTGCGACATTGACAATCCCCTATGCGGCCCTTCCGGCGCGGCCGCGGTTTTCGGCCCGCAAAAGGGAGCAACCCCTGAGATGGTGAAAGAGCTGGATGCCGGCCTTTTCTCAATGGCGCAGGTGATTGCGCGCGACTTGGGGGACAATCCGGCCCAGCAGCCCGGATCCGGCGCGGCGGGCGGCATGGGGGCCGGAATGCTCGCCTTTTTCGGAGCGCGGCTGCAAATGGGGATTGAAACGGTGCTGGATACCGTCGGCTTTGATGCGCTGCTGGGGGGCTCGGATCTCGTTTTGACTGGCGAGGGAAAAATTGACGGGCAAAGCCTGCGCGGCAAGGTGGTGGTCGGCGTGGCGCGCAGGGCAAAAAAGCAGGCGGTTCCGGTGGTCGCGATCGTCGGAGACATTGGCGACGACATAGAAGGCGTTTATGAGGAAGGCGTCTCAGGGGTTTTCAGCATCAACCGTGTAGCGGTTGATTTTAAGCAGGCGAAGCCCCGTAGCCGCGACGATCTGCAAAAAACAGTGGAAAACCTAGCAAGGTATATGAAAACACTGGGTCGGTAGAAAAATCAAGAAGGGCCGTAAAAACACATCCCTGACCGGTAGAAACCGGAAAAAGCAGCGGTTTCGCGTCCATAGCTTGAAAGCATTTTTTACGGCTCCTTGTTCCCACAGGTAATCAGCGGCAACCGGCGCTTCTGTTTTGGAAGCGTTGGTTGCCGTTAGGCATCTATCAAAAGCGGCCGGATAGCGGATCGGCTGGGAGACGGCGCCCGGTTATGCGGGAAGGAACGGCGGCGCTTAAAAAGCAAACGAAAGGAATATTTTATAACGCTGACAGCAAAATATTCCTAATAGCCGTTGTCCCAATCTCCTGGCGGGACTGTTTTAGGAGCGGGAACCTTGGACCCAGGCAAAAGAGGTTTTGTGAATGGAAGAAACAGGATGGTGGATAGATTGAATAAATACCGGAAGCTGATTACCAACACGCTGCTGATGGGGCTGGGAACCTTCTCCTCTAAAGTTCTGGTCTTTCTTCTCATGCCACTGTATACCCGCGTCCTCTCTACCGAGGACTATGGCACGGTGGATCTGATTGTGCAGATGTCCAACCTTATGCTTCCTCTGGTTTCGGCAGGAGTTCTGAATGCCATCATCCGTTTCGGGCTGGACCGCAGCGCCGAAAAGAGCGATGTGTTTACCACCGGCCTATTGGTGATTGTAGGCGGCTTCGTCCTGTTCCTGCTGCTCAATCCGCTGCTCGCGATGGTCGAGGCGGTTTCCGGATATACGGCGCTGATTTATCTCTATGTGCTCATGTCGCTGTTCCGCTCGCTTTGCAGTCAATTTGTGCGCGCGCAGGAGCGGGTGCGGCTTTACGCGTTGGACGGCGTGTTGGCCACCGCTACGGTGATCGGCTTCAATGTGCTTTTCCTCGTTGTGCTGCGGATGGGGATTACCGGCTATGTGCTGGCGACGGTAGCCTCTGATTTCTGCTCGGCCGTTTTCCTTTTTCTCTATGCGCGTCTGTGGCGTTTTGTTCGCCTGCGCCGTGGGATGGGGGAGCTTTCCCGCGAGATGATCCGCTATTCGGTACCGCTGATCCCAACCACGGTTTTTTGGTGGATAACCAACGTGTCCAACCGGTTTGTTGTCACCGAAGCGATGGGGAAAAGCTACAATGGTCTGTATGCGGTTTCCTATAAGGTGCCGACTGTTGTGAACCTCGTTTCCAATATTTTTATTGAAGCCTGGCAGATGTCCGCCGTTACTGACGGGGAAGGAGAGGGACGCAGCGAGTTTTTTTCCAAGGTGCTGGGGGCGTTTCAGGCGGTCGTTTTCCTGTCCGCGTCGGGGCTCATTCTGTTTTCCAAATTCATCATGTGGCTGTTGGTGGCCAAGGAGTTTTATCCCGCTTGGGAATATGTGCCGATCTTGGTTATGGCAACGGCGTTTAGCTGTCTGGTGTCCTTTTTGGGCAGCGTTTACATGGTGGAGAAGCGAAGCGTCCTTTCTTTGGCGACGACCATGGTGGGCGCGGCACTCAATGTTGTGCTCAGCTTTGTGCTGATCCCGTTTTTTGGCGTCAACGGTGCGGCGTCCGCTATGTTTATCAGCTATTTTGTTGTGTTTATCCTGCGCGCCGTTACCGCTCAGCGGATGGTTCCGATGAAATGGAATATTCCAAAGCTGGTGCTGAATATCCTTCTCTTGTCCTTGCAAAGTTATATTATGATTCATGAACTTCCGCTGTGGATCCTGTGGGAAGGGCTGCTGACACTTTTATCGATGGCGCTGAATCTTCGCCCCATCCTGTTGCAGCTTCAGGCAATGATCCATGCCAGGCGGCGCGCCGCCTGATTGGCGATTATTTTCATTTATGAATGCGGGGACATTCGGAAATCCTAAATAAAAGCAGATGGAGTCTTGACTGGCGGAAACAGCCCAAAAAAATCTGGCGCGCCGCGCGCCATTGAACCGCGGACACCGCATGCCTTAGGGAGCGATTCTTCGATTCTGGAGGGAATGGCGGTGCATGGGAGCTCAGAATGGCCCGATTTACAATCTCGAACTATCGGAAATTTGGCGTGGCGGCCCTGTGCTGCTTGCTGCTGTTGGCGGGGACCGCCTGCAACCGGGGGAAGAAACCAACCGAAAGCTCCGAGCCTGGAGCGGAGGTCTCCTCTTGGGAAAACCCGCCGGTAACAGAGCGCCCGGCAAGTGATTTCCAACCGGACATACCGGATGTGATGCAGCAGCTTCAGGCGGCCGTTTCACAGAATGGAGATACGGTTGGTTGGCTGACCATTCCGGGCACCGAAGTGAACGAAGCAGTCGTTCAAACAACCGATAATGAATATTATTACCGGCGGGACGCCCAAGGGAATTATTCCTTCAGCGGCAGTCTTTGGATGGACTATGAGAGCTCGATTGGGGATGGCAACGCGCAAAATTTTTCCCGTAATACAATTATCTATGGCCATAACCTCGGTAAGCCGCAGGGGGTCCGGGACGATCCGAACGGCGTAAAGTTTGGGCAGCTCTTTAAATTCGATGATCTGGAATTTGCAAAAGCGCACCCCTACTTTTATTTTACCACCCGTGAAGGGACCCATATCTATGAAATTTTTACGGTTTTTTATTCGGAGGATAAGTTAAGCCCGGTTCCATACCACTATGCTTCTTATTCCGGCAAGGACTATGAGGCGCTTCTGGACGATGTGCGCGCCCGTTCACAGTTTGATTATAATGTGAAGACGGGACAGAACGATAAGATCATCACTCTTTCTACCTGTACCTATAAGTACGGGACCTATACGCAGAACCCGCATCAGCGTTTTGTGATTATGGGGCGGCTGGTAGGCGAGGATGAAGATCTCTATGAAACGGCAGACTTGCAGATCAATCCGGATCCGAAGGCGCCGGATTTTCGTGCATAAATCAGCGGGGAGCCCTAGCCGGCGAGGCGAGGGCTCCCGATTGGTTTAGCGGACGGGAGGGATTCTCTCTATTTCCAGATGGCTGCTGCCGCTGAGATTGGCTTATATAGGAGAGCGAACCCGGCTTTACAAATTTCGTTAAAGCGGGTATACTGTTGAATAATGGAGACACATTCGATGCAGTAAAACAGGGCTGCCGTTTGCCTCTGGAAAGGGGAGAGACTGAGAATGAAGAGAACCGGCCGCGCTAAAAAGCGGAGGAAATATCGCTTAAAACCTGCGGCTAAACGCTTTTATAAGCGGGCGCTTATTGTGATAGGGATTCTTTTGGTGGCAACGGTAACGTTACGGCTAACGGTTTTGCGCAAATCCTTCACGCTATATGGGTATGATTCCGCCAAGCCGTTTGAGGTACAGAGCCTATTGCTTGAGAAGATTGCTCCTAAAAATGAGGAGGATCTGATTCTGATGGATCTCACTATGCGTACTAACAGCAGCGCAACGGTCGAATATTTCCGGCTGGATATGATAGAACTGATTTCAAACGAGCGCTATCAGGAATGGACGTTGGAGGTCAACGGAAGCCGGGCGAAGCTGCTCAAGGGGAGCCGTTCTTCCGGGAACCTGACCGAACAACGAAAACGTTTTCCCTCGATTCAAGAGACAACGGCCGCTCTAGGGCGCATCCCGCTGCTTTCGTTGGTGACGAACGAAAAGCTCTCAGGAAAACAGAAGTTGGAGTTTACCACGAAAAGCTACCGCCCCAATGTAAACCCCGTGTTCAGCGATAAAGCGGGTGCGGGCGTAAATATCCTTTGGGTAGCGGCGACCGGGTCCACCTCCAGCGCACAGGCCGATTGGATCCCGTATACTAACTATATGGCTTTGGATTGCGCCGTTTATACGCCGGAGGAGGAAGCCTCAACGAAAAGATATGTTATTCTGCTGGAAACAGTCGCTTAATTCCAAGGAAGCTGCAAAGTTCCCTCCGGTTTTTGCAGACCGGGAAAAGGCAGTTGGAGGTTGGTTCCGGCAGTTTGATAGAGGGACTGCCGCACGATATGAAGCTCCTTGCGGCAATTCTTCCGCTCCTTTCCTGTGGCTTGGCGGATAAACAAGAGGCAGATCGGAATCTACTGGGATACCTGTTAAAATCCCGGTAGTTCTCCGAAATATTGGATGCAGAGAAGAGGTCTTACAATAATGAAAAAAACATCAAAAGGGCTTATCATTCTGATGGTTGCTATCGGGCTGGCGGTGCTTTTGGCAATAACGGCGTTTGGCAGCTACAATTCATTGGTGGGTCTGCATGAGGGAGTAGAAAGCAGCCAAGCGGATATTCAAACGCAGCTCCAGCGCCGCAGCGATTTGATCCCCAATCTGGTGAACACCGTGAAAGGCTATGCGGCACACGAGGAGGAGGTTTTCTCCGCGATTGCCGATGCCCGCGCTCAGTTGGCGGGTGCAGGCAGTATAGCGGATCTGGCGCAGGCGGACAGCAGCTTGACCAGCGCTTTAAACCGGTTATTGGTGATAGCGGAAAATTATCCCGAATTGAAGGCGGATGCCCAATATACTGCGCTGATGGATGAGCTGGCAGGCACGGAGAACCGCATTGCGGTCGCCCGCCGTGGTTATAACGAGGAAGCCCGCGTTTATAATGAAAAGATCCGTTCCTTTCCAACCGTGTTGGTTGCGGGAATGATGGGGTTCGAGCGGGCGGATTATTTTGAAGCCTCCTCCCAGGCGCAGGCCGCCCCGCAGGTGGATTTCGGCGTATAGGCAGGAACCGGACGGTTCAGAAAGATGGGGCGCGAAGAGAAAGCGGAACATCTTCCGAACCCTCCGGTTCTATCTTTTCATGAAGCGGCCTCCTGCTTCGGCCTTGTCGGAACCATTGATTTTTAAGAAAGGAAAGATCATGCCCATGAAAAAGGCGCTCAGAATGATTGGGGGATTGCTTTGCTGTGCCTTCAGCTTCAGCATTCTCGCGGCGGCTGCGGATTATGAGCAGCCTGCCAAGCAATTTTATGCCGCAGACTATGCGGGCGTTATCAGCGAAGAGCACGAACGGTATTATGTGGATCAAGGGGCGGCCTTGCAGAAAGCAACGGGCGCACAAATTGTAGTAGCCGCCATTCCCTCGCTCCAGGGAGAAACCATAGAGGAATATGCCAACGAGCTGTTCCGTAGCTGGGGGATTGGCGACAAGAAGAAAAACAACGGGCTTTTAATCCTGCTGGCGGTTGAAGATCGCCAGATCCGTACCGAGGTCGGCTATGGGCTGGAAGGGGCGCTGAACGATGCGAAAACCGGGCGCCTAACCGATATATATGCCATTCCTCACTTTAAAGAAGGGGCTTTCGATGAAGGCTTATATCAGCTCTACAATGCTTATCTGCCTATCGTCTATGAGGAATATGGGCTGGAACCGCCCGAAAACGCAGAACAACCGGTGGGAGGACCGGAGGAAGAGAACTCTTCGGGCTTTCCGGTAGAGACGCTTATTCTTCTGATTATTCTCGTAGTGGTTCTTTCTTCTTCGGGAAAACATCGCGGCGGCCGGGGAGGCGGTATGTGGATGGGCCGCGGGTTTGGCGGTTACTATGGCAGAGGGTTTTATGGCGGCGGTACGCCCAGAGGCGGCGGCTCTTTTGGCGGCGGATTTTCTGGAGGAGGCAGAGGGTTTTCAGGTGGAGGCGGCCGATCCGGCGGTGGGGGAAGCTCCCGCAGCTTTTAAACGCGGGAGCTTTTGAAGAGAGTGCTTTTATTTTATTTCATCCGTTTGTACGGCCTCCAAAGCCGCTCGGATACGCCTTTGATTATCCAGAAGCCGTTCATTCTCCGGCGACTCTTGGAGCGCTTGCTCCACCAATTCCATAGCGCGGCGGTAATCCCCCAGCCAGTAGCAGGCGATGGCTCCATAATCATAGGGCGCGGAGCCCCAGGCGCTGGGTTCGCTGATATAGGAAAGGGGACGTTCGGCAATTTTCAGCGCGCCCAGCACCATGAACAGTACTCCCTCCCACTCCTCTTGGCGGTAAAGAAGTGCTGCCATATCCATGTAGGGCTCCCGGAGATGGGGCGCTTCTCCAATAGCGCGGTAAAGCCAGCAACGGGCCTGCGCGAAGTCTCCCTTCGCCTCGTAAGACCGGGCGATATAGCGCATGGACGCCGCGCGCTCGTCCGCCCAGGTTGCCTGCGGCATAGCCAGATGCCGCTTCAGCGTTTCAATGCAGTTGTCCCACTGCTGATGGTACATGTATTCCCGTCCCAGATAGTGCATGTTCCGGTCGTCCTCCGGACATTCGCGCACCGACAGCTCCAGAAGCGGAAAATATTGCGCGCGGGATTTTTGGGGATCCGGATAGTGGTTCAGTTGAATGCCGGGAGCGGTCCCGGTTTGATAATCCCCTTCTCCCAGATAGCTGAGTACCTCATGGACCGGATGCGTCCAGTGGAACCGGTGATTGGCGTGGATCTGATCCAGCCAAAAAACGACTCCTTCGCTGCCGTCCGGCTGGAAGCTCCAGGTATAGCGGTAGCGTATTCGTTGAATATTCTCATTCCAAGCAGCTTCGAGGGCTGTGCGCCAGCCCGGCTCGAACACCTCATCCAAGTCGGTGCATACGCAGATGTCGCACTCTTTGGGCACCAGTTCCAGAGAACGGTTGCGCGCCGTGTCAAACCTCCAGGGGGTAATGGTTTCTTCCCATACCCATGCGCCGCGTTTGCGCAGCTTTTCGGCTGTCCCGTCGGTCGAGCCCGTATCAAGGACGACCACCTGATCCGCTTCCAACATCGAATCCATCCATCGATCTACAAATTTTTCCTCATTTTTGCAGATGGCATAAACACAGATACGGTATTTTCCCATGGAACTCTCTCCCTCTTTCTAATGAGCTAGCCGGTATATAGCAGTATATGCGTGCGGGGGAAATCATATCCTATTCCTTATAGGGTGCGCGTTGGGACAGGGAAAGGGGAGAATATTCCCTATCTCTTTCTATTTTGGATCCTACTAGGGGTGTGGATATGAACAAAAAAATCTTGATTGTAGAAGGTTATCTAGCTTCTGGAAAATCCACCTTTGCTCTGAGGCTCTCTCAGAAATTAAAGGTTCCCTATCTAATAAAAGATACGTTTAAAACGGCTTTATGTAAAAGCGTAACTATCGCAGACAGACAGGAAAGCAGCCGTTTTTCCGGCATTACTTTTGACGCCATGATGTATGTAGCGGAAAGAATGCTGGAAGCGGGATATCCGTTGGTGATAGAGGGCAATTTTGTACCCGCGGGTATTAAAAAGACGGATGAATCCGAGATCATCAGGCAGCTCATCAAGCGATATGCCTATCGCTCTTTGGATTTTAAGTTTGTGGGAGATACGCGGGTTTTACACCAGCGCTTTATCGAACGCGAAAAGACTCCGGAGCGGGGACAAGCCAACGTTATCGGCGAAGAAGTCCCTCTCGGCGTTTTTGATACCTGGTGCCATAATCTGGATGGATTTCATGTGGGAGGAAGGAGCGTGCGGGTAGATACAACAGACTTTAACCATGTGGATTTTCAGGGCCTTTTAGAGACAGCCCACCAGTTTATGAACGAATAAAACCGAAGAAAATGAGAACGGTTGAGAGAAAGGATGCGATGATGTTGTTTAAAAAAATACTGGCTTTGTTCTTAGTGTCGTGCATAACTCTGGCCTCTGCCGGATGCTCGGCTGGAAAAAAAGAAATGGAAGAACCTGTTTCCTCCTCTTCTTCAGAGGCCCGATCCGCCAGCGGCGCTTCTTCCTCGTCTGTTTCCTCAGAACTGGAGACAGAGGAAGATTCTCCGGCCGCTGCCGTCTCCGCAATGCTGAACGCCTTTCAGAAAGCAGACATGGAGGCTTTGAAAACATGGCTGCCTGAATCGGGTACAGGCTCTACAGAGTCTGTTCAGGGTTTCGTGGAGGATGCAGAAATTTTGCTGAAGAGGATAAGTCGGAATATGGAATACCGGCTGGGCGAAACAAAGATAGAAGGGGACAGCGCCGTTGTCTCTGCGGTCATTACGAATCAGGATTTTTCTGGTATCGTGGATTCCCTACTTCCTGTGATCGTGGAAATCGCGCTCTCCCGTCCGAATGCAACGCAGGAGGAGATGGGACGGCTGGTCATAGATAAACTTCCCGACCAGCTGGAAGCGGCGGCCGGCGACCCGGTATCAACCGATGTGGATATACGCTTGACCTGCACGGACGGAGTCTGGAAGGCGGAGCCAACGGCGGAGCTTTTGGATGCGGTGTCCGGGGGATTGTTGGGCGCTGTTTCACAAATGGCCGGTTCATTGGGACAGCTGGCAGGCTGAATCTGTCTATAAAGGAACTTCCCCTCTTTCCAATTTAGGTAATATATGCTATAATGAGCCTGCTACACCTTGTTCCTCTTGTGTAGCAGGCTCATTTCTAAAATAGGACCCGTTGGCCGCTTCGGATGCGGTTTTGCGGAGTGTTTAAGCGGCGGCCAAGGACAAGACGCACGTTAAGGCTATACCCAATAGAGAAGGGGGATTTTTGTGGAGTTAAATACCGCAGATATGCACAAGAGCTTTGAGGTCATTGGATTGGGGGAGGTCATGCTGCGGCTTTCGCCGTCTGGACATGAGCGGCTCAGCCAATGTGAAACGTTAGAGAACCGCCCCGGAGGATCGGAGCTGAACGTTGTTTCCGGCCTTTCCTTGTTGGGTCTGCGCACTGGGATTGTCACGAAGGTGCCAGACAACGCCATGGGGCGGTTGATTAAAAATAAGATCCGTTTTTATGGGGTGAGCGATGACCTGCTCATTTATGATACCTCCCCAGAAAAAAGGATCGGGATTTATTATTATGAATATGGCGCTTATCCACGTAAACCGGCAGTGACATACGATCGGAAAAATTCCTCTTTTAACAGTATTTCAATCAGCGAAATGGATCCTTCGATCTATTCCGAAACGAAGGTTTTTCATACCAGCGGCATTACTTTAGCATTAAGCGAAAACACCAGAAAGACCGCCATTGAGATGATCCACCGCTTTAAAGAGAACGGGGCTTATATTTCGTTTGATGTGAACTACCGCGCGAACCTCTGGGATGAGGAGACGGCCCGTAAAACCATCCTTGAGGTTCTCCCTTACGTGGATTTCCTATTTGTTTCGGAGGAGACCTCCCGGCGGATGATGAACAGGAAAGGTACCATTGAGGAGATCATGCGGGATTATTGCGAGGAATTTGGCGCTAGCCTAGTAGCTTGTACCAACCGGATTGTGAAGAGTCCGAAGTGTCATTCCTTCAATTCCACTATCTATTATCATGCGGAGCGGCACTGCTACACCGGCAAGACTTATGAAAACATCGACGTGATCGATAGGATCGGCAGCGGGGATGCGTATGTGGCGGGCGTTCTGTTTGGCCTTTTGAAATATGGCTCCATTCAGGAAGCGGTGAACTATGGAAATGCGATGTCGGCCATGAAGAACACCGTAATTGGCGATATGCCCGCGAGTGATTTTGAAGAGATGAGCCGCATCGTCCGCCAGCACAACTCGGATCAGAACGGCGGAGAGATGGAGCGTTGAATGCCGGCGGGTTCAGAACGGGTTTCCTACATATCCAGCGAAACGGTTTTGCAGCATTCAAAAAGCTAAGCATCGCCTTTGGACGATGCTTAGCTTTTCTTCGTTAAAGGAGAAGGAATCGCATACATGCAATTTGTTTAGTATATTCTTGCAAATTATTCTTTCTAAAATTGTTCTATCCTCCAAAAAATATCTTTTTGTTCATTTATGTGAATGTGAGAAATTGTAATTTTTCATCATGTGTGTTATGATGTGAATAAATTGTTTCCAAAACAGGAAATACAAATGAACAAAAAGGGGAGAACAATGGAGATGGATGCGATTCAAGTAGGTTTTCTATCGATACTCCCGCCGGTTATCGCAATCGGCCTGGCGCTGGTGACGAAGGAGGTTATTTCTTCGCTCATCATTGGGATTCTTTCGGGAACGTTGATCTATTCGGCTTATACGGCTTCCGGCGTGTTAGGCGTAGCGGTTAAAACCTTTGCCACGACTACAGAGCTGATGGCCGTCAAGATGGGGGATAACGCCGCCATTATCTTGTTCCTTGCGCTGTTAGGGGCTTTGGTAGCGGTTATCACCATGGCAGGCGGCTCAAAAGCCTATGGGGATTGGGCGGTCAGCAAGCTCAAGTCCCGCGTGGGCGCGCAGCTGGCGACCAGCGCGTTGGGCGTCTTGATCTTTATTGACGATTACTTTAACTGCCTAACGATTGGCACGGTGATGCGTCCGGTGACGGATAAGCACCGCATTTCGCACGCAAAGTTGGCCTATATCATTGATGCGACGGCGGCTCCCGTGTGTATCATCGCCCCTATTTCCTCTTGGGCGGCGTCGGTTATCTCTCAGATGGACGGCACCGGGCTGGATGGTATGAGCGCTTTCATGCAGACCATTCCCTATAACCTTTATGCGCTGCTGACGATCATTATGGTCGTGGTGCTTTCGGTTTCCAAGCTGGAATTCGGCCCGATGGCGCGCTTTGAAAAGAACGCACTGGAGAAGGGAGATCTGGATTCCTCCGTTGGGGAATCTTCCGAAACGGCGGCGGATGAACTGAACACCATAGCGGTTTCCTCGCGCGGCAAGGTCATTGACCTCATCATTCCGATCGTTGCGCTCATCATTTTCTCGATCTTTTCGATGCTCTACATCGGCGGGTATTTTGAGGGCGGCATGACGCTGGCCGACGGATTCGGGAACACCGACGCCGGACCGGCGCTTGCGCTGGCGGGTTTTGGCGCGCTGATTGTAGCGTTTTTCCTGTTTGTCCCGCGCAAGGTGCTCTCCTTTAAGCGGTTTATGTCCGGCATCGGAGTGGGTGTAAAATCGATGGTACCCGCCTTTATTATCCTAACGCTGGCCTGGACCATCAGCGGTGTTTGCCGCGATCTGCTCTCTACCGGCGAATATGTCGGAAACCTGGTGGCCTCTTCGAACATGCCGGTCGCTCTCATTCCAGTGATCGTCTTTATTGTAGCGGGTTTCCTTTCGTTCTCGATGGGGACCTCCTGGGGTACCTTTGGTATTTTGATCCCGATTATCGCCTTAGTTTGCGAGCGGGTCGCACCGGAGCTGACCATCATCTCTCTTGCGGCCACGTTGGCCGGTTCGGTCTTTGGCGATCATTGCTCGCCCATCTCCGACACGACCATTCTCTCCTCCACAGGCGCTTCCTGTGATCATATTAACCACGTTGCTTCCCAAATTCCCTATGCTGTCACTGTGGCGGCCTGTTGCGCGATCGGATATATCGTAGCTGGATTTACCAAAAATCTGTTCGTCACTCTGCTAGTTTCTTTGGTAATGCTCACTGTGGCATTGGTACTGCTGCATCGGTTTTACATGCCAAAGGAAGCGAGCGGTAAAAAGTAGCTGAAAATGGGCTTTTATTGCCGCCTTTGGTAGTCATGGAGAAATTGCTTTTGGCTGAGGAGCAGCAGCAAAACGCAGAACGCTTTGCTGCTGCCCTTTCGTTTGCTTGCTTTTAAAAGAAAGAGAGGTTAAAAAATGGAAAAGAGGATGCCTGGCCTTACTATCCGGCAGGGAACAGAAGCGGATATTCCTCCGATTCTTTGTTTTATCAAGGAACTGGCTGAATATGAGCATATGTCCGATCAGGTGACGGCTGATGAGACGTTGCTGCGGGACTCCCTTTTTCTCCGGAAGATGGCGGAGGTGATTATAGGAGAGCTTGACGGCCAGCCAGTTGCATTCGCGTTATATTTTTATAATTTCTCCACCTTCTTAGGGAAGCCCGGCCTCTATCTGGAGGATCTTTTTGTAAAACCGGCCTACCGCAATCGAGGAATTGGCAAGCGAATGATTGCTTATCTGGCCCGGCGGGCTGTGGAACAGGGCTGTGGGCGGATGGAATGGTCTTGCCTGGATTGGAACGCGCCTTCCATTGCCTTTTACCGGGAAACGCTTCATGCGCAAGCGATGGAGGAATGGACTACCTACCGTCTTACAGGGGAAACTCTCCAGGCACAGGCGGCGGCCGGGAATGACGGATAAGAAATACTCCCAAAACGGGGACTTTCCCGATCGGATTTCTTCATGATCCTCGAAACATCAGCCTGCGTATATCTCAGAAATGCTAAAAAAGGGGACTTGACAAATCCGAGATGGACTGGTAAACTATACGAGAACAATAAAGCAGAATGTTGTTTTGCCATTCTCACCTGTGCGCATAGAGCGTATACGGTTTATAGCGTTCGTTTTCTTTTTTTAGAAAAAGGAAGGCGTATGTATTGCCGGATAAAGCGTGAATGGAAGAACTTCATTCACGCTTTTTTGCGGTACAAATGAGGAATTGAGGAACGACAGGGCTTTGGAGGTGTTTTACCATTAGCAAAAAAGAAATGCAGATCAATGAGGAGATCAGGGAAAAGGAGGTCCGCTTGTTAGGGCCGGACAGTGAGCCGATCGGGTTTATGTCTTCCAAGGAAGCGCTCGAAATGGCTGTTCAAAAGAATCTGGACCTGGTAATGATCGCCCCGACTGCAACGCCGCCTGTCTGTAGGATCATGGACTATGGCAAATACCGGTTCGAACAGGCAAAACGTGAGAAAGAGGCCAAGAAGAAACAGAAAATTATTGAGATCAAGGAAGTGCGGATGTCGTTAAACATTGACGTTCATGATTTCAATACCAAAGTGTCCCAGGCTGTTAAATTCATGTCGAGCGGGGATCGCGTTAAGGTTTCCATTCGCTTTCGCGGCCGTGAGCTGGCGCACACCAACCTGGGCTTCGGTGTAATGGAGCGTTTTGTCCAGGCATGCAGCGAAATTGGTAATGTAGAAAAGCCGCCAAAGATGGAGGGCAGGAGCATGGTGATGTTCATGTCTCCCAAGCCGGCGAAGCCTGTCAAACCGACCAAGTAAAAACGAAATGGAGGAATATAGATCATGCCGAAACTGAAAACACACACCGGTGCAAAAAAACGCTTTAAGCTCACCAAGAATGGCAAGGTAAAGCGCGCGCATGCCTACAAATCCCATATTCTGAACAAAAAGAGCACAAAGCGCAAGAGAGGGCTGCGGAAGGCGGCTTATGCCGATAAGACCAATGTAGCCGCTATCAAGCTGCTTATCCCTTACAAATAAATCGAACAACAACCCTTGAATCGGAGGTATAGAATATGGCACGTGTAAAAGGCGCGTTAATGACCCGCAAGAGAAGAAAAAAGGTTTTGAAGCTGGCCAAGGGCTATTTTGGCGGCAAATCCAGATTGTTTAGAACTGCGAAAGAAGCAGTCATGAAATCCGGCCGGTATGCTTATGTCGGCCGCAAGCAGAAAAAGCGCGACTTCCGCCGCCTGTGGATTACCCGCATTTCGGCCGGATGCAAGCAGAACGGCATGAACTACTCTACCTTTATGAACGGACTGAAAAAGGCGGGGATCACCCTCAACCGTAAAATGCTTTCTGAGATCGCTATTCACGATCCTGCGGCGTTTACTGCACTTACCGAGAAAGCGAAAGCAGCTCTTTAACCGGCAAAACGCCCGTGTCACTCTTGACACCGGGCGCTTTTCCTTATTTATATCGGAGAGGGGAACGATACCTTGCGATCGATCACATCGTCCTCCAACGCACTTTGCCGGCATGTCCGTAAACTGCTGGAGAATAAGCGCTACCGGCGGGAATGCGGAGAATTTGTGCTGGAAGGGCGGCGTTTGTGGGAGGATGCGCTTTTGAGCGGTCTGTCCCCCCGCCAGGTGCTGTTGAGCGAGCAGGTGGCAGAAGAATCTCTGCCAGCCTTTGAGGCGGTTTGCAGCAACGTTTGCATCTTGTCGGAAAGCGCGTTGCGTGCCTGCGGAGATACCGTATCCCCGCAAGGGCTGGTGGCGCTTTTCCCGTTTCCGGAGAGGCGGAGGGACACTCTTCCGCGCAAATCGGTTCTGCTTTGCTCGCTCCAGGATCCGGGCAACGTCGGCATGATTATCCGGACAGCGGAAGCCTTCGGTCTGGAGGAAGTGATGGCCAGTGCAGACTGCCCGGATTTTTATGCGCCTAAGGTGCTCCGCGCTACCATGGGCGGCGTTTTCCGTATGCCTGTGCGGACGGTGGAGCACGCCGAAGAAATGGTTTCCGCCTTGCAGGCGGAAGGCGTTCCGGTTTATGCCGCGGCGCTCTGCGAGAGCGCCCGGCCGCTGGCTGAAATCGATCTAACCGGGGATTGCTGTTTACTGATTGGCAATGAAGGAAACGGTTTGCCGAAGGAATTAGTTGCTCGATGCAACGGGGCTTTGGCAATCCCGATGTCTGGGAAAGCGCAGTCGCTCAATGCGGCAATGGCGGCAGGGATTTTTATTTACGAAATGACGCGCTGAAGCGGCCGACGGGGAAAACGGTTGCCTCAAAGGGAGACGGAAAGAGACGGTGTGGAATGGCAGGCTATGACAGAAAAATTTACTGGATCTGGCTTCAACAGGTATTTAGTCCGGGAAGTCACCGGATCAACGCACTGTTTGGAAAGTTTTCTACTGCTCAGGCGATCTATGAGCTGGGCCGGGAGGGATGGATAGACAGCCATGCGTTTACCGAGAGGGAGCTGGAACGATTGGCGGCGGCTTCGATTGAAAAAGCGCAGGCCGTCTTTTTGCGCGCTCAGGAACTGAACTGTCAGGTAATCACACCAGAGGATCCTCTCTACCCGGTACGGCTGCGCCATATCTATGCCATGCCGGCAGTTCTCTATGTGAAGGGCGATATCTCGCAGGTGGATCAAGAGCTAATCATTTCTATGGTGGGAACCCGCAGCTGCACAGAATATGGCCTGCGCGCTGCCGAAACGCTGGCCGGGCAGTTGGCAAAGCGCGGCGCAGTAATCGTCAGCGGGCTGGCGGCCGGGATTGATACGGCGGCAATTCAAGGTGCGTTGCACGCGTCCGGAAAGGCATACGCTGTTACTGGCTGCGGGATTGATATCGCTTATCCTGCCCAAAATCGAAAATTGATGGAGTGGATGTGCCAATATACGGCGGTGATTACCGAATATCCCCCGGCTACTCCGCCTTATCCGGGACATTTTCCGCAGCGTAACCGGTTGATTTCTGGTCTGGGACTGGGGACGGTCGTGGTAGAAGCAGGAGAGGGCAGCGGCGCGCTGATTACGGCGGGTCATGCGCTGGAACAAGGAAAAGATGTATTCGGCGTGACCGCCCGCATGGAGGATTCCCGTTCGTCAGGCGTTTTTAATCTTATTCGAGCCGGGGCCAAGCCGGTTTTCAGCGCGGAGGATGTTCTGGAGGAATACCGGCATCTGTTTTCGGAGAGGGCGGAAAAGGAGACGGTAAACCCGACGGCCGGTACGCCTGCACCGCAAGAAAAGCCGGAACCGGGCCGGACAAAAGAGGCGCCGGAATGGTTGGACGAGACCGGACGGGTTATTTTTGAAGCGCTCGAAGCGCGGCCAGCCAGTGTTCAGGCGATCGCTGCGCGCACTGGGCTTGGGGTAGGGGAGCTGCTTCCCGCTCTTACAGAATTGGAAATTGAAGGGATTGTTTGCTCCGGTCCGATAGGGCAATTCCGGTTGGCGGAAGAATATCTTTTGGAGGAAGCAACTACTAATAAATTGTAAAGTTTTGGTTCTCCCCTTGCATAATAGAGTGCGACGGCATAAAATAGATAACGTTATTCACATAGATTTTCCCGGCCGCCGCTAATAGGGGGACTAGGGAGAACCGCTGGCGGCCTCGCCAGAAACAGCGGGCTGCTTAATGGCCAAAAAAGGATGAATGGGTGATAATATTTCATGTCCAAGCTCGTCATCGTGGAATCGCCTGCCAAGGCGAAAACTATTCAAAAATATCTGGGGAAAGATTATACCGTGATTGCTTCGATGGGCCACATTCGTGATCTGCCAAAAAGCACGATGGGGGTCGATTTGGAGAATCGCTTTAAGCCCAAATATATCAACATCAAAGGGAAAGAGGCGCTTATCCGCGAGCTTAAAAGCGCCGCGAAGGATTCAGACACCGTTTATCTCGCGACCGACCCGGATCGGGAGGGGGAAGCGATTAGCTGGCATTTGGCCCACCTGCTCTCGATCGATCCGAAAGAGCCGAACCGCGTTACTTTCAATGAGATCACCAAGACCGGCGTGAAGAACGGAATGGCGCACCCACGTTCGATCGATCAGAATTTGGTAGATGCACAGCAGGCGCGGCGGATTTTGGATCGAATTGTGGGCTATAAGTTGAGCCCGTTCCTTTGGAAGAAGGTCAAAAGCGGACTTTCGGCGGGCCGTGTACAGTCGGTTGCCGTGCGCCTGATTGTGGATCGCGAGGAAGAGATCCGCGTCTTCCAGGTGGAAGAATATTGGACGATTGACGCCATGCTCCTGCCGCAAGGGGCTCGGAAGCCGTTTGCAGCAAAGCTGCATTCCTTTCAGGGGAAAAAGCTGGATACGGTAAAAACTAGGGAAGAGGCGGAAGGCATTGTCGCCGATTTGGGCGCTTATCCGTTCATGGTGGCCAGCGTGAAGAAGGGCGTGCGGAAGAAGTCGCCCGCTCCGCCGTTTACTACCTCTACCTTGCAGCAGGATGCCTCCCGTAAGCTGGGCTTTCAGGCGCGCAGGACGATGAAGGCCGCTCAAGAGCTTTATGAAGGCGTTGAGGTGGAGGGGCAGGGCGCGATTGGCCTCATCACCTATATGCGTACCGATTCGCTGCGCCTCTCTGAAGAAGCGATGGATGCTGCGGAAGCCTTCATCCGCGGGCGCTATGGGGAGAACTACCTACCGGCGCAAAGGCGCGTCTATAAATCGAAGAAGGGCGCGCAGGATGGGCATGAGGCAATTCGTCCGTCGGTGCCCAGTATCACCCCCGAAGAGGTGAAAAGCTCGCTCACCAGCGATCAATATAAGCTCTACAAGCTCATTTGGGAGCGTTTTATCGCCAGCCAGATGGGCAACTGCCTCCTGGATACCGTTTCGGTCGATATCAGCGCGGGTGAGTATCTCTTTAAGGCTTCGGGTTATACCGTGAAATTTCCAGGCTATACCGTCCTCTATGAGCAGAGCAGCGACGATGAGGAGGAGAAAAGCGAGGTGCTCCCTGAGCTGCATGAGAACGATCCGCTGATCCCCGCCGCTCTCACGCCAAATCAACACTTCACCCAGCCGCCTGCGCGGTATACCGAGGCATCGCTCATTAAGACGCTGGAGGAAAACGGGATTGGGCGTCCGAGTACCTATGCGCCGACGATCACCACCATTTTAGCGCGCAACTATGTGGAACGGGAAGGCCGCCAGATCCGGCCTACGATTCTAGGCGAGGTCATCACTAAGCTGATGTGCGATCAGTTTCAGAACATCGTAGATGCGGATTTTACTGCCC
This sequence comes from Provencibacterium sp., assembly GCA_022793895.1. GTDB lineage: Bacteria > Bacillota > Clostridia > Oscillospirales > Ruminococcaceae > Harryflintia. Next base: position 103,397 of record JAAWDS010000006.1, on the reverse strand, counting down.
GGATGGAACAACAGTTAGATGACGTGGAGGATGGCAAGACCGATTGGGTTTCCACGCTGGACAGCTTTTATCAGGATTTCAGCCAAACGCTAGAGAACGCTGAGAAGAACATGGACGGCACGCGCATTAAGATACCCGATGAGGAAACCGATATTGTCTGTGAAAAATGCGGCCGCAACATGGTGGTGAAAACGGGGCGTTTTGGAAAGTTCTTGGCCTGTCCCGGCTATCCAGACTGTAAGAATACCAAGAAAATCGTGAAAGAAACCGGCGGCATCTGTCCGGAATGTGGAGCGAAGGTGCTGGAGAAAAAGTCGAAAAGCGGAAAGATATTTTTTGGCTGTGAAAGCTATCCGAACTGCACCTTTACGACTTGGGACACTCCAATTTCCGATCTGTGTCCGCAGTGCGGCTCCACTCTTTTCCGGAAAAAAGGAAGGGCAGGAAAGATCTACTGCTTGAAGCCGGGCTGCGGTTATGAGCAGGGTCCGGCTACCCCGGCCGAGAGAGCCGCAGAGGCCCCGGAACCTATGATGGATGTCGATATGCCGGAAACCGCCTCTAAAAAGAGCAGCGCTGCGAAAAAGAAACCGGCAGCGAAAACAGCGGCTAAAAAGCCGGCTGCAAAGACGGCGGCCTCCAAAACGGCAAAAGCTAAAGCGGCTAAGGAAAGCGTGAAAAAGGAACCTGCAAAAAAGCGTGTGGCCGGAGAGACGAAGAAAAAGCCGGCTGCTTCGGCAAAAAACCATGAAAGTTAAGGTAGTAGGGGCAGGGCTCGCCGGGTGTGAAGCGGCATGGCGCTTGGCAGAAGAGGGGTTTGAGGTGGAGCTGTGCGAAATGAAGCCGCAGCAGTTTTCGCCTGCCCACCGCAGCCCTAGCTTTGCAGAGCTGGTTTGTTCTAACTCGCTAAAGGCGAACCGCCTTTCCAGCGCGGCGGGACTGTTGAAGGAAGAGATGCGCCGTTTGGGTTCATTGACGTTGGAGGCCGCCCGCCATGCAGCCGTTGGCGCTGGCGGCGCGCTTGCTGTCGATCGTGGGCTTTTTTCGGAGTATGTCACGCAGAAGATCCGCTCCCATCCGCAGATTCAGGTGCAGGAGGGGGAGCAGCAGGAGATTCCCTCCGGACCTGCGATTGTTGCGACGGGACCGTTGACCTCGGATGCTCTTGCCGCCGGCATTGTCCGGCTGTGTGGGGATACGCTCTCTTTCTATGATGCCGCCGCGCCGATTGTCGCAGCGGATTCCATCGACACGGAAAGGGTGTTTGCCGCTGCGCGTTACGATCGAGGGGAACCGGATTACCTCAATTGTCCCATGAACCGCGCAGAATATGAGGCGTTTCACGCTGCGCTGGTGGAAGCGGAAACAGCGAAGCTGCATGCTTTCGATCGTCCTGTCGTTTATGAGGGCTGCATGCCCATCGAAATCCTGGCGCGCCGGGGATTGGACAGCATTCGTTTTGGTCCTCTAAAGCCGGTGGGCCTGCGCGATCCGCGTACTGGCCACCGCCCCTGGGCGGTGGTTCAGCTGCGTAGAGAGAACGCGCTGGGGACGATGTATAACCTGGTAGGCTTTCAAACGAATTTAAAATTTCTGGAGCAGAAGCGGGTGTTCTCCATGATTCCCGGCTTGCAGGATGCACGGTTTCTGCGTTATGGGGTGATGCACCGCAACACCTTTTTAAATGCGCCCAAGGTCTTAGACGCTTCCTTCGCGTTTAAAGGCCGGCCCGGTCTTTTTTTCGCCGGGCAGATGACCGGTGTGGAAGGATATATGGAATCCGCCATGTCGGGCATATGGGCGGGCATCGGCCTTTCCCGGCAGTTGCGCGGCCTGCCGCCTGCGATTCCGCCGCAGGATACCATGAGCGGCGCGCTTTGCCGCTATGTGGCCGAGCCGAATCCGGATTTCCAACCGATGGGCTGCAATATGGGGCTGCTTCCGCCGCTGAAAGAACCCATCCGGGATAAACAAGCGCGTTATGGGCGCATTGCACAAAGAGCGCTCGCCTCTCTCTCCGCCTTTCTCAAGCAGCGGGGGCTGGAAGAGCGGCCGGGAGAATTTCCGAACGAAGAAGATTGAAACGGCTTTCTGTGGACGATACTTCGAGAGAGAAACCCGAAAAATCTAAGGGAGCGTTTTAAAGGGGGAAATGGCAGGATGAAGATTATCGTCGATGCCTTCGGCGGCGATCATGCGCCCAAGGCAGTCCTCGAAGGCTGCGCCATGGCGGTTGCGGAATATGGGGTGGAAATTCTGTTGACCGGCGATCGGGAAAAGATCGAACGCTGTGCGGCGGAAAATCAGATCTCGCTGGAAGGAATAACAATCGAGCATGCGCCGGGTATCATTCCCGTTGAGGCCGACCCCACCGATATCCGCAAAAAATATGCAGATTGTTCGCTGGCGGTCGGGTTGCAGCGGTTGGCGGATCATGCGGGGGATGCGTTCGTATCCGCGGGGAGTACCGGCGCGCTGGTCGTCGGCGCTTCGCTGATGGTCGGGCGGATCAAAGGCATTAAGCGCGCCGCCATTGGAACGGTGATCCCCACCTTTCAAGGCTGCTACCTGCTTTTGGATGGCGGGGCGAATGCGGAGTGCCGCCCAGAGATGCTTCAACAGTTTGCCGTTATGGGAAGCGCCTACATGGAAGCGCTGCGCGGCATTTCCAATCCTAGGGTTGGGCTTATCAACATCGGAACCGAACCCAATAAGGGAACCTCCTTGCAGGTGGAGAGCTACCGTCTTTTGCAGAATGCTCCTATTCATTTTATCGGTAACGTAGAGCCGCGGGAGCTGCCCGGCTGGGCCTGCGATGTGGCTGTTGCTGATGGGTTTACCGGCAACGTGGTGCTCAAGCTGACCGAAGGAGTTGCGCTGTCGTTTGCCGGGGAGTTGAAGCGAATGCTGAAAGCCAATACCTTCACCATGTTCGCGGCCCTGCTGATGCGCAAAAACCTGCAAGAGTTTAAAAAGAAGATGGACTATACCGAGCATGGCGGCGCGCCGCTCATGGGAATTGCTCAGCCGGTTATCAAGGCGCACGGCAGCTCGAATGCCAAGGCGTTTAAAAACGCTATTCGGCAGGCGCGCGATTATGCGGCAGGCGGCGTGATAGACAAAATTGAAACCGCTCTGGCCGCTATTAAGGCCCGCGAAAAGATGGAAAAAAGCCCAAGTGAACAAGGGGCTCATCTATAAAAGAGCCTTTTGGGGCTGGCAGGAAACCGGAATGAACCAGGGAGGAAGAGAGGGCCGCAATCTGCCTTTACCGGATGAAAGCGGCTGGAAAGGGATGATTAAAAACTATGCCGGAGATCGCACGGCTGGAAGAAAAGATCGGTTATGTCTTTCAAGAAAAAGAGCTGCTTGAGGTAGCTTTAACACACTCCTCCTATGCCAATGAGGTGAAACGCCGGACCAAGTACAACGAACGGTTGGAGTTTTTGGGAGACGCGGTGCTTTCCATTATTGTATCCGACTACCTGTTTCATAAATTTCATTTGCCAGAAGGGGAGCTGACCAAGCTGCGCGCCTCCCTTGTCTGTGAGAAAACGCTCGATCTGTTCGCCCAAAAGATCGGGTTGGGCGAGTACCTGCGTCTCGGCCGTGGGGAAGAGATGACCGGAGGCAGAAAACGTCCCTCTATCTGTTCGGATGCGTTTGAAGCGCTGATTGCAGCTATTTATCTGGATGGCGGGATTGAAAGGGCGCGTTCCTTTGTCCTCCCCTTTGTTACAGCGATGCTGGAGGAGCATGCTACCCCTTTCCGAGATTATAAAACGCTTCTTCAGGAGATTATCCAGCAAAATCCGGAGGAACGGCTGTCTTATGTGCTGATAGAGGAATCCGGACCGGATCATGATAAGCATTTTGTGGTCGAGGTACATTTGAACAGCAACGTGATCGGGGTAGGCGAGGGCCGTTCGAAAAAGACAGCCGAACAGCAGGCGGCGCGCAGGGCGCTGGAATTAATGGGAAAATGAAGCATGCCAATATCGCCTTTTTTGTTCCGCATGCAGGGTGCCCGCACCAGTGCAGCTTCTGTGACCAGCGCGCGATTTCCGGACAAGCGCAGCCCCCATCGCCGGAGGAGGTAAAAAAAACGCTGTTAGAAGCGCTGCCGGCTGTGCAGAACCGTACAGAGACAGAAATCGCTTTTTTCGGCGGAAGTTTTACCGCTATTGAACGGCGGACGATGATTTCTCTCTTGGAAGCGGCAGCTCCGTTTGTAGGGCCGGATCGGTTTTCCGGCATCCGCATTTCTACCCGGCCCGATGCCGTTGATCTGGAGATTCTTTCGATTCTGCGTACTTACCATGTAACGTCGGTAGAATTGGGCGCTCAGAGCATGGACGACCGCGTATTGACGGCAAACCGCCGCGGACATACGGCAGGAGATGTGCGGCGCGCTTCCCGGCTTATTCAGAAATCCGGCTTTTCGCTGGGACTTCAAATGATGACGGGGCTTTATCAGGATACCGACGCGGGCGCTTGGCAGACGGCCCAGGAGCTGGCCCGTCTTCGTCCGGACACCATGCGGATCTATCCAACAGTGGTGCTTCGGGGAACGGAATTGGCCAGACGGTTTCAGGATGGGAGCTACCATCCGCCAACGCTGGAAAAGACTATTCCCCTATGCGCACATCTGTTAAGGTATTTTGCTTTACATGACATTCAGGTAATCCGTTTGGGGCTGCATGCCAACCGGGAGATAGAAGGGAAAATCCTGGGAGGGGCCTATCATCCCGCCCTTCGGGAACTATGTGAAGGCGAATTGCTTTACAGTGAAATGCGGGATTTGCTGAGGGCTTCTGAACCAGGAAGCTACCAGGTATCGGTACATCCGTCCATGATTTCCCGGATCATCGGGCATGGCAGGCGCAACGTGACGCGGCTGCAAGCGCTGGGCTACCGTCTGTCGGTCCGCCCGGATGCCGCGCTTTCTGTTTCGGATTTAAAGATACAGGGGGCTCAGTCCGCTGCCGGGCGCGGCGCTGCACGATAAACTACAGGAAGAGAAAAGACCGGGAAAGAAAGGAGGGAGCCCTATGCAGCTGAAAGCGCTGGACATTGTTGGATTCAAGTCGTTTCCTGATCGGATACAGCTACAATTTGATAAAGGAATTACCGCCGTTGTCGGTCCAAACGGAAGCGGGAAGAGCAATATTTCCGATGCTGTCCGCTGGGTTCTCGGCGAGCAATCGGGCAAAACCCTCCGCTCCGGTAAGATGGAAGAGGTCATTTTCACCGGTACGCAGCAGCGTAAGCCGATGGGATATGCTTCGGTGTCGCTGACCATCGACAACCGGGATCGCCGCCTTCCGGTCGAGAGCGACGAGGTGACGGTTTCCCGGAAGATTTTTCGTTCCGGTGAAAGCGAATACCGTTTAAACGGCGCGTCCGTCCGTCTGCGCGATATCAACGAGCTGTTTATGGATACCGGTTTGGGACGGGATGGGTATTCGATCATTGGGCAGGGCCGCATTGCGGAAATTGTAGGGGCCAAGAGCGCGCAGCGCAGAGAGATTTTTGAGGAAGCGGCCGGAATTTCGAAATTTCGTTACCGCAAGGAGCAGGCGGAGAAGCGGCTGCTTCAAGCAGAGGAGAACCTGCTGCGCTTGAAGGATATTCTTTCCGAGCTGGAGGGGCGGGTGGAGCCGCTCCGTTTACAGTCACAGAAAGCGCAGGAATACCTTCAGTTGGCTTCCCGGCGCAGAAAGCTCGAAATTTCTCTTTGGCTGCTTTCCGCCGTCCGGCTGCGGGAACAGTTGCGCACACAGGAGGATAAGCTCCTTTTAGCTCAGGGCGATCGCGAGGATCTACAAAAAAACTTGGAGACGATCGAGGCGAAAACAGCGGAGATTTACGAGGCTATCCGCCGCTGCGATACCGAGACAGAGGATCGCCGTCAGGAGGTCGGCGCGCTGCATGCGTTAGAGGCGCAGCACAGCAGCCGCATTGCCGTTCTGCACAATGATATGGAGCACAATAAGGAAACGATTCTGCGTTTGCAGGAGAATATGGCGACCCATGCCTTGGGCAAAGCGCGCATACAGGAGCAGCTTGATGAAATTTCTGACCGTAACCAGGAGAGAGAGCAGGAGCTTCTCGTCCTGCGCGGGCGGCAGGAGGCTTTAGCGGCCGAGAGCGCGAAAGAGGAGAATACAGCGCAGGAATTGGCAGGCATACAGGCTTCTCTTATAGAAGAAAGGGCGGCGCTGCTGCACGAGATCTCCAATGAAAAACTGTTGGGCGCTTCCAGCGCCGCTAGGATGGAACAGCTTCGCCAAAGCGAACAGGATATACAGGCGCAGACAGCTGAAACGCAGGCTGCTTTGGAGGAATGCGAGCGCCAGCGCCAGCAGATAACTGCGCTTTTGCAGACCATTGAGGAGCAGACCGTTTCCCAGCAGAATGTCCAAAAAGGGTATTTGATGAAGCATAAGGCCGTCTCCAGCCGTCTTGCAGAGCTGAAAGAAGAACAGCAGGAACAGGATGCGCAGCAGAAGGGGTATCTTCAGAAGGCGCGGCTGATCCGTGATATGGAGAAAAATATGGAGGGCTTCCAGCAGAGCGTCCGGTTTATCATGAACCAGGCGCAGAGCGGGAACCTGCGGGGAATTGAGGGCCCGGTTTCCCGGCTGATTGCGGTAGAAAGCCGCTATGCCTGTGCGATAGAGGTTGCGCTGGGCGGCGCCATGCAGAATCTTGTGGTGACGACCGACGCGGCGGCTAAGGTTGCGATTGAGGCTCTCAAGCGCAGCCGCGCCGGGCGGGCAACCTTTTTGCCTATGTCGGTCATCCGCCCCCGCAGGCTGGAGGAAACCGGACTGGATGGATGCGAAGGCTTTGTTGCGGTCGCGGATGCGTTGGTAAGCTGTGAAGAGAAATACCGTGCGGTGATAGGCAATCTGTTGGGAAAGATCGTGGTTGCCGAGGATATGGACTGTGCGGTAGCGATCGCTAAACGGTATGGCTATCGTTTCCGTGTAGTGACATTGGACGGGCAGGTTGTGAATCCGGGCGGATCGATGACTGGCGGATCGCTTTCGCATGGCGCCGGTCTTTTAAGCCGGGCGAGCGAGATTGAGAAGCTGGAAGCGCAGGCGAGAGCGGTAGAAAAGAAGCTGGAGGAGAATGCGGCGGCTATCAAGTCCGCTGGGGAGGATCTGGCTTGCCTGAACGCTCGGTTGACCGCTTTGGATGCGGACGCACGCACCATGGGGGAGGATCGCATCCGCTATGAGGCGGAGCAGAAACGGCTGGATATGCAACAGGACAGCCTTCTTCGCCAGAAAGAAGAAGCGGCCCGCCGTGCGGAGGATGCCCGGCGCAAAATTGCGCAGCTCACCGATCAGGGCGGAAGCAGCGAGGAGAAGCTGCGCCGTTTGACCGAAGCGCAGGAGGCGTTGGAAGGCCGGCTGGCAGAACTGAAGGAACGTCAGGAGAAGGCGGCGGAAGATAAGGCGGCCCATGCAGAAATACGGAACGCTCTGGCTATCGAGAGTCTGACGTTGGAAAAGGACATTGAGGCGGGGAAGCAGTTGGCGGATCAGCTAAAGGAGCAGCAGCTGGAGAGCGGAACCCGATCCGAGGAGCTGCGGGCACAGGCTGAATCGTTGGAACGGCAGAACATCCGGCTCAAGGAGGAGATCGGAGAGACCGAGGCGCAGATTGTCACGGTGGGCGAACGGGCCGCGCTCTGCACGCAAAAGGTCACGGAGCTCATCGACCGGAAAACCGAGCTGGAACGGCAAAGCGCACAGAGCCGCCAAAAAGAGCGGGAGCTACACGCAAAAGGGGAATCGATCGTCAGGGAGTTGGCGCGGTTGGAGGAACGCAGGGATGCGGTTCAAAATGAATACCACGCGTTGGTTTCCCGGCTCTATGACGAATATGAGCTGACGCTGACCCAAGCGGAGGAGGAACGGCTTCCTTTGGAGGATCCCACCGCGGCCGGGCGGGAGCTGGCAGCGCTTAAAAATAAAATCAAGGCGCTGGGCAATGTGAATGTGGCGGCGATTGAGGAATATCAGGAGGTAAACGGGCGCTATCAGTTTTTGAAGGGACAGCTTGCGGATGTGGAGCATTCTCGCGCAGAGCTATACCGCTTGATTACCGATTTAGCCGGTGAGATGAAGGAGATCTTTGTGCGGAATTTCCGAGAGATTGACCGCCACTTCGGCCAAATCTTTACCGAGCTTTTTGGAGGCGGAAATGCACGGCTTCTCCTAACCGAACCGGAGAACGTTCTGGAATCTGGGATTGAGATTTATGTACAGCCGCCCGGAAAGATCATTAAAAACCTTGCCGCGCTTTCCGGCGGCGAGCAGGCGTTTGTGGCGATCGCCATTTATTTTGCAATTTTGAAGGTGCGCCCCTCCCCGTTCTGCCTGTTGGATGAGATTGAGGCGGCGTTGGACGATGTGAATGTTGTGAAATATGCCGGTTATTTGCGCCGCTTGGCCGGCCATACCCAGTTTATTGCGATTTCCCACCGGCGCGGCACCATGGAGGAGGCCGATGTCCTGTATGGGGTGACGATGCAGGAAGAGGGCGTTTCCAAGCTGCTACGGCTGGATGTTTCCGAGCTGGAAAGCAAGCTGGGAATGAAATAGTTTGAAGCGCCTAGGGTGAGAAGGGGAGGACTGTCCGAGTTTAAACGAAAGGAAGGCGGTAGAAGGATGGGATTCTTTAAAAAAATTAGCGAAGGGCTGCGCAAAACCAGGGAAACGATGATGAACGCGATCGAAGGAGTGGCGCACAGCTTTACCACCATCGACGAGGATCTTCTGGAAGAATTGGAAGAAATCCTGATCATGGCGGATGCCGGCGCTGCGACGGCGGCGGAAATCTGCAAGCGGTTACGGGCGCGGATTAAAGAGACGGGCGTTACCGATCCGGCCAAAGTAAAGGATCTTCTAAAGGAGATCATCGCCGGTATGCTGGAAGGGGACTGCGCGCTCGATCTCAGCGCCCCGCCTTCGGTCATCCTGATGATTGGCGTAAACGGCGTAGGAAAGACTACCACCATTGGCAAGCTGGCGGACAACCTGCGTAAAGAAGGGAAAAAGGTGCTGATTGCTGCGGCGGATACCTTCCGAGCGGCGGCTATTGAGCAGCTGGAGGTCTGGGCAAAGCGGGCGGAAACGCCTATTGTGAAGCACACCGAAGGGGCGGATCCGGCCGCGGTTATTTTTGACGCCATCTCGGCGGGCAAGGCGCGCGGGGTGGATGTGATCCTCTGTGACACGGCCGGCCGGCTGCACAACAAAAAGCACCTGATGGATGAGCTGGCCAAGATTGGCCGGGTGATCGATCGGGAGCTGCCAGGAGCCTCCAAGGAAGTCCTGCTCGTTCTGGATGCGACCACCGGGCAGAATGCCGTGAACCAGGCGCGCGCCTTCCAGGAAACGACTGGGCTAACGGGGATTGTCCTGACCAAGCTCGACGGTACGGCGAAGGGCGGCGTTGTCATTGGGATTAAGCAAGAGCTGAAAATCCCTGTGAAATATATCGGGGTGGGCGAGCAGATCGACGATCTGCGCCCGTTTGACCCGGAGCAGTTTGTGCAGGCGCTCTTTGGAGAGGAAGAACCGGCAGCAGAGTGATGAAAGGGCTGTAGGGGGCTTGTCTACAGGACAGAAAGGGACGATGGAGAAAGATGATACGGATGGTTGCAGCTACCAACAACTCACATAAGCTGGAGGAGCTGAGAAGGATTCTTACCCCGATGGGCTTTGAAGTGCTTTCGCTCTCGGAGGCGGGCGTGGACGTTCATCCGGATGAAACGGCGGAGACCTTCACTGGAAATGCGCAGATTAAGGCGCAGGCTGTGTTTGAACGGTGCGGCTTACCCACCATCGCGGATGACAGCGGGCTTTGCGTAGAGGCGCTTGACGGCCGTCCGGGTGTGCATTCGGCACGATATGGCGGCGAAGGGTTAAGCGATGCGCAACGTGTCGCGCGATTGCTGGAAGAGATGCGCGAGACGCCAAAGGACCGGCGCGGCGCAAAGTTTGTCTGCGCCGTCTGCTGCTTTCTGGATCGGAATACCGTTCTTGAATGCGTAGGGGAATGCGAAGGAACCGTCGGCTATGAGCCGGTGGGAGAAGGCGGCTTTGGCTATGACCCCGTCTTTATGGTCGGCGGCCGGAGCTATTCTCAGCTCAGCGGTGAGGAAAAGGACGCGCTTAGCCACCGTGGACGCGCTTTGAACAATCTTCGGGATATTTTGGCCCCTTACCTGGCGCGCAAGGCGATGGCTTGAGAAGGGACCGCCGTTAAGGAACCGCTACGGATAGCCGTTCTTTAACCGGAGAGAAAATGATGTGCTTGTTTCATAAGGAGGAAGGAAATGCTGAGTTCCAAACAAAGGGCGCAGCTTCGCGGCTTCGCCAACGATCTCCCCACCATTCTTCAGGTTGGCAAGGGAGGCGTTACCGATACCGTTTACCGCCAGGCGGACGAGGCTTTAACAGCGCGCGAATTGATCAAGCTGCGTGTTTTAGAGAATGCGCCGGTGACGGCGCGGGAAGCGGCCGAAGAGATTGCCGCGCGGGTTTCGGCGGATGTGGTGCAGGTGATTGGGACGCGCGCCGTTCTATTTCGCGCCAACAAGGAATCCAGTTTTGCGATCTAGCCGTTCTTTTGATTAAAAGAAAATTTTGTTTGGGGAAGATCTCTTTAAACGTTGGGAGAGGAATGGTCGTTTGGATGAAAAAGATCGCTTTATTCGGCGGCGCCTTCAATCCTATCCATCAGGGACATATCAACCTGGCGCTTCGTTTTGATGTCCGCATCAAATTTGATGAAATTTTGCTGATCCCTTCGCACATTTCCCCGCATAAGGATTCCCGCGCCCTGATTAGCGGTGAGGACCGCCTTGCTATGTGCCGGTTGGTGGCGGAACGGCATCCGCGCTTTTTGGCCAGCGACATGGAATTGCGGCGGGAAGGGAAGAGCTTTACCATCGATACCGTTCAGGCGCTGCGTTCGCTCTATCCGGATGGGAAATTTTACTTAATTGTGGGCAGTGATATGTTTCTTTCGATTGATAGCTGGTACCGTGCCGAAGAGCTGATGCGGTTGGTGACTCTCTGCGCGGCGGCGCGCGAGAAGGGAGAGTATGCAACGCTCATCCATAAGCAGTTGGCGCTGGATACGCAGGGAGTAAAGTCGGTGGTTTGCGAGATTGACGAGCTGCCGGTTTCTTCGAGCGCCATTCGGGAAAGACTGCATAACGGTTTGTCTGTGGAGGGCATGCTGCCGGATTATGTGCTGGACTATATCCAAGCGCATCGTCTTTATAGAGAGTGAGCTTTTGGGGAATGAGGCAGAGGAGGCGTTTTTGCGGCTATTTTTAAATAGCCGCGCTTTAAAAGATTATGCACTGGCCCCGCCTCACGCGGCAACCGAGGCGGATAGCCGGAAAATATCGGAGAAAGGAAACCATGAATTACAACGAAAAGGAAATTTTGAAGCATTTACAGCAGCGTCTATCTCCTAAACGTTACCATCACTCGCTCTGTGTGGCCGACCGTGCTGCCGGGCTTGCGCGCCGCTATGGTGAGGATGAGAGCCGGGCGCGCTTTTGCGGGCTGACGCACGATATCTGCAAAAATCTTCCAGAACCGGAGCAGCTGCGTTTAATAGAGGAAAGCGGCGTGGTTTTGGAGCGGGAGGTGACGGCCTCTCCTCAATTGTGGCATGCGATTGCCGGAAGCTGTTACCTGCGCCATGTATACAACATTTCCGATCCAGAAATACTAAATGCTGTCCGTTATCATACGACGGGAAGGGCGGAAATGAGCCTGCTGGAAGAAATCATCTATCTGGCGGATTTGACAAGCAGCGATCGGGATTACCCGGATGTGGAGTATACGCGTTCGCTTACGGACCGCAGCCTACGCGCAGGTATGCTCCATTCGCTGAAATTTATTCTTTCCAGCCTTGTTTCAGAGGGACGTCCCATCTGCCGGGAGAGCTTCGAAGCCTATAATAACTATTGTCAAGCTCCATTAGAAGGCGGCGGGCGGTCCATATCCCACAAAGGGGAGGCCGGAACGCTTGAAAAATAAAGCGATACCGATTATAATAGCAATAGCCTTATCACTTGTAGCCGTGCTGGCGCTGGGGAGCCACTATCTGCGCCGGCCTGCCGGCGAATGGGAAGAGGGCGAGGCATTGCGGGAAGAGCACATGAAGGAAATTCCCATGCAGACCGATACGGTCCGCCTCCTTTTTTGCGGCGTGGATTATTCGGAGGAACTGACCGATGTGATCATGTATGGTCTTTATAACCCCAAATCTGGTTCGGTGCGCCTGCTTTCCATCCCACGGGATACCTTTTTAGGGGATGAATATCCTACCGGAAAGATTAATCAGATCTATAAGTCTACCGGCAGCATCGATGCGCTGAAAGAAGAAATTACCGAGCGGTTCCATCTTCCGGTTGATTATTATGTCACTATCACCCTTGAAGCGGTGGGAGAGATTATTGATGAAATCGGCGGCGTCCCGATTACGTTGGATCAGGATATCTACGATATGGGCGTCAAGCTCTTCAGCGCAGGCGATCAGGTTTTGGATGGAGAGGCGGCGCAGTTGTTTGTGCGCCAGCGGCACGCCTATGTGAATGCGGATCTTGGACGGATTGAAGCGCAGCAAAAATTTCTCCTAGCGCTTCTGGAGAAGGTGCAGTCGCTTGGGAAGCTACAGACCTTGCAGTTGATTATGAGCAATTTCAGCGCGGTAACGACGGATATGCCTTTAGGAAAGGCGGTCTCGATTGCCGCTACAGCCTTTGGCATTCAGGAGGAGAATATCGAATCCTTTACAGTACCTGGTAACGGGAAGATGAACGGAACCTATGCGGTTTATGAGGTGGACCGTACCGGACTCGCAGAAATTCTGAACGCCCATTTCCTGCCGGAACCGGTCGATGCCAGCGCCTTGGACTTTCCGGAAGCCTCTGAACCGGCTCCGGCTTCTTCCCAGCCGGAAGAAGCCGGCAGCGAGCCAGATGCCACGTTACCGGAGGAAACATCCTCCCATTCTCAAGAGTCTCGCCCTCCCGATCCGCATGGCTACGACCCTTGGACCGATGGCGACTATGATGAATGGCTGGAACAAAAACGTTATTCGAGCTCAGACCGCTAAGGCGGAGGGCATGGAAGAACATAGAGAAAGGACCGTTAGAAAACCATCGGAAAGAAAAGAGGTTGGTATCGGTGACAGCATTAGAACTCAGCCGTGAGGCGGCGCGCATTCTCGATAACAAAAAAGCGAAGGATATTAAGGTGCTGGAGATTAAGGAGATCTCCTCGCTGGGAGACTATTTCGTCGTTGCCAGCGGCAGCTCCACAACCCAGGTGAAGGCAATGGCCGACGAGTTGGAATTTCAACTGAAGGAGCAGGGCGTTTTACCTAAAAGAGTAGAGGGTTATCAGTCGGCTGCTTGGATTGTACTGGATTATTATGATGTAATTATCCATCTGTTTTATGAGGAGACCCGCCAGTTCTATTCTCTTGAAAGGCTTTGGAACGATGCGCCGCTTTTGGATATCTCGGATCTGACGCACAGCGAGTGAATACATGTTAAGGGGTGTGGATGTTGAAATACGATTATGCGCAAATTGAAAAGAAGTGGCAGGACATCTGGGAAAGGGAGAACACCTTTGCCGCTTCGGATGATTACAGCAAGCCGAAATATTATGCCCTGATTGAATTCCCTTACCCTTCGGGCCAGGGGCTGCATGTGGGCCATCCGCGTCCCTACACGGCGCTGGATATCATCGCGCGTAAGCGCCGGCTACAGGGATATAACGTCCTTTTCCCAATGGGGTGGGATGCTTTCGGCCTGCCGACCGAAAACTATGCAATCAAAAACCATATCCATCCGGAGATCGTTACTGAGAAAAATGTCGCGCGCTTTAAAGCGCAGCTCAAATCGCTGGGCCTTTCCTTTGACTGGACCCGCGAGGTAAACACGACCGATCCGGAATATTATAAATGGACCCAGTGGATCTTTCTCCAGCTCTTCAAAAAGGGATTGGCATATAAGAAAGAGATGAACGTGAACTGGTGTACAGGCTGCAAAGTGGTGTTGGCGAACGAAGAGGTTGTCGGCGGCGTTTGCGAGCGGTGCGGCAGCGACGTGGTGCATAAGGTGAAAAGCCAGTGGATGCTGAAAATCACCGAGTATGCCCAACGGCTTATTGACGATCTGGAGCTGGTCGATTACATAGACCGGGTTTCCACCTCCCAAAAAAATTGGATTGGCCGCTCTACCGGCGCGGAGGTGCAATTTGCCACAACCGCAGGGGATGAGCTGCTAATCTATACCACTCGGCCGGACACCCTTTTCGGCGCAACCTATATGGTCATCTCGCCGGAGCACCCCTATTTGGAGCGCTGGAAAGAGAAGATCGAAAATTATGAGGCTATCCTCTCCTATGCGGCTCTGGCGGCCCGAAAATCAGACTTTGAGCGCACCGAAATTGTGAAAGAGAAAACCGGAGTCGAGGTGAAAGGCGTCAGGGGCATTAACCCTGTAAATGGCCAGGAGATTCCTATCTTCGTTTCGGATTATGTGCTGATGTCCTACGGGACGGGGGCCATTATGGCGGTGCCTGCGCATGATGATCGCGACTGGGATTTTGCGAAGAAGTTCGGCCTTCCGATTGTCGAGGTTGTGCAGGGCGGAGACGTGCAGGAGGCGCCCTATACCGACTGTGAGACCGGCGTACTGGTAAACTCTGGAATCCTCAATGGATTAACGGTGCCAGAGGCGAAGGAAAGGATCATCGCCTGGCTGGAGGAAAATAAAAAAGGGACGTCGAAGGTCAACTTCAAGCTGCGCGACTGGGTATTTTCCCGCCAGCGCTATTGGGGCGAGCCTATTCCGATCGTCTATTGCGAAAAATGCGGCTATGTTGCGCTGCCGGAATCGGAGCTTCCGCTCATGCTTCCCGAAGTAGAGTCTTACGAGCCGACGGATAACGGCGAAAGCCCGCTCGCTAAGATGGAGGATTGGGTCTCTACCGCCTGCCCGCACTGCGGCGGCCCTGCGAAGCGGGAAACTGACACCATGCCTCAGTGGGCGGGTTCCTCCTGGTACTTCCTGCGTTATTGCGATCCGCACAACCGGGAAGTCCTCGCCTCGAAGCAGGCTCTTGAATATTGGATGCCGGTGGATTGGTATAACGGCGGTATGGAGCACACCACTCTGCACCTTCTTTATTCCCGTTTTTGGCACAAATTCCTGTTTGATCTCGGCGTTGTTCCCGGACCGGAGCCCTATTCTAAGCGGACAAGCCATGGCATGATCCTGGGAGAGAACGGCGAAAAGATGTCCAAGAGCCGGGGCAACGTTGTGAACCCGGATGACATCGTGCGGGATTATGGGGCGGATACGTTGCGCACCTATGAAATGTTTATCGGCGACTTTGAGAAGGCGGCGCCTTGGTCCAATTCCTCGGTCCGGGGCTGCAAGCGGTTTCTAGAGCGCATTTGGTCGTTGCAGGATATCCTTTCGGATGAAGAGGGGATTACCCCGGCCTTAGAGAGCGGCTTACACCGGACGATTAAAAAGGTTGGGGAGGACATTGAGAACCTGAAGTTTAATACGGCGATTGCCGCTATGATGGGCTTTTTAAATGAAATCACCAAGCACGGCGCGCTTTCGCGGGAGACCTATCGGATTTTCTTAATTCTGCTCAATCCCTTTGCTCCGCACATCACCGAGGAGATTTATGAAGCGCTCAGCTATGGCGGACGCGTCAGCGCACAGAGTTGGCCGCAGTTCGATGCCGCTCTTTGTAAAGAGGACACGGTGGAGTTGGCCGTTCAGGTCAACGGAAAGCTGCGCGGCCGCATCTCGGTACCGGCGGACATCGCACAGGAGGAAGCCATTGGGCAGGCGAAGGCGCTTCCAGAGATTGTAAAGCTCACCGATGGGAAAACCTTCGTGAAGGAGATCTATGTGAAGGGAAAGCTGGTTAACCTGGTGGTGAAGTAAAAGAATTTTGTTCGATGAAATCTACGCGGAACCGGTTCCTACCACTTGACAGTTTTCCTAGATTTATTGTATAATAGTTTTTGTTACCTGACAACCGCTCAAAAGTAGGAGATACTTCCTACTGGCTGAGAGGTTGGAGATGCTTTCCATTATTGTGGTTGATATAGGAAGGCATGGTATATATCTCCTGCTTTTAGGGCGAAGAGGAGGGAAGTTGGAAATGGCCGAAATTCGGGTGAAGGACAATGAGTCTCTTGACAGTGCTCTGCGCCGGTTTAAAAGACAGTGCGCGCGCTCTGGCGTCCTTGCAGAAGTACGCAAAAGAGAGCACTATGAGAAGCCTTCTGTAAAGCGCAAAAAGAAGTCTGAGGCTGCGCGTAAGCGTAAATACAAATAATGAAACAAAAAAACGGGCAGTTTCGGCTGTCCGTTTTTTTGTTTCCCTTTTTCCTGTTCGGCGCTGTTCAAGAGGGATTGATCATGCTATAATAACTACAGGGAAAAATGATTTTCTACCCATAAAAGAAAGCACGGAAAAAACATATTATTATTTCAAAGACAAACCGAGCTATAGGCTGCTAACGCAGAACCTTCTAGCTTTGGAAAGCTGTGAGCTGCGGTTGATTGCACCTGCCGATCACAGTGGGAATAGGAGAGAGCTGATGTTTTATCCAACTTACCGCTTCCGGAGCGTTTGCGATATCTCCCCTACATTTTTGCTGGAGAAGGGGTTGCGGAATTTAGTGCTGGATGTGGACAATACGTTAACGACGCACGATCATCCAGATCCGGGCGAAGGGGTAGCAGCATGGCTACAGAGCCTTCGAGAGAGCGGTATCCGCGCCGTGATTCTCTCCAACAATAACGCTGACCGCGTCCGGCCTTTTGCCGCCCAGCTTTGCCTCCCGTTTGAAGCGGACGGGGCGAAGCCGCTGACCGGCGGCTATGAACGGTGCCGGCGCCGGTTCGGCTGCGGGAAGAACGAAATGGCTACGGTTGGCGATCAGCTGCTGACCGATATCTGGGGCGGCTGGCGCTATGGGATTCCTACGATTCTGGTCGATCCGATAGAACCGGAACACTTCTGGTTCTTTAAGTGTAAGCGGGCGATAGAGCGCAGGATGCTTGGACGCTATGAAAGGGAGGGGAAGGCGCGGTATGAGCGCTAGATTCGGTCCCGCCGGAAACAGTGAAAGTTTCCGGAAGATGGGCTATAAAAAGACGCTGGATGTACCGGATTACCTAGTGAAAATGGGTCTCAATCATTATGAATATCAATGCGGGAGGGGCGTGCGGATTTCAGAGGAGCAAGCGAAGGCTTTTGGAGAGAAGAGCCGGGAGCAGGGAATCTCCCTCTCGCTTCACGCCCCTTATTATATTTCTCTTTCCGGTATAGAAGAGGAGAAGCGCTTGGGCAGCATTGAATATATTTTGCAGTCCGTCCGGGCGGCGAAGGCTATGGGGGCGCAGCGGGTGGTGGTCCATTCCGGATCCTGTGCCAAGCTGAGCCGTGAGGCCGCCCTGGAGCTGTCAAAGGATACGCTGCGCCGGGCATTAGAGGCGTTGGATGCGGAAGGACTCGGCAATGTTGCCCTCTGCCCAGAAACGATGGGAAAAACCGGCCAGCTCGGCACCTTGGAGGAGGTGCTTGAACTTTGTAAAACGGATGACCGGCTGATCCCCTGCATTGATTTTGGACACCTCTATGCGCGGACCTTCGGCGCTTTAAACGGATCGGAGGGCTATGAGAAAATCTTAACCAGCACCCGTAACGCGCTGGGGGAGGATCGCATGCGTGTGTTCCACTCCCATTTCTCCCGGATCGCCTTTACGGAGACGGGAGGAGAAAAGATGCACCTCACCTTTGCGGACGAAGAATTTGGACCGGAATATCCGCCGCTGCTTGAATGGATCGACCGTTGGAACCTTTCGCCTATCATTGTCTGTGAGTCGGCGGGAACACAGGCGGAGGATGCAAAAGCGATGAAGGAATTTTATGAACAGTTGCACAGCCCATCCATAATATGAAAACGGCCCTCAGAACGGGGGTTCATCAAATAAAGGAGGACAAAAGATTATGGAAAGAATCCATCAGCTTGCCGCCCATATGCCGGAGGATATGGACGCTATTTTAATCGACGGGGCCTATAACCGCCTTTATTACACTGGTATGCACTCATCAGCGGGAACTCTGGTTGTCACGAGAGACGAGGCTTATTTCATCATCGATTTTCGCTATATCGAGGTAGCCAAAAATACGGTTAAGGGCTGCGAGGTCATTTTGCAGAAAAAACTTTACGAACAGCTTTCCGAAATCTTTAAAAAACATGGGATTCGGCGTTTGGGTATCGAGGAAACGAAAACGATGGACGAATACTTAACGCTCAAGGAGAAGCTGCCGGAGGTGGAGGTGATGCTGGATCGCCGTATCGGTAATCTTATCGCCAAGCAGCGCAGGATCAAGGAGCCCTGCGAGCTGGAGAGCATCCGCCGTGCGCAGGACTATACCGATCGTGCCTTCAGCCATATCTGTGAGTTCATCCAGCCTGGCCGCACAGAAAAGGAAATTGCCCTGGAGCTGGAGTTTTATGCCCGCCGCCTTGGAGCGGAAGGGGCGTCGTTTGAATACATCGTGGTGGCTGGGCCGAATGGATCCCTTCCGCATGGACATCCCTCCGATCGTCCGGTCGAAAAGGGTGATTTTATTACTATGGACTTCGGCTGCCTGGCGGACGGCTATTGTTCGGATATGACCCGTACGGTTGCTGTCGGCGAACCGGGCGAAGAGAAGCGTAAGGTTTATGAAACCGTTTTGCAGGCCAATCTTTCCGCCATGGCGGCGATTCGTGCAGGAGTGCCCTGCAAAGAGATCGATAAAGTGGCGCGCGATATCATTGCCAATGCAGGCTATGGCGATTGCTTTGGGCATGGGCTAGGCCACAGTGTGGGGCTTGAAATCCACGAAAGCCCCCGCTTTAGCTACACTTCGGATGAGATTTGTGAAGCCGGCCTGATTATGACCGACGAACCGGGCATCTATCTTGAAGGCCGTTTTGGCGTCCGGATTGAGGATATGGTGTATGTAACGGAGGACGGCTGCATAAACTTGACAAAGTCGGATAAAAATCTCATTGTCCTCTAAAATGCTTCTAACGCCCTCCGGAAGCCGGGGCTGGTTATAGAGCCAGTCAAACCGGCTTCCTGGCGTTTAACCGGCCGTATTGGAAGGATAAAAACAATCTAGCGGCCCTACCTTCCGTTGCGTTTGCGGCAACTGGGGCTGGAGACCGAAAAATATCTGCATCCAGCGTCTATTTTTATAGCCGCGCTATAAAAAACGCTCAAAATCTGCAAAACCCCTTGCAAAATGTGCCGAGATAAGATAGACTGTTACTATTATGTGGAATATTATAAAAAATGTGGAGGTTTGAATATATGATTTCTGCGGGAGATTTTAGAAACGGCGTTACCTTTGAGATGGATGGGAACGTGGTGCAGATCGTCGAATTTCAGCATGTTAAGCCCGGAAAGGGAGCGGCGTTTGTCCGTACAAAGATCCGTAACGTTATCACCGGGGGAGTGACCGAGAAAACCTTTAACCCCAACGATAAATATCCGACCGCTTATGTCGAAAGAAAAGAAATGCAGTATCTTTACAGCGACGGGGATCTCTTCTATTTCATGGACAACGAGACCTATGAAAACATTCCGATCAACCGCTCTATTCTTGGAAGCAACTTTAAGTTTGTAAAGGAGAACATGGATTGCAAGATCCTTTCCTATAAGGGCAATGTTTTTGGGGTTGAGCCGCCAACCTTTGTTGAGCTTGAAGTCACCAAAACAGAGCCTGGCGTGCGTGGCGACACAGCTACGAATGTTACCAAGCCTGCCGAACTGGAAACTGGTGCGGAGATCCGCGTTCCGATTTTCGTGAACGAGGGCGACAAGATCCGGATTGATACCCGTACCGGCGAGTACATGGAACGCGCATAACCTTTTAACCTTAAAAGAACTAAGGGAGGCAGTAATTCATGACAATAACAGAAAAGGTCGCTTACCTGCGCGGCTTATTTGAAGGTATGTCAGTAGATGAGAGCACCAACGAGGGCAAACTTTTTAAGGCGGTCATCGATGTGCTGGACGACATGGCCTACAGCATTGCCGACGTTGAAGACGGCATGGATGAGTTGAACGAACAGATAGAGGCGATTGATGAGGATCTGGACGAGCTCGAACAAGACTTCTACGGAGAAGACGAAGACGCAGAGGACGATGAGGAAATCTATGAAATCACCTGTCCGAGCTGCAACGAGAAAATTTGTCTGGATTTTGACATGCTTGCAGACGGTGAAATTGAGTGTCCCAATTGCGGAGAGCATTTAGAGTTTGATCTGGATGAGTGCGGTTGCGGCTGCGAAGAGTGTGCTGGCTGCGAAGAAGAGGATCACCATTAATTGATAGCTTTTTAACAAAACAGTGAGCCTTGTGCTCACTGTTTTTTAATGAAACACCCATTTCCTCCTTTTTCTTGACAGCGCTTTATTCAACCGGTATAATGAAATCTGTATGGGATCCGGCCAATAAGAATTGATTCGGAGGATTGGGCGTTGGGAAATATACGTCGCGGCCTGCTGGTTGCTCTTAGCTTGTTGGCCCTGACTGTTCTATCGGTTTGGTATTTTTATCAGCGTGTACAGAATCAAGCGGAACGCCGTTATCTGTACGGGATGGACACCCTGATAGAGATTGTGCTGTATGGTCCGCACGGCGCAGAGGCTGTCGATCGCATGGAAGCACGGCTGCGGGAGTGGGAGGCTAACACTTCAATGTATCAAGCGTCTGGGGACGTTGGCCGGCTGAATCACAATGCGGGAGAAGAGGAGCCCGTTTCGCTGGGAGAGGATGTCTTTTACCTATTGGAGCGAACAAAGGAATTGAGCCTTGCCAGCGAAGGAATCTTTGATCCGACCATCGCGCCGTTGACTCTCTTATGGAATGTTCGGGATCCCGATGCGCATGTTCCTTCTGCGGAGGAAATTGGAGCGGCAAGGGCTTTAGTGGATGTAACGGATCTTTGGCTGGATCCAGCTACCTTTTCCGCCAAGCTCATGCGGCCGGGGCAGGCGGTGGATCTGGGCGGAATCGCCAAAGGGGCGGCCAGCGTTATTGCTTTTGAAGTGATGGAGGAATACGGGATCCAGAATGGCTATGTCTCTTTGGGAGGCAACTTGGCCGTAAAGGGACGTCATCCGGATGGGAGCGATTTTGTGTTTGGCATCCGGAACCCTTGGGGGGAGGAGGCCGAATTTTTCGCAACCCTATCTATACCGGGCAGGACAATGGCAACTGCCGGCGACTACATCCGTTATTTTGAGGAAGGGGACACACGCTATGCGCATCTGCTCGATCCCCGCACCGGTTATCCGGCCGAAAGTGAGCTAACCTCCGTGTCGGTCATCTCGGCGGATGGAGCGTTTGCTGATTTTCTCTCCACGACACTGTTCATCGCAGGGAAAGAGAAGGCGCTCTCCCTTTTAAACGAAGAGGCTTTTGAAGTTGTGGCGGTCGATAGGGAGAAAAACGTCTATGCGTCTGCATCGTTAGAAGGAAAGCTCCTTCCGAATCCGGACGAGCCCGATTTTCAATTTTATTTTCTCCGATAGAGGAACAAGGAATGGTAGGCAAAGGTTCCATACATATCCGCGTCGTCACCGTCACCGGTTTATTGTTTTCTCTGGCGATGGTTTTAAGCTTTTTTGAATCATTCCTGGTGGGAATGCTGGCGCTGCCTCCAGGAATTAAGCTGGGGCTTTCGAATGTGGTTGTTCTTTTTGCTATGTTAGCCTTGGGAAAAAGAAGCGCATGGCTTCTGATAGTGCTAAAGGCAATGTTCGCCGTTTTAACGCGCGGCGCGGTTGCAGGACTTTTGAGCCTTTCGGGCGGGATCTGCTCGGTTTTTTTGATGGGTTTGTTGGCAGCTTCTCCGCGCCTCGCCGTAGGCTACCGGCTGTTGTGCGCAGCCGGAGCGTGTGCGCACAACCTGGGCCAGATATTGGCGGCGGCATTGGTGATCCAAAACCGGTATCTGCTTTATTACCTGCCGCTGCTGTTGTTAGCCGGTATTTTGACCGGCGTTTTAACCGGGACGGTCTATTGGGTAGTAGAGCCTTATTTAAGGCGCTGGAAAGCGGGAGCGCTATAGATGGATAGAAAAGCGCATCCAACGGACTGCGCTCTGTGTACCGCAGGTGCGGTAAGATAGAAAGAGGAGGTAAATCGATGGCTTTCTTAAAAAGGAATAGCTTGAGCGGCGTTCATGTGCCTCACCGCAAGGAGAATACCGAGGATCTGCCGGCTGTTAGAATGCCGGTCCCATCGAAGGTATATATATCCATGCAGCAGCATATTGGCGCGCCCTGTAAGCCGTTGGTCAAAAAAGGGGACGCCGTTAAGGTGGGGCAGTTGATTGGCACAAGCGAGGCGTTTGTCAGCGTCCCTGTTCATTCAAGCGTTTCCGGCACGGTCGTAGACATGATTGAGATTATCAACGTCAATTCTGTGCGTGCGGTCTGTGTGGTGATCGAAACGGATGGACTGCAAACGGTGGATGAGAGCGTCCGTCCGCCTGAGGTACACGACACCGCCGGGTTTATTGCGGCCATTCGGGATTCTGGGCTGGTGGGTCTGGGGGGAGCAGGTTTCCCGACCTTCATCAAGCTCAACCCCAAAAATATCGATCAGGTGGATACGTTGGTGGTAAACGGCGCGGAATGCGAACCCTACATCACCTCCGACTACCGAACGATGATGGATCACACCGACGACGTTTTTGAAGGGATCGCCCTGCTGCGCAAGTATCTGACGCTGTCTCATGTATACATAGGCATCGAAAAGAACAAGCCGAAGGCTATCTCCCTCATGCGCGAACGCGCCGCGCAGATTGGCGGAATCGAGATTGTCGAATTGGATGCGAAGTACCCCAAGGGCGCGGAAAAGGTCATTGCCTACGAAACGACCGGCCGGATGGTACCGGAAGGGAAGCTCCCCAATGATGTTGGTTTGATCGTATCCAACGTGACCAGTATTGCTTTTATGGCGCAGTACATGCGCACCGGTATGCCGCTGATTGAAAAGACGCTGACAGTGGATGGTTCGGCCGTAACGCACCCGCAGAATGTAACGGTGCTGATCGGTACCACCTGCTCCGATGTGTTTGATTTCTGCGGCGGCTACCGCACCGAGCCGCGCCTGTTGCTCTACGGCGGCCCGATGATGGGTTCTGCCATCCTGAGCGATACTTACCCGATTATTAAGAACAACAATGCGCTGCTCGCGTTCGCCGAGACCGGGGAGGAGTTTATGAGGGAATCCCCCTGCATCCGATGCGGCAAGTGCATCCAGATGTGCCCCTACCGGCTCATGCCTTCCCAGTTCGAAGCCGCTTATAAGGCACGCGACCTGGAGAGCTTAAATAAGCTCAAGGTAAATCTTTGTATGGAATGCGGCTGTTGTTCTTATATTTGTCCGGCGCGCCGGCCGTTGGTTCAAATTAACCGGTTAGCAAAGTCTCTGCTGCGTGAGCAGGCGAAGAAAGCATAGCCAGTCCGGCCGGTATTCTTAGCGAACTATGCCTTAGATCCGTCCGATCTCACCCAAAAGAATGTTAGAAGGGCCGGACGAATCTCTCAAATGCGATTCCCATCAGAAAGGAATGATGAAATCCATGTCCAACCGATTGGTTGTCAAATCATCGCCGCATCTTAAATCCCCAATGAACACACAGGTTATCATGCGTGATGTAATCATCGCGCTGATGCCGGCTTTTATCTGCTCCATCATTATTTTTGGACTGCGCTCTCTGCTGTTGGTAACGGTTTGCGTGGCTTCTTGTGTGGTCTTTGAGTATCTTTCACGTATGCTGATGAAACGTGAAAATTCCATTTCAGATTTAAGCGCCGTCGTCACCGGTCTGCTGTTGGCGTTTAATCTGCCAGTGACATTTCCGCTTTGGATGGCGGTGATCGGTGCATTTTTTGCCATCGTGATTGCGAAACAGCTTTTTGGCGGCTTGGGGCAAAACTTTGTGAACCCTGCTATCGCCGGGCGTATCTTTTTGTTGATCTCGTTTGCAACGCCTATGACCAGTTGGCTGCTCCCGCAAAAGGGGGAGGGCGGTATTGCCCTGGTCGCGGGAGCCACTCCATTGGCGCTCATAGGCCGTGGGGAGAAGGAAGCCCTTCCGGCGCTGACCGATATGCTTTTGGGCATGCGCGGCGGCTGCCTGGGTGAAACCGCCGCCCTGGCGCTTTTGGCCGGCGCGGTTTATCTGCTTGTGCGCCGGGTGATTCATCCGGTGATCCCTGTTACCTTTTTAGGGACGGTGTTTGTCCTTTCGTTGCTTTTGGGACAAGATCCTCTCTATCAGCTGCTTTCCGGCGGCGTGATCCTGGGCGCATGCTTTATGGCGACCGACTATGCCACCTCGCCTGCTACCTTTAAGGGCAGGCTGATCTTCGCCTTCGGTTGCGGGTTGATTACAATGATCATCCGAGTATTCGGATCCTATCCTGAAGGGGTTTCGTTTGCCATCCTGTTCATGAACATCTTAACGCCGCACATCAATACATTGACACGTACCAAACCCTTCGGCGTCTTGGAGCCTTCCCAGGAGGGAAGAAGCTGAGTTTCTGGTTTCTGAGCCGGTTCTATTCTTATAGGAAGGGACAGAACGGAAGCTGAAACGCGGGTTTTGAATAGGGGATACTTGTAGAAAGGAAGAGATACCGGTATGAACGGGACGATGAAGGACTTTGTCCTTCCTACGGTGGTTTTAGCAGTTATCTGTTTAGTCGTATCCGCTGCTCTCAGCGGGACCTATGGGATGACCAATCCGATCATTGAAGAAAACAAACGCATTGCAGAGCAGGAGGCGTTGGCAGAGGTGCTGCCCGCTGGCGATACCTTTGAGACGGCCAGCGGCGCTCTGCCCGACGGGGTGAGCGCTCTCTATACGGCGCAGAATGGCGCGGGCTGTGTGGTCCAGGTTTCTCCCGCCGGTTATGGCGGACCGATTTCAATGATGGTAGGCTTGGATGCGCAGGGCGCTATCTCCGGTGTTAAGGTGCTGGAAAACACCGAAACGCAGGGAATTGGAAGCAAGGTCATGGATGCGAGTTATACAGAGCAATATGTTGGCAAGGCCAGCGCGGATGAGGTGGACGCCATTGGCGGCGCTACCATCTCCTCAACCGGGCTGAAAAATGGAATACGGACAGCAATGGAAGCAGCTGCGGCGGTTGGGAAGGGGGAGAAATAATGGGGCATCTTAAAGAGCTGACGAAAGGGTTTATTAAGGAAAACCCGGTGCTGGTCCTTCTGCTGGGCACCTGCCCGACTCTGGCTGTTTCTACCATGGCTCAAAACGGCCTTGGAATGGGCGTGGCCGCTACATTGGTGCTTTTAGGTTCCAACATTGTTATTTCTCTATTAAAAAAGGTTATTCCCGATAAAGTTCGGATCCCATGCTATATTGTTATCATCGCCGGGTTTGTCACCATCGTTCAGTTTATTGTGAAAGCCTATGCGCCTTCAATCGATTCGGCTTTGGGAATCTATCTGCCGCTCATCGTCGTCAACTGCATCATCCTCGGCCGCGCGGAGATGTTTGCCAGCAAGCGCAGTGTCTTAGATTCTGCGCTCGATGGACTAGGGATGGGGATCGGCTTCACCATCGCGTTGCTGCTCATCGGCTCTATCCGTGAAATCCTGGGGGCGGGCACCTGGTTTGGCCTGCGGATTATCCCGGAATCGGTAAGTCCCATCGCCATGATTGGGCTGCCGCCGGGGGGCTTCCTGATTTTTGGCGTTGCTGTCGCACTGGCCAACTGGGCTTCTAAGGGCAAGATTTTGCAGCGCAAATCTGCCGGCTGCGCAGGCTGTCCGTCGAATGGGACATGCGCCGGGGACTGCGAAGGGAAAGGGGAGAATGCTTAAATGAATCAGCTCATTATCATCCTTTTCAGTGCCATTTTGGTAAACAACGTTGTCCTCAACCAATTTTTGGGTATCTGCCCGTTTTTGGGCGTTTCCAAAAAGCTGGACTCTGCATTTGGTATGAGCGTTGCTGTTACCTTTGTGCTGCTGATTTCGACAATCGTCACCTGGCCGATCTATACCTTTATCCTCGAACCGAGCGGCTTTGGCTATATGCAGACGGTAGTCTTTATTTTGGTCATTGCCGCCCTAGTGCAGTTGGTTGAGATCATTCTCAAGCGTTATCTTCCCGCGCTGCACAAGTCTCTGGGCGTTTATCTGCCGCTGATTACCACCAACTGTGCGGTGCTCGGCGTCACCATTCAAAACATTGATAAGGGCTATTCCTTCCTTCAATCGCTGGTCTACGCCCTGGGTATTGGCCTCGGCTTTCTGTTGGCAATGGTGCTGTTCTCAGGTGTGCGTCAACGGATTGAAAGCGCGGATATCCCCCGCTTCTTTAAGGGGATGCCCTCGGTACTTATCGCCGCTTCGTTGGTTTCGCTCTCCTTTATGGGCTTTTCCGGTGTGGTTGAAGGGATATTTGGTTAAGGATGAGTTGAAGGTCGAAGAAATTTTCAGCCCTTGGTTTTGCGCCTCTACTCGCTAACAGGGAATCAGCGCAAAGCCTGGAGAAAGGAATGGTTATCAGAATGGGTAGTTTTATTCTGCCGGTTATAATCGTTACCGTTATCGGCCTGCTGCTGGGACTTAT
This sequence comes from Provencibacterium sp., assembly GCA_022793895.1. Classification (GTDB taxonomy): domain Bacteria; phylum Bacillota; class Clostridia; order Oscillospirales; family Ruminococcaceae; genus Harryflintia. The sequence continues at coordinate 76,626 of JAAWDS010000006.1, read as the reverse complement.
GCTCTCCTTCGCCTCTAAATTCTTTGCGGTCCAGGTAGATGAAAGAGTAACGAAGGTGAGAGAGGCTCTTCCCGGCGCCAATTGCGGCGGGTGCGGTTTTGCGGGCTGCGATGAATATGCCGCCAAGCTGGCTGCGGGAGAGGCGGCTTCCAACCTTTGCACGCCGGGTGGTGCGGGCGTTGCTCAACAGTTGAGCGAAATCTTAGGCGTTTCCTTTGAGGGCGTAGAGGAAAAGCGGGCTCAAGTGCGCTGCCGTGGACACCTAGGCACGACTGAATATATTATGGAATATATGGGGCCGCAGACTTGCGCCGCCTGTAATGCGCTTTATCAAGGCCGCCGTAGCTGCTCCCATGGCTGCTTGGGCTATGGAGATTGTGTAAGGGCCTGCCAATATGACGCTATTCATGTCATCAACGGCGTTGCAGTCGTCGACGATAAAAAATGTACCGGCTGTGGGATGTGTGTCAAGGAATGCCCCGATCAGTTGATCCAGATTGTACCGGCCCGTGCGAAGGTTTATGTTGGCTGTAAGAGCACCGATAAGGGCGCCTATACCCGTAAGCTCTGCCGGAATGGCTGCATTGGCTGCATGAAGTGTCAAAAGACTTGCCAATATGGCGCGATTAAGGTTGAGCATAACCTAGCTCGTGTGGATGCAGAGCTCTGCACCGGCTGCGGTGAGTGCATCGCTGTTTGCCCAACGCAGGCGATCCAGCGCTACGAATAGATAGAATTTTATTAACGACAACGGCTTATGCGGACTTTCATTTTATCCGCATAAGCCGTTGTCGTTTTAAGAATTCACAAAAGCAGGCCGCAATCTTTTTAAGACGCGGCCCGCTTTTTCACTCATTCTTAAAGGACTACAAAACCTCTTTGGGCGTTTCCCTCAATCGTCCAAATAGGATTTAACCAGCATCTGCAACAGTTCATCACGGTCGATGCGGCGGATCAAGCTGCGTGCATTGTTGTAGGTAGTGATATAGGTGGGATCTTCAGAAAGGATATAGCCGACAATTTGATTAATCGGATTATAGCCCTTCTGGCGCAAAGCATCATAGACCGTTGTTAGAATTTCTTTAACTTGTTTTTCTTTGTCCTCATGAATAGTAAATGAAATGGTCGGTTCATGCATGGCTTTCACCTCTGTCTATTAGGATACAACAATTAAACGCTGCTTTCAAGCGGTAAATGATGAAAAAAACAAGGCCACACTTTGGCGCTTTTAACACAAAAGCGCCGTAACCAGCTTTAAGCGCGCAGAGTAACCTCCATTTTGGCCAACGCTTTGAGCGCGCGCTTGACGGCGGCGTCCGCTTCCTCGTCGGTGAGGGTGTGATCGCCGGAACGCAGCGCCAACGAGTAGGCCACGCTCTTTTTGCCTGCCGGGATCTGAGCGCCCTGGTAAACGTCGAACAGCTTGAGCTTTTCGAGTACCGGGCCGACCGAGGAACAGATAGCCTTTTCCAATTGTGCGACCGGCATGGCTTCATCACAGATGAGCGCCAGATCGCGCATCGAGGCCGGGAAGCGGGGAAGGGGACGGCACTCTTTTATGGCCTGGTGATTCTGATACAGAGTATCCACACGGATACTGGCCGCATAAATACGTGTTCCCAGCCCATAGTTGGCCGCTACCTTTGGATGGATCTCTCCCAGGACGCCGCAATCCGTTCCGCCGACCAGCAGCCGGGCACAGCGGCCAGGATGGAAGGTAGGGTGATTGGTCTGCTGAATAAATTCATAGTCCGAAATGTTCAGCTCGTCCAGCAGGGTTATGATCACTCCTTTGAGCTGGAAGAAATCATAACCCTCCCGGTATCCGCCCAGAGTGATCTGCTGGTGCTCCAACGGGAGCTCCCCTTCGGTGGTCGGCGTGTATTCGGTACCCACCTCATAGAGCAGCGCGCTTTCGTTGCGGTTGTTGTAGTTACGGGCGACAATTTCCAAGAGCGAAGGAAGCGCGGTGGTACGCATAATACTGGTATCCTCTCCCAACGGGTTCTGAATTACCAGCGAGCGGCGTAACTCACTCTCTTGGGGCAGCTCGATCTTATCATAGTTTTTCGCACTGATAAAGGTATAGGTAATAATCTCACTGAGCCCCTGTGCGAGCAGCGTTTGATGGATACGACGCGTAAATTTCTGTTCACCGGTCAGACTCCCCTGGGCAGAACCGCGCAGCCCGGTGGTAGGGATGTGGTTATATCCATAGAAACGGGCGATCTCCTCGGCGACATCCGCCCCACATTCCACATCCGCACGCCAGGTAGGAACGGTGAGCTGGCCATCCGCTACCTGAAAACCGATCGATTCGAGAATACCAGCCATGGTTTCCGCGGATAGATCGATCCCTAAGAAACGGTTGATCCAGTCCGGCTGGAAGGGGAGGGTAGTGGGTGCGCGGCCGGCAGGATTGGAATCGATGAGGCCGTCCACCACTTCACCGGCCCCCAGCAGCTCGACTAACTCGCAGGCACGCTGAACCGCGGGCAGGCAGGTATTGGGATCCAAGCCTTTTTCATAACGTGAGGAACTCTCGGTGCGCATTCCCAGCGCTTTGGCGGTCAGGCGGACCGATCCGCCGTCAAAGCAAGCCGATTCAAAGACAATGGTTTGGGTATCCTCCATGATTCCGCTGTATTCGCCGCCCATCACCCCGGCAACGGCCGTCGGCTTTTCAGAGTCGGCAATGACGAGCATTGAGGGGGAGAGCTTGCGCTCCACACCGTCCAGCGTAGTAATGGTTTCTCCTTCGCGTGCGTTGCGGACAACGATCTGTCCGCCCTTTACCAGCTTGTAATCAAAGGCGTGCATCGGCTGGCCATATTCCAGCATGACATAGTTGGTGATATCCACAATGTTGTTGATCGGACGGACGCCGCATGCACGCAACCGCTCCCGCATCCAACGGGGAGAAGGGCCTATCCGGACATTCTTTACCACCCGTCCAATATACCGCAGGCAAAGCTCCGGATTCTGCACGTTTACCTTGAGCAGTTCATCCACATTCCCACTTTCCGAACGAACGATAGGCTGCGGCAGCTTGAGCGGGACGGAAAAGGTAGCGGCCGCCTCTCTGGCAAGACCGGTGATGCTCAGACAATCCGGACGGTTGGAGGTAATCTCAAAGTCGACAATCGTATCGTTAAGGCCGATAGCCGAACCGATATCCTGGCCGATCTCGCACTCCTCTTCCAGAAGAAAAATCCCGTCCTCTATGGCGTAAGGGAAATCATGGACGGTTAGATCCAGCTCGGAGAGGGAGCACATCATCCCGTTGGAAACCTCGCCGCGCAGCTTTCCCTTGCGGATAGAGACGCCATGGGGCAGGGTGGACCCATCCAGCGCAACGGGAACCATAGAGCCAGGCGTCACATTGGTAGCGCCAGTGACAATCTGAACCGGCTGATCCTGCCCTACCTCCACCTGGCAGATGACCAGTGAATCGGCGTTCGGATGCTTTTCAACCGACAGCACTTTGCCTACAACGACCTTGGAAATTTCTTCGCCTTCGTTGGAATGAGACTCCACCTTGGAGCCGGACATCGTCATTTTTTCACAGAAATCATGGATGGGCGCATTCACATCCACATAATCTGAAAGCCATTTCATTGATAAAAGCATAATTGACCCCCATTTCTTGCCGGTTAAAACCGGACGGACACGAACCTAAAAGGAACCGGTACTCCAGACGGTTAGAATTGATCGAGAAAACGGACGTCGTTTTCATAAAACAAGCGCATATCCTTAATGTTGTAGCGGCGCATGACGATTCTCTCCAGTCCGATGCCGAATGCGAATCCGCTGTACACCTCTGGATCCAGCCCTACATTCTGCAACACCTTCGGATGCACCATGCCACAGCCAAGGATCTCGATCCACCCCTCTTTTTTGCAGAGGCTGCATCCTTTTCCATGGCATTCAAAGCACATGAAGTCCATCTCGGCGGAGGGCTCGGTGAACGGGAAGTGGTGGGGGCGGAAACGGACCACCGATTCCGCTCCATAGAGTTCCTTCACAAAGGTTTCCAGTGTCCCCTTTAAATCGGCCATTGTGACGCCCTTATCGACCACCAGCCCTTCAATCTGATGGAAAATGGGCGAATGGGTAGCGTCTACGGCGTCGGAACGGAAAACGCGCCCCGGAGCAATGATGCGGATAGGCGGCTTCTGCTTTTCCATAACGCGGATCTGCACCGGCGAGGTCTGGGTGCGCAGCAGGATATTTTCCGAGATATAGAAGGTATCCTGTGTATCGCGGGCCGGATGGTTTTTTGGCAGGTTGAGCGCCTCAAAGTTGTAATAATCGGTTTCTACCTCCGGCCCCTCGGCGATGGAGAAACCCATTCCCAAAAAGATATCCTGCACTTCGCCAAGCACTTGAGAAAGAGGGTGCTGCCTGCCAATCGGGTGTTGGACGCCTGGTAAGGTAACATCGATCTTCTCCTTCTCCAACCGGCTCGCCAGCTCCGCTTGTTTCAGCGCAGCAATGCGGCCCTCAATCTCCTGCTCAATGCGGGCGCGCACCTCGTTGGCAAGCTGGCCAATCGCCGGACGCTCTTCTGCGGAGAGGGAACCCATTTGCTTGAGGATGGCGGTAATCTCTCCTTTTTTACCGAGGAAACGGACGCGGATTTCATCTATCTCCTTCGGACTGGCTGCTTTTTCCAGAGCTTTGTGGGCCGACGTGCGCATATTTTCGATCGCGTTTTTCATCCAGGCTCTTCCTTCCTTTCATTTCTTGCCGCAAATAAAAAAGCCCCTTTCGTCCTGTATGATAATTACAGGACGAAAGGGCCATTATGGCCTACTTCCGCGGTACCACCCGCATTCCGCCCTTGTTTTTCTAGGACGGCGCTTTCACGGGCTGTTAACGGTAGCCCAGCCGTTGCCGTTTACTGCCGTTCTCCCATAACAGAGAACAGGTTGGACCGCACCACTCGTGAGTGAACTTCAGACGGAGCCGGAACGGGCGGCTTTCAGCGTATCGCCGCGCCTCTCTGTCGGTTCAGACCTTTCCCATCTTACTCTCTCAGTCGGCATGTTTTGCAGTATCCTCTTCAAATTAGGAATTATTATAGCATAGAGCGTTCTGTTTCGCAAGTATTCTTTCAAAAGATTAGCGTGATTCCTTCATTAAAAAGAGATTGAACGTTCATAATTTGTATGATATACTAAATAAAACAGGGGAAGCGGCGGGGGTGGGGAATCTCCGCCACCGCGCCGGCCTTTCAGGCGGTACCAGGCCGGCTTAGATAGCTTCCAAGAAAGGGATGGCTGAATACATGGCGGACACTTATATGGAATATCTGGTAAAAAAACGCTCTACGCCAAAGGATGTTCTTTTGAAAATCCTTATCGTTATCGCGGCAATTGTAGTTGCGCTTGCACTTTTTATCCTTTCTCCAATCCTTGGCATGTTCTCAATGTTTGGATATCTGCTCGCTTTTGGCGCGTTTTATGGCGCTTACCGCTTGATCGCAGCAATGAATCTGGAATATGAATATCTGTTGACCAACGGAGATTTGGATATTGACAAAATCATGAACCGCAATTCCCGTAAGCGGCTGGTCTCGGTGAAATGTTCTTCGTTTGAAGCCTTCGGAAAATATAAAGCGGCCGAACACCAAAATAAACAGTATCAGACCCGTTTCATGGCTTGTTCTTCTCCAGAGGATCCCAATGTCTGGTACGCTACCTTCAAGCACTCCAAACATGGGAATACCCTGCTGGTCTTTAACGCCAGCGAACGGATGCTGGAGGGAATCCGTCCCTATATTCCGAAGCAGTTGGCTTTCCAGGTCTTTGTAAAGAAGGCGGCACAATGATCGGCGTTGGGACGGATATTGAGGAAATCGAACGTATCCGGCGCTCTATGGAAAACCCTCGTTTTTTTACGAGGGTTTTTTCAGCTGAAGAAAGGGAATTATTTGGCAGGCGAAAGATGTCCGCTGCGACCGTTGCCGGTAATTTTTGTGCTAAGGAAGCGTTTTCCAAAGCGTTGGGAACCGGAATCCGCGGTTTTTCGCTCTCAGAGATCTCGGTATTGCGGGATCCGCAGGGGAGACCAGTTCTGCATCTGACGGGGCGCGCCCAGCAATTGGCCGATAAGCTGGGACTCGCTTTCAGCGTTAGCATCAGCCATTGTCCCCATTATGCGACTGCGGTCGTGATTGCTTACCGCCTGGCATCCTTAAACGATTTGCCTTGAAATTTTCATAGGCAAGCTCGCGTAGGGTTCGGATAGCTTCCCTAATCGATGCTTTGCCACGCAGTTTTGGCGTAACGATCCGCAAACAATCCGTACAGCGGTTTTATCAGGAGGAGACACGATGCCTAGCTTGCTGAATGAAGAGATGGTTTTTTCTCACATCCCGCCTAAGCGGGAGGATCTGCACAAATCCTCTGCCGGGCGGCTTTATATCGTTGCGGGCTGCCGCGCCTTCACCGGTGCGCCGGTGTTGACGCTCCACGGCGCTCTGCATACCGGATGCGGTTATGTAACGTTGGCTTCAACGCCCCAGGTATGTCAAAGCGCCTCTTATCATCTGTTAACCCCGACCTACGATTGTTTGGAGGAAAATAGCGAGGGCCGCATTTCTGCAAAAGCTGCCGCTGCCATTCTGAAACGCGCGGCTGGTTATCATGCGCTGGTCCTGGGCTGCGGGTTGGGATTGGATGAGGATATCCGCCTGCTGGTGGGTACCCTGCTATATGAATATGCCGGTTCGGCTCTGATTGACGCGGACGGCATAAATGCAATGGGAGGCTGCATAGACATAGCGCAAGGAAAACGGGAACGGATCCTGACGCCCCACGAGGGAGAGATGGGCCGGCTGTTGGGTCGGCCAACGGAATGGGTGCATCAGAACCGTCTGGAGGCGGCAACCGAGTGCGCAAGGAAAACGGGCGCGGTGGTGGTGCTCAAGGGCCCTCATACGCTGATTGTTTCTCCGGAAGGGGAGGCGTTGGAAAACCCTTCCGGAAACAGCGGGCTTGCCAAAGCGGGAAGCGGCGATCTGCTCAGCGGCATGATCGGATCGCTGCTGGCTCAACAGCTTCCTGCTCTTTGGGCTGCGGCCTGCGGAGTCTATCTGCATGGGGCGGCCGCTGATCTTTGCGCACAGGCTATGTCACGATTTTGTATGCAGCCGGACGATCTGACAGCCTTTCTGCCTGCGATCTTCCTGCGTAACGGACGGTAATCCCGAAGAATCGCAGCCGAAAGCTATAGTATCCCGTTTTGCTTGGCATTCCTGTTAAGGGTAAGCGGCGCAGCCGTTCGCCCACGGAACAGGCTTTCAAAATGGGAGGGATTGAATGGGTAGAACGCTTTTAAAATGGTGTCCGGTATTGGCGTGTATGCTGTTGTTGTCAGGTTGTTTACATGGCGTGCGTGAGGGCCGGGAGGTCACGGTGACATTGCCGGATCCTTATCGTTCTTCGGTTCAAATCCTGTATAGGTCTATCGCTTTACAGGGAGATTTGGAGCGTTCGGCAGCTGGAGAGGTTCGTCTGGAACTGAAAGAGCCGGAAAATTTTTGCGGATTAACCCTGCTGTTGCAGGAGGGGACGCTTCATGCGGAATATCAAGAGCTCAGCTTTTCAGTAGATAACGACGCTGCTCCAGGCGCTGCTGCGCTGACCCTTCTCAAAGATGCGCTGATTGCCGTAGATGGGCAAACCCTGCGGCCGGCAGAACGGCCTGAGACCCGTTTGCTGCAATTAGAAAATGAGCATGGCCAGTTGGAGGCCTTGTTGGATGGGGAAAATTTTTTACCGGAACGGATAACGATGGAGGGCTTGGGCTTCACCGCCAGATTTAGCGCCTCTTAAGGAGAAACGGGTTCTATAAAAGCCGCCTTGGATCTATCCAAGGTGGCTTTCGGCTGTCAAAATCCCGCCTAAGATAATAGGATGAATTAGCGGCGCCTCACTGGCCGTGCTGAATATTTGAGAGAGAACATGGCCATGATAGGGGTAGAAAAGACGGAACGTCTCCTACCTTTTGGGGGCGTTCAAGAATGTGAAAAGAAAATGGAAGGCGGAGCGTGATAGACGTGACGGTTAAAAGAGGCGAAATCTACTACGCGGATCTAAGCCCGGTTGTCGGTTCTGAACAGGGTGGTATCCGTCCGGTACTGATAGTTCAAAACGATGTTGGAAACAAATTTAGTCCTACCGTTATTGCGGCGGCGATTACCTCTCAAAAGGATAAATCGAAGCTGCCCACACATATTGAGTTGCCCTCCACCCATTGCGGCCTCTCCCGTGATAGCGTGGTGCTGTTGGAACAGGTGCGCACGATTGATAAGAAGAGGCTGAAGGAACGGATGGGCCGGTTGGATAACACATCCATGCACGCAGTAGATGAAGCGCTCGGCATTAGCTTCGGCTTACACTTCGACAATGGTGGGCACGGCTGATACATAGGCACTGTGCCCGTATCAACGATAAAGCAAAGTAATGAAGCGTGAAGGCTCTCGCAGGAAAGGATGCGGGAGCCTCGCGCTTCATTTATGGGAATATTTGTTGAGAAAGTTGGATAGAATGCAGCAAAGCGTTCTCTTCAAAAAATTCAGTTGACCCTGTTTGCCGGTTGGTGTACAATAAATCCATGCCAGCACTGCAAAGGCATCAAAGGGAAACCGGTGCTGTTAAAGCGTAATTTCCTTTTTCTTTGCGCCGCTTAGGAGCTTTGGAGGTAATTTTATTGATGCGAAAGATATTCCCATTTTTGGCAGCCGCTTTACTGTTGCTTCCGGCTTGCTCTGCTAAACCGGAGGAGGCTCCCCATGATACGATTAGCGGAACGATCTGGCTGCAAACGCCGGAAACCTCATCCACAGAATACCCGGAAGAAAATCCTCCCGCTTCTGAGGAGCCTCCGCTGGATGCTCCGATAGAGGTATCTGGATCGGAGATTCCGGAGGAAATACCAGCGCCAGAGGATGAGGGGACCGTTTCCTCCGGCACGGAAGACGTGCCAAAGGGAGAGGAGCTGCCCGTTTCAGGCAAGATATCCGAAGAGGTGCGCGCGGTTTGGATTTCTTATTTGGAGATGCAGGAGCTCTTAACCGGCCGGAATGAAGCAGAGTTTCGGGTCAACATTGCAGAAGCCTTCGATCATATAGAGGCTTTAGGCTTAAATACAGTTTTTGCGCAGGTGCGGCCCTTTGGCGACGCGCTCTATTCTTCTGATTACTTTCCATGGTCCTACATTGTGACGGGAAGCGAGGGGCAGGATCCTGGCTTTGACCCGTTGCAGGTTATGATAGAGGAAGCGCGTAACCGTGGACTGCGTATTGACGCTTGGGTAAATCCTTACCGCGTGCGGGCAGTCGAGGCGGAGAAGCCGTTGAGCGCTGAAAATATTGCCGTTCAGTGGGCGGATAACGGAACGGGCGACGCTATCCGTTATAACGGGGGGCTTTACCTGAATCCCGGCAGTGAAAACGCACGGCAGTTAATTGTAAATGGCGTTCGGGAGATCCTCGAAAAATATGAGGTGGACGGCATACAGTTTGACGATTATTTTTACCCCACCCAGGCCATGGACTTCGATCAACAAAGCTATGAAAGCTATCGTGCGGCAGGCGGGGAGCTGAGCCAGGATGCCTGGCGACGGGAAAACGTGAATATTCTGATCAGAGAGGTTTATCAAACTGTCAAGTCGGTAAACGAGGATCTGCTGTTCGGCGTTTCTCCACAGGGCAACAATGATAATAACTACCATAACCAATTTATCGACGTGGCAAAATGGCTGGCGAATGAAGGTTATGTCGATTACATATGCCCACAGATTTATTTTGGCTTTCAGAATGAAATAGCGCCGTTTAAAAGCACCGTTGAGAGCTGGAACCGCATGATCAAGGTGGATTCCATTCGGCTCTATGTCGGTCTCGCTCCCTATAAAATCGGACGCAGCGACGAATGGGCGGGAGCCGGAAGAGAAGAATGGCTGGAAGAAACCGATCTGCTCGCACGGATGGTGGCGTTTTCGAGGGAACAATCCCACTATGGCGGCTTTGCCCTTTACCGGTACGCATCGTTGTTCATGCCGGACAGCGAGGTAGCGGCTGCGGTTGAACAGGAACTGGAAGCGTTAAAAGAGAGCTTAAAGTAGAGCCTAACAGGAAGTAAAAAAGGGGGATGGGAGGCTGTTTGGAACGATTCTTTCGTAATCTTCGGGTTTTCGGCGCCGTTATGTGCGTCTTGTTTCTATTGATTACCGTTTCAATTGGCGGCCTCTATCTTTTTCGGGACCGGCTGCCTTTCGCCATTCCTGTTTCCGTTCAGCCGCAAGAACAACAGCCGGATGAGCCTCTCCCTTCCGCAGAAGAGGAAATCACAGCGGAACCGGCGGAGGAGCCGGAAGATCCCCCCGGCGAAAGCAACGCGTCCTTTCCGGAGGAAAGTGCCGGGGATAGCTCGGTGGGGGAGCCTGTGGATACCGTTGGGAACGACTCCTCGTCCGCTCCAGAGCCGCCACAAGCGGCTGCTATCAACCGGCCGAATCCGATGCGCGCGGTTTATCTACAGCCAGGGGTGGATTACCCGGTTGCCGGCAGCGAGGAGGTTATCCGTTCGGGGATAGACGCTGCGCTCGGCGAAGCGCAAGCGTTGGGGATGAATACCGTGATCGCCTTGCCGCAGGGAGAGGAAGGAGCGGTATACCAAACCTCGCAGGTGCGTTCCGTCAATCAGGAGACCGATATTTTCGGGCTTCTGGTTGATGAGGCACGGGCGCAAGGCTTCGCTGTGTATGCGCTCTATTCTGCCGCCGTTTATCCTACGGATAACCGCCTTCTGCTGCAATCCGTTCTGGATATGGACATCATTGATTTTGCATACCGCAATGCACAGGAATTTGCAGGGCGGTATTCTTTAGACGGGCTGCTCATTGATCATTATTACAACGAGCCGTCCGCCTATTCTTATGCGCTCTATATTCGTTCCAGTGCAGGAATTGGGTATCTGCCCTACATGCGCTCCTTGAGCGAGGCGCTCTGCTCCGCCGTATTGGAAGCCTTCCGGCTGCAAAGCCCAGCGACACAGGTGGGACTGGTGGTGGACGGCGTTTGGGAAAATGCGCCGGGCAATCCGGAGGGGTCGAATACTTCTCAAAATTTTACGGCCCTTGGTTCTGGAAACGCAGATACAAAAAAGATGGTGGAGGATCGAAATTTCGATTTTATCGCTATGCGGCCGGGCGGATCTACCGACAGCACTGCCGAACCGTTTCAGGAGGTCCTTCGGTGGTGGAACGATCAGGCGGCGAATGCTGGACTCCCTCTCTATATCCTGCACCTATCGGACAGAATCTGTACCGACGCGCCAGGCTACCAATCGCCGGATGAACTGGTGCAGCAAGTGATCTATGCGCGCGATTGCGCGCAATATGAGGGGAGTATTTTTAATAGTCTGCCGCGGCTGAAGGAAAACCCACAGTCCAGCACCGATCTATTGGTACGCCTGTTTGAAAACAAGGTGAACATCAACCATGTCTTAACCGAGCTGGCCGTTAGCACGCCGGAGCAAACCGCCTTTTCTACCTTTGAACCGGTCATGGTTTTCCGCGGCGCTTCCGACCCCAATTTTAAGGTCATGCTGGGCGGCCAGCCTCTCGATACCGATACGGACGGTTATTTTACAACCACAGTCGATCTGGAACCAGGAGAAAATCTTTTCACCTTCGAGCACAAAGAAAAGACGCTTTCCTACCGAATCACGCGGAATGTACAGATCATCCAGGAGGTATCTCCTACCGGTATGGTGGAGGTGGAGGGAGGCATGCGCCTGCAAATCACCGCTCTGGCGCACAACGACGCTACCGTATCGGCAACGTTGGGCGGTAGGACGGTCGCTTTAACACGCGGATCCGATATCGACGACGATACCAATGAGAACAGCTCCTACTCCAAGTTTATCGGTGAATTCACCCTTCCCGCCGCAACCGCTTCTGCACAGAGCTTAGGAACGCTCACCGTACAAGGAGAGTGGCAGGGGATTTCAGATAGTATGCAGGGTGCTTCTGTCACGATTAATCCGATTGTTGCCGCAGGGGATGGCGACCTGATCATTGTGACTGCCGATTCGGCTAAAACTTTTCCGGTGGATACGCTCAACAACGAATCGGATCCCGCCTATTTTCCTCTTCCCAAGGGGACGATGGACTATGCCATCGGCGATGTCCTCTCCTTTAAAAACAGTTCCGGATCCTATCAGTATTACCAACTCCAGTCGGGCTTGCGGGTATACGCGCAGGATGTGAGCAAGACCGACGGCCAGCTCTCGGCCGGCAACGCCATACGAGGGATGAACATTCGAAGCGATGAGGGGTATACTTATATCCGCCTGGCGACCGATCAGCCGGTTCCTTATCTTGTTACCTACCGTAATGACTCCATTGCCTTTGACTTTCAATATACAGCATCTACCCCCGCCTCTTTGGAGGTGCCGGATAACCCAGTGATCCGCTCTGCCGATTGGTCCGGCAGCCGGCTTACCCTTTCCTTCACCCAAGCGGGTTCATTCCTTGGCTATTATGCCTATTATGAAGGGGATACCTTAGTGCTGCGCCTAACTAATCCGCCGGTCCGGCTGAGAAATGTGCGGGTAGCCATTGATCCAGGCCATGGCGGAAAGGATCGTGGGGCTTCGGGCTACTATCCGGATATGGATGAGAAGGATGTCAATCTGGCGATTGCCCAGGAAACTGCGGAAGCGCTGGAAGCGTTGGGCATGCAGGTCAAGCTGATTCAAACGGATCCTTATCTTACACTGACGCAGCGCATTGAAGAGGCGCGGGCTTTCCAAGCGGATATCTTTTTAAGCATCCACTCCAACAGCTCGGTGGACGCAGGCGCTTCCGGGACCGAAGCCTTTTACTTCTATCCCAACAGCCAGCCGCTGGCCAGCGCCATTTCCCGACGTGTCGCCAGTGCGCTGGATACGGCCAACCGCGGCGGGAAACAAGCGCGGTATGTCGTGACAACCGATAGCCGGTTTGCTTCGGCGCTCATCGAGTGCGGCTTTATCAGTAATAAAAATGAATATCGGAAGCTGACCGATCCTTCCTATCAACGGGAGGTGGCATCTGGAATTGCCGAGGGGGTTCGGGCCTATATCGACACCATTTCTACCGGCATTACCGGAGGGCAAGGGGAGGAACTCGGCGATCGCTGGGAAGATCAGGAAAACAGCGGGGAAGGGGACCAGCTTCTCCATCTCCGTCAAACAAGCCTGTCTCTGTCTGTAGGAGAGAGCTTTCAATTGCAGGCAGATCAAACGGGAAATGCGGCTGGCGAGGAGGTGTTTTGGGAATCCGACGATGAAACTGTCGCCGTTGTCGATGAAGAAGGATATGTAGAAGCAGTTGGAGAAGGAAGCTGCATCATTACCGCTTCAATCCGGTCGGGCGCCAGCGCCGCCACCTGCACTCTTGAAGTCTTAGCGGAGAAAGAGGGAAGCCAGAAAATCTCCTTCTCAGAAACAGCCTTCACCCTCCAGCTTGGGGAAGGCTTCCGGATCAAGCCGGAAACAGGACCAAAGCCGGATAAGCTGCGGTTTGAATCGAAGGATGAGACGGTTGTGACGGTAGATTCCGATGGCTGGGTGGAAGCAGTGGGCGAAGGGGAAACGGTTATCCATGTGTGGGAGGAAGGGGCAGACGAAGAGCACCGGCTGGCCGTTACCGTACAAGCCCCTTCTGAATAGGTGTATGCCGTGTGTTTACAGCTTTACGCGCCTCTGTTTACATTTTGTTAATCAAAACAAGGTGGGTATGTTGTAAAATAAAGACGTTATACATTTGAATGTTTTCTGCTAAATTTCTCATATATGCACGAAACGAAGCGAAAAAGGAAAGAAGGGGCCGGCGTTTGTTTGGATATATTCAGCCCTTCAAGCCGATGCTGCGTATCTGTGAATACGATACCTATAAAGCGGTTTACTGCGGCTTGTGCAAACAGCTCTCCCGTTCTTATGGACCCTTTGCCCGGTTGACCCTCAGCTATGACTTCACCTTCTTAGCTTTGCTGCAAATGGCCGTGAGTCCCGATCCGCCTCATTTCCAACGCGAAAATTGTCTTTATAACCCTCTGAAAAAGCGGCCCTGCTGCCAGAATTGCTCCAGTCTGCAATATAGCGCTTCAGCTGCTATGCTTCTTTTATATTACAAGCTGCTGGATAACCTTGCAGACGAGCGTTACCCTAAAAAATGGCTCTATCTTTTCGCATTGCCGTTTGTACGCCGCGCTTGGAAGAAAGCCCGCGCACAGCTCCCTCAAATAGAGAGCGAGATAGAAAGGCAGATGAAAAAACAGGCTCTGTTGGAGCAAAATAAATGTAGCAGCGTTGATGAGGCCAGCGAGCCCATTGCGGCAAGTTTATCCGCGTTGTTCCGTTCCGTTTCCCAAGACAGCGGACAACGCAGAGTATTGGAAAGATTGGGGTATCTGATGGGCCGCTGGATCTATCTGGCTGATGCCTTGGATGATCTGGAGGAGGATCAAAAAAAGGGAAGATACAACCCCTTTATTTTGGAAATACAAGCCGGACAAGCAGCCGGTTCCTTAAAGGAGCAGGCGGTTTTGTCTTTGAATATGACAGTGGGAGAGATTATCAAGACCTTTGAGCTGCTTACGCTACACCGGTATCAGGACATTCTTTCCAACGTCATCCATTTAGGTTTGAAGGCTTCCGTTAACCGGATATTGGCCGGGGATGGAAAGAAAAGCAAATGAGGGTAAAGGAGATAGCTAAATGACCGATCCCTATCAGGTTTTAGGCGTTCCATCCAGCGCAACGGACGATCAGGTGAAAAGCGCTTATCGGGAGCTTGCACGCAAATATCATCCGGACAACTATCAGAATAACCCGTTAGCCGATCTCGCCAGCGAGAAGATGAAGGAGATCAATGAAGCCTATGATATGATTATGAAAATGCGCCGTTCCGGCTCTTCTTCCGGTCCTGGGGCCGGCGCGGGATACGGCGGTTCTTCCTCCCGTGAAGGTTATTCGGGTGGTTCAAGCCAGTATGCTGATATCCGGCAGATGATCAATCAAAACCGGATTTCAGAGGCGGAAGAACTGATAAACGGCGTTCCCACCAGCAGCCGGGATGCAGAATGGTATTTTCTAAAAGGAAGTATCTTTTATACGCGCGGATGGCTGGACGAAGCCTACAACCACTTTGCCCAGGCTTGCCGGATGAATCCAGCCAACCCGGAATACCGAGCCGCCTACAACCAAATGATGTGGCAACGTCAGACTGGGAATCCTGGAATGGGGGGACGAGGTCCCTACCGCCAGCCGGTACAGATGGGCGGTTGCAGCGTTTGCGACATGTGCTCCGGGCTGATTTGTGCGGATTGTTGCTGTGAATGCTTCGGCGGAGATTTAATTAGCTGCTGTTAGCGGGCTATCTAGAAATGTGCGCCTCAATGGGAAAGGGCAGGGGAGCGCAGGATAGGGAAGTGGGGAATTGAAAAAAAGCACGCAGGTTGCTCTGGGAGGCGTTTGCGCTTCCCTATGCCTGTTTTTAATTTTTATGACCTGTATGTTCCCATTTACACAATTTGCTTTTCCGGCGCTGGCAGGTATCGTACTGATTGCGGTTATCATTGAAAATGGAGCCTCTACCGCAGTTTTAGTTTATGCGGCCGTTGCTATCCTTTCTTTAATAATCGTTCCTGTCAAAGAAGCGGCGCTGATGTTTGTCGGCTTTTTTGGATATTATCCGATAATTAAGGTTAAATTGGAGCGCATACCTTGGCGTGTACTGGAATACATTTGTAAATTTGGTCTTTTCAATGTTGCAGTGATCGGGAGTTATTTGATACTCATCTATGTATTGGGGATCGACGAGGTTCTTGATTCTTCCGGGGCGTTCGGCCAATACTCTATTTTGGCGCTGCTTATTTTAGGAAATGTCATGTTTTTCATCTATGATATTGCTGTAACCAATATTACTTTTGTTTATTTACACTGGTTTCGGCCACGTATTATGCGCAAGATACACTAAAATCATCGTTCCAAAATGTGAAGCATTCTGGAACGATGATTTTTTAAAAAACGGAAAAAGGCGCTTTAGTGAGACGGCAGCGCTTCTACAAAGGGAATTAGCTCCTGCAAGCCGTGAAAAATAGCACAGTGGGGGAAGGGCTCAAAGTCTTTTGCAGAGGTGACGCCGGTGGTTACTGCTGCAAAGCGGATTTGGGCCTGTTCAGCCGTCTTAGCGTCCACCAAACTATCTCCTATATAGAGGAGCTCCTCCCGTTCCATCTTCCAGGTGCTTGCAATTTGTAGAAGCCCTTCCGGATCCGGCTTTTCAGCCGAAACATCATCGCTGCCAATAACCGTTTCAAAATAATCCCGTAGATGATGGAGCCGCAAAATTTTGTCAATCTGCGCGCTTTGTTTGGAGGTGACGATTCCCAGCTTCCATCCGCCTAAGAACAGGTGTTGCAACATTTGAGGGATACCAGGAAAAAAGGAAGCGTTGGGCGCCATAACCTCCTGCGCGCGTTCTCTAAAGAAGAGATGATAATCTTTCGCACGTTGGGGATCAGGATCGCCTGTTAAAACCCGGTAGGTTTCCCGCAGGGACAGCCCAATCGTTTTTTGAATCTGTTCTGTAGAAAAAGGCTCCCATCCTAAACGTTTTAAAGCATCGTTCGCGCAGATAACGATCCCCTTTGTAGAGTCTCCCAAAGTATAATCATAGTCAAAAACAATTCCCTTTATTTCCATAAGCTCATCCTTTCCGTTTCTGTCCGCGTTTTGATACGGTTAAGTTTGAATTATAGCATGCCGCCCTATGAAATACAAGTCTGGAAGGGCTTTCTTTATCCAAGAGGATTTAAATCTGGGAATAGGGATCCGGAAAACTTTTCCAACTTTGCAGGAGGGGAAATTTGTGGTAAAATAACAAGAAGAAAGAAATACAAAAGATTTCGCTAAATAAAAATTTAGCGAAATTAAGGGGGGATGAAATACGTCGTCGCTACAGAATGATTTCTCAGACTGCCCGCAGACCCTTCAAGATTTCCTGCACTATATGCTAACGATTCGCGGACGGTCTGCGCGGACGGTGGAAGCGTATCATGTGGATTTGCGGCTATACCTTCGTTATCTTCAGTATCATAAAGTATACCATGCACAATCCGATATCCCGTTGGAAGAGCTTTCAATTACAGATCTTCCCGATTCGATCATTTGTTCGGTAACACTTTCGGATATTTATGCGTTTTTGAATTACACGTTATCTGAACGCAGAAACATCGCCAGTGTCCGGGCAAGGAAAGTCTCTGCGTTGCGTTCCTTCTATAAATACCTGGTATCTAAGACACAGCTTTTAGAAGAAAACCCGTTGGAAATGCTGGAAATGCCAAGCATTAAGCATGCGGTTCCGCGGTTCCTGTCTCTGGATGAAAGTCTAGATCTCTTACGTAATCTGCCGCAGGGAAAAAATTACGAACGGGATTATTGCATCTTAACGTTGTTTTTAAATTGCGGCATGCGGTTATCAGAGCTGTGCGGTATCAATATGCAGGACATTCGGGAAAATACACTGCGCCTACTTGGCAAAGGCAATAAGGAGAGGATTGTTTATCTGAACGATGCCTGCTTGGCCGCTATTGAGCGCTATAAGAAGGTCCGGTCGCCTTCTCCCAAGGAGCCGAACGCCTTATTCATTTCTGGACAAGGCCAGCGGCTTTCTCCGCGCCGGGTAGAACAGATTGTACAAAACGGGCTTTCTAGCTCAAATTTGGATGGACGGGGCTATTCTCCACATAAGCTGCGCCATACGGCTGCGACGCTGATGTATCAGCATGGCGGCGTAGATATCCGGGTACTCAAGGAAATCTTGGGCCATGCGAACCTTTCTACTACCGAGATCTATACCCATGTTTCGGATAAGCAGCTGGAGCGCGCTTCTTCTCTTTCCCCGCTTGCACATGAGATTGAAAAGGGTCAAAGGCAAAAGATGCAGGAACAGTTAACAGCGATTCAAGAAAAGAAAAAAAAGAAAGCAGGTGTTGACTCTTGACAGCATTACAAGAGAAAGCGTTAAAAATAGTAGATTTGTTGGAAGTAGCCTATCCAGATGCGGAGTGCTCGTTGGTACATAATGAGAAAAAGCCTTATGAATTGCTGATGTCTACCCGATTATCCGCTCAATGTACCGATGCGCGGGTCAATATCGTCACCAAGGATCTGTTTCAGCGGTTTCCTTCTATCGATGCTTTCGCGGAAGCGGATCTGACTGAACTGGAGGAAATCGTCCGGCCTTGCGGGTTTTATAAGATGAAAGCACGGGATCTGAAAAACATGGCCATCATGCTGCGCGATACCTACCACTATCAACTGCCCGATACCATCGAAGAGCTTACCAAGCTCCCAGGGGTTGGACGCAAAACGGCCAACCTCATTGTCGGAGATATTTTCGGAAAGCCCTCCGTTGTCTGTGATACGCATTGCATCCGCATCACCAACTTGCTGGGTTTGTCCAAGGGTAAGGATCCGCTAAAGGTGGAAATGCAGCTTCGGGAGATATTACCGCTTGAGCGTTCCGGAGCCTTCTGCCACCGGTTGGTTATTCATGGCAGGGCGGTTTGCGTTGCCAACCGTCCCCGTTGTACGGAATGCGTACTGAATGGCTGTTGCGATCACAGCCAGGCGCTCTCATCTGCGGATAATCCCTCCTAAAGATACAAAAATATAGCAGCGCTCCAGCAAAGGATTTTTTGCTGGAGCGCTGCTTTTTATATAATAAAGAAAAGATTTTACCAATCGTCCTGATAGCGGCTTTCCTCACGCTTCGGCCGGCTGGATGCAGACATACTTTCTTCGGAGCTGGAAGAGGAGGACGAGGACTCGGATATGCTCTTTGTAAAAATCAGGATTTCATCGTTTTTCTTTACCAGTTCATCGGCTGCTGGTGAAGTATAGGCAACCAATCCTTCTGTATAGCTATCATTGACCACATAGATCACCTTATAGCTAAGCTCCATACTCTCCAGGGTTTGAATGGCCAGGTCAACCGTGCTCCCGGATAGGCTGGGCAGCTTAGTCGTTTCTGATCCCTTGCTGACATAAAGGATGACTGTACCGCGATTGGACATCCGCGTTCCCTCCTGCGGAGACTGATTAAAAACTACGCCGGTGGGATACTCATCGTTGTATTCATGGACAATCGAAAGTTCAAAATATGCGCTATAGTCCTTATTGGAGGTCGCTGTGTCGATATATTGACCGATAAAGTCTGGAACAGAAGTCGGATCCGATGCGGATGAGGCCGCATCGGAGGATACTGCGTCGCCAACCGAGACAAAATGGGCAACACTATCCTGAATCGATCCATAGTTTTGAGAGAGATAAAACATGACGAACCCACCCAGACCCACAGAGGTTATCAGTGTGACCAGCAATATAACCAGAAAGCTCCGAAGCGCACGGCGTTTCTTTTTTCGCTTTAGGGCACGCTTCGCCATCTTTTTTTCCAGCTTTTCCTGTTTGCGCTGCTGCTTTTTATCCAATGGAGCCTCGTCTTTCTCCGGCTCCTCAGTCTCCTTGACAGCCGCCTGACCAAGCCCCTCCCCCTGATAAACCGCCGTATCCGTCTGTACAGAATCCAGCAGCCGCGCCGCCAACGTGTCCACTGCCGGAGTCCGCTCTTGGATAGAAAGGCTTAATCCATCGCAGATAGCGTCCGAGATACTCTGCGGAATGGATGGATCCAGTTCGCTGGGCGGCAGCAGATTATCCTGCTGCTCGCGGCTTTTCGCATCTGGCGGTTTCGTTCCTGTAAGCATTCGGTAAAGGATCGCGCTGAGTGCATAAACGTCCGTCCATTCGCCGAAGGAGGCGTTTCCGGCATACTGCTCCGGGGCGCAATAACCCTCATAAAGCATGCTGTCAATCTCACTTCCGGCATAACGCAGGGCGTTCACTGAAAAAGAGCTTAGGTAGGCGTTGCCCTTTTCATCCACCAAAATAGTTTCCGGACTAATCCCAGCATGGATGAGCCCTCTCTTATGCACCTGGGAAACCGTATTTAGCAACTGCAAATACATTTTTTTACAGTTGGCCCACAAAATCTCCCCACCGCAACGTGTAATCAAAGTACCCAACGGGAGAGTATTGACATAACGGAACACGGCATATATGGTTTCATTTTCGGAAAAGACCTCTAAAATCGGTAGGATCCCGCTGATATGCTCCATCCCTTGCAGCATCGAACAAAGATCCTCAAAATCCGCCGCCAGATGCTTAAAGGCCGTTTCATTTCCCTTACTCGGCTTCAGCTCAAGCGAGGAATGGTTGCGCGAGACCAGATTTAAGGGAGCAAGTTCCCGAAGAATCACCTTAACATCTTCTTCAAGATCATACCCCATATAGCAAGCGCTTTCTCCGTTGCAGGCGATCAGCTTTCCCACCAGATACCGTCCATGCAGCTCAGTATGCGGAGGCAGGTAATCTACATTATACGGTTCGCAGCCGTTGTTATATCCACAATAGCTGCATGGGCCCTCCGTATCCAAGAGCGCCATACAGCCCATACACAAATCGCGTTTGTTTGTCACAATGGAACCCCCATCGGCCCAATGATCAGCCGCCGGTTTAATCACTTCAGACACAAAATTACAGAATAACTATATAACAAAATGAGACTAAATGCAAGTTCTGATACAGGAATGTATTTTTCTTACAGATCCTTCCGCTATTCTCCTTCTTTTTTTATTGTCACTACAGTAAAAGGCAAAGGCCTGCAAACCCTCTCCCTCCCTTCCTCTGACGGAATTGCATTTATAGGGGAAAGGGAACGACTTGAGATCGACTATTTTTTAGAATTGCCGGAAGCTCTTCCAGCCCAAAAAGCAGCTACTGCAACCACTCCAACAAGATAGAATATCAGAAAAAGAGTGGAGCCGGAGGCCGCTTCCGGTTCTGTTTGTATTTCCATTTTTTCTTTCGATTCTGTCAGGAGACGAGAGGTCTTTTCCTCCTTCTGGATTTCTTTCTCTAAGGCTTCGGACGTGGAAACTGCGGATGCGGAAGAAGACTCCCCTTCCACCTGCCGATCCGTTTTGGGCGGATACTCCTCAGTAGAATCGAGGACAATCCTATGCGGCGCTGTTTCTGTCCATGCAGAAGGTCCCGGTTCTCGTATAGGTTTTCTCGAATAAGAAAATCCTTCCCAGGTGCTGGGGACTTCTTCCGCAGAACTATCCGAGGAAAGAACCGTTGACTGGCTGAAGGAGGATGAGGAGGAAGATCCGTTCCCTTCACTTGAGGATAAACTGGATGAGGAATCGATCATCCCACCGGAGCTAGAGGGGACCGAGGAACTGGAGGGTTCTGGCAGCAAATCCTCGGGAGTCGCACTGGATGAGGAGATCTCCGATGGCTTAGAAGAAGGAGCGGGCTTGGGCTCCTCTGTTTGATCGGAACCGGACAACAGTATCTGTGAAACAGCGACGGGATCCTCTCGAGGATTCGGAAGTACCTGTCCATAAGGGTCGCTTAACTGGCTGGCATAGCTAAGCGCAATGCGCAAATAAGCCGCATCCTCTGGAATAGCCGCTGTATGCGTCTCTTGATAAACAACCGCCTTTTCCATTTCCAACGGTTTTACAGAGTATTTGCTAGGAAGCTCCTGAAAAAAGGTACCATCTTTCGAATACTCCAAACAAACGCCATAAAGAGGAAGGACAGAAAAATCCGATGCCGAAAGATTTCCAAACATCGTTGAAAGCTGGTAGCCCTGGCCGTTCTCTATATTGCTGTCGGGAAAAATACAGAAAACCTCCTGGTCATCACAAGCCAGCAACTGTTTCCGGCTGGGATGATAGCGTAAGCGCTGGATTCCTTCAGCGCCCATATTTATGTGGGTATATCCGCGGATCGGTTGGTTGCCTCCCCAGGAAATAAAGGAGGCGGAACGGGTATAGCTCATTACCGTTAAATGAATACCTCCGTTATTCGGAAAGGTGATGCTCCCCTGCCCTTTTGCGGCGGCTAGCTGATAATATCCGTCTGTTTTGGCCGCGGGATACGGTTTGCCATCTTTCCAGATCACATTTTGTAGGGTGAAGGAAACTTCTGGATAGCGGTTCTTTGCCCGTACCGTAACCCCTGCCAGCAAACACAAAGATAAGATTGCGCCTATTCCCAATAAATAATAAATAAATTTGCGTCCTCTCATGATTCGATCTCCATGGTGTCTCATTTTTTCTGTCAATAGAGATCATTATATTCTATAATTCGACAAATTTCAACAATCTGCCGCCCATATCTTATAGAATATACCCTGGAAAATCTTGGAGAGATTTTTTAAATTTACTGTCTGTGCAGAATCTTTACAAGCCGGCTGGATCCCTGCAATAAAGCGGGAGAACAGAACCTACATCGCGCAGTTCCCCTTTTAAAAGAGACCGCGTTTCTACGTTGTGCCGGAAGCAAAAGGCTCGGATGCGCTGTGCATCCGGATGAGACGAAAGCTCTCCCAAAAAACAGAGGGTATGAGGAGAAGAGAGGAAGCATGCGCCGCCCAAAAATCCATAAGCGTACCCATCCAACCGCACATAACCAGGAGAAACGCTCAGGCAGTCCACCCCAATAGATGGAAGAGCCTTCGCTAAGGAAGGATCTGAGGTAATAACCGCATGGTGCGAAACAATCGCAGCCGAGCATTTGGCATAGCCCTGCCGGATGCCAAGAAGACGAAAGCCTTTTTCGAGATAGCGGTCACGCACTGCCGGATCCATCGCTTTCGGCAAGCCGATAAGCCTTCCTCCCAGCGCAAAACAGTTAAGCCCTATATCCTGCGGATAGCGCTGTCCCAGTGTCCAAGCAGCATATCGGACATGTAGCCCTTTAGCGGCACAGGAACGATAGAATTCCGTATCCCCTACCTCTACCACCACCTCTCCGCCGCCCATAGGGTGCAAGCGCATATCCGCATGCGAGCACACTGGAAGGGGTAGATGAGGGCTCGCGCCCACTCTCAACGGCTCTATACCCGTTTGCTCCAGCGCCTGCAAAACTTCTCTACTCTTTTCAGAAACAGCCGCTAATGTTACCTGGCCCTGCGGAATATTAGGGAATGCTACCGCTTGTACCATCTGCCGCCTCCCTGTAGTCATAAGGAACTTGGTTATAAAGTGCGCAAGGCATCGACAGGCCGTAACTTAGCTGCTACACAGGCCGGATAAACGCCAAATACCGTCCCCGCCAATACAGAAAATGCGATGGATTGGAATACAGGGTCTAGCCGGATAGCCGCCTCCATTTGAAAGGACAGACAGCCTACCGTTACGAAAAAGACGCCTACCAATGCGCCGGCCAGACTGCCTATCAGCGAAATAGCGAGGGCTTCCGTCAAGAATTCCAGAAGAATAACCCGGCTGCGGGCGCCTATCGATTTCTTGATACCAATTTCACGAGTCCGCTCACGGACGGAAACCAGCATGACCGTCATGATCCCCAATCCAGCAACAATTAAGGAGACGCCGGCGATTAAAGAGAGCGCCTGTGTAACAATCTCCAAAAGGCGGTTGAGCGATTCTTTTTGTTGGGTGATATTCTGTATCCGGTATCCGTTTCGAATACCGCTGGAGGATTCCAACGCCTGGATAATCCGATCGCCCGTTTCTTCGGCTTGTTTAGGCTCCGTTACCTTGACGGCGATCTGGTCAAAATCCGCTTTCATCGTTAGCTGCTGCATCGTACTGGAAGGGATATAAACAAATCCTGGAACGTAGCTCGATAAAAGCCCTTGGAAAAGGCTGCCGCCAGAACGCACAATACCCACCACTGTAAAACTTTCCAAAGCCTCCCCTAATTTCAAACGGATAGTTTTTCCAACCACATTGGTTCTTTTGTAGAAGGACTGCGCAACCGTTTGATCGAGAACGCAGACGCGGGTTCCAGCCCGGACGTCATATTGGTTAATAAGCCGCCCATAAATCGTTTCCATAGAGATAAACTGGGCGGCTGCCGGTTCGATTCCCCAAACAACGCCGTTCGCCACCAAAGAGCGCATATGCAGTTCGGTATATTCGGTATTCAGTCCGGCGGCCGCTTGTACGCCTGGTTGCACACGAACCGTTTCTAAAGCCAGGTCATTGAGCGGGGAGGCTGCGGCTGGGCTGGATTTTCCTACCGAAATCCCGTCGAGCCCCAGGCTTTGAAGCTCCTGTTCCACGCTGCTTTTGCCTATCTCTCCGATGGAAGAGATGATCACCACCGATGCAACCCCAATCGCTATCGAGATCACGGTTAAAATAGTGCGTCCTTTTTTTCGCCCCAACATCCGCAGAGAGCGGCGGATAATTTCAATCATAGCATCCCCTCCTCCCCCAAGCGGATGCGCTTTCCCTCCTGCAAGCCTTCGCCCGTTAGCACGCATTCGCTGCCATTCAGCCCGCTGATGATTTGAACGCAGTTTGCCAGCTCTTTCCCCGTTGTTACCGGCTGCTTTTTAGCGCGGCCATTCTCATAAACAAACACATATTCAATATTATCAGCATCCTGCCGGATCGCTTCATAAGGAAGCGTCAGCATCCGTTCAGAAGTTTGAGAAGTAATTGTCACCGAGGTGGAGTAATTTTCCCGTAGCCGTTCGTCTGGGTCAAGAACACGGATTTGTACCTCCACCGTCGCCTGTGCCGTTTCCCCGGTACGTTTGGCGGCCGGCGCGATCGATTCTACTACGCCATGATAAGCTCCGTCAAAGGCTAACCCGGTGATTTCGGCGGTATCTCCCAAAGCGATAGAGGCAATCTGCGATTCGCCTACCGCCATACGAACCCCGAAACGCGCACGATCCGCTACTGTAAACACCGCTCCGGATGCCTGCGTCAGCACGCCACTCTCTATTGCTACATCGGTGACAACGCCATCCATTGGAGCCAGGATTTCGGTGGGGATGGCGACAACCGTCTCCCGTGATCCAGAACTTTCAGACAGTGCCGTATCCGTCTCCAGGAGCGGAAGGAGCTCCTCCATCGAAACCCCATAAAGCGCAGCCGCCTGTTCCAGCTTTTGCAGTTCAAGAAGAGCACCCGTTTCTTCACTAGCCGGACGCTGAAGCACAACCGAATGAGAAAGAACGCTCCTCGTCAGCTCTGTATCAATCAGAGCGAGCGGTTCCCCCTCTTTCACCTCGTCGCCCGGTGAAACCAGGATATTCTGCGCGATAACAGGGGTGCTCAAAAACACCTGCTTTTTCCCCTGCTGCTCTAGGACTCCCGAACCGCTGATCACAGCCGCATAGTCACGAACAGCGGCCTGGATATAACTCGCACTAGGAATGGCGGCTCGAACCGCCAACGGCGAAAGGGCGGCCATCCCCCACAGCAGACAGCCCCCCAGCCACAGAACCCATTTTCCCCGCATGAAACCAAAACCTCCCGCATTTCCCAGCAATTCTTTCCCTTCTATTGTGTCTATGAGAAGAGTGTTTATGTTCCCTCAAAACACAAAATTTAAGCGGGGCTTGTCTGAAACCCGGCTGATAAGGAGTATAATCCGTTCTATATGAATTACACTAAAAGAAAAGCGGCAATGGAGAGGAGTTGCTTGGAAATGAATATGGTTCCATGCGATAAACCATGTATCCACCAGCAAAATGGCTGCTGCACCGTCTGCGGGACGGCGGCGCCGGCGGCTATTTCGGGAGAATGCAGCTATTTTTCACCTTCATTTTTGTACAAAAGCCGCGTCAAAGGCGGCGCGCAGCGAATCGACCGCAATCAGCAGGGCATCCTCCGGCGGCCTTGAAATTTGCTTTGCCGCTGCCTTCGGCAGTAAAAACCGTTTGAAGCCCAGCCGGTAAGCCTCGGTAAGCCGCAGCTCTACCTGCGAAACGCTGCGCAGCTCCCCAGCCAGTCCAATTTCTCCAAAAGCGGCCAGATCATACGGCGCCGGCTTATCTATCAAATTGGAGACCAGGGCGAGAGCGACGGGTAAATCCGAAGCGGGCTCATCCAGCCGGAGTCCGCCGGCGACATTCACATAGGCATCCAAATTACCAAAGAAATATCCACAGCGTTTTTCCAACACAGCCAGCAGAAGAGCGGTCCGGTTGAAATCAAAGCCGGTGGTCATCCGCCGAGGAGTTCCAAAGTTGGTTTTACACACCAACGCCTGCACCTCTGCCAAAATAGGCCGGGAGCCTTCCAGGACACAGGCGATGCAGCTTCCGGATACATCGCGGGGCCGCCCGGCGATCATCTCAAAAGAGGGATTGCCGACTTCCTCCAGGCCCGATTCCCCCATTCGGAAAACTCCGATTTCATTTGTCGATCCAAAGCGGTTTTTAACGGCGCGCAGGATACGGAAAGCCAGGTGCCTCTCCCCTTCAAAGTAGAGCACGGTGTCCACCATGTGCTCCATTATCTTCGGACCGGCAATGGCCCCATCCTTATTGACATGTCCAACCAAAAAAAGAGGGATCTCCCGCGCCTTGGCGCAGGCAATGAGCAGTTGGGTACACTCTCGTATCTGTGAAACGGTACCGGCCGAGGAGTTGAGGGTGGGCATATAGATGGTTTGGATGGAATCGATCATCACCACATCCGGCTGCTGCTTTTCAATCGTCGCTAAAATGG
This sequence comes from Provencibacterium sp., assembly GCA_022793895.1. Classification (GTDB taxonomy): domain Bacteria; phylum Bacillota; class Clostridia; order Oscillospirales; family Ruminococcaceae; genus Harryflintia. The sequence goes on along the minus strand of JAAWDS010000006.1, from coordinate 50,000 downwards.
TCGGCGCCTGCGTCACCGAAGCGATGAGCAGGCTGCCCGCTTGAACCCCCAAACGCTGGGCGCGCAGCTTTAACTGCCGGGCGCTCTCCTCTCCAGATACATATAACACCCGCAGCCCCGTTTCACACAGCGGGGCGCACATCTGCAACAGCAGCGTCGATTTTCCAATTCCAGGATCACCGCTTAACAGCGTGACCGAGCCCTTTACAATGCCCCCGCCCATCACCCGATCCAGCTCGCCTATTTGGGTATGGTAGCGGAACGCTTCGTCGGCAATAATTTCATTGATAGAAAGCACTTCGGCGGCTGGAACAGCCGAAGTAACGGGGGAGATATGCCGCTTGGCTGGCTCCGGTTCCGGCCCGGAAAGCGTTTCCTGCATACTGTTCCAAGCTCCGCAGTCCGGGCATTTGCCATACCACTTCGGCGAGGTACAGCCGCATTGATTGCAGACGTAAACGGATTTAATTTTAGCCATCCTTTATCCTTTCTTTCATGGCAACCGGTAAGAGCGCAGGCGGGGCGTTCCCGAATAGGCAGCCGCCTGAACGCTCTCCTGTGGCGGGAGCGATTCGATTTGCGGATAGTAGCTTTGTTCCATATATTGCAGAACCGAGGCGGAAATTACAAAAGCAATCTGGTTCTGGTAATGATCATCTTTGAGCCGCGCTTCTTCTTCCGGATTCGAAAGGAAGCCGCATTCAATCAGCACGCTGGGCGCTGGAGAGTGATAAAGGAGATACACGCTATCAGTCGCTTCTTTCGTTTGGCGCTGGTTTTCCGGCTGGAGCATTCCGCAGAAGTTTTGTTGCAGGATTCCGGCCAAGACCTCGCTCTCGGCGCTTTTCGGACCATAAAACATCTGTGCGCCAAATTGGGAACTATCGGGGTACTTGTTTTGATGGATGCTTAAAAAAACCGCATCTGGATGGCTTTGGATCAGAGCAAAACGGTTAAGGATGTCGCTGGTCTTTCGGTTCGCGATTCCCTCAAGCCCTTCATCGCAGGTAGAAACATCCTCTTCCCTGGTCATAATCACCTCAAAGCCGAAAAGCGTGAGTAAATCCTGTACCTTTAAGGCAATGGGAAGGTTGATATCCTTTTCGATCGTGCCTGAAACGCCCTCTGCGCCGCCGTCAAACCCACCGTGTCCCGCATCGATGATGATCTTGGGGGTGGCATGCAGCTGCCCGCTCACACTCAAAGTCTGGCCGAGCGTTGAAAGAATGGAGACCACCGCCGTTACATAGCAAACCGCAAGAAAGGCAACCGCTTTGAACCGATATTTCTTCATCCCGTTTTCCCCCATTCTCCAGCGCCATTCCGGTTTTCCAAAGAAGGAGAACCGAAATGAACCTATCGTATGGATATGCGGTCCTCCGTTCTGAATATACCGGCCAATTTAAAGGGAGAGCTTGGGGGAAACGAAGTTCTGAAATAACGCGCGCTACTTCTGCTTCTTATTTCGGGAGTTGCTATTTTTAGGCAGGTTTTTAAAGATAAGCCGTTCGCTGATGGAGATGTGCGCAAAGCCCAGACGGTAAGCGGCGGCACAAGCTGCCGGGATAATCAGATGATAGGCCCATACGCCGATAATGGAGAACCAGGAAGCCTCTGCAATTGTTTTTTCAGGCGTGATCAGCCAGTTGATAGCATACAACATATGCACATTAAGCAGCCGGTAGACAAAGCCGAGATCCAGCTTGCCAAATACCTGGAGCTTGCTGAGGACCAAAATCACCGGCGTCAGGGCATAAGGAATCATGGCAAGAAGGCCGATCCGAAGCCCCTTGTTCAGATCCTTTTCCATGTGTCCAAAGTGAACCGAGTTGGAATCATGATCGCCGCAATACCAACTGGGTGAATAGATCATAGAAACAAAGATAATCAGCGAAATGAGCTGCACAATAAAAATCCAGAAGCCGTTTTCGGAAAACGTTCCCAAGGAAAGAGTAACAAGAGAGGTGAATACAAGCGCTACAATGGATGTTCCAAAGGTGGAAAGAGCAACGCGTCCGGTTGCATATTTATTTTTTTTCGCCATATGAGCCTCCTGTTGGTTTCTGCTGTCTGTGACAAAGACTTCAGGAACGGGCGGATATAAAAAGAAAGGGGCTGCCTTGGGCAGCCCCGGCGAAACTGCTGGTTCCTGCTTTAGATATTGATGGACCTTGCAATCTCATAGAGCTTGCGGTCGATCCCCTTCTTCATCTGCAACGCTTCCAGAATATCAAAATCAACGACATGGTTCTCACGGATAACAACCACCCGGTTGCCAATCCCCTGTTCAAGCAGCTCAACGGCGTGGTATCCAAGTTGAGTGGCCATAATGCGATCTTTTGCCGTTGGAGAACCGCCGCGCTGGATATGTCCGAGCACGGTGGCGCGGGATTCAACGCCCGTGCGCTCCTCAATATATCTGGCTAGGGAATGCACATCGGTGATCCCCTCGCCGACAATCACGATGAAGTGATGTTTTCCGGTCTTTCCGGTATCCAGAATACGCTGTACGATGCTGACATCCACATCAAAATCAACCTCGTTGACCCAAATAGCGCTGGCGCCGCAGGCGATGCCGCAGTCCAGCGAGAGGTGCCCCGCGCCGTTACCCATAATTTCTACAACATTACAGCGGTCATGCGATTGGGAGGTATCGCGTAGACGGTCAACGGCCTCTACCGCCGTATTTAAAGCGGTATCGAACCCAATGCAGTAGTCTGAGCAGGAGATGTCGTTGTCAATCGTACCCGGCAGGCCGACACAGGGGATCCCCTCCAGCGACAGATCGCGCGCGCCGCGGAAGCTGCCGTCGCCCCCGATGACAACCAAGCCGTCAATTCCGAGCTTCTGGCAGGTATCTTTCGCCTTGAGAACCCCTTCACGCGTGCGGAATTCCTTGCAGCGCGCCGTATAGAGAATCGTTCCGCCGCGGTGCAGGATTTCTGAAACGCTGCGCAGATTCATATCAAAAATATCCCCATCAATCAGTCCGTTATACCCGTGCCGGACGCCTACGACTTCCATACCTCTTGCAAGCGCGGAACGAACGACCGCACGAATGGCCGCGTTCATGCCTGGCGCATCTCCGCCGCTGGTCAAGACGCCAATTTTTTTCTTTTTGTTTTCCATCATAACCTTCCACCCTTTTCCTACAAGCGAATTGTTTTTAAAATAGAATACACCTTCCATTGTGTTCCATTATAGCGAATCGTCTCTCGATAATCAAGCGCGGGGTTGTGAATTATAAAACAAATTTCGTGTTTTTTTCCCCTATTAAGCGGGAGAGGCTTTCGTAGAGCGCCGGGGTATACTGGACAAACAGCGACTGCGGGGCCGCCATCAGCTTTTGTTCGTCGTTGAAGTAAAGATAGACCGGGCATGGTCCAGCGTTCTGCTGGAGAAGCGCGCGTACCTCCTCCAAGCGGCTGTCAAATTTTGAGGAGATTTTCAGATAGAGTCCTTTCCGTTTTCCCCCCGTCCCAGCGGCCTTCACCGGTTCTGGAGCCGGTGAAGGCACCGGTTTCTGCGGCAAGGAAGGGGGAGCCAGCTCATCCAAGAGGAATTTGGGCGCTTCCTCTTCTCGAAGGGAAACGCGGCCGCGGGCAATCACTACCGTCCCCTCCTGTAAAAAGGCGCCGGAACGCTCTAAGACCTTTGGGAAAACGATCATCTCAATCCGGCCCGTCTGGTCTTCGGCAATCGAGAAAGCCATCATCTGTCCATTCTTTGTGGCTTTCAGCTTTCGGGACGCAATCATACACAGCAGCGCCGCCTTCGGTTCCGGCTGACCTTGAACAGGGGTCTCTGTCTCCATGGCAAGGAGGGTACGGATTTCAACCGTACCCGCGGCCCGCGCTACCGGTTCATAAGCATCCAACGGATGGCCGGAGATATAGATGCCTATCACCTCTTTCTCCATTTCCAGCAGCGCCGCGGCAGGATATTCTTTCTGCCGCTCCAAGGTATAAGCGCTACCAGAACGGGCGCCCATATCCTCAAACAGATTCAACTGGCCGGCGAGGTTATTTTTCTGCGCCGTTTCGATATTGGCCAGCACCTGCTCACACCCCGAAAGCATTTCCCGGCGGTTATAATCGAGGGAGTCGAACGCGCCGCTTTTAATCAGGCTTTCCAGGGCGCGGCGGTTGAGCTCCCGGCTATAGGTCCGTTCACAGAAATCCACAAAGCCGGTAAACGGCCCCTTCTGCCGCTCGGTTATCACCGTTCCGATTAATCCCCGGCCGATGTTCTTGATCCCTAAAAGTCCGAAGCGGATACCATCCGCCGCCGCGGTGAAGCCCTCCATGCTTTCGTTGATATCCGGTGGTAAAACACGAATTCCCATCTTTTGAATTTCATGGACATACTCAACCATTTTATCGGTGTAATCCTGGATGCTGGTGAGCAATGCGGCAAAATATTCCTTGGGATAATGGTGCTTGAGAAAAGCGGTTTGATAGGCGATGGTCGCATAAGCGGCGGCATGAGATTTGTTGAACGCATAAGAAGCAAAGGAGACCATTTCATCAAAAATCTGGTTTGCCGTCTTTTCGTCGATCCCGTTTCCCACAGCCCCGATACATTCAACGGTCCCATCCTCCCGGCGGCTTCCATGAACGAACGATTCCCGTTCGCGCAGCATTACATCCGCTTTTTTCTTGGACATGGCCTTGCGCACCAGATCGGCGTGCCCATAAGAATAGCCTGCAAGCGAACGGCAGATCTGCATAACCTGCTCCTGATAGACGATACATCCATAGGTTACGTTAAGGATCGGCTCCAGTAGCGGCGTAGCATAGGTGATCTTTTCAGGATGGTGGCGGTTCTCAATATAGCGCGGGATCGAATCCATCGGGCCGGGACGGTACAGCGAGATGACCGCCGTCAGGTCCTCGATGCTTGTCGGCTTAAGCTGCGCCATCACCTGGCGCATTCCTGCCGATTCAAACTGGAACACCCCCAGGGCATCCCCTTGCGAGAGCATCCGGTAAACACCCCGGTCCTCCAGATCGATTCGATCGATATCAAATTCCGGATTCTGCCGCCGGATCATCTCCTGGGCGTGATGAATGACCGTGAGGTTGCGAAGGCCGAGAAAGTCCATCTTTAAAAGGCCCAGCTCCTCCAGCGTGGTCATGGTAAACTGGGTGACGATGGCCTCGTCATTCTTGGCCAGCGGCACATATTGCATCACCGGGTCGCGCGTAATGACCACGCCCGCCGCATGGGTGGAGGCATGGCGGGGCATCCCTTCAATTTTGCGCGCCATCTCCAAAAGCGCCTGTACCTGCACGTTTTCCTTTTCTAACTGGCGCAGCCGCGCTGAAACCTTGAGCGCGCGCGCAAGGGTCATTCCCAGCTCCATTGGAATCGCTTTGGCTACCTCATCCACTGCCGGATAGCTCATCCCCAGCGCACGCCCCACATCCCGAACGGCCGCGCGGGCCGCCATTGTTCCAAAGGTAATGATCTGGGCGACATGGTCGCTGCCATAGCGGCGCACTACATAATCAATGACCTCCTGCCGCCGTTCATAGCAAAAATCAATGTCGAAATCTGGCATGCTCACCCTCTCGGCATTGAGAAACCGCTCGAACAACAGGTTGTATCGGATGGGATCCACCCCGGTGATCCCGATGCAGTAGGCCGCCAGGCTTCCTGCGCCCGAACCGCGGCCCGGTCCGACTGGGATGCCGCTGCGGCGGGCAAAATCAATGAAATCAAAAACGATCAAATAATAGTCGATATATCCCGTTTTTGCGATGGTTTCCAGCTCATATTCCAGCCGGTCCACGATCTCCTGCGCCGGCTGAGCTCCATAATGGCGGTGGAGGCCCTCGTAGCAAAGCCGGCGGAAATAGGCGGCGTTTTCCTCCCCCTCCGGCGCTTGGAAATAGGGTAGCTTATGAACCCCAAATTCAAATTCTACCTGGCAGCGTTCCGCAATCCGTACCGTGTTTTCCAGCGCTCCCGAAAAGGAGGAAAAGAGGGAGGCCATCTCATCCCCGCTTTTGAGATAGAATTCATCGGTCGGGAAAGCCAACTCGTTTTCTTCGTCAACCGTGTGGTTAGTTTGAATGCAGAGAAGCACCTTCTGCATCTGAGCATCCGTCCGCTCGATATAATGGCAATCGTTTGTCGCAACCATTCCCACGCCCAGCTCCGCGCTTAACCGCGCCAGCATGGGCAGAATGAGCTGCTGCTCGCGTATTCCATGGTCTTGCAGTTCAATGAAATAATGCTCAGGGCCAAAGAGATCCCGGTAGAAGCGTCCGGCCTCCAGAGCGGCGGCATAGTCTCCCTCGCTCAAGCGGCGCGGCACCTCCCCCGCCAGACAGGCTGACAGACAGATAAGCCCTTCCGTGTGCTTTGTCAACAGCTCCCGATCGATACGCGGCTTGCTGTAAAACCCTTCGATAAAGCCTAAGGAACAGAGCGTCATCAGGTTTTGATAGCCCTTTTCATTCTCACAAAGCAAAATGAGATGATAAGGGCTCCCATCCAGGCCATGCACCTTGTCGAACCGGCTGCGCGGGGCGACATAGACCTCGCAGCCAATAACCGGATTAATCCCCTTCTTTTTGGCGTATTTGTAGAAATCGATCACGCCGTACATCACGCCGTGATCGGTAATGGCGACCGCTTTTTGACCCAAGGCAGCCGCTTGATCGACGAGCTTTTCGATACGGCAAGCGCCATCCAGCAAGCTGTATTCGCTATGTACATGCAGATGAACAAATTCCCTCATGACGCTTCCCTTCTAGCCCTCCAGCGGCTTGTTGTTTTCCGCCTGTAACCGTCCGGCAACGGCGGCAATCTGCTTCAGCCGGTAATGCGCGCCCGAACGGGAAACGGGGGGATTGAGGGCCGCCGCCAGCTCGCTGAGCGGCATGTCCGGGTTTTCCAATCGCATACGGGCGATCTGGCGCAGGTTTTCCGGGAGCGCATCCAGGCCGATGGTGCGATCAATCAGGCGGATCTGTGCATTCTGCTGTGCGGCAGCGGAAACGGTCCGGTCAATATTGGCCGTTTCACAGTTGGTAACGCGGTTAACCCGGTTGCGCATATCCTTGTAGATTTTTACATTCATCACCTCAAGGGCGCTTTTCCCTGCGCCCAGCAATGTGAGGACATCCTCGATTTCTTCCGAGTTTTTCACATAGAGAATCGGAGCTCCCTTGCGCACCGTTCGCCGAAAGCGCATTTCAAATTTATTTAGAAGCGCGCTTAAGCTCTGCTGCGCCGTCTCGGTATGGGCGACAAATTCGAGATGGTAGCTTTTGCGGGGATCGGAAATGTTCGCGCAGCTTAAAAAAGCGCCGCAAAGAATGCCGCGCAAGAATTCCTGATCCGCATGGTTGGTAGGCTGGCAAGCGGCAAAACGTTCAGCGGCCGGATCAAAATACCGGATCACCGCCTCTCGATCCTCCTGCGTGTCTACCCGAACCTCATAGAGCCTGCGATCGTCGCCTAAGATCTGCTCGGTGGAGGTGACGGAGGTTTTGATTTCGACCAGCTCATAGAGCAGTTCGGCAAACAGCCGGGAAACCCAGCGGTTTTCGGTATATAGAAGGATGCTGTCCGCATCGAAGCTCCGCGCACCGGCGAGCATTCCATAAAGAACGGCATGCTTATGCGCATAAATGAAGGGCCGGTTGCCGCACACCTCTTTTTTTAGCTTGGAAGAAAAGGACAATGCGCTCACTCCCCCACTTTTGGCTTATCCGAAGGGATTTAGGACAGCAAGCGGATTTCACATTCCAACTGGAATCCTGTCCGCTCCCAAACGGTTTCTTTGACCTTCTCGATAAGTCTGCATACGTCGGCGCAGCTGGCAGATCCGGCATTGATGATAAAACCCGCATGCTTTTCACTGACCATTGCATCCCCCACCCGCAGGCCCTTGAGTCCGCACTGATCGATCAGCGCGGAGGCATAAGCGCCTTCTGGGCGCTTAAAGGTGCTGCCTGCGCTGGGGTATTCCAGCGGCTGCTTCTCCCGGCGCTTCGCTTTCAGCTCTTCCATCCGCGTCCGGATAGCGGCTGGATCGCCCGGCTGAAGGGCAAATTCCGCCGAGAGAATGCAGCTTCCATTTTCCGCATAAGCGCTGTGGCGGTAGGACAAGGCGAGCGCCTCGCCTGCCAGGCTGCCGAACTGTCCTTCTGGCGTTACATGAGAAGCGGACAGCAGCACATCCTTGACTTCGCCGCCATAAGCGCCCGCGTTCATAAAAACGGCGCCGCCGACACTACCTGGGATCCCAAAGGCAAATTCCAATCCGCTCAACCGGTGATCCAGCGCAAAGCGGCAGAGCTTTTCCAAGCTCGCCCCCGCCGCACAGGAGACGGTTCCGGAGGAGGTAAGGGCGATTTCTGAAAGCCGGTCGGTGACGGCTAGAACAACGCCGCGTATCCCCGCGTCGCTGACCAACACATTCGAGCCGCGGCCCAGCAGATGGACCGGAAGCTCCCTCTCAATGGCGAAGGGCAGCAGCGCGGCGATCTGTTCCGCACGGTCGGGCAACAGGTACAGATCGGCCGGCCCGCCAATTTTAAAGCTGGTGTGCAGCCGCATAGGCTCCTGCTCCCGATACAGGCAGCCTATTTCTTCGCACCTTTTTATCAATTGAGTCATCCGGTTGGTCAAGTAAACCCCTCCAAGGCTTAACTATTAGAGCCGCCAAAATAGGCGCATTGCCGTCGCTTGCCGCTCCTTTATCCCTATGTTCAGAGGTTGCCCAAAAATGCCGCTCCTATAATCCCGGCATCGTTCCCAAGGGTTGCCGCTTCCACACGGACCCGTTTCTCCGGATCGGCAACCAGTCCATGGGTATAGACATATTGGCGGATGGGCTCCAGCAGCGTTTCTCCTTCATGGCTGATGCCGCCTCCGATCAGCACAATCTGCGGCTGCAAAAGGTTGGTAAAGCTATTGACTGCATAGCCCAGATAGTCGCAATATTGCCGGACCACCTCGCTTCCGGCTGTATCTCCGGCGCGCATGGCGTCAAAAGCGGTGCGGCCGCTCACCTTGTCCATATCACCGCCGCAGAGCTCCCACATCTGCGAATCGGGCTGCGCCTTCATTTTGTCCTTCGTTTGGCGGATGAGCGCCGAAGCCGAGCAGAAGCTCTCCACACAGCCAACCGCCCCGCAGCTACAGGCTTCCCCACCGTAGAACATTCCCACATGTCCCAGCTCTGCGCCCGCATGGTTATAACCGGAATAGATCCGCCCGCCGATAATGATTCCGCCGCCTACGCCGGTCCCCAGCGTGATCGCCACGACGTCCTGATAGCCGCGCGCCCCTCCGGCCAGGACCTCGCCATAGGCCGCGGCGTTTGCATCGTTTTCTAGATAAGTAGGCCGTCCGATACATTCATACACCATTCTGCGCAGCGGAACGTGATGAAAATTAAGGTTGTTGGCAAATTCGATCTCTCCTGACGCACTGTTCACAACCCCAGGAGAGCCGATGCCCACCCATTCAATCTGCTCCAGGGTCAGGCCAGCGTCGCTCAGCGCCAGGCGGCATGCCTCCCAAATGGCTTTCACAATCTCTTCTGCCGGACGGGGCAGATCGGTCTTTACCCCCCCTCTTCCGACAATTCGATAATGCTCATCCACTGCGCCGACGGCAATGTTGGTACCGCCCAGATCCACGCCCAAATAGTAACGCATGCTTCGTCCTCCCCACTAGCCGTTTATCACCGGAAAACTCCGTCCGGTTTTCTTTTCTAAGGTTGCAGCAAACCGCTCGTAGTTTGCATTTAGAATTTGTTCCTCCGGAAAACCGATCTCCTGTAGCATCTGCGGAACCGGACCAAAATTTCCAATCCAGGAGCAGTGGTGCGCATCCGAGCTGACCACGATTCGTACGCCATGCTTCTTACAGAGCTGTGCGATGACCCGGCAGTTTTCTTGGCTCCCCTCGCGCACCCGGAAGGAATTAGCGTTGATCTCGACAATCTTCCCGTTCCTTGCAAACTCCCGGATGACCGTCTCATAATCAAAGCGATAGCGTCCGTCTCCGCAGTGCCCAATGACATCTACCAACGGATTGCGGGCAATCTGAAGCCAGGTTTCGGTATGCGCCTCCACACCGGCCGGCCGGTAAACAGGGGGGTGCAGCGAAGCAATCACCCATTCCAGCTTCTTTAAAGTGTTCTCCGGCAGGTCGAGCGTCCCTTTCACATCTACAATATCGACCTCGCAGCCGCGAATCAGATAGACGCCGGACAGGCTGTCCGGCAATATCCTCATGCCGTCAAAATAAAGAAAGTGCGGCGCATCCGGCATTAAACTTGCGTGTTCCGTGCTGCAAAGAAAGCGCAATCCCGCCTGTGCAGCCGCCGCCATGTTCTCCGAAAGGGTGCTGTAGGCATGTCCGGACATAATCGTATGCGTATGGGTGTCGGCAATAAACTGCATGAAGAACTCCTCTTTTCCTTTTTGGATCCTAACGTTTCGGGCAGAACAGCCGGCGTTGCCGGATAGGCGTGCTTTTCCAAAGCGAAACCGGCTATTTTGATATTAATACTGATCCCAAACGCTGTTTTCAGATTCGGGCTCCATCATGCCGACCTTTTCCAATAGTTCCTGCGCGGCGTTGTATCCCATCTTTTTCTGACGGTTATTGATAGCGGCTACTTCGATGATAATGGCAAGGTTACGCCCCGGCTTTACCGGTATTACCGTAGACGTTACCGAGATACCTAAAATCTCGGTATACTGACTTTCCATCCCCATCCGGTCATAGACCTTCTTTTTATCCCACAATTCGAGCTGGATCACCATGTCGATCCGTTCGGTCAACTTCACCGCGCCCATACCAAAGATCCGGCGCGCGTTGATGATACCGACGCCGCGCAGCTCAACAAAGTGACGGATGTTTTCCGGCGACGCTCCTACCAGGGTACGGCTGGAAACCCGGCGAATCTCCACAGCGTCATCCGCAATCAGCCGGTGGCCGCGCTTGACCAGCTCAATGGCCGTTTCGCTCTTGCCAACGCCGCTTTCACCCAGCAGGAGGATCCCTTCGCCGTAGACCTCCACCAAAACGCCGTGACAAGTCTGGCGCGGGGCGAGCTCAACATTTAAAGAGGAGATCAAGCTGGACATGAACGAGGAGGTGGCGTCGTTGATGCATACCAGCGGAACCTTATATTTTTCCGACGCCTGCACCATATCCGGCAAGGGCTCTAAACCGCGCGAAACGATGACGACAGGCGGTTTGTAGGAGAAGAATTTATCGCAGGAACAGGCCAGCTCCTCCGGCCCCAACTGTTTTAAAAAGGCAATTTCACTTTTTCCGATAATCTGGATACGGCTGCGGTCAAAGAAATCGAAAAATCCATTTAGCTGTAATCCAGGCCGGTTCACGTCTGCCGACGTAATTAAAATATCCTTTGCCTCACAGGGCAGATAGACCGGCGTCAGATCAAAATCCCGAAGCAGCTTTTCTAGGGAAACCGAATAGGTAATGCTCATGGAATGCTCTCCCCTTACTTATTTATAATAGGCCCGTCCACTTTTTTCCATCCTGTTATCCAATTTTTATGGATCCGGCCGCTTAGAACCGGGACGTTTGCCCGTTCTCTCCCCCACCGTTCTCTGAGCTTATCAAACGGCGGGGGTTCTCCCCATTTCAGAAGCCTTTATAGTTATTATACCGTAGCTATCGCATAGATTCAATTGAAAAATATGAAATTCCTGATATAATAAAATGGAAGGTTCTGTGTGAATAATGCGCGCGCCTATCGGACGCCGCGCTTTTGGAGAAATGGCGTTTGGGAGTGCGCTGGAAGAAAAAGTGTAGCGCGCCCAGAAAGGAAAGGTTCAAATAAAAATGAGAATCGCTCTGTTTACGGAAACCTATCTTCCCCATATCAACGGCGTGGTAACGCATGTGAAATCCTTAAAGGACGGTCTGGAAGCCATGGGGCACACCGTATTGGTCGTTACCGCTAACTCTAAAACCCGCAAGCATTATATTAAAGAGAACGTACTCTATTGTCCGGCGCATAAAATCAGCAAGCGGCTGTATGGGTTTGATCTCGCCCCTGCTGTCAGCCGGACACGTCTGCGCTTCCTGCGCGATTTTAACCCAGATATTATCCATATCCATAATGAATTTGGAATCGGCTTATCCGGAATTGGAATTGCAAAAATTCTGCGTGTTCCGTTGGTCTATACGTTACACACGATGTATGACGAATATATTTACTATGTCGCCCCCGCACCCCTCGTCGGGATCACGACACGAATTTCTCACCGGTACTTCCGCATCTTCGCCAAATCGGCCGACGAGGTTACAGGCCCCAGCCTCAAATGCGAAATGTATCTCAAAGAAACCGGTTTGGATAAGCCGGTTAGCGTAGTGCCCAACCCGGTGGAGCTCGACGCCTTCTCCCCTGAAAAGATTACAGAAGAGGACAAGCGGGCCTTTCGGGAAAAGTTCCAGATCGCGCCGGATGAGATGATCGCTATCTTTGTCGGGCGGCTCGGACGGGAAAAGAGCGTGGATGTACTGTTGCGCAACTGGGCGGCGGAAATGAAACCGGGGGATCGCATCCGCCTGGTGGTCATTGGCGACGGGCCGGAAAAAGAAAACCTGGAAGCGCTCGCCGCCGGGCTGGGGATTGCGGATACCGTCGTCTTTACCGGCCGGGTAGAACACAGCGACCTGCCGCCCTATATCGCGTCGGGCGATGTGTATGTCACCGCTTCCCTCTCGGACACCAATTCTATCTCGATGCTGGAAGGGATGGCGGCGGGACTGCCCGTGCTCCAGCTTTATGACGAGCTGAACAAGGATCAGGTGCGCGATGGAATCAACGGCTTCATTTTCCGGGATGCGGCAGAAATGGCGGCAAAGCTGCGGCGGCTCAAGGGAATGGACGAGGAGCAGCTGCGCATTTTAAAGGCTTCCGTCCGGCAGTCGGTCAAAAATTCCGGTGCGCAAAATCTGGCCAACTATATCAACACCATCTACACCCGAATCCTTTCGGATGAAAAGCCGGAGAACGCGAAGAAAAGGCCGCTCGCCCGCTTGTTAAAGGTAAAGAAGGAACAAGAATAAGAGGCTTATCCAACCGGCCGGAAGGCTTCTCCCAAACCGGCGGGCCGGATGACCTCGGAAAATATGGAAAGGAAGAAATGGATGTCCATCGACCGTTCTTTTTATCGTTCGGTATGTATGTTGGTTCTGCCGATGGCGCTTCAAAATCTGATCAACGTCGCCGTACACTCGGCCGATGTTGTCATGCTGGGTAAGCTGGGCGAAACGGCGCTGTCCGCCTCCTCCCTCGCGGGGCAGGTACAGTTTATCATGACGCTTTTTTTCTTTGGACTCACCTCAGGCGCGGCGGTGTTGACCGCCCAATATTGGGGCAAGGGGGATCTTCCCACCATTGAAAAGATCATCGGCATCGCGCTGCGCTTTTCTCTGGTGATGTCATTTGCCTTTATGGCGGCTGTTCTTCTCTTCCCCGCACAGGTCATGCGCATCTTTACGCCGGAACCCGACGTGATTCAGGAGGGGATAAAATACCTGCGGATCGTTTGCCTGGCCTATCCTTTGATGGGCTTCACGATGATCTATCTCAATATCATGCGCAGCGTGGAACGGGTGGTGGTCTCCACCATGGTTTATCTGTGTTCTCTGGTGGCCAACGTCATCTTAAATGCGCTGCTCATTTTCGGGCTGTGCGGCTTTCCACGTCTGGGAATACAAGGCGCCGCTATCGCCACCCTCATCGCCCGCGCTCTGGAGCTCGTTATTGTCGTGTTTTATGACCGGCGGATGAACCGCGTGGTCAATTTCCACTTCTCCTCTCTCTGGGCAAGGGATAGACTCCTGTTTCGTGATTTCCTTCATTTTTCCATTCCCGTTACCCTCAATGAGTTGATGTGGGGGCTGGGGACTTCGATGAACGCAGTGGTGATCGGCCACCTGGGAAGCGCAGCCGTCGCAGCCAATTCGGTTGCGCAGGTGGCCCGCCAACTGGCAACCGTTATCGCTTTTGGTATCGCCAACGCAACAGCCATTCTCATTGGAAAGGCTATCGGAGAAAACAGCTATGATAAGGCGCAGCTCTATGCCAAACGCCTCACCCGGCTGACGCTTATTACCGGAACGCTCGGCGCGCTTATCATCCTGTGCGTTCGCCCGTTCCTGATGGAAACGATGAACCTTTCTGAGCTTGCATGCGGTTATCTGTCCGTAATGATGTTCGTCATGTCCTATTTTGTCATTGCACAGAGCTTTAACACAACCATGGTGGTCGGCGTTTTCCGCGCCGGGGGTGATACGCGCTTCGGCCTGTTCCTGGATGTCAGCACCATGTGGGGCTGTTCGATCTTGCTGGGAGCTGTTTGCGCCTTCTTCCTGCATTGGAGCGTCCCCGCCGTTTATATCGTGCTGCTCAGCGACGAAATTATTAAAATCCCGCTAACAGCGCTGCGCTATAAAAGCAAAAAATGGCTGCGCAACGTCACCCGTTGACATAGCCGGAAACGGTCTCATAATATTTTTTGAATAAAGGAGCGGAATCTAATGGCAGCATTAACCTTAGAGATTCAAAACAAAGAAGGGAAATCGCTCGCCTGCGCGAGCGGCGGACAAGCGGTAAGCCTTGTTTATACGGAGGCTTACCAAGAGGGGGACTCCATCTCCCTACACAGTGATCGGACGGGGATTTACCTCATTTTGCAGTTGGATGATGCAATGGAAAGCGAGTTTGTTTATTTGGCCTCCTCCCCGCTCGTCTATACCATCCCGTTCGGCGAAAAACATATCTCCTATTCTCCCAAAGCGTTCTATGGAGACCGTCATCTCCTGCGCGCCCGTCTGGCCAGCGAAGATGAAATCCAGGTCCGTAAAAATCTCGCCCGCAATGTTTATGACCAGCATGGCGATCCCGGTCTGTTTCCGCATGCCTTCGCCAACGTTGAAACGCGGGGCGAGTCGGTCTTTGCCGCGCGCAACGCTATCGACGGCAACTGCTCAAACCGGTCGCACGGTCCGTGGCCTTATGAATCCTGGGGGATTAACCGGCAGGACGATGCGGAAATCACCCTCGCCTTCGGACGCATGGTGGAGATCGACCGCATGGTACTGGTGACGCGCGCCGATTTCCCGCACGATAACTATTGGGTCCGCGTCACCTTTACCTTCTCGGATGGCAGCACGCTGGTTCATGAGATGGAAAAGTCGGTGGAGCCGCATGAAATTCCCCTGTCGGAAAAGAAGCGCGTCGAGTGGATCCGGCTCTCCAATTTGATTAAGGCGGACGATCCTTCTCCCTTCCCTGCTCTCAGCCAGTGGGAGGTTTATGGGGTCGAGTGTCCGAAAAACTAGACCCGAAAGATTTCCAGAAAAACAGGCGTTTGGCACCTTTTGTGTGTGCAGAACGCCTGTTTTTGTTTGTATAGGAAGGAGCTGTCAACCATGGCCGCCATCCTTTCCCTTGCCAAAACTTACATTTGCATCCGTTCCAAAAACCTTCTATCATAAAAGGTACATTCATGAAAGCGAGGTAAACTTTATGCGTCGAATGAAGAAACGAATCACCGCCCTTTGTGCGGCCGCCTGCTCGGCCGTTCTGATAGCTGCTCCCGTCCAGGCCAAACAGGCGTCGCCTATTGCCTATTCGGGACGCGTCTTTGGCAAAACAGCCTGCCCTTCCGAATTTGGCCAAGAACAGTGGGCGCAGTGGGAAGCCGTCCTCGCCCAATTGAGAAACCGGTTTTGCACAGTCCCAAATGAAACGCCTCCAAAGGATTGTCCGGGAAACATCCCCTCCAAGCCGGAAACGCCGGACAACAGCCGCCCGGAACCTACCCCTCCGCCCGTCGAAGATACGGAGGAGGACAAAGACCATACGGGAGATTCTAGTGAAAGCAAACCGGAAACCGACGGCTTAACAGCTTATGAGGCCGAGGTGGTTTCCCTTGTCAACCAAGAGCGGAAGGCGGCGGGTCTCTCCCCATTGACGGCCAACCTAGAAGTGACCAAAGCCGCGCGTATCCGTTCGGAGGAACAGACCGTTTCTTTTTCGCACACGAGGCCGAACGGCGCCCGCTTCTCCAGCGTACTGACCGAGGCAGGCATTGATTATCAAGGTGCGGGTGAAAATATCGCCTATGGCCAGCGTACATCTCAAGAGGTAATGGAAGGCTGGATGAATTCCTCCGGCCATCGCGCCAACATCCTGAACCCGGATTATACGGAGATCGGCGTGGGCTGTTATCAGGATCCGAGCGGGCGGCTCTATTGGACACAGTTGTTTATCTATTAACCACATTTTCCCCTCATAGCCAAAGGAAACAAGATTAAAATAGGCTGCATGGGGAACTGCTCTTCCAAAGAATTTTTGGCCCTGAATTTTAAAAACCCCGCCAAATGCAAATTGGAGTGCCCCAACTTGTGCTGTCCGCACAAGTTGGGGCACTCCATACTTCTATTTTCCTACATCAGGGGGCTTTTGTCTATTGTCCGTTTTTACTGGGGCGGTTCAAAAACATTTGGCGGGGTTTTTCCTATTCCTTTACCTAAATGGCGGGAGAGTTAGAGATGCCCTCGATGTCAAATTCCTGCACCAGCTCCTCCAGCGTAAAGATTTCACGCTCCCCCTTCGGGCTCCATCCAAGCAGCGCCAGATAGTTGAGGATAGCGGGGTCAGATAGCCCTTAGCTACCAGATCCTGATAGGAGGCGTCCCCGTTGCGCTTAGAGAGCTTCTCGGTTGCGTTTTTCATCACTAGCGAGCAATGAATATAGACGGAGATCTCTCAGCCGAAAGCCTCGTAAAGTAAATTGTATTTCGGCGTACTGGAAAGATATTCGCTCCCGCGGATCACGTGGGTAATCCCCATGAGATGATCATCCACCACATTGGCAAAGTTGTAGTAGGCATTCCGTCGGACATTAAAAGGATCTGATCGTCCAGCGATTCATTTTCTACCACAATGTCGCCGAATACTTCATCGTGGAAGGAGGTCGTGCCCGTCTGCGGCATCTTCTGACGGATAACATAGGGTACGCCAGCAGCGAGCTTTTCTTCAATCTCCTCCGGCGTTAGGTTGTGGCAATGCCCATCGTAACGGTGAGTCATACCGGAGGCTTTTTTGCAGAATCCGCGCCTACTCCAACCTGTCCTTGTCACAGAAACAGGAATAGGCGGCTTCCCTTTTCGACCAGCTGCAAGGCGTATTCCTTAAAGATCCCCATCCGCTCGCTTTGGATATAGTAGCCTACCGGACCGCCGATATCCGGTCCCTCATCCCAAAGTATTCCCGCTTCGCGCAGCATCTGGTAAATAACTTCGATAACGCTTTCTACAAAACGCTCTTGATCGGTATCTTCAATCCGAAGAATGAAGGCTCCTCTCTTCGACTTCTTCGTCATCAAGTAAGCATAGCGTGCAGTGCGCAGGCCGCCCACGTGCATATACCCGGTTGGACTGGGAGCAAACAGCGTCAAATGTATTCATGATAAACCCCAATGAAAGAACGGAAGAGCTTCCCGCTTTCGCTGATATCCGTCTGTTTATCCTCCGCATTTTACCTCTTAGCCCTACATTTTGTCAAGGGAATCCCACTCTTTTGCCAGAATCGCCTTTCCTTCGCCGAAAACGCCCTTCAACATGTGACAGGCTTTCCCCCTTGACACGTGGTACTCTAAATTTACAGTATATGCGGCCGGTTGTGCCGCTATTCAGGGGATCTGCGTAATAAAACAGCCGTTTTTCTTGAGGAAGAAAACAGTGTAATGCTCAATAGCTTTACACTGAAATCAGACGGGAGGAAGCAAGATTGAAGCATTCAGAAATTGTCGGACTCTCCTTTTTTAACAGGGTCGGAGCAAAATTGCGCAACTACAGCGATATTCTCACCTATACCGGGACAGGACTCCTCTCCCTTCTGCTTTCCTGCTCGGTCCTGTTCGCACAAACGGCTCCCTTTGGCGTGGCGGTTGCCGCTGCTGCCGTAGGAGATCAGAGCATTGCCGCCGTTCTGGGCGCTGTTCTCGGCTACCTAATTGCACCGGGGATCGAACTGCGCATGAAATACATAGCTGCGGTTTTAGTAATCGGAGCCGTTAAATGGGCCGTTTCTGGACGCAGCCTTCTACGCTCCAACCCAGCGCTCTCTCCCCTGCTTGCTGCCGTTGTACTCGCCGCTACGGGAGGCGCTATCCTCATGACGGGACAGCCGGTCGCTTATGATTTTATTCTCCTCCTATCCGAAATCTTGTTGGCAGCCGGCGCAACCTTCTTTTTTGCACGGACGCTTGCACTGCTGGAACGCCCCGACCCCGTTCTTCTGCGGCAAAGCGATCTGAGCTGTGCGGTGATTACCTTTGGGCTGTTGGTCGTAGCATTCTGTAGTTTTTCGGTAGGCAGTGTTTCCATAGGGAGGACAGTTGCTGTTTTGATTATCTTGGTTTGTGCGCTGAAGGCTGGTGAAGCAGGCGGCGCGGTAGGCGGTGTAGCGGCTGGAGTAGCTGCTTGCCTAAGCGATTATTCCTTCGCTTTTCTCATGGGCGCTTACGGTTTTGGAGGGTTGATGGCTGGAGTTTTCAGTCCCTTCGGCCGGTTTGGCTGCGCGGCCGCTTTTATTATTACCAACGGTGTTGCCTCCGCGCTTGCCGCGCTTGTACGGCCGGTGACACTGGGGCCCGTTTTGGAAACCTTCCTGGCAAGCGTCGTCTTCATCCTGCTGCCGCAGTCCCTCATGAAAAAAATGAGCCTCGCTCCTTCGGCCGGTCAGGCGATGTCCGCCGACTCGGTAAAAAATATCATCGTAAACCGGCTGATGTCCACCCGCCGGGCGCTGGACGATATTTCGGCGATCACCGAACAGGTCGCACAGAGGCTGCAAAAGCTGGAGAAGGCGCCGTTCGACATTCAGTCGGCAACAGCCGAGAGGGTTTGTAAAGAGTGCCCATGTAGGCTCCACTGCTGGCAGAAGGACTTTAATACTACCTCCTCCGCCCTTTCCGATCTGTCCGCACTTATCCGCCGCGGGAAAACGCCCACCGTTGAGGACATTTCTGAGCCGCTGCGGACCAACTGTAAAAACCCACAGGGACTCCTGTCGGCTCTGTGTAAAAGCTACAGCCAACAGCGCCAGATTGAACTAGGCGTCTCCAAAAGCAGCCAACTGCGGTCGGTCGTGCTGGATCAGTGGAAAGGGATCGAACGGCTGATCGGCGATATTTCTGCGGATATTGCCCGCATAGCCGTTCAAAACGAACACACCAGCTCACGTGTTCGGGAATACCTCATAAGACGGGGAATCTCCTTTCAGTCGCTCAGCTGCTATGAGGACAACGGCGGGCATATGGTGATTGAAATGAGCATCCATCCAGCTATCGCACGTAATCTGGATCGTACCGAGCTAAGTTTTGATTTTTCCGAGATCTGCGAACGC
Organism: Provencibacterium sp.; assembly: GCA_022793895.1. GTDB lineage: Bacteria > Bacillota > Clostridia > Oscillospirales > Ruminococcaceae > Harryflintia. Next base: position 30,565 of record JAAWDS010000006.1, on the reverse strand, counting down.
GATTTTTCGTTACCGGACCGGCTGGAGCAGGAGGAGGGGATTCTTCTCATCTTCCATGAACGCCCTGTTTACCGGCTGTGCAGCGGCGTCGCACAGGCATGCAGCACCGGAAAACGGCTTTGCGGGGACAGCTTCAAGTTTCTTGAGGAATCGGATGGGCGCTCAATGGTCATCCTCAGCGACGGGATGGGAAGCGGATCTCTAGCCGCGATTGATTCCTCAATGGCTACAGCGCTGATCGGCCGGTTAGCTTCCGCACAAATCGGGTTGGAAGCCGCCCTCAAGCTGGTAAACTCCGCTATGCTGGTCAAAAGCGGCGATGAGTCCCTTGCCACCGTCGATATCTGCCTGGCCGATCTTTATAACGGATCCGTTACCCTTTACAAAGCGGGAGCGGCTCCGAGCTATATCCGCAAAGGTGGGCGGGTCGGATATGTAGAATCCTCTTCCCTGCCTGCGGGAATCCTCAACTCGATTGAATTTGAAAAGACCACTCTCCAGCTCGACGAAGGCGATATCGTTGTTCTGGTTTCCGATGGCGTCACTCAAACCGGTGAAGATTGGGTGCTCGATGAATTGGAACGCTTTAACGGATCGGACATGCAATGGTTCTGCGATCGGATCTCCACCATGGCTAAGCTCCGCCGCACCGAACTGCATGATGACGACATCACCGTTTTCGCTCTACAGCTCCACAAAACAGGAGTATAAAAGCGATTTTATTTTCCCGTAACTGGGCGGGATTCTTTCAGCCTTCCTCCTCTTGATAAAGCCGGCCGCCAGTTCCCTTTAAGGAACTGGCGGCTTAGGCGAATAAAGCGGGATGCGTTTTCTCTTTTTGCTGGAGCAAAAGGAAGATATGGATGATCAAGCCGGTAGGTACAAAGGGGCTGTCTTGTGAAAGAGCCCTCTTTTAAATCCGGCGTTTATTTCGAACGGCGCTCCCCAATTGGCAGATAAGGCCGATGCGCGCAAACATTGCGGTAAGCCGGGCGGATGATCTTCCCCGCGCCCACCAGCTCTTCCATGCGGTGCGCGCTCCAGCCGGCAATTCGCGAAATGGCGAAGATCGGCGTATAAAGCTCCAGCGGCAGATCGAGCATGCTGTAAACAAAGCCGCTGTAAAAATCGACATTTGCGCTGACGCCTTTATAAATCTTCCGTTCATCCGCTATGACTTCCGGCGCCAGCCTCTCAATTAAAGCATAGAGCTGAAACTCCTTGCTGCGTCCTTTTTCTTCAGAAAGGTTTTGAACAAAGCGCTTGAAGATCTCTGCGCGCGGATCGGAGAGAGAATAAACCGCATGGCCCATTCCATAAATAAGCCCGGAGCGGTCGAAGGCTTCCTTATGCAGCAGCAGCCGGAGGTAGCCGCCAACCTCCTCCTCATCGGTCCAATCGTGAACGTTTTCCTTCAGATCCTCAATCATGCGGACAACCTTAATGTTGGCGCCTCCATGACGCGGCCCCTTCAGAGAACCAATAGCTCCGGCAATCGCCGAATAGGTGTCCGTACCGGAGGAGGAAACCACCCGCGTAGCAAAGGTGGAATTGTTGCCTCCGCCGTGCTCGGCATGCAGCACCAGCGCTACATCCAACACCCGCGCTTCCAGCTCGGTATAGGAGCTATCTGGCCGCAGCAGATGTAAAATATTTTCGGCGGTAGAAAGCTCAGGCGAGGGAGAATGGATAAACAGGCTTTGTCCCTCATGATAGTGGTTGTAGGCTTGATAGCCATAAACCGAAAGCACCGGAAACAGAGCTATCAGTTGCAGGCATTGGCGCAGGACGTTAGGAATGGAAATATCATCCGCATACTCGTCATAAGAGTAGAGGGTCAGAACGCTGCGCGCAAGAGTATTCATCATGTCACGGCTGGGCGCTTTCATAATAATATCGCGCACAAAGCTCGTTGGAAGGGAACGGTAGCTGGAGAGCAGTTCCTGAAAGTCTTTCAGATCCTCTTGGCTTGGCAGATCGCCGAAAAGCAGCAGATAAGCGGCTTCCTCGAAGCCAAAACGTTTCTCTCGGATAAAGCCGCCGACTAGATCCTCAATATTAATGCCGCGGTAATAGAGCTTCCCCCGGCAGGGCGCCTCCTGCCCGTCCACCAGCTTTTTAGAACAGACATCGGATATTCCGGTCAGCCCTGTTAAAACCCCTTTGCCGTTGAGATCCCGCAGCCCGCGCTTGACGTCAAATTGATTATAAAGCTCCGCATCAATATGACCGTTCTTTTGGCACAGTTCGGATAAAGCTACAATCTCCGGCGTTACTTCATACAGTCGGTTCGGCATTCGCATTACCTCTTTTCCTTGTAAATCCTTTATTACTTTATTATATTTATCCATTATAGCACAAAATTGACAGCTATTTGTGTATAAATCGTGACGAGCAAGATATATTTTCTAATTTTCATGCAATTATACCGGTTTTACCCGATATATGGGTATAACGCGTTATGGCTTCTTAATTTCAGCTAAAATCGGGTGAAACATTCATTTTTCTCCGTTTATCTCTCTGTCCGCTGTAAAAACCTCCCGATGATCAAGATTTAAAACGCCTAAATCTTTCTCCGACGGGTTGTACTGACTGACTGGTTGTGCTATAATAAATATTCAAGTATTTATGGGAAAAGCTGAACATAACCAGATGTCCATATAGGAAAGGAGTGGAGAAATGACTCAAGCAAAGGAAAAGCAGATGATGATGTATAAGGGGAAGCCCCTTGTGCGTAGCGGCAATACCATCTACTATGGGAGCATGGCGGATAAGTATGTGGCGCTCCTGCAAGTTTTATCGACCAATGAGTTTCACGATGTACAGATGGCCTCGAAGGTATCGGTACAGCTTTTATCGACCGATCCGAACCACGGCCCTAAAGAACGGATTGTGAAAAAGACCGAAAAGAACGGGCTTTATAATGCGCTCAACATCGCGCATATCTGGCTTATGCGTTACTTGGAACAGCAGTAAAAGAAGAGCCGCGCCTTCCTATGAGAGAAGCCAAAAGGATAACGGGACAGTCCGTGAAAAACGGATCCGCCCCGTTATCCTTTTGATTATTCCGATATAGATTCATCGCTAATTTGATAGCGGATTTCTTTTGCATGGGTGCAGGCTTCCAGATCCTTTTTATTTCGCTCAAATAAGCCCTTATGGCTGCGGCTGGTTTGGATTTCTAAACAGTCCAGCGGCTCTCGCATCGAGAGGCCGCGCTCTGTTTTAAACTTCCGCATCTTCGCAAGCGCCGCCTTAAACTCTCTGCCAAAATCCAAAATGTCCGCATCCACTTCCGTTACCTCTTCCCACAGAAGAAGATGAATGGAAGACGCCCCCTCCCAATCACGAAAACCCTTGCGGTAAATTTCTTCAGTGATGTGCGGAACGAAGGGTGCATAGAGCTTTAAAACGTTCAACAAGCAAAAATGGATGGCATATTGAGCGGCCGCCCTTCCCTCCTCGCCGTGAATTTCCGGCTGATAGAGACGTTCCTTAACAATCTCGATATAGTCGTCGCACAGATCGTTCCAGAATAAGCCGTCTATCGTGTGACGGGCCAGCCCGATTTCATAAGCGTCCAAATACCGTGCGGCCTGAAGAACCGTCTGACGGGTCCGCTCGATGATCCACCGGTCTACCGGAAGCAGCTCCGGCCGGCGGTCCGGATCAAAATCAGCTAGGTGGAGCAGGCAGAAGCGCGAAGCATTCCAGAGCTTGGTCATGAAACGTTTGGAAGCGTCCTCCATCTCCTTCGGTTCAAAGAAGGTGTCGGTTCCCAACCGCGCGCTGGCGGTCCAATAGCGGATCATGTCCGCCGGATAGGTCTCCAGAAGGGCCTGCGGGGTTAAACGAGCGTTTCCTTTGGATTTGCTGATCTTCTCCCCCGGTTTCGCCAGAACAAAACCGCAGATCATGATGTCCTTCCAAGGGATCTCCCCTGCGTGATACAGGCTTTTGACGATGGTATAAAACGCCCAGGTGCGGATAATCTCGTGCGCCTGTGTGCGCATCCCCATGGGAAGGAACCTTTTTTTCTCGCCCTTCTCCCACGCGGTTTCCTGATTGATGAACGGCGTCATCGAAGAGGTCGCCCAAGTATCCAAAACAGCCAGTTCTGGAATAAATGCGCGGCTCCCGCAGCTACAAACGCCGGTATACGGGATTTCCATCGGGTTTACCGGTAATTGGCTGGGCTCGGCGAAATGCGGCTTTCCGCATTGCTCACAATACCAGACCGGGAAAGGGACGCCAAAATAGCGTTGCCGGGAGATGCACCAGTCCCACTTTAAATTTACTACCCAGTTCCGATAGCGGCTCTTCATCGCGGCGGGATGCCAATGAATCCGCTCCCCCGCTTCCAGCAGCGCCTCCTTTTGACTGAGGACATCAATATACCATTGACGGGATGGGAGGATTTCCACCTCGGTACCGCAGCGCTCATGAACCGAAACGGCATGTGTCAACCGTTCGGTTTTCAGAAGCAGCCCCCGTTCCTCCAACAAACGGATGATTTCCTTGCGCGCCGCACGTACGGACAGACCGCCGATCCAAGGAACCTCCGGAGCGATATGGCCATCCGGCAGAATGATCTTTTTATCCGGTAAGCCATAGCTCTCTACCCACTCCAAGTCGGTGGAATCGCCGAAGGTGGCGCACATAACTGCCCCCGTCCCTTTATCCATGCCAACCTTCTCATCAGCCAAAACCGGCGCCTCAAATCCATAGAGCGGGACGGCGACGGTTTTACCAATCAGCTTTTGATAGCGCGGATCCTTTGGATGAACGAAAACGGCGACCACGCCATAGAGCAGTTCTGGGCGGGTGGTGGCCACCTCGACGGTCTCCCCTTCTGATACAAACGGAAGATAACAAAACTGTGTGTCGAGATCTTTGCTCTCCAGCTCAGCCTGTGCAATGGAGGTACGGCATTCGGTACACCAAAGCACCGGGGATTCTTTCATATAGGCATGCCCCGCCTTTGCCAGCTCGATAAACGATGCTTGTGAAACCCGTTGCGCCTTTTCGCTGACGGTGGTATACTGCAAATCCCAATCGCAGGAGAAGCCCAACGCCTTCCACAGCGCCTTAAATTCTTCCTCATATTTCTGGGTAGTCTCTACGCACTGCGCGCAAAACTGGCTGCGCGGCGCTTCCATTGCCCGGATGCCGGTTTCCTTCTCTACCAATCGTTCGGATGGCAGCCCGTTATCGTCAAACCCGAACGGATAGAAAACATTGTATCCCCGCATCCGGCGGTAGCGCGCAATCATCTCCGCTTGCGTATAGCTGAAAATGTGGCCGATATGCAGGCTGCCGCTGACGGTAGGCGGCGGCGTGTCGATCGAATAAACTGGCTTTTCCGGATCGGGACGGTAGGTATAGAGCTGTTCCTGTTCCCAGGCAGCCTGTAAGCGTTTTTCGGCCTGTAGGCCCTCATAGCGTTTTTCAAGCTCTTCCATTTGCTTTTCCTCCTTTGAAGTTCGCTATGCCCCGGACTGGCCTGGTCCTGGGCATATCTATCAATAACGGCGCGTCGTCAAGGATCCTGCGAGCCTCCTCCAAGACAGTTCTTTACGAAGGCGTTGTTGTAAGTTGCAAAAAATCCGTCCTAAACCTCAAAAGGTTTAGGACGGATTTTTCCGCGGTACCACCTAAATTTGCTTTTTGAAACAAAGCACGCTCAATAGGACGGTAACGAGTCCTACCCGGCGGATTCTACTCAAATTTCTTTTTCTTTCCGCGCTCATGAGCCACACTTCAACCCGCCTATGCAAAAACTCGCACCAACCGTTTTCTCTCTGGAACACACAGCGGATCTACTTCTCTCACTCAACACTTTTCCCTCATTGAATTTTGACCAGTATAGCACAGAACATTTTTGATTGCAAGAGAAAAACATAAAAATATCTGAAACGGCCGCCTACTCTTGGCGAGTCTCCGATTCGTCTGAAAAAGGTTCTTCCGGCTCCGAATAGACCGGCGGCGCCTCCGTTCCAGTCCGTTCCGGATCTGGAACGGACGCATCCGAGGAAAATTCTTTAGTAGGTTCCTGCGGCGGCTCAGCGGTATTTCCGCGTTGGCCATATTCAATAATAACCTTAGCATAGAGCGCCTTAGCACTCATATAGTACGGCACAACAAAAAAAGCGGGGATGACCAGCAGACAGCTAAAAAGCCAGCCCAAATAGGAAAGATCAAACAGGAAAAGCTCCGCCTTCCGCCCCCTCATAAAATATACCGATTGTTTAATGGCGCGCCGGACGGAGCAGCCCCCCTCTGCATAAAGATACCGGGAGAGCGCATAGCGTTTGAGAAAAATCCAGGAGAAAATCCCTGCCAAGGCCAGCAGAACTCCGCCGGCAATGGTCAGCATCCCTCCCACAACGGTCGCTACCGGCATAGGGATGGGTTCGGGAGACCAGAAACCGTTAAAAAGCTCTATCCCGCTTCCCATCAACAGAATCGGAAGCACTGTAAAAAGAAAGGTATAAAAAAAGCTGCGCACAAACAGGTTCAGTTCCATCCAAACCGATCCAAAATAATTTTTAAAACCTGCAAAGTAGTCGAACAGATCGATGATATCCCCCGGTTCGCTGCCCACTAAACGGTAAAACCACTTGGAAGCGCCTATCAGCAGCGGAGAAAACAGAATGAGCTGCAACAGCAAGGTGGTGAACACAATCAACGGCGAGAGCAGATAGTTCCAATCTCCTAAAATCTCCAAATACCCTAAGGCGGACGACGCCGTATTGGCAATCATCATAAACAGCGAGAAAAGAAAAGAAACGCAAAGCAGAATCAATACTACAATGAGCGCTTTGATAAAATTCTGCCACAACACCCGGCGGGCGTTGATTTTCACCTTAGAACGGACGCTCATCTACATCACTTCCTTCATCAATAATGGGAGAGCCTTTAAACATATTTTAACGCACAAGGAGCGTGCGTAATTCCTGCACGACGTAATCCCCAACTTCATCGGTGCCGGCCTGTATCACCGTTTTTTTGGCGCCGAAGGCTTCGCTGATATATCCGGCTAGGCTGCGCTCCTGCGCTTCCAGCAAATCGGGAGTTCGCAGCGTCTGTAGAGATTTTTCGACTGCCTCCTCAACCGCTCTCGCATATTCAGGCAGGCCAAACGTATGCTTGAGCATAAGGGCGACGGAAAGGATGGTAGCCAGCGGATTGGCCACCCCCCGTCCGGCTATATCAGGGGCCGATCCATGAATCGGCTCATAAAGCCCGAACCCTGAAGCTCCCAGGCTGGCGCTGGGAAGCATACCAATGGAGCCGGTCAGCATCGCCGCCTCATCAGAAAGGATATCGCCAAACAGGTTCCCCGTTACGATTACGTCAAATTGCGAAGGATTGTTGACAAGCTGCATGGAGGCGTTGTCTATATACATGTTCTGCAAAGCAATATCAGGATATTCGTTCGCTGCAACACGCGCTACCGTTTGACGGAAAAGCCGGGAGGATTCCAGCACATTGGCCTTATCCACACAGGTGACATGCTTCCTGCGGCGCTGGGCGGAATCGAACGCGACCCGCGCAATCCGCTCAATTTCGTGCTCAGAATAGCGCATCTCATCAAAGCCGGAGAGCTCTCCGCTCACCATTTCACAGCCGCGCCGGCCAAAATAGATACCGCCGGTCAGCTCGCGCACCACCAGCAGATCTACCCCTTTTTCCGCGATGCCGGGCTTCAGCGGAGAGTTGTCCCGCAGCGCGGGAAAGATGCGCGCTGGGCGCAGGTTAGCAAATAAGCCGAGCTCGGAACGAATCCCCAGCAGCCCCTTTTCAGGCCGGATATCCGAGGGAAGCGAATCCCAGCGTGGACCTCCCACCGCTCCCAACAGAACCGCATCTGAGGCTTTGCAGCTTGCTATTGTCTCTGCGGGCAAAGGCGCCCCGGTTTTATCAATCGCCGCCCCGCCCAGAAGCTGGCTATCCAGCTCCAGGCCAATATTCCCGATTTCACAAACGGTTTTTAGTACCTTGAGGGCTTGCCCCACAATTTCCGGGCCGATTCCGTCGCCCTCCAGCACGGTAATCCGTATTTTCATGCCCCTCTCCCTTCATTCCCACATTTTTAATATTCCACACCCGGCCGGGCGGCGATCCCCTGCTGGTAGGGATGCTTTCTGGCCTCTATGTAGCTGATGTAATCAGCCGTCCGGCAAAGCCTGTCGCTAGGAGCGCGTCCGGTTAAAACCGCCTCGGTCCCCTCGCTGCGCGCTTTCAGCGCCTCCAGAAGCGCCTCCTCTTCCAGCATACCGGCGTTTACCGCGTCGAGAACCTCATCCAACACCACCAGCCCGTAAGATCCGCCGCATAATGCCCGGCGCGCAGCCTCAAACACCTGCCGGCAGCTATGGCGGCACTCTCTGCGCTCCTCCTCATTCATAGCCCGGATAAATTTTTGAACGGGATCGGTTCGCCGCAGCTCTATTCCTAGCCGCCGCATGGGCTCCAGCTCGGCGGTCGGACATCCTTTTAAAAACTGTGTAAATAATACCTTCCGGCCGACGCCGCACATCCGAACGGCCAGGCCGATGGCGGCCGTCGTTTTCCCTTTTCCGTTCCCCTCATAGATATGCAGCAGCCCGACGGTCCGGGGCGAATTATGTGCGTTCACCCAATACCTCCTCCAATGGACGGTTGATATCCTTTTCCTCCATCCCATAAGGCGCTACGCCGTAAATCTCAAAGGCGCGATCGCGCATCCACATCTGCGGAGTCATTAAAACGGTGTATCCCCTGCCGCTGCCAACGACACACTGTTCAAACGGACGCTTCGGAAGCCCCATTCCATGCAGCAATGTTGAAATCAGCATTCCGTGGGTAATAAGCGCAACCGAACGCAGGCGGTCCTCCATCATCCGCTGAAAAAGCCGGTGAACGCCCTCCACCGCGCGGCGCGTCACCTCCTCTGCGCTCTCGCCTCCCGGAGGAGCGTGCCGTCCGGAGGCCAGCCACTCCGCAAAGCCTGGAACGTTTTGCAGTTCCTGATAGCGTTTGTTTTCCCATTCCCCAAAATCGCACTCCACAAACGCATCCCAGGACTCCAGATAGCTCTCTGGATAAAGAATCCGCGCCGTTTCCATGCAGCGCTGAAGCGGGCTGGATAAGACCATGTCGGCTTGCGGGTATTCATACCGTTCTTTGAGGCGATTGAGCTCCTTGCGCCCTTCTTCACACAAAGGGACGTCGGTCCTTCCGATATAACGGCCCTCTCTATTTCCTAAAGTGACGCCATGGCGCAGCAGATGAACCCGATAGGTTAACAAAAACAGTTCCCTCCTTCTAACAGATTCCGACAAATTTCCAAAAAGGATCTTTACAAAATGCGAAGGCTGTAATATAATCGGATATACGCGGAGTAAAATTTCTGCCCATACAGGAAGGGCGGCTTTTTCTCTGCCGATTAAAAAACATCGGTTGGAAACGGATATTTTTCGGCCAAGCTAAAGCTCCGTCTCTTTTGATAGAGATCCGAGAAGCCCAGCCGTTTACGCTTTTCAACAATCATTTTGGGGGCTCGATACGCATGAACACCGATTTTCCACGGGTATTGACTCTGATTCGCAAGGAACGGGGGATCTCGCAGAAGCAGGCGGCAGCGGATCTGGGAATTTCACAAGCGCTGTTATCCCACTATGAAAAAGGCATTCGCGAATGCGGGTTGGATTTTTTAAGGCGCTGCGCCGATTACTACCAGGTCTCTTGCGACTATCTGCTTGGCCGTTCTCCGGACCGGGCCGGTATTCAAATCACCGTGGAAGATATCCCCGAACCGGACAGCGCCGGGAAGGAAAACGTTTGGAACGGCGGGGTTCTTCCGGTGCTGAACAAAAAGCTGATCGCCAATTCTTTAAATATCCTGTTCGACCTGCTGGCCCGGTCGCGGAATAAGCAGCTGCTTCAGGAGGTCTCTTCTTTTCTAATGCTTGCTGTCTATCGCATGTTCCGAGTGGTGCACACCACAAATCCGAAGAATCAACCGGCCATGTTTTCGCTTCCCAAGGCGTTGGCTTCCCGCTATGCGGACGCGGCTATGCAGATGTGCGAAGCAAAAGCGGCGGCGATTGCCGAGGGAGACGCTGCCAGCGGAGTGGAAGCTCTCTCGGATGTCGAGCCGCTGTATGTGACAACCGAGATCATTGCCGAACGCTACCCGCTTTTTAGTTCCTCTCTGCTGAACCTCATCCAAAATTCGGAAAGCCGCGTTGATTATCACCAGCCGCCCAAAAAGAAACGCTAACCTGTTCCGTGGGTACGGCGAGTCTGTTACAGGGTTTTGTTTATCATACCATTTTTACATCGAAAAATAAAGAAATAATTTTGAATTTTTTGCGGTGCCGCTTTGAGCGGGCATCGCATTTTTTTGTTCCGGAATTGGAACCCTGCTTCCGTTTTTTTCAATTGACATCTACCGGCTATTGGGATAAGATATAATATGGTTTATTATTGTTCCAATTGTTATTGATGAGGAGGAGCTGGTTGGTGAAACGCATTCTCGCCGCCTTTTTAAGCGGCTTATCTCTGTTTTCCCTGACAGGGTGCTCTTTACCTCCGGCGACCGTTGAAGAGCTTATGCGCGCCCCTAAGCTGACCGAAGAGCAGGCCGCGGTAAACCATGCGCTGAGCGCAGCGCTGGGGACCGATAATTATCAGCTCAAATATCCTCTTTCCGGCTCTTACCGGTCGGCCTACGTTTTTTATGATGTGGATGGCGACGACGTGCAGGAGGCGCTTGTTTTTTACCAGCCCCGGTTAGAGGATAGCGGGGTGCGCATGAACGTTCTGGATTATCAAAACGGCGAATGGTCCTCCATTTATGATGTGTCAGGGGAAGGCAGCGGAGATGTCGATTATATCACCTTTGAAAATATTGAATCCAATGAATACAAAAATATTATCATCGGCTGGCAGCCGGAAAATGCTTCAGAAAATCTGATGGCGATTTATACCTTTGAAGAAAACCGGCTCAATACCCGGTTCGATGAACGTTATTCCCAATTTATCATCCGAGATTTTGACAACGACGGTCTGATGGACATCGTGACCATTTCGATGCGCCGCAACCGCATGACGCTGATAACGGCCGATCCGGCAGGAAGGATCGAGGCATCCGGCACGCTGGCTCTCAGTCAAGATATCAAAAGCATTGAGCAGATGCTCTTTGGCCGTCTATCCGGTTCGGGACAGGCCATTTTTTTGGATGTGCTGCTGGATCGCTCCACCTATGCGACCGAGATCGTTTCCATCGAAAAAGGGAGCCTCATCCCGTTAATCGATCTAGCTAAGACTTATACCCAGGAAGGCGAAGATCCAACGGCACAGCAGGCGGCCAATTTCCGGTTGACACAGCGGCAGGAGCCGATCCTAAGCACCGATCTTGATCACGACGGTGTAATTGAAGTTCCTTCCAGCCGGCCTCTTTTGGGTTATGAAATCTACGATGAGCTGGATGGAGAACCCATGTACTTGACCACCTTCAGCGTTTTTAAAGAAAATGAGTTGATCCCCGTCTACAACGCTTGTGTCAATGTGGAAGCCGGGTACCTAATTAAAATTCCGGAGCGCTGGGAGGATCGGGTAACGGTCATTTCCGAGGGAAACCCCAATCAATGGAATTTTGTGGAATACCGTGAGAGCTTAAACGATCTTTCCAACGAGCTGCTGCGCATCAACCGCGTATCCCGCAATGATACACAGGATCGCTTTGAGCGCAACCAGATCCTGTTGGGAACCAGCCAGGGACTTTACCGTTTTTATGGATATATCCCCCCTACGCAGAATGCCGAACTAGAGTTGAGCGAGGCGGAGCTACGGGAAATGTTTGTGCTGCTGTAGAAGGAAAAAAGATAGAGAGGTGAACCCATTGAAAAAGATATTGGTGGTAGAGGACGAGGACGTCATCCGCGAATTTGTGGTGATTAACCTCAAACGTGCGGGCTATGATGTCACCGACGTACCAAACGGAGAGGAAGCGCTGCGAATCTTTGAGGAACAGAACGGTGCGTTTGATGTGGCGCTGCTCGATATTATGATGCCTGGCATCGACGGTTTTCAGGTCTGCAAGGAGATCCGCCGGCGCAGCAGCTCGATCGGTATCATTCTTTTATCGGCAAAGAGCCAAGAGATGGATAAGGTCAGCGGTTTGATGATGGGAGCCGACGACTACGTTACCAAGCCCTTTAGCCCCACCGAGCTGGTTGCGCGGGTCGATGCTATTCACCGAAGGGTAACGATGGTAGCCGGCCGCGCAGAAGAAAACTCGGTGCTGTCCAGCGGCCCGTTTGTGCTGAACCTAAAGAGCCGCAGCCTGCACAAAAACGGTCAGGAGATCGATCTCACCCAGGTAGAATTTCAGATCATGGAGTTTTTTATGAGCAACCCCGGCTCCGCGCTGGAGCGCGGCGAGATTTTAAACAAGGTTTGGGGGGAAGGCTATTTTGGCGATGTCAAAATTGTAGACGTCAACATCCGTAGGCTACGGATGAAGATTGAGGATAAGCCTTCCGAACCGCAATATTTAGTGACCGTATGGGGATTCGGGTATAAGTGGAACGCTTAATAAGCGGTATTCTACGGAAGAAAGGAGGAAAATGGTGGCCAGCAATAAAATAACCCGCCGGTGGATCTTAAACAGCTTTGTCACCATCCTCCTAATCTTGATTTCAGTGATCATCATCTCTTCGATAGCTATTCGTTCGTTTTTCTATAGTTCGGTACGCTCCGAAATACTTTCGCGTTCCAGCGTCCACACCACGCTGCTGGAAACCTATGCCGCCAACTCCCCTGCCGACTATTCCAACGAAGTGCGCGGTTTGGTAGAGGGGTTTGAGGATAAAGACAAAATGGAGCTGATGGCGATTAGTCCCGATGGCCGGGTGGTGATCACCTCCAGCGGCTTTGCTCCGCCTGATAATATGTTCATGCCCGATTTTGAATCGGCGATGTTGGCAGGAGAGCGTACAGGTGAAACACGTTACAGCCTAAACGGCGAAAACGTGTTGGCTGTAACGGTGCTTTCTACCGTTTCTTCCGAAGAGATTGCCGCTTTGCGCTATGCCGTTTCTTTGAATAAGATCGATCAGCAGATCATCCTGTTTATCAGCTTAATCACCGTTATTTGCCTGTGCATCCTGTTGTTCGTGATCACTACCAGCTCTTATTTTATCAATTCGATTGTCCTGCCCGTCGGCAAGGTGGGCGAAACGGCGCGGCGAATTGCGCAAGGGGATTTCAACGTCCGTCTAAAAAAACAAAACGATGATGAAATCGGCGAGCTGTGCGATACCATCAACGACATGGCGGAGGAACTCAGCCAATCGGAGAAGATGAAGAATGATTTTATTTCATCGGTTTCTCATGAGCTGCGTACTCCCCTGACCGCCATTAAGGGCTGGGCGGAAACTCTTTCTACCGATGAAGGGACCGACCCTGCCTTGCTTTACAAAGGGATGCACGTGATTATCAGCGAAACCGAGCGGCTTTCCCAGATGGTGGAAGAGCTTTTAGATTTTTCAAGAATCCAAAGCGGACGCTTCCACCTGGTCAAAGATCACCTAGATATTATCGCTGAGCTCAGCGACGCGGTTCTAATGTTTACCGAACGAATCAAACGCGAACAGATGACGCTGATTTACCACGAGCCGGACGATCTGGCAATGGTCTATGGCGATCGCAACCGGTTGCGGCAGGTGTTCATCAATATTATAGACAACGCCATTAAATACTCCAATCCTGGAGACACCATTACGATTGAGGTGGGGATTTCTCCCGGCCGGGTAATCATTTCCATTCAGGACACCGGCTGCGGAATCAGCGAAGCCGATCTCCCTAAAATTAAAGCTAAGTTTTATAAAGCCAATTCTACACGCCGCGGTTCAGGGATTGGACTGGCTGTAGCCGATGAAATCATTAGCCAGCACGGTGGAACACTGGAGATTAAGAGCAAGGAGCAGCAAGGAACCACGGTCCTTATTATGCTGCCGTCCGTAGAAAAATAGCCGGCTGGAAAACTGGAGCCTTTGAAAAACCGACCTTATTTAAAAAGGAGATAACCGTTTTGGAAGAAAAAAATACGGCCTTTAAAACCTCTATCGGAGGCCAAGCCCTGATTGAAGGCGTTATGATGCGCAACGATTCCTCCAGCGTACGCATTGATAAGTGCGCTATGGCAGTACGAAAGCCGGATGGCGAAATCGCGCTGGAGGTTTGGGAGAGCCAGAAGCCGAAAAGATGGTACCGGCGCGTCCCATTTGTTCGCGGGATCTTTAACTTTATCAATATGCTGGTGGTCGGCTATCGGACACTGATGCGTTCCGCCGAGTTGGCGGGCTTGGAAGAGGAAGAAGAATCTGCCTTTGAACGCAAGCTGAAAGAAAAGCTGGGAAACAAGTTCACTATGCTTTTTAACGGCGTTGTTCTCGTGCTTGGCGCTGCGCTCGCCGTCGGTCTGTTCACGTTGCTGCCCGCCGCTATCGGCTATCTGCTGGGAGGAGTTATCCGTACCCGGCTGGCGCTGACAGCTCTGGAAGGGATTATCAAGATCCTCATCTTTATCGTCTATTTAGCCCTGGTTTCCCGTATGCAGGAGATCCGCAGGGTGTTCCAATACCATGGAGCAGAGCATAAAACCATCTTCTGCTATGAAAGCGGGCAGGAGCTAACCGTTGAAAATGTGCAGAAATTCCAGCGTTTTCATCCGCGCTGCGGGACCAGCTTCCTGCTGATCGTACTGGTAATCTCCATCCTTGTGTTTTCGATCGTTACTTGGGATAATCTTTTTCTGCGCGTAGCGCTCAAGCTGCTGCTGCTTCCGGTTGTGGTGGGCATTGCCTATGAAATCATCAAATTTGCCGGCAGGCGCGATAACCTTATCACCCGCCTTATTTCTGCTCCAGGGCTATGGCTGCAACGACTTACGACCGCAGAGCCGGACGCCGGTCAAATAGAGGTGGCCATTGCCTCCATGAAAGCGGTTATCCCTGAGGAACGCGCCGATGCCGCCTATTGATCGGCTGCTCCGGGAGGGGACGCGCGCCTTGCAGCAAGCGGGTATCCCCTCCCCTCTTTTTGATGCGCGCGAGCTGCTGATGCACGCATTGGGCTTATCCTCCCGAATGGAGCTCTACCGTTTGGCCACGGTGGAGGAAAACGCGGCAACGGTCTACCGGCAATTGATCCTGCGGCGCGCTCAGCGCTACCCCCTGCAATATCTGTTGGGCTTCTGGGAGTTTTATGGCCGCCGGTTTTCTGTGCGCGAGGGTGTCCTCATTCCTCGTGCGGATACCGAATGTCTCATTGACTGTGCATTGCAGGCCGCCGGCAAAGGGGCGGCTATCCTGGACCTGTGCAGCGGAACGGGGGCGATTGCCATCACCCTAGCTTTGGAGATAGACGGCGCCCAGGTTGATGCGCTGGAGCTCTCCCCCAGCGCCTTGGAAGTACTTCGGGAAAATGTGCAGAGCCACCGAGTTTCCATCCGCGTTCTCTCGGCCGACGCTCTGACTTATCTCCCTGACCGGTTGTATTCGCTGATCACCTGCAATCCCCCTTATATCGATGCGCAGGATTATGCTCATCTGCAACCGGAGGTGCTGCATGAGCCAGAAATGGCGCTGGTGGCCGATCATAATGGATTCGCATTTTATGAGGTAGTCACCGAGCGCTACCGGGATTTTCTGCTTCCTGGCGGGCTTCTGCTTTTTGAGGTAGGCGTTGGACAAGCGGAAACGGTGAGAACGCTATTGGCAAACGCGGGCTACCAGAACGTTTTTAGCCGCCTGGATGTGCAAGGAATCGAACGCGTTGTCGGCGGGTATTTATAAGTTTTCCGCATAAATAAAAATGAGGCCGCTTGCAAAACGCTTTTCCAGTTTTTGAAAAGAAGGAAGCTCTGGCAAAATGCTTCGCATTTTGCCGGAGCTTCCTTCTCCTATAGCCTAGCTTCAATCGCCTGAATCAAGGTTTTCAACGCTTTCAGGCGCGCAAAACGTTTATCCTGTGATTCGATAATCGTCCAGGGAGCAAAATCAGTAGAGGTTTTTTGAAGCATCTCATTCACCGCCACCTCATAGCGATCCCACTTCTCGCGGTTACGCCAATCCTCATCAGTGATTTTCCATTGCTTCTCAGGGGTGTTCTGCCTATCGGTAAACCGGCGCAGCTGTTCGTCGGAATCGATCTGCAGCCAGAACTTTACAAGAACCGCTCCCCAATCATGGAGCTCCTTTTCAAACTCATTCATCTCGCGATAAGCGCGGCTCCACTCTTCCTTCGTGCAGAAGCCTTCAATACGTTCGACCATGACCCGCCCATACCAGCTACGGTCAAAGATAGAAACATGTCCATCCTTAGGGAGCTCCCGCCAGAAACGCCAAAGGTAATGGTGCGCAAGCTCGGCAGGGGTGGGGGCGGCGATAGGAACCACCTCGTAACCGCGCGGATCCAGCGCTGCTGCTATCCGCCGGATGTTACCGCCCTTCCCGGCTGCATCCCAGCCCTCATAAACCACGATCACCGGAATACGCCGGAAATAGATCCGGTTATGCAGCTTCTCCAACTTTTTCTGGAATTTTTTAAGCAACGCCTTATATTCCTCTTCCTCCACCGTCATATCCAGGCGCACCTCTTCCAAAGCCGGCGCCTTGACAAAGGTAAAAGGGCCCGGATCCGCTGTCACGAAGGGCTGCGCTTCTGTCTTTCGCCGGTCAAAAGCCTCCACCGCGCCCTGTAGAGTCTCCACCAGCGTCTGGTAGACCTCTGCCCGCGCGCTGTTGTGATCCTGCGCGCTGATGATATGCCACGGCGCCCAACTGGTATCCGTCCGGGTAAGCATATCGTCGAAGGCTTCAAAATAGCGGCTGTAGCGCTCGTTCCGCTTCCAATCGAGTTTTGTTGCCCGCCAGGCAGTATCGGCATTTTTTTCAAGGCGCTGCAAACGCTTGGCCTGTTCCTTTTGGGAAAGATGGAGAAAGAATTTGATAAGCACAGTACCGTTGTCGGTCAGCTGCCGCTCAAAGGTTTGTATGCTTGCAATCCTGCGCAGATATTCCTCATCCTCCATTTTTTCTTCCAGCCGGGCCGCCGAGACCTCCGGGTACCAGCTGCGATCAAAAAAGGCGAATAGCCCCTTGGGAGGCACCCGCGTCCAATGCCGCCAGAGAAAAGGCTTCCTTTTCTCCTCCGGCGTTGGATCCACAGTCGAGTGTACCTTGAAATTACGTGGATCCAGATTGAGGATGATGTCTGAAATCATGCTGCCCTTCCCCGCTGTTCCCCAGCCCTCAAAAAGCACAATCACCGGCAGTCCGCGTTCTTTAACAGCATGCTGTAGCAAATTCAGCTCATGCTTTAAGCTCTTAGTCAACTGCTTATATTCCGGGTCCATCATCGTTTTCTTCAGGTTTACCTTATCCAGCATTTCCTTGGCCTCCTTCTATCCAGTAGGGTTCGCCGCTTTTATAGCTTCTATGCGCTGTTTTGAACCCTCGTCTTCACTTATTACGCCCCTATTTTACCATATTTTTCTGAAAAATAAAACTGGATTTTGGTTGTTTGGGAAACGGTTTCAAGCATTAAAAAACCGCCAACAGCTTTTTCGCTGTCAGCGGTTTTCATCGTTATTAAAAGCCTAGACTGTTATTGCTGCTTGAACTCGGTCCAAATTTTCTCATATTCGGCGGCCAACTCGGTTCCCACATCCTCCACAAATTCAGCTTCGGCCAGCATTTCAGAGGGAGTTGCAAAGGCGGCGTTGTTTTGATAGGCTTCCGGCAGGAACTCCTGCGCGGCCGTGTTCGGGCAGAGATAATAAATCTGGCTGGATACGCTTGCGGCCGTTTCCGGCTCCAACAGGAAATTTAAAAATGCGAAGGCGTTGTTCGGGTGCGGCGCGTTAGCGGCAACCGTCAGACAGTCAATGCCGAAGCCCAACCCCTCTTCCGGATAGACCACCTTCAAATCCGGGTTCGCATCCAAGGCCATGGCCACCTGCGAAGTAAACATAAAGCCTGCGCTCGCCTCCCCGCTGAGGATAACATCCTGTAGGTTATTCACCGAAAGGGTACGGACGTTGGGCTTGAGCTCCATCAGCTTGGCCTTCGCCTGCTCCAAAACCGATAGGTCGGTTTCATTAAAGCCGCTCCCCATCGTCTTTAAGGTGATCCCTACGATGACGCGGGAGGAATCTATCAATACCAAGCTATCCTGAAGGGCGGGATTCCACAGATCCGCGTAGCCCTTGATTTCAACCGGGCAGGTGGCTGGATCATAGACAATCAGCGGAGCGCCGGGACCATAAGGAACCGTATAGAGATTCTCCGGATCATAGAATTTACTGAGATATGCCGGATCCAGATTTTCATAGTTCGGCACCTGCGACTTATCAATCTCTTTGAGAAGGCCGCCGAGCTTGTTCATGATTTCAACCATATAATCGGAGACGACGATGACATCATAATCCCCCGCATTGGCTGCCTGAAGTTTGGTGAGCATCTCTTCGTTGGTCTCAAAATTGGAGAAATTAAGCTGGATGCCCGTCTGGGCGGTGAACGCATCCTGCACATCCTGCGGGAAATATCCATCCCAAGTAAAGATGTTTAACTGCTTCTCTTCTCCCGTTTCAGCTGGAGCCGCGGAAGAGGCAGGCGATGAAGCGGCCTCCGACCCAGAAGGGGCGGCCGTCCCTCCCGTACCACAGCCCGCTAATGCCATGGACGAGAGCAGCGCTGCCAGCAGCAGCGAAAGTGCTTTTTTCATAGGTTCGTTTCCTCCTTAATGGGGTTTCTTTTTTTTCTGCCCCGGCCAATCCAGCCGGACAGGCAGATGAGTAAAAAGGTACACAACAGCATAACGGTACACAGCGCGTTAATCTCTGGGCTGACCCCAAGTTTGATCTGGGAATATATTTTAATCGGCAGAGTGTTTGTCTGCGCACCCGTTACAAAGAAACTGATAACCACATCGTCCAGCGACATGGCGAAGGCCAACAGCGTCCCGGAAGCGACGGCCGGAGCAATTAACGGCAGGGTGATATCAAAAAACATCCGCATCTCCGTAGCGCCTAAGTCGCGCGCCGCCTCCCCGATAGACCGATCCAAGCCAGCCAACCGGCCCTTGACAACGATGAAGATATAGGGAACACAGAAGGTAGTATGGGCGATAATCAGCGTCAGCATACCAAAAGGCAGCCGCAGCAGCGAGAAGAAAGCCAGGAATACCATGCCCAGGATGATTTCCGGCACCATGATGGGCAGCATCGCTCCGTTTTCGATGATCCCCTTCGCCTTGAAATCCCCCTGAACGATCCCCACAGCGCCAATCGTTCCGATCACCGCCGAAACAGCGCAGGAAGCCACTGCCAACAACAGGCTGTTGCGCAGCGCGTCCATCAGGCTGCGGTTTTGGAACATCTTCCCATACCACGCAAGGGTGAAGCCCCCCCAAACGGCGTCGGACTTCGAAGCGTTGAAGGAATAGATTACCACCATGACGACCGGCAAATACATCAAAAGGAGCACTAAAATCAGATAAAGGCTGGAGAAATGGAATTTCTTTTTTCCCTTCAAAAGAATCCCTCCAAATCCTTCGCACCGGTTATCTTCCGGTAAAGCAGGATAATGAGCAGCGTCAGAAGCATCATAACGACCGAAAGCGCCGCGCCAAACGGCCAGTCGCGTGCCTGCAACAGTTGATTCTTGATGAGGTTACCCACCAGCATAATTTTCCCGCCGCCCAGCAGATCAGAAATAAAAAACAGACCGATAGACGGTACAAAAACCAAAACAAAGCCGGAAAGCACACCTGGCAGCGTTAATTTGAGCGTTACGGTAAAAAACGCTTCTATAGCGGTCGCTCCGAGGTCGCGGCTGGCTTCCACCAAGGACCAGTCCATCTTTTCCACGCTGTTGTAGACCGGCAGAATCATAAACGGAAGCAGCGAATAAACCATCCCAATCAAAACGGCTGAATAGGTATAGAGGATTTTCATCGGCTGCGAGAGGATTCCCAGCGCCATCAGGGCCGTATTGAGTACGCCCTTGGCCCGCAGGAGGATCATCCATCCATAGATACGTATCAACGCGTTTGTCCAAAACGGCACCACCACCAGCAGCATGCAGAGGTTTCGCCAGCGCGGCGGCAGTTTAGCCATGAAATAACCAAACGGATACCCCAGCAGTGTTGTAATCACTGTGGTAGCAAACGCCAGCTTCAAGGAATCTACAAAGGTTTTCAGATAGACGGGATCCAACATCTGCCGGTAATTCCCCAAGGTCCATTCGTTAGTAACGCCCCAAAGCACATCCTTTTTCAGAAAACTGAGCGCTACGATATAGATAAGCGGCAGGAACACCAATACAATCGTCACCAGATAGAGCGGGGCCACCAGTATCCATGCTTTACTCCTGCGCTTCATCCGCTCCCCCCCTATCTACAAAAACAGCGTTGCCCGGCTCCCAGCAAAGGTAAACCGGCTGCCCCAACGTGATATGCGTCCGAATGCCATGCTTGCTGGAAATGATCGTCCGTCCGTCCGAAAGGGTGAAGCCCAACCGGAGCATGCCGCCCACAAAGCTGTTCTCCGAAACGGTAGCCGGCAACCGGAAATTCGGATGCGGATCCTTCGTCACCAGCACATTTTCACTGCGCACCGCAAACGTTACCGGCTCTCCTATCCGCATGCCGTTCTCCACGGCCGCACAGACCCGATCCTCCCCCGTTTGGATAACGGCCATCCCATCCTCAATGGAAACAACTTTCCCTTGGAAGAGGTTGGCCGTTCCAATAAAGCCCGCGACAAAGCTGGTTTTGGGACGATCGTAGATCTGCGCAGGAGCGCCGATCTGCTCAAAACGCCCCTCATTCATGACAACAATGCGATCGGACATATTGATAGCTTCCTCCTGATCATGGGTGATATAGAGGAAGGTGATTCCCAATTTTTTCTGTAGTTTTTTAAGCTCCTGCTGCATCTGGCGGCGGAGCTGGAGATCCAAGGCGCCGAGCGGCTCATCCAACAGCAAAACGCTGGGATTATTGATAACGGCGCGCGCGATCGCCACGCGCTGGCGCTGTCCGCCGCTCAATTCGTTGGGCATCCGCTTCCCAAAGCCTTCGAGCTGAACGAGCGAGAGCATCTCCTCCACCCTGCGGCGGATCTCCGCCTTCGGAACACGCCGCAGCCGGAGACTATAGGCAATGTTGGAAAAAACGTTCATGTGCGGGAAAAGCGCATAATTTTGAAAAATGGTGTTCACATCCCGCTTGTTGGGTTCCAGCGTCGTTACATCCTGTCCCCCAAGGATGACGCTACCGCTGTCGGGCGTTTCCAGCCCGGCAATAATGCGCAGAGTGGTCGTTTTTCCACAGCCGGAAGAGCCCAAAAAGGTGATAAATTCCCCTTTATGAATGCAAAGGCTTATGCCCTTGAGCACCTCGGTATCCCCAAAGCTCTTTCGGATCTGTTTTAGCTCCAATATGTTCTCGCTCAATGCCCTTCTCCTTAAATGGCGGGCTGACGCCCATTTCCATTACTAACTTTATTATTTCAACGCTATCTATTATACCCACCCAGTCTACTTTTGTCAAGAAAATCCATCTACTGCCTCCAAATACTACCGCTTACCGGGCCGAATATGCTACAATAGGAAAGAAAAGGAGAAAGCGGTTCTGGTCCTCCGGACATCCCTCCTTTAAAGAAAGTATAAATGGGCGGTACATACACAAAAGGGACCCAACGAAAAATTAGCCTTAAGAAAGGTTGGAGCCTCATGAAGCGGACCATCGGCGTTCTCGCCCACGTGGATGCGGGAAAGACTACATTTTGCGAACAACTTCTTTATCAAACCGGCGCGCTGCGCGAGGTGGGACGGGTGGATCACCATACCGCCTATCTCGATCAAAACCCTATTGAACGCGAACGGGGGATCACCATCTTTTCCGATCAAGCCCCGTTTTGCTATGACGGGATCGATTGGTTTCTCGTGGATACTCCCGGACACGCCGACTTTTCCGGAGAGATGGAAAGGGCCATTCCGGTGTTGGACTGCGCTGTACTGTTGTTGAGCTGCGTAGAAGGGATACAGAGCCACACCGAAACGGCCTGGAATCTACTGGAACGCTATCATGTCCCCACCCTGATCTTTCTCAACAAAACCGATCGCACCGGGGCGGATCCGGAAAAAACGCTCCAGGAGCTGGAACGCCGGTTTTCACCGGCCTGCATCGACTTCACCGGACTGCAAAACGGAAGGATGACCGAGTCCTTGGCGGAACGCCTATGCGAAATCGATGACGGGCTTTTGGAGCGTTATCTGGAAAGCGGATATGAACCGGACGCCTGGAGGACGGCCGCACAAAGGATGCTTCGCGATCGCCGGCTCTTCCCCGTTTTTCGAGGCGCCGCCCTTCAAGGGGAAGGTATTCTTCCCTTTCTGAGTGCGCTCTGCTCCCTGGTAGGATGGACAGATCCCGCCGATGCGTCCGCCCCCTTTGCAGGCAGGGTCTATAAAATCCGACACGACGCCCAACAAAACCGGCTGACCTTTTTAAAGGTTCTCAGCGGCACGCTGCGGGTAAAGGAAGAGATGATCGTTCTCTCCGGCGACGGGGAGCCAACCAGCGAAAAGGTAAATGAGCTGCGCGCCTATTCCGGATCAAAATTCCTGCCGGTAGCCAAAGCGGAGCCGGGCGATCTGGTGGCGGCGGCGGGCCCGCTCTCTACCCGGCCGGGCGACCGGGTAGGCGACAGTCCGGAACGTGGGCTGCTTTACACCGAACCGCTGTTGAGCGCGCGGGTTCTCTTTGATCCGGCCTTTCCTGCCCGTACAGTGATCGGCTATTTCCGTCTGTTAGAAAGCGAGGATCCCCTACTGCATGTCCGCTGGGATGCCGGAGTGGAGGCGCTTCATGTGCGGGTACTGGGTCCCATCCAATTGGAGGTCCTGCGGCGGGTGTGTTTGGATCGCTTCGGGCTCTCGATTTCGTTTGGAGCCTGCGAGGTGCTTTATACCGAAACCATCGCTGCGCCCGTTGTCGGCTGCGGGCATTTTGAACCGCTGCGGCACTACGCCGAGGTGTATCTCCGCCTCTCTCCTGCGCCGCGCGGCAGCGGCCTGCGCTTTCAAAGCGCCTGCCCGCTTGACCAGCTTGGCTCCAACTGGCAGAATCTCATCCGTACACATGTTTATGAAAAGGAGCACCGCGGAACGTTGACCGGCGCTCCCTTGACCGACGTTACCGTTACGCTCCTGGCCGGACGCGCCCACCTCAAGCACACCGAAGGCGGTGATTTCCGCGAAGCGGTTTACCGCGCCCTCCGGCAGGGCTTATTCCAGGCAAAAGGGATCCTGCTCGAACCTTATTACCATTTTCAGATTGAGGCCGGGCTGCCGCTTGTAGGACGGATCCTCTCTGATCTGCAACGGCTGCACGCGGAATTTGAACCGCCGCAGGCGGGAGAGCACAGCGCTGTTATACAGGGGCGCGGCCCTGCCGTTACCTTAATGGATTATCCGCTTACGCTCGGCCCTCTAACCAAAGGCCGGGGACAAATCCGGCTGCGTTTCGACGGTTATGAGCCCTGCCACAACGCAGAGGAGGTCATCGCCCGCATAGGATACGACCGGGAACATGATGTTGAAAACACGCCGGATTCGGTCTTTTGCTCGCATGGATCCGGCTTCCCGGTCAAATGGCAGGAAGCGCCGCGTTATATGCACTGCCACCCGGAAAAGGGGGTGTAAAAACGCATCTCCGATCTGTAAAAGAGAGCGTGCAAGCCGCTCCTCCGGCTTGTAGAAACCGGAAAAAGCTGCGGTTTCGCGCCATTGGCGCGAAATTTGGGGCGTCGTCTTCGCCCCAAAAGCTGCTTTTTCAAAAGGGCACGTTGCAAAATTTCATTTTGCAACGTGCCCTTTTCACAGCGTTACACCGTTTTTAAAGATTGCCAGATCCCGCATTCCTTCCTCCTCAGTACGGGTCTTTACCTCCCCAGAGGCCAGAGCGCGGACATATTCATAAAATTCTTCACAGAGCTCCTCCATCGATACCCCTTCCAATAAGCGCCCGGCGTTAAAATCGATCCAGTTTTTCTTGCGCCGGTATAAGGGGGTATTGGTGGAGATTTTTACCGTAGGTACCGGGGAACCAAACGGTGTTCCGCGGCCGGTGGTAAAGAGCACCAGCTGCGCCCCACCGATGGCTTCGGCACTCGATGCAACCAGGTCGTTTCCCGGAGCTTGCAGCAGGTTCAGCCCTTTTTTCTTTACCGGTTCAGTGTAGCGCAGCACATCCTCCACCGGGGCGCGCCCTCCCTTTTGCGTGCAGCCGAGCGATTTGTCCTCCAAAGTGGAAATGCCGCCCGCTTTGTTGCCGGGCGATGGGTTTTCATAGATAACCTGATCATGCTTTATGAAATACTCTTTAAAATCGTTGATAAGCGAAACGGTTTTTTGAAAAACTTCCGGCGTCCGGCAGCGGTTCATGAGGATGGTTTCCGCCCCAAACATCTCCGGCACTTCAGTGAGTATGGTTGTTCCGCCTTCGGCAACCAGCCGATCGGAAAAAGCGCCGACGAGCGGATTGGCCGTCAGGCCCGAAAAGCCATCCGATCCGCCGCACTTGAGCCCGACCACCAATTCGGACATCGGCGCCGGCTCCCGCTGGAAGGAAGCTGCATAACCGGCAAGCTCTTCAATCAGCGCCAGCGCGTCCGCCACTTCATCCTCTGTTTCCTGGCAGACCAGGAAGCGGACGCGCCTTTCGTCATAATCGCCCAACACTTCCTTCATTCCGGCAACGTGATTATATTCACAGCCAAGCCCAAGCACCAAAACGCCTCCCGCATTGGGGTGGCAGACCAGCCTGCACAGGGCATCGCGCGTATTGACGTGATCCTCGGACATCTGCGAACAGCCGTAGGGATGAGTAAAGGCATAGATCCCCTCCACCGTTCCCGAAACATACTTCTGCGCCAGCTTTTCGATGTTTTTAGCCACCATATTGACGCAGCCGACCGTTGGCAGAATCCAGATTTCATTGCGGATTCCAACGCGGCCGTCCGGCCTGCGATAGCCCTGAAAGGTACCGGCTGGACGCGGCGGGAGCTCGGAAAAATCCGGTTGATATTGGTATTCCAACAATTCTCCGAGTCCGGTTTTTACATTCTGCGTGTGTACATGCTCGCCGGGCAGGATATCCCGTAGCGCATAGCCGATAGGAAATCCGTATTTTACAATAGGCTCTCCCGCCTTGACCGGCCGCAGACAAACCTTGTGTCCGGCCGGAATCTCCATGACCGGCAGAATGCGCTCTTCTCCAACCGCAACGGCCTCCCCCTTTTGGAGCGGCTCTAGCGCCACCGCCACATTGTCGGAGGGATGTATTTTCATCGTTTTCAATGTTTTTCCTCCTTTTCCGGCAGCTATCCGCCGGGTAATTCCTTCGTCCGGATGGGCTTCGGTTCACCCCGCCAATATGGCAGCCAAGACAGCGAGTGAAATGCGGCGGGAAACAGAGATTTATGCCAGCACCCTCCGGAGCGCTTGCGCGGCATCCCGCCGGATGTCACGCAGATACCCGGCCGCCTTATTGCAAAAGCCCTCTATCTCCGAAAGATCCCGACCCCAGAAGGCACTATGGCCGGCTAGCTCCCGGATGAGCTGCTCCTCCGTCTCCCCCAGCCGTTCGCCGAAGAAGGCCAATACATCAGCGTCATCCAAAATGGGATAGCTCTCCGCCCCGCGCAGTCCAGTCAGCTCCCCATTTTGGTAGCTTCCGCTGGTGTAGAAGGCCGCCAACGCCGCAAAGGAGAAGGTCAGACGTTCAGGGAGCTTTCCCCCGTTCATTCGCACAGAATCCAGGTAGGAGGGCAGAATGCGGGATTTCCATTTGGAGACCGAGTTCAAAGCGATGGAAAGCAGCGCATGCTTGATAAAGGGGTTTTCAAACCGCTCAAAAACCGAAGCGGCAAACGCTTTCACCTCTCCGGCAGGCAGCGGAACGGTGGGAGCGATCTCCTCATAAACAACCCTTTCCATAAAGGAGCGGACGGTCGGATCGGCCATACAGTCCCCTACATAATCAAAACCGGCGAGATAGGCGCCTAATACGGTGGAGGTGTGCGCGCCATTAAGGATGCGCACCTTTCTCACCCGGTAAGGGGCCTGATCCTGGGTATAGATCACCGGCAGCCCTGCCTGCGGCAAGGGCAGCTCCTTCTCCACCTGTTCCGGCCGGTCGCTTTCGATCACCCAAAGCGCAAACGGTTCGCCAGTATCCAACAGAGCGTCATGATAGCCCAATTCCTCCTCCAGTGCGGAAGCCTCCTCCTTCGGATAGCCTGTAACGATGCGATCCACCAGAGTGCTACAGAAGAGGTTGCTCTCCTCCAGCCAGGCTTTAAAGCCCTCCGGCAGCTTCCAAAGCGCGCAGAGCTTCAATACGCATTCGCGCAGCTTGCCCCCGTTGTTTTCAATCAGCTCGCAGGGCAGCAGGATGAGCCCCTTATCCGCCGCGCCGTTAAACGCCGTATAGCGCTCAAAAAGGAATTTACAGAGCTTTCCAGGATAGGTTTTCGGCGGATTGAGCGAAAACGCATCGGTCTCGTCATAGACGATCCCAGCCTCGGTGGTGTTCGAGACCACAAAACGCACCGTCGGAATGTGCGCCAGCTCCATAAACGCTTCATACTCCTCAATCGCATCCACTGCGCGATCAATGACCGATACCGCGCGCTGGATAACCACCGTTTCCCCCTCCTGCCTGCCGCGCAGAAGGAGGGTGTATAGCCCGTTCTGTGCATGGAAGTTTTCCAGCGATCCATAGGAGATCGGCTTGACGACCGCCACGCTTCCATCAAACGCCCCCTTTTCGTTGGCCACATCCAGCATGTAATCTACAAACCCGCGCAGAAAATTGCCCTCTCCAAACTGGACTACCTTCACCGCGCGTTCTTTTTTTTCTACCCGCTCCGTGATCTTTTCCAAAGCCTATCGCCCCTTCTATCCCATCGCTAAAATGTAAGCTCTTACATCGCCTATCATAATCAATTGTCCCAGTAATGTCAACCATTTCCTATAAAATTCTCTATTGATCTGTTCTTTATATAAGACGATAGTCTAAAATCTTTTTCTTCTCCTTGCAATCCAAAGGCAAATGGGCTATACTACATTTGGAAGCTCTTACAGAATCGAAAGGACGGCGGACGGTTGAATACAAAAGGCTCCCCCAACATCTACGATATCGCACAGAGCGCGGGCGTTTCTATAGCTACCGTTTCGCGGGTGCTGGCGGGCGGTCACAATGTCAGCGCGCGCACTGAAAAAAAGGTCCTTTCGGTCATGGAGGCCCTCCACTACACGCCAAATGCGTTTGCACGCGGGCTCTGCCGGGGTTCTATGGGCATGGTGGGGGTGCTTTGTACCGATGTTTCCGATCTCTATTATGCGAAGGCGGTTTCCACACTGGAAAGGCTTCTGCGTCAAAAGGGGTTGGATGCCCTCCTGTGCTGCACCGGCGAAAAGCTGGAGGACAAAAAGAAAAGTCTCAGCCTGCTGCTCGGCAAGCATGTAGACGCCGCTATCCTCATCGGCTCGGCTTTTAAAGAACAGGACGACAATTCCCATATCGAAGCGGCCGCCCGTTCGGTGCCGGTGGTTGTGATCAACGGATGGATCGACTGCGAAAACACCTACTGCATCCTCTGCGATGAGGAAACCGCTATGTTCGACGCAGTCAGCGCGCTCTGCCGCTGTGGCTGCCGGCGGATACTCTATCTTTATGACCAGAACACCTTTTCCGGCGCACGGAAACTGGCGGGCTACCGCCGGGCGCTGCATGCCCAGGGCATCGAACCGGACGAAGGACTCATTCAGCGGGTGGAGAAATCGCTGGATGAGGTGCGCGTCCGGGTGGATCAGCTTCTTTCTGCGGGAATCGCAATGGATGGGATTGCCGCCTCGGAGGATCTTCTCGCCATCGGCGCCATGCAGCCGCTGCACGCGCACGGCCTGCATCTGCCGGTGATTGGCTTTAACAATTCCACCTTTGCAGAGATCGCCTCCCCCACCCTGACCAGCGTAGATAATATGGTGGAAACGCTCTGTACCACAGCTTTTGGGATTTTATGCGATGTGCTGGAAGGGCGTAGCGCGCCGCGCAAGGTGGTGCTCAGCGCACAGCTCATTGAGCGCGAAACCTTCCGCACATCTCAGACAACCGAATCCTGTATCCTCCCCGGTAAGGGACCAAGATAAATTGAACGACAAAAAAATTGGAGGTAAACCGCTATGAAACCGTTTATGAACGAAGATTTCCTGCTTCAAAGCGAAACAGCCAAAACGCTCTACCACGACTATGCGGCAAAGATGCCCATCATCGACTACCACTGCCACATCAATCCGCAGGAAATCGCTGAGAACCGTCAGTTTGAAAACATTACCCAGGTCTGGCTGGGGGGCGACCATTATAAATGGCGTCTCATCCGCGCCAACGGCGCGCCGGAGGAGGAAGTTACTGGATCCGCGGAGGATCGCGTAAAGTTCCAGCGATTTGCCGAGGCTCTTCCGCGCGCTATTGGCAACCCGCTCTACCACTGGACCCACCTCGAACTCAAGCGTTATTTCGGCTGTGATCTGCCCATCAATGCCGATACGGCGGAGGAAATCTGGAATCTCTGCAACGAAAAGCTGAAAACGCCCGCCCTCTCGGTCCGCGGCATTATCGATCAATCCAATGTCCGCGCAATTGCCACGACGGACGATCCCGCTGATTCGCTCATCTGGCACAAGAAGATCAAGGAGGATCCGTCCTGCAAGGTGACGGTGGTTCCCGCTTTCCGTCCGGATAAAGCGGTCAATCTGGAGAAGCCTGGTTTTGCGGATTACATTGCCCACCTCGGCGAGTCGGCCGGCATTTCCATTTCCAAGATAGAGGATCTTTATTCCGCATTGGAGAAGCGCATTGCTTTCTTTGACGAGATGGGCTGCCGCGCTTCCGACCACGGCTTGGATTACTGCGTTTACCGTCCCGATCCGGAAAAGAAGGCCGGCGCCATCTTCCAAAAGGCGCTAAAGAGCGAGGCGCTCTCTGTCGAAGAGATCGAAATCTACAAAACGGCGCTCCTGTGCTTCTTTGGCCGCCAGTATCATAAATATGGCTGGGTGATGCAGATCCACTATAACGCTCTGCGCAACAACAATACCCGCATGTTCGAGAAGCTGGGCCCTGATACCGGCTATGACGCTATCGCCTCCTATAACTGCACCGCCGAGCTGGCGCGCTTCCTGAATGCGCTGGAAGCGACCAACGAGCTTCCCAAAACGGTGCTCTATTCGCTGAATCCGAATGACAACGCCACGCTCGACGCTATCGCCGGTACCTTCCAGAGCGCCGAAATTCCCGGCAAGATCCAGCACGGCAGCGCCTGGTGGTTCAACGATACCCTGAAGGGGATGGAGGAACAGCTCCGCATCTCTGCGAGCATCGGCGTTATCGGCAACTTTATCGGTATGCTCACCGATTCGCGCAGCTTCCTCTCCTATACCCGTCATGAATACTTCCGCCGCCTCGTCTGCAACATCATCGGCGGTTGGGTAGAGAATGGGGAGTACCCGGCCGATATGGCATACTTAGGACAGATGGTGCAGGATATCTCCTACAACAACACCGTCCGTTTCTTCGGTTTCGATAAGTAGCCGCTTTCTCCTGAGAGAATAGCCACCGTTTTTCCTCCCTGAAAAGAAGGGCGGCAGGCTGCATTCAAACAGGCATTGAGAGTTCTAAAGTTTCATAAAGCAAAACTGGTAGCCGGCTGCCGCTTCAAAGCGGCAGCCGGTTCTTTAAAAAGGAAGGGCGGCTATGTATTCTCTACTCACCTTTCTCATCTGTCTCTCAGGCGGCGTTATCCAAACAAGCACTGGGTTCGGATTGTCTATTTGGGGAATGGCTTTCCTCCCCTTTTTCCTTCCCTTTAAAAACGCAACCATACTGATGACTATCTGCACCTTTGCAATGGGGCTACAAGCTCTATACCGGTATTACCGGCAAATCAATTTCCGGTTAATCCTGTTTCCGACCATATTTGCCATCGTTGGGCGCAGTATCGGTTTTTATCTGCTCACCTGTGTGGATGCCGATCTGCTGAAACTTATATTGGGTATCGCCTTTATCGCTTTTTCAATCTACTTCGCCTTTTACAGCGCCCGGCTGCGCATTCGCCCCACGCCGTTCAACGGGACAATCATCGGCCTTTTAAGCGGCGTGCTGGGCGGGATGTTCAATACAGGCGGTCCGCCGATGGTGATTTACTATCTTTCTTGTACGAAGGATAAAACGGAATACAATGTGGCTGCGCAGATTACAACCGTTATCACCGTGACCTATTCCCTACTTCTCCAAATGGTAAACGGTATCTTCTCTTGACAAAGGGAAACAGAAAACTAATAACATAATAGGCTGTCAACCTTACACAAAGCACCGCTTCCAACAAAATCGGAGCGGTGTTTTTGTATGTGTTCTGGACATCGTGACCAGAAGCGCCCCC
>JAAWDS010000060.1 GCA_022793895.1 Provencibacterium sp. | reverse complement strand
TTCCCTCTCGTTCCCGAATGCGTCATATTCATACCTCTTCAGAAGCACGCCTTTCCCATCCGTCCTCTGCACCACATCCCCGTGTGCATTGTACAGATAATACTGCCTCTGCCCATCCAGCTCGTTCGCTATCAGGTTGATCCCTCGGATATACCTCCCCGCTACGCTCCCGTTCCCGTTGTACTCCCCTACCATCTCTTCTCCATCCCAGATATGGTAGCGTCTCTTCCCTTTCCACTCCTTGCTCTCCCTCAGCCCGTCCGGTCGGTACCGGTACCTCTCTTCCTTCCCATCCTGCCACAGCCTCTCCAGCCCGTTATACGCATTATACTCCCGGCGTTCCAGAACCACAACCCCGTCTTCCTTTTCCCGGAAACCCGCCTTCCCTTTATCGCTTCCTCCCTTCTCCTCTATCTTCTCCCATTGCCGCTGGAGCTGGTTCCCGTTCCCATCATACCGGTAATAGAAATGCTCCTCCGCTCCCGGATACGCCTTCCCCTCCTCCAGCAGCCGGTTGCTTTTATCATAGCGGTACCGGGTAATGGTCTCTCTCCCGTCCGCTTCTCTTACCCGCATCTCCCGGCGGTTCGACCGCTCATCATAGGCGTAGGTGATCCTCCTTCCGCCCTCTTCCTGCTCCTCCTTTAACCGTCCCAGCCCGTCATAGACATAGAGGACTGCCTTCTCCGCTTTTCCTCCTACCCTCTCCGCCTTCCGAATCTGGTTCCCATCCGGGGCATAACGGTAGCTATAGGCACTCAGCTCCTTATCCCCTTTCCAGTTCCTAAGCTCGGTGACAAGGTTCGCCTCATTGTAGGCATAGCTTACCACAAGCCCGCTCTCTGGATAGCTCAGGCTCGTCCGGTTCCCGTTTTGATCATATCCATACCGCGCCACCGCGCTGCTCCCGCGCCTGACCTCCTTCAGCCGCTTCTGTGTGTCGTAGCTATACCCCTGCTCCAGCAGAGGGACTCCGTCCTTGAGCACCAGGAAGCTCGTCCGGTTCCCGTTTTCATCATACCCATACCGCTTTTCGATCGGGCTCCCCGCGCCCTCCTCCGTCTGCTTCTTCAATAAGCCCCGGCTGTCATATTCCGCATAGCAAATCCGTACCCCGCCCGCCTGCTCCTCCGCCGCCTTCAGGCCGTTTTGGTAGTAGAGGTAGCTGCGCACGTTCCCTCCGGCGTTCTCGCTTAACACACGGTTCAGGCCATCGTAGCTATAAGCGGTAACGATACCGTTACGATCCGTCCGGCTCTCCAGGCGGCCATAAGCGTTATACCGGTTCGTTTCCGTGCGGCCTTCCGGATCCACCATCTGGGTAACATTCCCATACCGGTCATAGCTGTAGGCGGTTTTCGAGGCCCCGGCCGTGGACTTGCTTTTCATCCCGGTGTATACCGCTGCCTTGTTCCCGGCTCCATCATAGACAAATTGGGTATAGAACGTTTCCGCCCCATCATACTGCCGGGTATATTCCACGCGGTCCCGTGCATCGTATTCGTATTCGGTCCGGCGGTAGGCGCCGCCCTGCGCCAACACCTCCATGCGCGTTACCTTCCCGGCCGCATTGTAGCCGTAGCGCGTAACGGCCTTCGTCTCCCCGGAAAAATCCGAGCTCTGCCGGGTCAGCAGGCCGGCCGAATCATATTCATATCGGGTAACATTCCCCAGGAAGTCCCGGAAGCTCTCCTTCTCGCCCAGCGCGTTATATTGGGTCTCCGCGGCGGCCAGCGTCCCATCCTCCTGCCGCCGTTTCTCCTCCCGCACCCGGCCGGCGTAGTCGTAGGTCCATTCGGCCGTGCTCTCTGTCCTGCCGGGATCGGTCTGCGAAATCCGGTTGCCCATCCGGTCATAGCTGTATCGGGTAACATATCCGCCCCCGATCTCCTCCACCACCTGCCCCTGCTCGTCCTTCACCTGCGCGGTAATCAGGCTGGGGGCTCCGCCGCTCCCGACGATTTCCTTCGTCTCCCTGCGGGTTTTCTTCACCGGGTCATAGGTATCCTCATAGGTATATTTCTCCTCATAGGGTTGGGACATAGCCGGGCCGTTTACCGTTTTGCTTAGAATCCGGCCGAAGGCGTCGTAAGCATAGGCGGTGGAGGTCGTTCCGCCGCCGTTATAGGCATGCTCCTTCAAAAGCTGGTTCTTTGCGTCGTATTCATAGGAGAACAGCAGCGTTTCCGGCGTGGTCAGCGCATACGCCTGCGCAATCTTTCCAAGCCCTGTGTATGCGTAGCGCGTCCGGTTCCCCAGCTCGTCCGTCTGGGTCAGCGTGTTCTGAAGGTCGTCATAGGCCGTGCGTTTTTCCGTTTTATCTGCATAGATTTCCGCCGTCACGCGGCCCAGCGCATCGTAACGGTAGGTAGTCGTGTGGTTCAGCCCATCCGTCCGCGTGAGGATACGGCCGAACCCGTCATAAGTATAGGATTCGCTCTGCGCCCCCGTCTGCTTGCGGCTCGGCAGCGCCCCCTGATACTGGGCTGCATCGTAATGATAGGCCGTCACCAGGTCCTTTTCGCTGTTGGTAAGCGAAAGGTAGAAATGCTTCCGTTCCTCCTTCAAGTTGTGCGTCACGGCGTCATAGGTAAAATGGATCGCTTCTTTCAGAGCGCCGTTTTCATAGACCTTTTTCCACTCGGCCAGCGTCTTAGCTGCATTTAGGGTATATTCCTCCCGGATAGCGGCAGCGTCATCCTTCTGATACTCCCTTTGAAGCGGCAGGTTGCAGGTCTCGTCATACTGCATGGTCATCCGGCCGCGCAAAGGCTGCGTTTCCGAGGTGACGTTCCCTTTTAAATCATACTCCCGTTCGACAACGCTGGAGAGGATTTTCCCATCCTGCTTATCGCTGACGGTCTCTTTCCGCGGCAAAAGCTGACAAAACCAATTGCCGGATTCTTTTCGGCGTACTTCCTGGCCGCCGACGAGGGTGGATTCGGTTTTAGCGGGCCTCCGGTAATCAAATTCATAGCGATCCACCCGTTCGCCCGCCGTTACCTGGGAGGAGGCGATATAAAGCGCTTCCCCGGCCTTGGTTCTGGAGTCTCCTTCATCCTCATATAGCAAGTTCCATGCTTCGGTATAGCTATATTCCCGCAGGTTTTTCACCGTGCCGCCGGAGTCGATGCTTTTGCGGCTTTTTAATTGGATCATCGAGCGCCTTCCCTGGAACTCTTTCCCGATTTTGCTGACGTAATAGTAATCATACTGGGCGGATGCGCCTGTCGGGTAAACCACCTTATTCAAAGCCTGATAGGTAATGGCAGCGCCCTTGTCCCCGTTCTCGGCCGGCCGGAAGCTGACGGCCGCCTTCTGCTTCGGCGCATATTCGTAGCGCGTCACCCGGCCGGCCGGATCTTTCACGCTGACGAGCCGGCTGACCGAGTAGCCGTCCGTAAGGCTCTCCTGTTCGACGGTGTAGACGATTGTTTGCCCGCCTCCCAGCTCCCAGGTAAGGGTATAGCCGTTGCCGGCAGCCGCCTTTATGAGCTGGATGGTCCGGTTCAGCGTATCGGTGATGACGAGCTTGCCGCCGGTTCTTGTGAAGCGTATCGCATTGCCAAACCGATCCGTCATCTTCACTAGGTCGATGGCGCTGTCGTCTCTTTGGATAAAATAGGCTTTCCGGCCGTCCTGGTAGCTGAGTTCATATTTATTTTTGCCGTTTTCCGTTTCCCTATTTCGAAGGAAGGTAACGTCAAAAAGCTGGTAATCCTTGAAGCCGTTTCGCTTTTCCCCAGAGACATAGACCACCGCGCCATCCTGCATGCGGAGGACCCGGCCATCCCCTAAATGGAGGTCATAGTAATACTTCAATTCATATCGGCC
This sequence comes from Provencibacterium sp., assembly GCA_022793895.1. Taxonomy (GTDB): domain Bacteria; phylum Bacillota; class Clostridia; order Oscillospirales; family Ruminococcaceae; genus Harryflintia. The sequence goes on along the minus strand of JAAWDS010000060.1, from coordinate 14,555 downwards.
TGTTTTTCCCCGTTTATAGTTCTCCTTCACAACCTCCACCGAAGGGAAGCCGAATCCCCACCCCTGTCCCAGTCCCCAGGTGTTCGTTAGGTGATCGTTGGGACGGAGCGCGGAAATCAATTTGTAATCGGTATTTTCGGTGATCGTAATATCGTTTTTTATCCATCTAATCACTACTTCCCGCGATTTTCCATTGACGCGGATATCGATCACGTCATTTTCTGAATATCTTTCATGATTGGCAGCGGCTTCCGCTTCTTGATAGGTTGTGTATCCGCCCGTTGGATCTTTTAGAACGCCCTGTACGCCGTTATATTGAACGCCTGTTTCCTCATCTTCGCAATTGCATGTGAAATAAATCGTCCAAGTATACAAGGTCAGGTCATCATCAAATCCGGCGGTTAAATCCTGAAGATTCGACATAGAGGAATTGTATACCCGGTTGATGACGAGATCGAAACCGTTTTTACCCGGCAGGGTAAAATCTGTGTAAGTCAAAGAGAGATTCCCGCTGCCCATGTCGGTATGCTCGGTCTCATCCATATCCAGGATAAACGGCGCCGCCGGGTATTCCTTCGGATCCGCCACGATCGTGGAGGACGGGACGCCGGCTGTAATCTTTTGAAGATGGGCCCCATCGGAAGATAGTTCGGCCTTTAAGCGCGGATGGGCTTCGTTGGTCTGTTTATTTTGATCTTCCCGGCTGTTCATAGGATCCTCCCGTCTTTTCCGCTACAAGAGCGTTCTCGTCGATGGCGTTTACGCGGCTCCTATTCTCAGGACAACGTGACCCTGACGGTCCCCGCCGCTTTCGCCCTCCATTCCACCAGCGTCATGCAGCCGCTCCAGCGCTTCCCCTCCGCAATGGCTTTGGTAAAACGGAAGCGGATCCGGCCCGCCTCGGCCGCATCGATCCACAGCCACGCTTCCGGGATGCCGCCCGGTTTCACATGCGGCTCAGGAAGCTGGGCGGTAAAGTCGGTCAGCTCCAGCAGGCTGGAAGGATAGGTGAGCATGAGCTGGATATGGGAAATCCCTCTGACCTCCCTGCCGTAAATGGCAAGCCGGTAGAAACGGCCGGCTTCCACCTGCCATTCGGCGCTGCTGTCCCGCCGGAAGGAGGGCGTTACCGGCAGCGTTTCGGTAACGAGATACTGGGAATAATCGGTCGTATTGTATCCCCGAATACGGTAGGCTGCCGTTTTAGCATACAGCGGAACGGTATCCGTATAGGAGAAATACCGCTTGCAATCCGGCTGATACCAGAGCTTTTCCCACTCCTTGCAGTCCCCTGGCCGCGGCGCTGGTAAACCTGGCCCTTCATAGATCTTGACAAACGCCCCGCCGTTCGTTTGACGCTCCAGGATATAACCGGAAGCCGCATAGAGCTCGCCCCAGACCAACTTCACGCTCTTTTCCTCATACAAGGCAGGCACATGTAGGCAAGGGGGACGGTAGTTCGCCAAGCTGCGGGGGGCTACCGGCAGCAGAGGAGACGTTAAATAGGGAGAATAGCCGGTTTCTCCCAAAGCGCGCACGCGATAGGAAGCCGACTTCTTGTACAACGGAATCTCTGAGAGACAAGACCGGTGGTCCCGGCAATCCGCAGGCAGCCCTTCCAGCTCTGTCCAGCTCCGGATTTTCGATTCGATTTCCTCCCAGGCGAGCCAATGGCTGTCTAAGCTCTCCCAGCACAACCCGCAGGTTTCCCACTCCTCCATCTGCCGCCAAGTCAAGCCGCGCTGCTCGATCTGGGACCAGTCTAACGCCCGCTCTTCGAGCTGCGACCAGGGCAGGCCGCAGGAAGCCAACCGTTCAAACGAAAGCCAGGTAAACCTTTTTTCCTCTATTTCTTCCCAGATCAACCCCTTGGAATCCATCTGGTTCCAGGTGAGCCCTTGATCGGGAGCCCGCAAAAATGCGCCCTCCCCGCTGTAGATGGTGAAGCGGGCGGGAAGCCGCTCCAGAGTATCCCAGCTATCCTGCCGGGCCTCCCACTCTTCCCAGGATAGGTTTTCAAATTCAAGATTCTGCCAAGCGAGACCCAGCGCGGGCAGCCCTTCCAGGTCCTCCCAGGTATAGGCGATCCCTTCGATTTCCGCCCAGCTTTGCCGGGCGGCCTCCAGCGCCGTCCAGGAGCGGCCTGTTTTCGCTTGTTCAAAGGTCCCATCAAACACGCAATCCAACTCGTAGCGGACTGCGCCTTCCACCGATTCCCATGAAATCCTTGCAGCGCCTTCTTCATACAGCGCGGGAATATGTAGGCAGGATGGAGCTGACGGCATTCGGAAAACCTCCTCTTTTCGGGACAAAGGGCGGCACAGAGGACGCCTCTATCTGTTTGTTCAGCCAAGAGAAATGGCGGCAACAGGCACTCGCTTCTCGCGGATACTGCTAGTTCAATAGTACCATGTTCCCTCACACCGATCTATCAACATATTGCTCAAGATGTTTTTGGTGTTTTTGTGTATATTTTGGTATTTATTCCTATTAAAAATGTTGATAAATTTCTTATCATATAGTAATATGATAAAGGATGGATTGCTTAGGCTTCCACACAGAGCACCTTCGGATCTTGGGGCATGCTTCCCCATGCTGTCCGATTCTGCGGCGGCGAGCGTTTTGGAACGCTTCCCCAGCGATTTCATCGTTTCTAATCCGTTACCCACGATCTATGACTAAAGGAGGAAGCATCATGTCCAGTACCGGAACAGCAACGCCCCACATTCATCTCAATCAGTGGCAAAGCTCGGATAAACCGGAACGTTTGGATTTTAACGCCGATAACCAGAAAATTGACCAGGCCATTGCCAATAGGGCGAATTTAAACCTGCTGCCCAATCAGAACCTGCTGGATAACTGGTATTTCTCCGATCCGGTGAACCAAAGGGGAAGCCTGAGCTATTCAGCGCAAGGCTACACGATCGATCGCTGGTATTTAGTAAACGGAAGCGCTTCTCTGACAAACAATGGAATAACCCTTCAAAAAAGCAGCGATAAGACCTATGTAGAATTTCATAACCGAATAGAGAGATGCGAGCTTTCTTCCATCTATACCCTTACGGCTATCGTAGATGGAGAGTTAAAAAGTGCCAGTGGGAAAATCTCCGATATCCAGCATGCCCTTATCGCGCGCGGATGGGGCGGTGACGCGCTCAACCGGATAGAGGCTTATATCCATTCTGCTTTAAATATTGTATTTGTCCGGTTCATATTCATTTCGGAAACCCCCCATCTTGTCCAAGCCGCCAAGCTGGAATTAGGCGATCATCAAACGCTTGCCCACCAGGACGCTTCCGGCAAGTGGGTACTCAACGACCCTCCTCCTCACAAGGCGCTCGAGCTCATGAAATGCCAGCGGTATCAGTTGGCCTTATCCCGGTATACCCGTTACCGGATGGCGGACTACAATTCCAACGAGCTGCGGTTCCTGGTTCCCACCCCTACCACCTTGCGGGCGGCTCCCACCATCATCCGTCCGGAGAACCTAAGAGTCCGGCAACTGACCGGGCTTCAGGTGGAAGGGTTTACCTTCACCGTCACGGTTCATTCCAGCGAAGGGGTTGTCATTGCCGCCACAAAAACGGAGCACGGTTTGACGGATGGGCAATTGGTTCCTATTGAAACTACGCCGGTCCTTTTAGATGCGAATTTATAGGAGAGATAAGAGTATGGAACAAATTTATAACCGCCATTATATCCGAATAGATTCAAAGAGCTGCATTACGACCGGCTGGAGCGACGGGCCTCACCCGGAAAGAGATACATTGGACGCTATCTGCATCAACGAACAGGGCGGATATCAGTTCCGGATGTTCCCCGATGGAATCGAAAATCCCCCGCTTAATACTGAGGATGGTATCCCGCTCTACCGCTGGGATGGAAAGCAGGTACAACCTCGTACCGCAGAGGAGATCGAAAGGGACGAATAGAAATTCCCTTCCTCACCCATTAATCCCTGAGAGACTGCTCAACTTAAAATTTCAGTTTCCCGATTTGGAAAGCCTTGCAGAAATATCTAACGGCAGTACACGTCAAAATAGGCTGCCGGTCCTATCGAGTAAATACCTCTATTCTCTCCCTATAAATTCTGATCTTCCCAAAATAAGAGAACGCAATACCGAGGCGCACCGCCGGCTGCCCATCCAAATAGGAATCCCTCCAGCGAAAATCTGGAGGGATTCCTATTGTTTTCCGAAAAGGATCATTCGGAACCGAAAAGTATAATGGCATATTGACCGATAATACCCCAAAAATCCGGCCTATTCTACAGCAAAGTGCTATCGAAAACATAGAGTGTTATTGTTTGTCCGGAATATACATGCTACTATTAAGATATAAACATTACTTTAGCTGACAATTCTTAACAAGAGTTTATCCCTAAAATAAATTTTTACCTACACATCCCTGCCAGTAAGTGTTGTCAGACCGGCAGAGCCAGAACATTTTATCGATGGGAGGTTTTTCTCTTGCCCAAACCTAAAAATTCGTTTATCCACAGAGCACCGAGCATCTCCAAGGCGTCCATCATAAAGGTCCTTCAAAATGATTGGCAGCTCTACCTGCTTATCCTGCCCGCGGTTTTATATGTTTTTATCTTTCATTATGTCCCGATGTACGGCGTGCAGATCGCGTTTAAGGACTTCAGCACCCGCCTAGGCATATGGGACAGCCCTTGGGTAGGCTTCAAGCACTTTATCCGGTTTATTACCTACCCGAACTTCGGGAAGATTGTCTGGAACACCTTATCCATCACTCTCTACAACCTTGTCACCTACCCCATTCCCATTATTTTGGCTCTGCTGTTTAACGAGCTGAACAGCCAACGGTTCCGTAAAGTCGTGCAGATGGTCAGTTATGCGCCGCATTTCGTCTCAACCGTGGTTGTTTGCTCTATGCTCATTCTTTTTACAGATAACAATAACGGGCTATTTAACCACATGATCCGGGCGTTGGGCGGAACCGGGAAGGATTGGTTGAGCCAGCCCTCCTTATTCCCCAGCCTATATGTCTGGTCGGGCGTTTGGCAGAGCGCCGGTTGGAGCACGATCATCTTCCTTGCCGCTCTCTCCGGCGTTTCCCCAGAGCTGTATGAGGCCGCCTATATGGACGGCGCCTCCCGGTTTCAAATTATACTGCATGTGAATATCCCAGCCCTTGCCCCGACCATCATCACCATGTTTATCATGCGCGTCGGGCAGATCATGTCGCTGGGCTTTGAAAAAATTTACCTGCTGCAAAATTCGCTCAACCTGGATGCCTCACAGGTGATTTCCACCTATGTTTATGAAATGGGCGTGCGAAACGGACAATTCAGTTACGCATCCGCCATCGATCTCTTTAATACGGCGATCAACATCCTGCTGCTTTTCGTTGTCAATAAAATCAGCCAGCGAGTGGCAAACGTGAGTCTTTGGTAAGGGGGGAACTGCATTGAGCGTCAGTCTGGTAAACAAAAACCGCATCAAAAAAACCAAGGCCGATAAAACGTTTGACTTCTGCAACGTTCTCATTATGCTCTTGCTCATCCTTATCATGGCCTATCCGCTCTATTTCATTATCATTGCTTCTCTGTCCGACCCCTACAAGGTCATCAACGGCAAGGTATATCTATGGCCCGTCGATTTTACCCTCGACTCCTATGTCAATGTCTTTCGTGAGAGCAGCATCTGGAAGGGATACTACAATACGGTTAAATATACCTTCTGGGGAACCCTGTTCAACCTGGCGCTGACCATTCCCGCCGCTTATATTTTAAGCAAAAAGAAGCTAGCCGGACGGAAATTCCTTTCCTTCTATTTTCTTATCCCTATGTATTTCAGCGGAGGGCTGGTCCCCACCTATTTGCAGGTGAACAAGCTGGGGCTAATGAACAAGCCCTACACCCTGATCTTTTTGGGCGGCATCAGCATCTACAACTTGATCGTTACCCGGATCTTTTTTCAAACCTCCATTCCCGAAGAGCTCTATGAGAGCGCCAGCATCGACGGCGCATCCAACTTCCGGGTGTTCTTTCAAATTGCTCTGCCGCTGTCCAAGCCGATCATCGCCGTAATGGCCCTGTACTATGCGGTTGCTCATTGGAATAGCTATTTCAGCGCCTTAATCTACATATCCAGCGACGCCTATCAGCCCCTGCAAATCGAATTGCGCAATATCCTCATCAACAACCAGATGCTGCTTGCCGGTATGGACACCTCCTCTTTAAGCGCGGACGAAGCGCTGGCTGCCGCGCGAAGGCAGTATATGGCCCAGGGAATGAAGTACGCCCTGATCTTTGTGTCCTCGGCGCCGCTGTTAATCGCCTATCCCTTTGTACAGAAGCACTTTGTCAAGGGCGTCATGATAGGCTCGATAAAAGGTTGATAGACATCCTAAGCCCGTCCTGTGCGGCGGCGTCCGGGTGTCTGGAATAAACCCTATTTATAAGCATTAGGAGGATGAAAAATGAAAAAACGGCTCCGTTTCTTGATGTCGCTGGTTGCAGGCACATCCGTGCTGTTGAGCGCATGCGGCCAATCGCCTCAGCCCTCCGCATCGTCCGCGCCCTCTGCACCGCCGGCTTCTTCCAGCCCCGTTTCCAGCGAACCGGCGGCCTCGTCCCAAGCTCCGGCCCCTGCCGAAACCTATGATTATACCGATTACCGTGCGCACAGCCAATTCCCGTTAAGCAAAGAAAAGCCCTTGTCGCTCGCCGTCCGCCGCGATCCCAGCTATGGCGCCGATTGGGAGGATACCTGGTTCTGGAATTGGATGAAGGATAAGAGCGGCTTGGAGTTTGAAATTGAGCAGGTGCTCTCCTCCGCCGTCGCCGAGCGCAAAAGCCTGATGTTCGCATCCGGCAGCCTTCCCGACGTCATCATCGGTTTTTCCTTCAGCACCGGCGAGCTGGTCAAATATGGACAGACGGAAGGCCAGCTCTTAGCGGTCAACGAATATATCACACCGGAAATCATGCCGAATCTTTCCCAGTGGTTCAGCGATTACCCCTTATGGGAGGATAGCTGCAAAACACCGGACGGCAATATCTATTCGCTGCCCTGCTTCAACGCCTATACTCCGGGGAACTCGGAGCGCTTTTTCTGGAACACTGCCTGGCTAGAGGAAGTAGGAAAGGAAATTCCTTCTACTCTTGACGAATTTCTTGACGTGTTGTATGCTTTTAAAGAGGCAAAACCCGACAGTTATCCCCTTGGCGGCGGCGCCAACGGAGATGATCCCCGCTCTTATCTTCTCAACGCGCTGGGCTTCTTAGGCCCCTACACCGGCGATAAGGGCTACAATATTGCCCTGCGTGAGGGTGAAATTGTTATTCCGGGCGGCGAGTCCGTTTATAAAGAATACCTCACCATTATGAAGCAGCTCTACGACGACGGGATTATCAACCCCAGCTTCTTCAGTATGGAAAAAACGGCGATCGACGCCATGATCGCTGAGGACAAGACCGGCGCTATTCCGATCTATCCCTATCTGGCTACTCCGGAAGTGGAAAAATTCTCTCAGTGGGAAAGTGGAAATCCGCTGACCAGCCAATGGAACGATACGCCCCAGTGGCTTGCAGCTTCCAGACTGGGCGTCGGCGGCTGTGTGGTAACGGCTGACGCCCAAGAGGCGGAAACGATTATGCGTTGGCTCGACTTCTTTTACAGCGACATGGGCGGTCTGTATATGTGGAACGGCCCCGCTTCCAACAGCGACGACTGCATGGGCTTGACCAAGGGCTTCACCATCCGGGAAGATGGAAGCAGCGTATATCTCGATGTGGAAGATAAGACCTATGAGAGCAATCTGGTCCGGAATTATCAACAGATGATGGGCTTCTTTAACGTATTCGGCAACCGTTCCAACTCGGTTGGAAATCCTGAGGTTACGCAGCTCAACATCATGCAGAGACTTTACGGCGCGCCCGAAACAGAAACCACCTATGATATGACCAACGGCGACCAGAATTACCGCTATTCCTGCCTACAGCATATGACCCCTTATGAGGTAGACAAATTCCCGTATATCGTCTATTTCGATGAGCAGACCAATACCATCGTCAGCGACCTTGCATCGGTCATTCAGCCCTTTATTGAAACCGAAACGGCGAAATTCATCACCGGGATCCGGGATATCAGCGAATTTGACACCTATCTTTCAGAACTGAAATCGCTGGACTTCGAAGCCTATTTGAATTACTATCGGAATGCTTGGCCGTCTTAACGGCAAAGGCGGAAATCAATAGCAAAGAGATGGAGAGCGGGAAGAATCCGGTCCGTTGCTGAAAATCTTTTTCACGCATGTACATGTATAGGAAGCGCAGGCTATGAAACGCGCTTCTCAGGTTCTAGGGTCTGCCGCAAAATACTTCTGTATTTTGCGGCAAATCCTTCCTAGAAGGAGGGTATTCAGACATGCTCAAAAAACCGGTCAGCTTTCGGATGCGCCATCTCATCTCTTATGTCCTTATCACTGCCAGCGCCTGCATATGTATCAGCTTGTTGGTGCTCATATTATTCAATATTCAAATCAGCGATATCAAGGAAAAGGAATACCAGACGAAAATGGCCTTAGCCGTTCAGGATCTGGATACGCAGCGGGAGATCCTGGAGTCGATTTCCTACAAGGTGAAAATCACACCCTGTTACCGGTCGTTTTACGCTTCGCGTAACGCTTATTATGATCTGGACATCATTGAGGACATCAAAAAATTCCAGGATTATTCGCCGATTGTAAGCGACTACTATTGCCTGCTGTCCTACAGCGACAGCGTTTATAGCCAAAAGGGGAAACTGGACGTTTCTGAATTTATATCCTACACCCTCGGCGTTAAAAACGGCAGCCTGACCAAAGAGAGCTTTCTTTCGTCCGATTCGTTTTGGATATTTAAGCATCCTACCGAGAGGGATATCCTCCTCGCCGTGGCTCCCATTCATATTTCAGCCTATAGCGGTTCTCCCGACGCCTGTATGATCTTTTTTATAACCTCCGCCCGCTTACAGCAGCGCCTGGAGCAGATCAGCGGCTTGCCGGCCGACGGCCTTCTCCTCTGCTGGAACGATCAGCAGATTTGGGGGACCGAGGCGGATCCCTCCAGTCATTTAATAAGCGCTGTTTCAGACAGCGGCGGTTTCCGTCTGTCCTCGACGCTTCCGGTGAATCGGATGTATCCGCGGAACAAGGCGTTTTCCATTCTTTATCTCTTGGTTTTAACAGGGCTGACCGTGCTCTTCGCCATCCTGGCGCTTTTTGCAGGAAAGCGGAGCTATTCCCCCTTCGATCGCTTGATCACAAAGCTGAACATCTCCCCCAACGGAAATATTCAGGATATTGAAAAGGAGATCGAAAAAATTCAGGAAAGCCAGCATTACAACTTTGAACAGTTCCAAAAAAATTTGCAGGAAATCGCACACCAGCGCGGCGAATTGGTAAAGCGCCTTCTGTTCGCAAAGCTGAATATTGTCGGCCGGAACGATGGAATCGACGAGCTCATGGCGGAAGCGGGGATCTCGCTGACCCGGCCGCTGTTCTGCGTCCTGGTTTTGCGGTGCGGCGGAAATGTGATTACCGAAGGGCGCATCAGCCTGTTGGCGCAATCTGCTTCCGACGGGGAAATCAACGTTTACAGCGCAGGGCTATATGAACCGGGCTGCTTTATCCTAATCCTGAACTATTCCGCTTATGGGCAGGAAAAAGAAATCGTTCCCGTTCTGCAAGAAAGTTTGGATCTGGAGGATGCGGAGATTACGTTGGGCGATGTCTATGACGATGCGTCGATGCTGCATCTCTCCCTCGTCAGCGCCTTTACAAAGCAGAAGGATTCTGCAGCCCCACCGACGGACGCCCAAATCGAAAATTGGTACGACGACCGGGACGTATGGCTGGTGATGGAGGCTATCAAGGAGGGAGACGGAGAAAAGGCCCATCGAAGCCTGGGCACGGTTCTATTAAAGTTAAAAAGCAGCTATCCTTCCATCCTTTTTCAGCGCTGTATCTGCATGGACATTACCAACTGCCTGCTAAAAACCCTGCATAAAATCGACCTCAAGATGGATCAAAAATATCTGTACAAGCTGTCCATTGCAAACGACCTCGACGAATTCCGGCAGGAGCTGGATACCGTCATCGACCGGATCTGTGAAACGGCCTGTTTGAGAAAAGAGCAGATGGAGTATCAGGTCATCGACTATATCAAAGAGGTATTCGATACCGACAAGTTTACCATTTTTGAAATCGCAGAGCGTTTTGAGCTTTCCGAACGCGAGGTGGGCGCCATTGTAAAGAAGATAACCGGCATGCCCTATAAAGAATTTATCATCCACCTGCGGATTGAACGCGCCAAAGCGCTGCTGGCAGAAGACTCTTACAATGTAGCGCAAACGGGCGAAGCGGTTGGCTACAACAATATCCCCTATTTCATTAAGCTGTTTCGAAAAAACACAGGGTATACGCCGGGCGAATACAAAAAAAAGGTGGTCTCCCAGGGAGTATTCTAATCTCCGGAAACGGCAAGACCGTCTGAGCGCTGTAGGGGGACAAAAAGCCCCCCAGGCTGCAAAATGAAAGGAAGAGAGCAATGCGTTTTCATACGAAGTTCTTGGTTTTTACCGATCTGCATGTGGATATTATGCCGGACGGCGTCGCACGGATGCAGGTGATACTGGAAGCGGCCAAACGGCACCAGGTTGATTTTCTCCTCAATTTGGGGGACATGATGTATCCGGACGTCGATTTCCTTCAGGAGCACGCCCCGGAAAGCATCGCTCTTCGGGAAGAGCGCGCATGGTTTGTCTGCGATAGAGACGATGAGAAGAAAACCATCGTTCAAATGCTGGCTGCCTGCGGGATCCCCCTTTACAGCGTACTCGGCAACCACGATCTGGATTCCTGCACCAAAACGACGGCCTGCCGCTATTTTCACATGCCAGCCCCCTACTACTCCTTTGACCAGGGAGGCGTTCGGTTTATCGCGCTGGATACCAACTTTATTAAGGAGGAGGATCGCTATATCCATTTTGATCACTGCAATTACCGGGACTACAAATTGGATCAAACTACCTGGCTGACTGAGGAGCAGTTTGCCTTTATTGACGCATCCGTCCGCGAGTCCTCCTCTCCCTGCGTGCTTCTTTCCCATTGTTCGCTGGGCGATACCCGGCACAGTATCCACAACATGGATCGGCTTCATGCTCTCATCCGGGAGCTGAATCATCCGGAGCGCCGCGTCGTTCTGGCGCTGAATGGCCATACCCATCTCGACGGCGTCTGCGTGCGGGAAGGGGTGCCGATGATGAACGTCAACAGCGCCTCCAACGTCTGGATCGGCCACAAATATGCGGCTGTGCGTTACAGTGAGACCATCAGCCGCCTCTATCCCCACCTCAAAGGATGCGCCCCCTATTGGGACGCTCTGTTTGCCATCCTTGAGATCGACTCCAACGGCATTACCGTCACCGGCCGATCCTCCAGCTATGTGGGCCCCGGCCCCTATGAATTAGGCTTCCCTATCCAGGAAAATTTTCATGAGCGGACGTCCTGTATTAAGGACCGCGTCTTCCCTATGACCCCGATGGAAGATACGGATCATCTTGCCTGACAGGATACAGTTAATAATGCGCCCGCCTCATTTTCTGGTGATAGGTCGTTTTGTAGGAAAACGATGGAATCAGAAATGCAGGCGGGCCTTTATTTATATTCGCAAGGTTGTCATCCATGAAAGGAGAGTCAAGAATGAAAAAAAATGGGTTTCTCATCCAGCCGACGGACGAATCGGCAGGGCCGGCCAAGAATCTGCTGTATCAGGCGAACTTTAAGGACTCCGGCTGGGGATTTCTTCAGAAGGACAGTCTGAAAACCCCTCAGGTAGAGGTTTCACAGGACGGTTCTTCGGTGGCGGTTGCCGGGGCCGCCGGTTCCGGCTATTATTGGGGCGGTGAAATCCCCGGCATGCCGCTGAAAGGAAATAACTACACGATGGAATTTTCCATCACGCGCAGTACCAACGAGGGCTCCGGCTGCGCAGGGGTTCACGTCTTTCACGACCGGCAGGATCTGAACGGCAACGGCGCTGCTTCCTATGGGTTTTATACCTTTAGTTCCAGACAAATGTATGCCGTACAATACCAGGTAGGCAACCGCGCTTTCGGCCCGGTGGGTTATGGATTTACCACCTATCCCATGAAGGACACCGATATTCAGCCGGATGGAAAGGCAACGCAGTTCTTCCGGTATCTCATAGACGGCGAAAAAGGGGTGATCACCTGTTACATAAGATCGGAAGGCAGCTACCGATATGTCGCCTCCACTCCCCTTCTGCATTTTGGCACAGAAAACCTGGCGATCCGGCTCTTTACCTATGGCGCAGACGTCTTTGTACAGCTCCATGACGTAAGGATCTATTCGGGATTGTGCGCGGCGCATGGGATAACGCCTCTGGAAAGCAGCGAGCCCTTGCTTGAGCTTTCAGATTTAACCCAGCCGGCGGCCGGATCACAGGGAGCGGCTTATACGCCCAACATCCGCCACTCATCCGCAGACATTGCTACTTACTCTTACGACGACGCCGAAGGCGCAACCATTTCCACCGTCAAAAACAGCAAGGCCGGTACCCAGGTATTCGGAGGAACGACTAACCTTTCTTTGAACATACGTTCTAAATATACCGTTACCTATCAAACCAAGCAGCCCATAGGCGCAGGTACCGGGCTTCGCATATCTTCTAATGGCTCCTACAACAATTCTACCGGATTTTACGACAGCCTCGGTGAAAAGGGCTGCATCCCGTTTGGCTCCTACCCGAACGGCTATGCGCTCTATGCCGAGTATCCCGATTCTATGAAGCAAAACGGCAGCATTTACATCGATAACGGTTATAACAACGTGGCCATTGAGATAGACGGGTATCAAATGGCGGTCTACATCAACGGGGTCCTATTTACAACGGGAAATGTAGGCGTCCCCCTGAACGCGGTTAATACCTATGGATATGCAAGCGACGTTCTCACGCTGGTGTTTCATGACTATTACCTCGAAACGGATCCAGGGACGGTAAAATCCCGCATGAAGAATATTAAAGTATACGCCGGTCTCCTCCTGTCCAACGGAGCGAAACGCCAAACGGGAAATATCCCTGAAAAGGTTGCCGGTGATAACGGGGCGCTGACCATTAGTGGCAACCCGGCAGGCAACTACAAAATTGTCTATCATGCAAAGCGGTTCTATTCCCAGGAGGCCGCCAACCGCCTGCACGCTTTCCTCCTCGACAAAACAGGGATGAATTTACCCATCGTTCCTGACACGGAACCGGAAAGTCCTTTTGAAATTCTGGTGGGGAACACAAACCGGCAAGAGAGCCGCGATGTTTGTGCAACTTATGACCGGCCGAACGTATATTATACCATCCAAACAGCGGGGGATAAGCTGCTTATTGTACACCAGGGAAAAATGTCCGGGGATAAAGCGCTATCCGCCTTTGAATCTTATTTAAACGGGATGTCCGGCGCCATTTTTTCGATTCCCGCCGGTCTGCTTCTTTCCGGCGACTGTAAGGAGGAAGCATATGCCCTTTGTCCCCAAGATACCGATATGCGGGTCATGCAAAGCAACCTGCTGTTTACAGAGGCCCCAACCGGCTATACCTACCAGCAGCGCGCCGAGCTTTCCGCCGACATCTATCTTGCCGCTCTGCCGGATATCATTACCTTCAACGAATTTGTGAACGATATTTCATACCGGATTGCCGATCTCATCAAGGACTACTATACCGTTGACAAAGCCCCGTTTGAAAACGCCTACGATTTCTCGGACGTAGAAGATCCGCGGCTTGGCTCCTTTCAGGGAACGCCTATCGCTTACCGAACCAGTAAGTATGCGGTCGTCGATTCCGGATTCCGGCTCTATGGGGGAGAACGGAATTATGTGCATCATTTAAGCTGGGGATTGTTTAAAGACTTGAGCACAGGTCATGTCTTTCTCGTCTCCAGCAATCACTATGGCGACCAGGCGATGCCGGGCGGCGGAAAATTCACTTTTTATGCAGAACAAACGTTCCGTAGAGTGAAGGAAATTTTGAAAACCTATGGGGAAATCCCCGCCCTTCTCTGCGGAGACTGGTTCTTCTGGAAAAACCAAGCGCCTTATAACTATCTGCTGCAAAACGGTTATGTAGATGCGACCGACCAGGCCCTAACGAAGAACAGCGCAGGTGTCGGCACCTTTCACACCATCGGCGTCTGCGAGACAAACCGGGTGATTGAAGATTTGATCTTCTTCAAACCAGATTCGCTCACCGCTCTGACCCACAAGGTCTATATCAACTATAATTCCGTCCAGAGCTCCGATCATTATCCGGTAGTCGTCGATTTTAAGTTTAACGTCCGCCAGGTGTTTTTTGACGCCAACGGAGGTTCGGATGCTCCCGGCTCGCAAATAGTCAACGGCACAAATCTCACCCTCACCAGCAGCATCCCCACCCGCCCTGGTTTCTATTTCGACGGATGGGATACCAATCCCGCTGGTTCTACCCGCGTCTATCTCCCGAAGCAGAGCTATACTCTAAACCAGAACGTTACCCT
>JAAWDS010000054.1 GCA_022793895.1 Provencibacterium sp. | reverse complement strand
TATAAAAAATAGATGCTGAAAGCAGATATTTTTCGGCCATCCGCTCCGGTTGCCGCGCGAGCGGCGAGGGGCGGGGCCAACGAATGATTTTTTATAGCCGCGCTATAAAAAATAGATGCTGAAAGCAGATATTTTTCGGCCGTCCGCTCCGGTTGCCGCGTGAGCGGCGAGGCCAACGAATCCTATCGCGGCGCGTTAGGGCTCCGGCGGATTTACGGGGCGGACAATGAGCTTGACTCCCTCAATAGCTAAGACCCGGACCGGCTGCTTTTCCGAAATGGGCTGCCCGTCTTCACTGCGCGCCGACCAGCTTAGCCCCATAGCCGAGACCCGGCCCTGCTCTTGCAGGTTGTCGATTGGTTCGGTAACAATTCCTTCGGAGCCGACCACCGCATCGGCGTTGGTGCGGATTTTGCGGCTGGTAAGAACGCTCTTGACCAACGGACGGGAAGCGATGAGCGCCCCGCAGCTCACCAGCACAAAAACAGCCAGCTGCGCAGAAAACGGCACGCCCGTCAGTGAGATGAACAGGGCGAACACAGCGCCTACCGCAAACCAGATGGAAACGAGCTGATAGGTGGCAAATTCAAGGGCCAGCAGCGCGATGGCGGTAAGCAGCCAACCGAGCGGGTACCAGTTTGACATTGAGCTTCCTCCTTTCTCAAGAAAACAAGCCTTCGGGCGTGCCCGGCGTCCTCCGAACGAATCGCTCAGGCGGCCGCGCTAGAAGCAGCTGCGCCTGCCGGCAGTTCCTCCAGCGCCTACCTCTATTGTACCATTCCCCGGCCGGCTGCACAAGCGGTAAGGGGAGAAAAGAACCGGGGGATACAGGAAAAATCTTTCCATGAAAATCGTTCCAGGGAAGCCTCTTTTGCGGGAGCCGCCGGAATGCCGCAGGCCGGTTCCGCCTTTCAGGGCTCCAGGGGCGATCTTCCGCTCTAGTACAACCCCGGCGGCGCATAGAATAGAGCATCATCCATAAAGGAGAAATGCCGAATGTACTCCACCTTAATTCTGCTCGCGCTCTGTAATCTGCTCTATTTCGCGCTGCATGTCACCGGAAGCGGTTCCTTCCCGCGGCCTTTAACGGCGGTAGAGGAACGGGAATATCTGCTGCGCGCCCGCGAGGGCGACAACGACGCCAAAAACCAGTTGATTGAGCACAACCTGCGGCTGGTAGCGCATATCATTAAAAAATATTACGCCAATTTCAAGGATCAGGACGACTTGATTTCCATCGGCACCATAGGTCTGATTAAGGCGGTTTCTACCTTTGACTGTGAGAAAGGGACGAAATTTGCCACCTATGCGAGCCGGTGTATTGAAAATGCAATGCTATCCAAACGGAATCCATGAAACAGAAGCGGCGGGCTTATGCCGCCGGGACGGACGGCCCCTGTCTGATGGGAAAATGGCGGGGACTTGCGGCCTCATAACCAATCAGACATATGGGGATAGAAGATACATATTGCCCTTTCCTTCCGTTTCCGATAAACTAAAGAAGGTGGAAATAGCCTCCAAAAAACGTCTTAAGACGGATAAAGAGGAGAATGAAAAATGAATGTTCTGTGGTTTTGTACCGATCAACAGCGCTATGATACCCTCGGCTGTGCGGGCAATCCCTTTGTCCATACGCCCAATTTGGACAGGCTGGCTGCTATGGGCGTGCGGTTTGACCGGGCCTATTCCCAGTCCCCGGTGTGCGCGCCGAGCCGGGCCAGCTTTCTGACCGGCCGTTACCCCACGACCTGTTCGGTGCGGCAGAATGGACAGGATATCGATCCCCGCGAGCGGCTCGTACCCAAAATCCTTTCCGAGCAGGGCTTTGCCTGCGGGCTCTCCGGCAAGCTGCACATCAGCGCCTGCGGGAAGGCGACGGGGCGCATGAGCGAGCCGCGCATTGACGACGGCTATGATTGCTTCCAGTGGTCGCATCATCCCGGCGGGCATGGGCCGGGCAACCACTGGCCCTCCAACGCCTACACGCTCTGGCTGGACGCCCAGAAGGTCCCCTACCACACCGAATCGCTCCCGGACTGCAAGTGGGTGCAGACCGGCATGCCGGAAGAGTTCCATCAGACGGCCTGGTGCACCAACTGCGCCATTGATTTTATCGAGAGCGCGCATAAGCGTTCTGCCCCCTGGATGTTTTCCATCAACGCTTTCGATCCGCATCACCCGTTTGATCCGCCTGCGGAATACCTCGAACGGTATTTGAAGATTCTGGATGAGATTCCCCTCCCCAATTACCAGCCGGGAGAGCTGGAGAATAAGCCGGAATTTCAAAAGAAGGATCATGAGGGCGCTTATAACACCAAGGGCAATTTCCCCTTTGAGGAGATGACCGACCGGGATCACCGGCTCATCCGCGCCGCCTATTGGGCGATGGTGGATCTCATCGACCGCCAGGTTGGACGGCTGCTGGACTATCTGGAGCAATCCGGCCAGATGGAGGACACGCTCTTTATCTTCTGCTCCGACCATGGGGAAAACCTGGGCGATCACGGCATGTATCTCAAGGGCCCCTATTTTTATGAGAACAACGTGCGGGTGCCGCTGATCCTGGCTTGGCCGGGAAAGATCGAGGGCGGGCGGGTCAGCCGTGCGCTGGTCGAGCTGTCCGATCTGGCCCCGACTATCTGCGAGGCGGCCGGGCTTGCGCCGGAGCCGCAGATGCAGGGGAAATCCCTCTGGCCGCTGCTGACCGGAAGGAGCAGCCTGGAGGAGCACCGCGACAGCGTATACAGCGAGTTTTATAACGCCAACATCAACCACCGCGAGCCGAAAGCCTATGATACGATGGTGTTCGACGGCCGGTATAAGCTGGTCCGCGTGCATGATTTCACCCATACGCTGCGCTGTCTGGGCGAGCTTTATGATCTGGAAGAGGACCCCAACGAAACCTTTAACCGTTACGGCGATCCGGCCTTTGCCCCCGTTAAGGAGCGGATGCTGGAGCTGCTGTGCGACCGCATGGCGCAGACCTGCGATCCGCTGCCGCTGCGCAAGGCCAGCTGGTAAGAACATCCCCCGCAAAATGGAACCCATTTTGCGGGGGATGTTCTTTTTTCTGCAAGCCGGAGGGGCCGCTCTCCCGGCAGCTTCTGCAAACCGGGATTGCGCCTTTATCGGCTCCTTTCTGCAGCTGGGAAGGGGGGTTCTGCGGCGGCCCCCCGCAGGCCGGGAAAGGGCTTTGCAGCAAGCCCTCTAAAAAAGGATCTTTGGCTCGGATAGAGCCAAAGATCCTTTCTATGTACCGGGAGATGGAAGGGGCTGCGTTCCTTTCCTCAGCGTTCCTTTCTTCCCACAGGCGCTTCTCTTACACCGGGATCGGGGGAAACATAGCGCTGGAACCAGTAGCCGCGGGGATGCGTCTTGAGCCGGTAACGCCTGCGGGGGAGGGGGAGCGCGTCGCTCTCCCGCAGCATGGCGGAGCTCAGCCGCAAAAGCAGATCGGCGCGTACGGCCAGCAGCGCGGGATCGTCCCAAAGGTTGCGCGTTTCATGGGGGTCCGCTTCCAGATCATAGAGATATCCCTGGCCGAGCATATCGAGCTGAATCTTATAGTTCTTCCAGCGCAGCATCCGCACCTGGCCGCTCTCGGTCCAGGAATTGAGGCAGTCGAAGGAGCGGTATTGGTTGGTTGCCCCTTCTGCGATGGGATCCAGGCCGTCCTCCTCTGTCCAATAAAGCCCGCCGTAGCCGGTTTCGGCGTAGGCGCTCTCGTATTCCTCCGGGGGGAAGTCCTCCCCGCGCAGGATGGGGAGCAGGCTCTTTCCCTGGCAGCCCAGCGGCGAGGGAACGTCCCAAAGCTCGCAGAGGGTGGGCAGGATGTCCACAATACTGGCGCATACCCCATCCAGAGCGCCGCGCGCCGCGACGCCGGGCCCGCGCCAGATCATCGGGATGCGGCAGAGTACCTCCGGCAGATCGCCGCCCTTGCGCGTAAGGCCGTATTCCCCGGCGTAGTCCCCGTGATCCGAGAGGAAGAGAATCAGCGTGTCCTTCTCTAAATCCCGTTCGCGCAGGCCGTCCATCAGGCGGCGCAGTTGATCATCAATGAGGCGCAGCATGCCGCAATAGTTGGAAACGGCGCGGTTCGCCCGTTTTTCCAAATCTTCGCCGAAAACGCGTTCCCATATCCCGCGCAGCCAGGTATAGCGCGGCCCCTTCTGCCCCAGGACTTCCGGACCCGCTCCCGGCGGCGGGAGGCTTTCAGGCGGGAAGAGATCGAAATAGGGCTCCGGCGCCTGGGCCGGGTTGTGCGGTTCGGCAAAGGAGACCCAGGCGAAAAAGGGGTTGTCCTGCGGCCTCTCATCCAGAAAGCGCAGCATGGCGCTGACATTCCGGTAAGGCTGCTGCACCTCTAGCCCGCCTGGGGAGGGAAGGTGGCTTTCCATGTTGCGCGAAGCCCGCAGAAACGCGCCGAACGCTTTTTCCTCGTCCGTGCGCTCCGGCAGCCCGCCAAGGTGCCCGTTGGTTTCATAGACGTCAAAATCCTCATCGCGGCGGTGGGTATGGTTCTTTCCAAACAGCGCGCAGGTATAGCCCTCCCGGTGCAGCAGATCCAGAAGATCCTCCGAATAAAAGGCGTCTGCGGCGTTGTGGTTGGTGCGGACGCGGTGGCTTTGGGGATAGCGGCCGGTAAGCATGCTGACGCGCGCAGGCATGCAGCTCGGATTGGAGGTATAGGCCCGGCAAAAATCGACCCCCTGTTTTGCCCATTCATCCAAAAACGGCATGGTATCCAGCGCATAGCCGCGGCTGCGGCGCAGATCGGCGCGCTGCTGATCGGTCATCACAATGAGGATGTTGGGACGGTTCATTCCATTTGTTCCCTCCTTCTGGGGTTTTCCCATTCAGAAGCCGGCTTCCCGTTCGGGCAGCGGATCGCAGGTGAAGGCGATGCGGTCGCAGAGCCGGTCGGTTAGATCGATGCGCACCTGCGCATAAGCCGGATCGTCCCAGAGATTATGCGTTTCGTTGGGGTCGTTCTCTAAGTCATACAGTTCGCCGCCCGGTCCGCCGTGCTGGCGGATGAGCTTATAGCGCTCGTCCCGCAGCATCGAGAGATAGGCGCTGGGGTTGCGGTGGTTCGGCATGGCGTTGAGGTATTCGGCCAGCACATCCTCGCGGTGGCAGTCCAGCGGCGCCTTTCCGGTTAAAAGCGGCCAGAAGGAACGCCCCTGCATGCCGGGCCAGACAGGGAGGCCCGCCGCTTCCAGGAGGGTGGGGGCCAGGTCGGTCAGCTCCACCAGCGCGCGGCTGCGCACCCCCTGCTGGACAGAACCGGGCAGGGCAAGGATGAGCGGGACCCGGACGCAGCAATCATAAAAATGCGGGCCCTTGAGGTAGATGCCGTGATCGCCGAGCATCTCGCCGTGATCGGAGGTGAAGATAACGAGGGTGTTTTCCGCTTCGCCGCAGGCTTCCAGCGCTTCCAGAATCCGGCCTACCTGGCAGTCGATGAGGTCCACCATCGCCCAATAGGCAGCGCGCACGAGACGGTGATCCCGGCCGGTCATCTCCTCAAAGCGGAAGCGGCGGTTGTTGTTGTAAGCGCCGTTTTGAAGCTCCCGCTGCTGGAAGATATTCTTGTTCTCCAGCTCGCCGGGCTGGTAGTTTGGCAGCGGGATATCCTCCAAAACCGCCCGGTACCGATCCAGGTATTCCCTGGGGGGATCAAAGGGATGGTGCGGATCATAGAAATTCAGCGAAAAGAACCAGGGCTGGCGGTGCGCGGCGTTGGCGCGGATGAAGTCAATCGCCCGGTCGGCGCACCAGCGGGTTTGGTGGTAGGGCTCAGGCATGCCGGCCTGTACTTGCTGGGAGCCCTCATAGGGCTCGGTGCGGTAAGCTGTTCCCTGTTCCCGCAGCCAGATGTGGTATTCATTGTTGGCCCAGCCGTTCTTCCCGCCGAAGTCCTGCGGGTGGTGCGACCAGTGAAAGACGCTGTACCCGTCATCGATACGCCGCTCGGTGGTGCGGCAGACGCTGGCATGGCAGGCCGAGATATGCAGCTTGCCCGCCAGCCCGCAGTTATAGCCCGCCTCGGCGAAGAGCTTGGAGACCAGCTTTTCATCCGGCGGGATGCTCTGCCCATTCTGGCGGCAGCGCGTGGCGCGGGGGTAGCGCCCCGTTAAGAAGCTGGCGCGCGAAGGGGTGCAGACAGGGGATTGGCTGTAGGCGCGGGTGAAGAGAACGCCCTTCTGCGCCAGCCCGTCCAGGCGAGGGGTATGGACAAATTCATTGCCATAGCAGCCCAGCGTGTCGCTGCGCTGCTGATCGGTGCAGATCCAAAGGATGTTCGGCCTGCTCATTGCGCCTTCCTCCTCCCCTTCTGCCGCTGGAAGCGCAGGACGTTCCAGGTGGCCGGATGAAGAACGGCCGTCCTTCCGGCCTCCACCGGCTGGGAGGAGGGAACGACCGCCAGAGGAGCCTCTGCGCAGTTGTGCGCGGACAGATCGGTATTCCCGATTTCAAGGTGGGAGGCGAGCGCGAAGTCCGCATAGCCGTGTAAGGCGCAGTCTAGCTGGATGGGGTGCTTCACGTCGCGGTTGACGGCAAAAATAGTGAGCGTGTCCGGGGCGTTTTCAACGGCGGCGTGCACGACGGCGCTGACGGGGCCATATTTCGGGGAGTCCAGCGGGCGGCCCTGGGAAGCGCTGTGCAGCAGAACGCCCGGACCATAGCGCAGCGCATGCAGATAGGGGTAGTAGACGGTCTGCTTCCAGACCCCCTCCGGCGTGGTCATGAACGGCCCCATCATGTTCACAAGCTGCGCCAGGCAGGCAATGCGCACCCGATCGCTGTGGTTGATGAGCGAGAGAAGCATGCCGGAAAAGGCCAGCATATCCTGAACGGTGTAAAACCCTTCGCTGATGCGGGGGCCGACTATCCAGGGCTTCTCCTCGTTTTCGTTGGGCAGGCGGATGCTGGGGGAAACGTTCCATTCATCGAAGGAGAGCATCATCGTCTTTTTGCTGCGTTTCTTGGCCTTGATAACGTCGCAGACGGCCGTGAGCGTTTCGATCTGCTCATCCATGGTATCGCATCCGGCGAGATAATCTAAGGCGGTCTGGCCCTTGCCGCCTAAGTAGCGGTGGACCGAGAGATAATCTACCTGATCGTAGCAGGCATCTAACACCTCCAGATCCCATTGCGGGTAGGAGGCAATCTGGTTGTTGGAGCTGCCGCAGGCCACCAGCTCGATAGTGGGATCCAGCCATTTCATCAGCTTGGCCGTTTCGCGGGCCAGCTTCCCGTAGCCGGCGGCGGACTGGGCGCCTATCTGCCAGGGGCCGTCCATCTCGTTTCCCAGGCACCAGGTATGTACGCCATGCGGCTTTAAAACGCCGTGGCTGCGGCGCAGGTCGCTCCAATAGGTGCCCGATTCCACGTTGCAGTATTCCAGCAGGCTGCGCGCCGCATCCGGCCCGCGCGTCCCCAGGTTTACGGCCAGCATCGGGCGGGTGTTCGCCTTTTGGCACCAGCGCATAAACTCGTTGAGGCCCATTTGGTTGGTCTCCAGGCTTTTCCAGGCCAAATCCCTGCGGACCGGGCGGGAGGCGGGGTCGCCGACCCCATCCTCCCACCGGTAGCCGGAAACAAAATTCCCGCCGGGGTAGCGCACAAGAGGAATTTCCAACGGCCTAATTTCCTCGAGCAGATCGGTGCGGAAGCCTTCCGCATCGGAGAGGGGGCTTTCCGGATCGTAGATGCCGCCATAGACGCAGCGGCCCATGTGCTCGGCAAAGCTGCTGTAGAGCCTGCGGTCAATCGGGCCTTTCCGGAAATCCCGGTCGATAGAGAGCGTAATGTGCTTCATGGCGTGCGTATCCCCCCCGTTTGGTCAGCGGCTCATGTAGCGGTCATAAGCCTGTTGGGTGATCTCCAGCGCGCGGGACATGCCATAGCTGTCGCACTGGCTGAGGAAGCTGTCGAAGTTGTCCAGCGATTCCGCGCCGGTGATGAATTTGAGGATCATCTCGTCAGCATAGGTGTTGACGTTGGACATGATGCCGGCACGCTCGTTGTTCTCCTCTTCGGGCAGGGAGAGCGGCGGGAAGCGGTAGGCGTTGTCCACGTTGGGATCGTCGCACCACTTCATGCGGAAGGCGACCGCCTCCGGGCTCTTGGCGATGGTGGGGTTGAACTCCAGCGGGGTGCCGACCTGGAGCTTGGGTGCGAAGTGGATGCGCAGGATATAGTTGGCCGCTTCGGTGGGGAACTTCTCGTTGTTGATCATGTGATCGGTGTATTTCGGCTTGCCGTCCACCATGGTGTAGGTGCTGCCCTCGATGCCGTAGTTATAGAGCATCTGTCCCTCGCTGGTGAAGGCGTAGTTGAGGAATTGGGCGGCGATTTCCGGGTTTTTGCAGGCGGTGGAGATGGCTACGCCGTTGCCGCCCTTCGGCCAAGCGGCAATCCCGGTGTGGACCTTCTGATCCTCGGTCTGCCGGGGCAGCTTGGTGGAGGCGATTTCCATGTCCAGGTTCAGAACGGCGCCGCGCGCGTTATCGACGCTGTTGGCATACATGCCGGTGTTGCCGGAGCCGAACTCGGCTTTGATCTGGTCGCCGTCGATAGCCGGGAAGTCCTTGGAGATATAGCCCTTTTGATACATGTCGGCCAGCCAAGTGAGGGCGTCCTTCAGCCGGGCGTCCGCCTTGCCGTAGTGAACGGTCCCGTTGTCTACGAACCAGTTTTGCAGCATGTCGAAGGCGCCGTACCAGGTATCGCCGTTATCGCCGTCCAGGTTCAGGATGAACGGGACGACGCCCTTCTTTTCTTTGACGTTTTTCATATATTCCTCGAACTGGCCGAGCGTTACCGGTTCGGCCATCCCGAACTCATCCAGCCAGTCTTTGCGCAGGATGGGGCGCGTTACCTGGGGAAGCGGGTCCTCGTTGATGCGGTAGAAGCCGGCCAGCTTGTTATCCTCGCTGTAGAGCTCGCGCCGGCGCTCGCCGTCCTTGTTGGCTTCGCGGTAGTAGTCGGGCGCATAGGTCTGGACCAGATCGGCAACGTCGAGGAACGCCCCGTCGCTCACGCCCTTGTATTCGCCGCCGGAATAGCGCTCGATTTCGGAGATCAGGTCCGGCAGGTCGCCGGAGGCCATGAGGATGTTGAACTGCTCCTGTATCTGCCCGTTGGCGGGGTGGATAAATTTGAGGTTTACGCCGGTGCGCGCCATGACCTCAGGCCACACCTCGGTTTCACTGAAATTGGTGATATAGTCGGTCGCGGAAGCGTTGATGACGCACCAGTAACTCAGCGTAACGCCGTCCGCCCCGGCGATGGGATAGGAAACCGTTCCCTCTGCGGCTTCGGCAGGGGCGGAGCCGGCCTCCGATCCGGCGGGCGCAGGCGAGGAAGCGGGCGCGGATGAGGAAGCGGGAGCCGAAGAGCTGGCGGGACTTTGGCCGCTTGAACAGGCGCAGAGCAGGGAAAGCGCCAAAACGGCGGGCAGAATGCGATGCGTTTTCTTCATAGACGGATTCCTCCTTATGTTTGAAACGGTTATTCCTTAATAGCGCCCACCATGACCCCGGTCATGAAATATTTTTGCACAAAGGGATAGATGCACAGCACGGGAAGGGTGGACACTACAATGGTACAGTATTTGATGAGCTGGCCTAGGAAATTGGTGATTTCATCCGCCGCCTCAACGGTGTTTCCGGAGCTGGAGTTGGAGATGAGAATCTCCCGCAGGATCAGCTGTAACGGATATTTTTCCCGATCCTGCAAATAGATCATGGCGTTGAACCAGCTGTTCCAGTGCCCGACGGCATAGAAGAGCACCATAACGGCGATGGTGGCCTTGGCGACGGGGAAGATGATGCGGAAAAGGATGGTGAAATCGTTGGCCCCGTCGATCCGGGCGGACTCGGCCAGGCTGTCCGGGATGGCGGCGAAAGAGGTGCGCATCATGATGAGATTCCAGGTGTTGATGGCGGCGGGCAGCAGCATGGCCAGCCGCGAGTTGTACATCCCTAATCCCCGGACGAGCAGGAAATTGGGGATCATCCCTCCGCTGAAATACATGGTAAAGACAATGGCGATGCTGATGGTCCGTTTCATCGGGAACTCCTTGCTGGAAAGCACATAGGCGCCCATCGAGGAGAGCAGGATATTGAGGGCGGTCCCTGCTACGACATAAAAGATGGTGTTCAGATAGCCGTTGAGGATGTTGGGGTTCCCCAGTACCACCTTGTAGCCCTCC
Organism: Provencibacterium sp.; assembly: GCA_022793895.1. Lineage (GTDB taxonomy): Bacteria > Bacillota > Clostridia > Oscillospirales > Ruminococcaceae > Harryflintia. The sequence continues at coordinate 11,299 of JAAWDS010000054.1, read as the reverse complement.
AAGCTGAACCCGTCCGGCCACAGGAGGATGCCGACATGGTTCATGATCTGCCGGGGTTCGGAGAAGGAGGCCATGACGACATGGACCATGGGATACAAAAACAGGATGGAAAACAAGGAGAGCAGTAAAACGTTGAAGGTGTCAAATATATGGTCCCCTGCCGTTCTTTTTTCGACCAAGGCTTTTTCCCCCTTTCACCAGAGACTCTGCTTCACGACCCGCTTGCTGAAGGTGTTGGCCGCGATGAGTACGATAACGTTGACAACCGAGTTGAAGAGCCCGACCGCCGCGCCGTAGCTATAGTTCATCTCCTCCAACCCGCGCCGGTAGACGTGCGAGGTAATCACATCGGCCGTTTCATAGGTCAGCGGGTTATAGAGGAGGATGACCTTTTCAAACCCCTGCGACAGAATATTCCCCAAGCGCAGGATGAGCTGAATGGCGATAACCGGCACCAGGGCGGGGAGGGTGACATGCAGAATCTTCCGGAAACGGTTTGCGCCGTCCATAGAGGCCGCTTCATAGAGGGTGGGGTCCACCCCGGAGAGGGTTGCCAAATAGATGATGCTGCTCCAACCCAGCTGCTTCCAGATGTTTGTAGAAATAAAGATAGGACGGAAGTATTCCTTGACGGTCAGCAGGTTAGTCGGTTCGGCGCCGAACAGCGCCGCAATGCTGTTGAAGACGCCTATCGTCCGGGAAAAATCGGTGATGATGCCGCACATCACCACCAGCGAGATGAAATGCGGGAAATAGCTGATGGTCTGCACCGTCTTTTTAAAGGCTTTCCCGCGCAGCTCGTTGATCAGAAGAGCAAACAGGATGGGCAGCGGAAACCCGAACACGATGTCATAGACGTTTAGAAGTAGCGTGTTGCGGATGACCCTCCAGGCGTAGGGCCCATTGAAGAAATCGATGAAGTGCTTGAACCCGACGAAGCTGCTGCGAAGAAAGCCCTTAATGGGCACATAGTCCTGAAAGGCGATGATCGTCCCAGCCATAGGGATATAATGAAAGATCACATAATACGCGAGAACCGGGAACGCCATGAGGTAAAGGTAGCGGTTGTTGTAAAAGCGTCTTTTCCAGCGGGAACGTTTGCGGGCCCGCTCAGCAGACGGTGTGGACATGTTTCCTCCTCCTTCCTAAAGTGACCTTAGTATAAGGGACAAAAACAGAGATTTCAATTGGTGAAAATATAGCGCATATGTGAAATCAAATATGTAATTTAGAAAAGATATGTAAAATAGCAGGCAGAAAGAGGGACGGTTGCCGGGAGAGAGGGGAGAATGTTATAATGGGGTTATGTGAATTCTGAATGAAAATCGAGGGAGGAGGCGGACGAAATTGGCGTTCAGGAAAAGCGTCCGTATTCGATATGTCAGTTCATTCTTGCTGATTGTCATTATTCCGATCATTATTTTCGGGATTTTTTTCTATCTTTATGACGTAGCCAGCACCGAAATCGGCGCGGACAATGCGCGCCATGCCGCATTCGGGCAGGCGGTTGCCCAGTGCGAGGGGATGTTTGACCGCTTTATGACCGCTGCGCTTCAGGTGTCGGCGGATCTGGAATCGCTGATTCAATCGGAGGATGCGTTTAACCTACAGTTAGACAGTCCGCGCGTACTGGCCGAGCTGCAAGCGAGCGAGCAGAGCTTCCCGGAGGGGGCCTTCGCCGGGTTTTATGTCCATGGACAGGACCGGGTCTATCTGAGCAGCGGGATCTATGATTATGAGCAATTTGAAAAATGGTTTTCCTCCCCGCCCAACCTCAACATGTCCCGTTTTTATACGCGCCTGAACACGCTGCGCACCGCTCTCACCTTTGCCCTGATCTACGATCGCCCCCCGGAGCGGCAAGATGACCGTCTGGGCGTTTTTATGGCTCCCGTTCCCTATTTAAGCGCCATGCCCTCCTGCACGGCCTTCTATTTGTTTCCCCAGGAAGAGATTTCCTCCGGGTTTTCCAACACGATGGGGGAATTTCGGGGGAATGTTTTGATCTTAAGCCGTTCCCTGGAAACCGTTTACCAATCCTCTCTGCTGGAGAGCGGGCCGGATATGGAGGAGCTGCTGCACCTGAAGGGGACGGGCACGCTGCCGCTGGGGCAATATGTCGTTTTGCGCAGCGTAGCGGAAAACAGCGGTAGGATTTATATGGTGACGATGGAGCGCGGGGAGTATTACCAAGCGTCCCGTTTCTCCAAAAGCGTCCTGCTGGCGCTGATGGGGGCGCTGGTGCTTCTGTGCGTCCTGCTCGCCGTGCTGATGGCGTTTTACAATTACCGCCCGATCCGCAACCTGGTTTGGGACTTAACGGGGGAGGATCCGGATATTGCTTCGGGAGATGAGCTGGGCTCTATCCGCGCCGCCTTCACCCGCTCGCAGGCGCGCAACGAGCAGCTGCTCAACCGGATGACGACTCAACTGGATATTGCGCGCGATCAGTTTCTGCTCCGGCTGGTGCAGGGGAAGGTGAAGACGCCGGAGGAATTGAAATATTATATGAGCTGCCTGGAGCTTCCGCTGGAGGGGGACATGCTTCTCTGCATGGTCGGAATGGTGCCGCAGGTGGCCGATCGCCGTTTGACGGTCGAGCGGATATTGGAAGAGGGAAAGCGGCGGAGCGAGGAGGCGCGCTTCTGGGTTACGGAGGCCGGGTTTGAGAATTATGCCTTGTGTATCTGCCGTTTGGACGGGGCGTCTGCGGACAGCCGCCAGGCGGCTGCCTGCGCGGTGCAGGAATTTTACCGGACGGTCGGGATAGCCGGGGTGATCTGGGGAGTGGGCTTGCCGGTTGCCTCTGCGCTCAAGCTGCATGAATCCTATCTACAGGCGGTAGCCGTTGTGCAAAACGCTCTGCTGGGTGAGAGCCAATCGATCTTTTATTACTATGAGTCCACGATGGAGAAGGAAAACAGCCCCCATGATGTGTCGCTGCCCTCAATGGAGCAATCCCTGCTGATTGAGAGCATCCGGCATGGGGATGCGGAGATGGCGCTGGATTCGTTTAACAAGATTGTGGAGCAGATCAACCAAACGGCCGCTTCTTTTCTCATTACTCAAATGCTGTGCTTTGAGGTGCTCAATGTGATCATCAAGGTGTTCCGGCAGATCCATCTTTCCGCCAATTTCAGCCAGTACAGCGTGACGGATACCTTCCGGTCGCTTCCCGAATTTCAGCGCCAGGTAGCGGTGGTGCTGGAGGCCGGCTGCACCGAGGTGGCGGAGCGCCGGGAGGCCGACGATACGCAGATCCGTACCGGTACGCTCCAGTTTATCCAGCAGCATTTTTGTGAAAGCGGCCTGTCGCTGGACATGGTGTCCGACGCGCTGCACATCTCCAAAGCGCGGATTAACGCCATTCTTAAGGAGGATTTGGGCCTGAGCTTCAGCCAATATGTGACTATCCTGCGGCTGGGCTATGTAAAAAAGCAGCTTGTGCAGACACCGGATAAAATCCAAGATATTGTCACCAGCGCAGGTTATATCGACGTCTCCAATTTTGTACGGAAATTTAAAAATCTGGAAGGGATAACGCCCGGACAGTACCGGCAGCTCTATAAAAAGAAACCCAACCGCCCTTAAAGCTTCGGAAGGTCCTTGAAGAAAGGAGCTTCCCTCTATCAAAAAGATATCCGGCCGGTTCCCGATGGAATTTCCATCAGGAACCGGCCGGATCTTTTGCAGCGGCAGTTTTCTGAAGATGGGCGCTGTATCCTATCGTTTTTTTGCAGCGTTAGCAACGGCCTGTAGCAGCTCCAGCTTTTGCTGGGCGGGGCAGCGGAGTCCGTTGAGCTGCCGGATCACCGCGCCGGCATAGACCTCCGAGACGCGCCGGGCCAATTCCCGGATTCCTTCCTCCGTTTCAGGAAAATGGACGGCCACCGGGACCGGCGCTGCTTTTTTCATCCGCCCCACCTCCCGTCTGAGATTCTCTGCTGCTATTATAATAGGAAGGGCTTGTCCTATATGCCTTAAATGGAGGGGGCGGATGAAAAGACCCAGCGGATGAAACGCAAGCGTTCGATTTTACAAAACCTCGCCGGGTTGCTAGAATAAAACATGATTTTAGTATTTTGGAGGAAAGAATTAATGACAGAACGTCAGCGGACGGAAAAGTCTATTCATGCGTTCGGCCAATATTTATCGGGGGAGGAGCGGGAACCGGCTACCATTGAAAAATACCTGCGGGATGTGCGGGGGTTCCTTTGCTGGCTGAAGGGGCGGCCGGTTGCGAAGGAGCGCGCCGCCGAGTGGAAGGAATCTCTCCATCAAAAGGGATGCGGTCCGGCAACCATCAACGGAAAGCTCTCCGCCTTAAACAAATGGTTTGCCTTTCTGGGCCGAATGGATTGCCGGCTGAAATACCTGAAAATACAGCGGAAATTGTTCCGAAGCGCGGCGAAGGAGCTGACTAAGCAGGACTATACCCGTCTTTTGGAAACGGCCTATAGCCTTGGCCGGGAGCGGCTGGCTCTGTTGATGGAAACAATGTGCGCGACGGGGATACGGGTGAGCGAAGTGAAATACATGACGGTGGAAGTCGTTCAGGCGGGCCGGGCGGATATCGCATTAAAAGGGAAGATCCGCACCATCCTCATTCCGGGAAAGCTGTGCCGGAAGCTGCAAAAATATGCGCGGAAAAGAAAAATCGCTTCTGGTGAAATTTTTCTCACCAGAAGCGGGAAAGGGCTGGGCCGGCGCCAGATTTGGGCGGAGATGAAGTCCCTATGTAAAAAAGCCGGGGTGGAAGCGACCAAGGTGTTCCCCCATAACCTGCGGCACCTGTTTGCCCGGACCTTTTACCGGGCCTGCCGGGATGTAGCGAAGCTGGCGGATGTGCTGGGACATTCCAGCATGGAAACGACTCGCCTTTACCTCATCTCTACCGGGGCGGAGCACGCCCGGCAGTTAGAGCGCTTGGGACTTATCTGTTAAAACGACAAAATACGACAAATTGAATAATTTGTTAAATAGCAAATGAAAAAAGAAGCGATCCTTGCTGTTAAGCCACAAGAACCATCGTTATCCTATCATAAAATCCGCCGTATTACAAGGGATCGATTCGTTTTTTCGCATGACAAATGTTCCCGGACAAAGTTTTTTTGTTCGGTCTATTATAGCTGCCCTTATTTTCGGTGCCGTGCCTTTCGCACGGCATTTTTCTGTCTTATAGAGGCCCGAACCGAGCCGGTACGATAGGAGAAACCGGTCAACCTATTCAATTTGTGATAAAACATGGAGGGACAAGATGGGCCGATGGACAGGGAGGGCGGCAGGCGTGCAGAAACCGGCGGCATATCCGAAGAAGCTATACCGCCGTCTGTCCGTTCTATTGCTGCTGGGGTATCTGGCGGGGGTTGTGCTTTTTTATTTTCTGGCTGGGGATCAGCTGCATTTCCGGGAGTCCAGGGGGAATATTGAGCTGCCGGCGGCAACCGGCGGAACGGCGGAGCTGTCGGCCGGGATAACGGTGGAACAGCGATTTTTGGTAAAAATTGACCGGCTGGAGCGTCTTGAAATCCAATGGGGAACCTACTACCGGCCGAATGCCGGAACGGTTTTGGCAGAGCTGCGGGATTTGCAGGACGGCCGCACCGTTTTATCCGGGAGCTTCGACGCCGCCGCCATCCCGGAGGGAGGGCTGACGGCGTTGACAGCGCCGTCTCCCATCGAAGGTCTCTATGGGCGGGTGCTGGCGCTTCGGATCTCCTCGCCGGATGGGAAGCCGGGAAGCTCCGTTTCCCCGCTGATGAGTACGGCGGAGAGCGTGGCGGAGGGGGAATTGCTGATTGACGGCGTTCCTACCGGGGGCGTCCTCTGTTTCCGTGCGCATGGATCGGACTACATCTGGACAGGCATCCATTATTGGAAGCTCGCCGCCGCCGGGCTCCTTCTGCTGGCTTTGCTGCTTTTGATCATCCGGCAGCGCAGCCGGAGAGGGAAGGGAAGCTATATTTTAAACGCCGTTCTGGCGGTGAGCCGTTACCGCTTCCTGATCCGGCAGCTGGTCTCGCGGGATTTCAAGACCAAATACAAGCGATCGGTTTTGGGCATGTTCTGGAGTTTCCTGAATCCGCTGCTCATGATGTGCGTACAGTATTTCGTTTTTTCCACCATCTTTAAAAGCGATATTCCAAACTATGCGGTTTATCTGCTCATTGGCATCGTATCCTTCAACTTCTTTTCGGAAGCCTGTGGAATGGCGCTCGGCTCGATTGTCGGCAATGCCAGCCTCATTACCAAGGTCTACATGCCGAAATATATCTACCCGCTGACGCGTGTGATCTCCTCGGTGGTGAACCTGGGGATTTCACTCATCCCGTTGGTGATTGTGTCTCTGGCGACCGGGGTACAGTTCCGCAAATCCGCGGTATTGGCGTTATACTTCCTCGCCTGTCTTATCATTTTCAGCCTGGGGCTGGGGTTGCTGCTTGCATCGGCAATGGTGTTCTTCCGCGACATGCAGTTTTTGTGGAGCGTTTTAAGTATGCTTTGGATGTATGCCACCCCCATCTTTTACCCAGAGAGCATCCTTCCGGAAAATTTGCGGGGTGTTTTGCAGATCAATCCGCTTTACCACTTTTTGAAGAGCTTCCGGCTCTGTATCCTCGGCGGGATCTCGCCGGAACCGATGGTTTATGTTCAATGTATGCTGATGGCTTTGGGGGCGTTAATCGTGGGGGCTGTGGTGTTTCGCAAAGCGCAGAACCGGTTTGCCCTGTATCTGTAAGGAGAAGAGATGAGCAATAACGCAATAGCGGTTCAGAGTGTTACCATGCGCTTCCGCATGAACAGCGACCGGATTTTATATTTAAAGGATTTTGTTACCACCGCCCTGCGCGGGAAACTGCGTTACCAGGAGTTTACTGCGCTGGATGAGGTCTCCTTTCAGGTGACAAAGGGAGAAACGCTGGGGCTTATCGGCCGCAACGGGGCGGGAAAGAGCACGCTGCTCAAGGTCATAGCGGGGATTTTAAAACCAACGGCGGGAAGTGTGCGCTGCCATGGAAATATTGTCCCCATGCTGGAGCTGGGGTCAGGGTTTGATATGGATCTGACCGGGAGGGAAAACATTTTCCTGAACGGCGCTATATTGGGATATGGCGAAGAATTTTTGCTGGAGAAATATGAGGAGATTGTCGTATTCTCCGAGCTGGGGGAGTTTATCCATACCCCTATCCGCAACTATTCCTCCGGTATGCTGGCCCGCCTGGCATTTTCGGTGGCTACGGTGGTACAGCCGGAGATCCTGATTGTCGATGAGATCCTATCGGTCGGCGACACCGCTTTCCAGGAGAAGAGCCAGCGCCGCATGCAGGAGCTGATGGGCGGCGGGACAACGGTGCTGTTCGTCTCCCACAATCTCAAGCAAGTCCGGGAGATGTGCAGCCGGGTGCTCTGGCTGGATCACGGAAAGGTGAAGCTGCTGGGCAATACGCAGGAGGTTTGCGACGCCTATGAGGATAATCACTAAAGCGTTCAGCCAGCGAGCCAAAAGAGAGGAGACGAAAAAGCAATATGGCGATGAAGATGCCCGCACCCGCGCACACCTTGGAAGAGTTTGATGTAGAGATGAGCGGCGGTATACGTTACTGTGAGGTTATACACCCGGTCTTTGAGACCGCGTGTGCCATTGCGCTGGTATCCAGCGATGAATATGCCCCGTTTGCGGCGGTAACAGTAGCGTCTATCTTAGCCAATGCCGATCCCAACCATGCTTATGACATTGTAGTACTGACCAACGACATGCTGCAAAGGAACCGCTGGCGGATAGAGTCCCTGGCGGCAGAGATGGAAAACGCATCGGTCCGGGTGCTGGATATCTCTCAAATGATCGAAGGGTTTTCATTTTATACGTGGGCGCATTTTACTTCAAATACCTATTACCGCTTGCTGACCCCGGATGTGTTTGAAAGATATGAAAAGGTCATTTATGTTGATTCTGATGTGGTGGTGAACCACGATATCGCGGAGCTGTTCTTGGTCGATCTGACCGGCTACTATCTGGCCGCCGCTTATGATACCCATGTAGTATCCTACTGTACGCAGGATCCCCCGTTGGAGCAGCGTGAGTATAATATCAAAACGCTGGGAATGGAAAAGCCTGAGCAGTATTTCCAGGCGGGCGTATCGCTTTTTAACATCACCGCGCTGCACCGGGATTTTGAGCCGGGGTATCTTATCCGGCAGGGAATGGAGAATCAACTGCGTTGGTTGGATCAGGATGTCTTAAACAAGCTGTTTTATGGAAAGATCCTGCGCCTTCCCAATCGATGGAATGTAATGGTCAACAATCTGCCGGATAATCTGGATGAATACTATCTGCCGGATGAGCTGCGCGAGGAATATTATGAAGCGCGGCGCGCGCCCTACATGGTTCACTACGTCGGCCGGGCGATGCCCTGCTATACCACCAAACCGGATTTGTTTGAATATTTCTGGAAATATGCGCGCCTGACCCCGTTTTATGAGATCCTAATCCAGCGTATGGCGATCGATTATGCGGAAAAACTGGCGCAGAGCGTTCGTATTCAGCTTCGCCAAGAGCTGCACAGGGAGACGTTTTCTGAAAAATGGCGGCGGCGTATCTGGAGTTTTACCAACCGTGTGCTGCCTCAGGGGAGCAAACGGCGGTTTTGCGTGAAAAAGCTGCTGTCGGTTTTTAGAAAGAAAAATTAAACTTGGCATTGCCTCGAAAGGATGGGTTAGGATATGGGGCGCGATTTTAAAATTGAACTGGCATCCCCGCAGAGTTGTACAGGCTGTGCGGCCTGTGCGGCAAGCTGTCCTTCGAGCGCTATCCGAATGCAGCCGGATTCTCTGGGATTTGCTGTTCCTCAAATAGATAGGGCACAGTGTACGGAATGTGAGCGATGTATGAAAACTTGTCCCGTATTATATCCGGTTCCCTTGAATCCGGAACCGGTCTGCTACGCTGTGCAGGCGGAAAACGATTTGCGTTTGGTTAGCAGTTCAGGCGGCGCATTTTCTCTGCTGGCCCAGGAAATTATTCGTCAGGGCGGCGCAGTATGCGGCGCGGCGTTTGATGAGAAGTTCCTTGTACGCCACGTTTTCGCAGAGGATGAAGCCGGGCTGGCAGCTATGCGGGGATCTAAATATCTGCAAAGCGATGTGGGTGACACCTACGCACAGACAAAGACGCTTTTAGAAAAGGGCCGCTCTGTTTTGTACTCTGGCTGCCCCTGCCAGATCGCCGGATTATACCGCTTCCTAAATGAAGATTACGAGCGGCTTTATACAGTGGATTTGCTCTGCCTTGGCGTACCGTCTCCACGTTTTTTTAAGGAATATCTGGCCTTGGAATTTCCGCCCAATGCGGTAGAGGAAGTTTCCTTCCGGAATAAAGCCCATGGTCAGGGATGGACGAGCGACAGTCTGATGATCCGCACGGGTGATGGCGGAGAACATAGTTATAATGCTTCCACCAGTTCCTATGAAGCGTGCTTTCAGCACGGTGTTTTCTTACGGGAAAGCTGTTATCGCTGTCCATATAATACGAAGGATCGGGCAGGGGATCTGTCCTTGGGGGATTTCTGGGGGATTGAAGCCTATGATCCATCGCTGAACGATAACCGGGGAACCAGCATGGTACTGGTGAACACACAGCGGGGACGGGAATTGTTCGAGCGGATCCGGCCTGCATTCAAGCGGGTAGAACAAGCGCCGTTGGAATGTTCTCCTGCCAACCGGCTGCATGAGAATCCATTGAAGCAGTCGGAGGAACGGCTGCGTTTTCTGGATCTTTATCCGCGGCTGGGCTATCGGAAGGCGGCAGAATATGCCGGTTTCCGAAAATATGACGTTGGCATTATTGGATGCTGGAGCGTAGAAAACCATGGCTCTAACTTAACCTATTATGCGCTGTATCAAACGATCAAGGATATGGGATTGGAACCGTTGATGATCGAGCGGCCCGCAAATTCTCCGTGGCCGCCGCGTAGCCAAGCAGAAGGGTTTTCTGTTTCTCCCTACCAGCCTTGGGAACTGGCGCCTATTTTCCCAGATCGAGGATCCATGAGAGCTCTTAACCGTCAATGCGAGACCTTCCTGCTGGGAAGCGATCAGCTTTTTTTTCACGAGCTGTACACCTCCTTTGGTGAATTTGCTGATTTAGGATATATTAACCAAAGCAAACGCAAGGTAGCTTATGGAGCGTCGGTTGGCCGTACTAGCTTTTCAGGTACAGAAGCCCAACGGGAGAAACTAGCCTATTTTCTCGGCCGGTTTGATGCGGTTTCCGTTCGGGAGGCGGATGCTGTTGACCTGTTTGCAGATACGTTCGGCGTAAAAGCGCAAGCTGTACTGGATCCGGTGTTCTTATGTAATTTGGAAGACTACCAAAAAATGGCCGCCCATGGAAAGAAGGTTTCTGATAAGCCCTATATTGCGGTATATATGTTGGATCCATCCGCCCAGAAGGAACGGGCGCTGCAAGCTGTTTCACAGGCGATGGATCTGCCTTGCAGGATCTTTTCGGATGTTGCGCATACGCAGGAACAGGTAGAACGCAAGTGGAATTTGCCTTCCATTACGGCGGCAACGAATGAGGATTGGCTGCGGGCGTTGATGGACAGTGAATTTGTGATTACGGATTCTTTTCACGGAACCTGTTTCTCCATTCTGTTCCAAAAGCCGTTTTTATGTATAGCGAACCCTTTTCGCGGGCAGTCGCGTTTTTCTTCCCTACTGAATCTTTTAGGGTTGGAAAGCCGGATGGTGGAAGAATTAGATGAAGAAACTGCTTTACAGATCTGTAAACAGCCGTTGGATTATAGCCTGGTTCTTCCAAGGCTGGATAAAGAGGCGGCCCGTTCCCGGCTATGGCTGGAGCAGGCATTGCGATGCCCGCATAATAAATCTATGTCCGGCTATGATCTGTTGGATGAACGGGTGAATTTATTGGAACCGGCGCAGGCCGAGAATAGACGCCGCGGTATCGCAACAGAAAAATGGCTTCTAAATACCCATCAGCGGGTAGACGCCTTGGAAGGTCTGTACCAGCGGGTAGACGCCTTGGAAGGTCTGTACCAGCGGGTAGACGCTTTGGAAGGTTTATACCGGCGGGTAGACGCTTTGGAGGGCCTGTATCAGCGGATGGACGCTTTGGAGGGCCTGTACCAGCGGGTAGACGCTTTGGAGGGCCTGTACCAGCGGGTGGACGCTTTGGTAGGCCTGTACCCGCGGGTAGACGCTTTGGAGGGTCTGTATCAGCGGATGGACGCTTTGGAGGGCCTGTACCAGCGGGTAGACGCTTTGGAAGGCCTGTACC
>JAAWDS010000053.1 GCA_022793895.1 Provencibacterium sp. | reverse complement strand
CCCAATCGCGCATAATACACTGATAACTAAAAAAGCCCCGTTCCGTTCCTCTCCGCCTAAATAGAACAGCGGAAAGAAAATTGCCCCAGCAAATAGGCTAATACTAATTCCTGTGAAAAACACCATAAAGGTATCAATGCTTCGATCAAAGGGACAACCATGTAAGAGCCAGGACAGTCCCAAGCCAACCCCAGCAAAAATCATCCCGACAAACAGCCATATAAGCTGGTTGATAAAATAGCTCTTTACAATATCAGCTCTTTTCACTGGAGCGGTCAGCTTGTACTTCCCCCACTTTGAAACGTAGTCTTTGCCCATGCTGGCGATTGCGTTAATTGAAAAGCCAATAATCCCTAATGCGGACGTTGATGCTCTCGAATCCTTTCTTTATTCTTATTTGGATTACCACTACAAAAACCAGACCATTTATCAATTTAGCGCCTTCATTCATCAATGTATTTCCGTAGTCCACATTGCTTATGATATTCTCTATGAAAAATATGGCCCATTTCCTGAATCGCTGCTGCCAGTTTCATATAATGGTGTACAGGAGCTCAGCGAAGGAGGGAATCTTTGCGAGATTTTCAAAGTGCTTCAGAGGACGCTGGAGAAAATTCTAAAGGCTCTTCAGCTGAATACCGGTAAAAACAGGCTTTCATTACAAGCGATGGAATATGTCCATACCCATTATTCTGAAGAAATTACCCTCGGTCAACTGGCAAAAAAGATATCCGTCAGCCCCTCATATCTCAGTAAGATCTTTAAAGATGATTTTGGCATTCCCTTTAGTGAGTATCTTCTTCATTTTCGAATGAAATCCGCTCAGAAACTTCTTTCGCAAGGAACCCGAAAAATTTATGAAGTTGCAGCGTTGGTAGGATATCAAGATGTCGCGCAATTCACAAAAATGTTTAAAAGGAATATGGCGTTGCGCCTATGCAATGGATCAAATCCCAAAATATTATTGTTTTACAAGAAAATTCCTCTCCATGTTAGCCTTTATTACTTCATAATAGCGGCCTTACGATAGATGCCAAAGCCCACGGTTCCCCGGCTTCCATCCGGCTCTTTCCCCGCAAATCCAAAACAAGGCCGGGAGCTTCTCAGCTCCCGGCCTTGTTTTTCACCCGTTTTATACAAAGCAGATAGAACATTTCCCCTCCCTAGTGTGGGACAGACCCGGTAGATCTGTAGGGAAGAAAACGCCGGCGGCCGTCCATGATACTGGCCATAATATAATTATTACCGCTCTATGAAATCCCGCCGCCTTTCTCCGCCTCCGGGAATCCGAATCGTAATTTTAGTGCCTGTCCCTAGCACGCTCTGAACGCAAACGCCATACTCTTTTCCAAAATACAGCTTAATCCGTTCGTGAACGTTATATGCCCCATAACCGCCCGGATTGTCTAAGTTCGGCCGTTTAAGCAATTCGCCCGCCTGCCGGGCGTCCATGCCTATCCCATGGACAGTAAGTCCATGCTCTGTAACTCGTGAAAGAGCGTAATAGAACCGGTTTGAGAATCTTCTTCTACCTGCTCCCACAAGCCCCGGACAATTTCGGAAGAGCCATAGATCGTATCAAACCAGGCACGTCCGCTGAGCTGCCGGCGGTTGACAAGCTGAAAGTTGGAGCTCATCGTGGTGATCTGTAAAGAATCTGCAAATTTATGGTGGTACCTCCCGGACAGAGATTCATTCAGCGACTCATCATAGCGGATCACCGATAGATAGATCCACGCATCCATGGCCGCCAACACCGCTTCCATGCGGGCGGTAAATTGCTTATGGAGCCGGTACTCCTCACTCGGTCCGGTATAGCGCCCCTCCGCATATTGAAGAAAGCCGTCGTCCGCCGTGATGCTGTCCAGAATTTCCTCGCAGGTCCGCATCCGCTGCGCGATCTCATTCGCCAGACGGCCGCTCATCTGCTCTACGATCGAAATGGACTGTTCCCGAACAGTTTGGGAAGCGGAAAAATAGAAGGCTATCCCGGCCAGCACGACCAGAAACGTAACCACCGGCCAGTAACAGAATACCAATTTGTACTTGATTTTAAAGCTCCGCAGCGGACGATCCGGATTCCGCATACATTCACCTCCGATACCGCGCGGAATACTCCGCGGGCTTCACGCCAAATTCCCGGCGTAACTGGTTGCTGAATGCGATGGTGTTCTTATATGAAACCCGGTTGGCCACCTCGTAAACATACATTGAACCTTCTTTAAGGAGCTGCGCCGCCACACGCATGCGCACCTGCGTAAGATAATCATGGAAGGTTTTTCCCGTTACCTCTTTGAACAAAACGCCGAGATGGTTGGGCGAATAATAGAACTTGGAGGCGATGGTTTTAAGGGTGATCTCCTCGCTGTAATGATCTTCAATATAATTGACGATTTGCTCCGCAATTTTCCAATAATGCTGTTCCTTTTTCTGCGAGAGCTCCTGCGCGACCTGAGCGAAATAATTTAAAACCACCTCGCGCAGCACGCAAAAGGAGGGAGCGCCGATCACCTGCTCCCAAAGCAGCGGATCCTCCAGAAAGGCCGCCCCTAAGTTTTCTTCCGCCAGGGCAAATTGCAGCCGGCTGATGATTTGTATCGAGATGTTGCGCACGATCGTAATCGGAAAGGTATCGCGCGCCTCTAAATCATCAAACACCGCCTTGATAAAGGCCGACAGATGATGCGCCTCCATATTCCGCACGCTCTGAAGGGGATCTCTACATTCATCTGCGAAAGAATATAGTCTATGGGCAGCCCTTCCCGCAGCGCGCCGGCACTCTGTTCGATAATACTCCCCGGCCCGACGAACACGCGTTGCAGCAACAGGCTGCGTCCCTCTCGATAGGCTTCGGGGAGTCGCTCTACTTCCGGCATCCGATCGGATACCGCCATGGTCACTGTCAAGCCGCAGCTTGTCTTTACCGCCTCGCCAAACGCCCGCAGCGCCTCTATAGGAAACAGTCCGTTATCCCGGCTCCCATACAGCAGCGCATAACGCGAGGGCTTCATCTGCACGCTAAAAAAGCAAACATCCTTTATAGGCTTATCCAGCTCCCGGGGGAAAACGGCAAGCAGGTTTTCCGCTTCCTCCGATGGCATATCGTTGATCCATTCGTCATATTTTTCAATCTCGAACAAAATCAAGCCGCACGGGTTCCCGCCGCCGGTAAGACTCCGGATCCTTCCGAGAAGCTCCGGGCTCGCGCGGCCCTGTATGAGAAAATCCCCCACCGATTTAGAGAACTCCAGAAATTCCGCGTAGCGGGCCTTGTCCCCCATCGTTCAGAGGTCCTTCCGCAGCCGTTTCTCTTCTAAAATATCCTGAGAAGCCCGGCGGAACACCTTACAAAATTCCGCGGTATCCACCGGCTTGAGGACATAGCCGCTCGCGCCCAACTCTACCGCCTTCTGCGCATAAGAAAAATCAGCATAGCCGCTAATGAAAATGACCCGGATATCTGGGCAGAGTCGGGCCGACTCTTCGGCCAGATCCAGTCCGTTCATTCCCGGCATACTGATATCCGTCAGCAGAATATCCGCCGGGGCCTGGCGCAGCAGCTCCAGAACCTCCCGTCCGTTCCTTGCCAGCCGGATCTCCTCTACTTGCAGGTCCTCCCATGGGATCTGGCGCCGCAGGCCCTCCCTGTCCAATTGTTCATCGTCTGCCAACAGTACTGAAAACATCTCCTCACCCCTCTGCGGAACGGAAAACAGCGAACGCCGGTTTCCCATTCCATCCATCCCGGACAGCGGACCTCATGCCTATAAGAGAAACAAAAGCCGGGTGTGTCCGGTTTTTCAACCGGGCACACCCTGAATTTGTTTACTTACCCATAATCTCCTTATTCTGCTGCCACTTCTCCTCCAAAACCTTGAGTATGCTCTCAAAGTTCATCCCATAAATTTGATTTTTGGTCTCCTCATAAATCCTGCGCACCTCATCTTCGCTGGATGCGGTGATCATGCTGATGTAGGCGTCCGTCAAAATCTCCTTGCATTCCACATAAATGTTGTTTTCATCGGTATTGATATCGGTATTCACATTGACATATTCGGTGACGTCCTTCGTATGGCGGAAACAAACCTGATCCTGCGCGGCAATCAGCCAATCCTGCTCCTCTGCCGGAAGCGAACGGTTGATCTTCATCTTTGCCTCGTTATAGAGATTCGACTGGCCCAAGGTGAAAAAGCTATAGATCGGCAGCTTTGTCAATTCCTCGGCCGAGAGGACCAGGGATTTGCCTTCCTTGAGCTTCGGCATGTTGTCGGTATCATATTCCCAGAGGATTCCTTCCGGACCAAAGCCCAGGGTATACTGTCCCTCCGGCGTGATCTGCCAGTCGTGGTAGGCATAAAAAGCAATCCTTGTTGATAAGCTCCTCCCGGTAGAGCTTGTTCATGAAGAGCAGCGCGTCCAGCAGCTTTTCATCCTCCATAACAAACCGGAACTCTCCGCCCCGGTCGATCGTCATCCGGGTGAGCTCACTGTTGGAACGTCCCTCGCCAAACGCGCTCCAAACCATGGCCAGGCTGCCGAGTATCTCGGTGTGGGTGCTGGATTGAAACGGAATGACCGGCTGCCCGTTCACCGTAATTCCTGAATTTTTCACTTGTACAAGATAGTCGTACAGCTCATCGAGCGTAGTCAGCTTGGGAGAACCGAGCTGCTCATAGATCTGGTCGTTATAGCCCCAGCCGCCGTTCCCCCCGGAGATGGTGCCGTCATAATGTCCCCAGTTAATCATGGTGTAGCTCTTGCCGTCCACCTTCATAACGTCGATCTGGCTCTGGGAATAGGTGGAGGTATAGCCGTCATATTTCTGCATATAGTCATCCAGCGGCACGAGCTTCCCCAGCTTAATGGTCTGCATGTACTCGTTGCCGGTTCCCAGCCCGCGGATGCAGTCCGGCAGATCATCCGAGGAGAGCATCAGGGCATAGACCTGCCGCCAATCGCCGGTAGCGCCCTCAAAATTCAGCTTTACGTTCTTGTTCTCCATGATCCATTTGGAAATTTGATCCTCGCCGCTAAACTCATATTTGGACGCATAGTTGCTTTTAGCGAACCAGACGGTGAACTCCTCCGGCTCGCTGCGCGTATCCTCCTGCTTTGCGGCGGAAGATGCGGAAGCCGAAGAGGCCGGAGCGCTGCCGGATGCGGAAGAACCGCCTGCGGTGTTCCCGGCGCAGCCTGCCAGAAGCCCCACACAGATTAAAGAGACGGGCGGACGGGTGAGCGCTTTGTACTGAAACATAACCTTGCCTCCTTTTATTGTTCGTCAGGGTTTATCTATTTACCGAGCCAATCATAACGCCTTTGACAAAATATTCCTGAAGAAACGGATATACACAGATGATGGGAAGGCAAGTAACGATCATCACCGCCGCTGTGACCGAGCGGGTGGTCAACTGCTGGGCCGCCATGCCGATTTCGGCGGAAGCCATTTCTTCCAGCTCGCTCATCTTATTGACATTCACGATCTCAATGAGAATGCTCTGTAGCGGGAGCAGCCTGCGGTTGCGGATATAGATATAGGCATTGAACCAGCTGTTCCACTGCGAGACCGCGTTGTAAAGAATAATCACCGCAATAACCGGCATGGACAGCGGCAGCATAATCTGAAAAAATACCCGCAGGTGCTTGGCGCCGTCCACAAAAGCGGACTCCTCAAATTCCATTGGAATGCCCAGAAAATAGGTGCGGATAATCAGCATTTGATAGACGTTGAGCATGCCTGGAAGCACATAAACCCAGAAGGAATTGAGCAGGCCAATTTTCATGTACAATAGATATTGCGGAATCAGGCCGCCGCTGAAATACATGGTAATCAGAGCCAGCGTCCTGTAGATGTGCCGCCCGCGGAAATAGGGCCTGGAGAGCGGGTAAGCGAAAAGTCCGGTCGCGATCGCCGCCAGCGCGGAACCCAGTACCGTACGTGCCACCGAAATCAAAAAGGCGCGCGGAATCCGCGTGTCTATAAATACGGCGCGATAGTTGGAGAGGGTGAACTTCCGGGGACAGAGCGTCAATCCGCCGCGCGCCGTATCGATTCCGTCGTTGAGAGAAACAACCACAGTGTTTAGGAAAGGATACAGGGTAACGGCCGCCACCAAAAACATGACCACATAGACAAAAACATCAAACCAAACGGAACCGTTCCGAATTTTGCGAACCGCGCTTTTCCTCATGGACAGGATCCTTCCTTTCTGCATGCTCCGCGCCTATCCCGCAGCGCAGGGCGTATGATTTCAAAGGCCGGCTTTTTCTCCCGTTCTCATTGATCCCGCTCTCAGAAGAGGCTGGAGTCCGACACCTTCCGGCTAATGAAGTTGGAAGTCACCAGCCAGAAGAATGGATACGATCGAACAGAACAGCCCAACTGCGGCCGCATAGGAGAAACGCATCTGCCGGATCCCGTATCGCAGCACATAAGTATCGATCACCTCGGCGACATCCTTGACCATGGAGTTTTTCATATCGTTGGTAAAGAGCATAATTTCCTCAAAGCTGGTGTTCAGCAGCTTGCTGATCTGAAGAATGAGCAGGATAATGACCGTTGGCGCAATGCCCGGCGCCGTTACATGCCGCGCCTCCTGGAGACGGTTCGCACCGTCAATGGCCGCCGCGTCATAGAGCTCCATATTGATCGAGGAGATGGCAGACAGATAGATGATGGTGTTCCACCCGACATTTTTCCACACATCCGACAATACGACGATCATCCAGAAATACCGGGATTCCCCCATAAACATAATGGGTTGATCGATCAGGCGCAGCGACAGCAGAAGCTCATTGACCGCTCCATCGTCGTTCGAGAGAAACTGCATGACGATGGCCGTGACCACTACCCAGGAGATAAAGTGCGGTAAATAGGAAACGGTCTGCACCACCCGCTTGTAGCCCTGGCTCTGGCATTCGTTGAGCAACAGCGCCAGCAAAATCGGGACCGGGAAACCGACCAGCAGCCTGAGCATACTCATGGCGACGGTGTTGCGCAAAATCTGCCACACATCCCGCGTCTGGAAAAAATCAACGAAGTACTGGAAGCCTACCCAAGAGCTCATACCGATCACATCGCCAAGCTGGTAGTTTTGAAACGCTATGACGATGCCGTACATCGGCACATAAGAAAACAGCAGCAGGCAGGCAAGGCCGGGCAGCATCATGAGGTGCAGGGTACGCTGATTCCAGACAGTCCGAAGAGTGTGCCGGAGCCTTGGAAAACCTATAGGGAGCTTGGACTGCGTCATATCCGCCACAACTTTTTCTAATTGATGGCTCTATTATAGCAAAACTATACAAAAGATCACAATATAGCGAATCAACGATTGCCATTATAGATCAACGATTCCGGCGCTGTTTCTATGATTTCTCCCTCACCATCCCGCATAGCCCCGATAAAATCCCGGATGGAATCCAGCCGCCGGGGAAAGGCCATTGCGCCCGGATTGATTTTTCCAGCCCAATGCGTATCGCTCCCAGCGGTATGCAGCAGCCGGAACTGCCGTGCATACCATGCTGCCCCGGCATTTTCGGAGGGATCTCCGTTCCCGCCGTTGAAAACCTCCGCCGCATCGCAGAGCTCCGGGTATAGGCGGACCGGCGGAATATCCGGCCGCCTGCGGAACGGATGCGCATGTGAAAGGAAGCCGCCTGCACGGTGAACCGCACGCAGATAGTCCGGCGTGGACCAGGAGAGAAGATCGGGATGTTCTAACAGCCAATCCGCATTCAGCCCATAGGTTAGAAATTCGGAGCCATTGTCGCAATATTCCCAGCCTAAGAACACCTGAAGCCCCAGCCGTTCGCCCGCCCGCCGGGCCTCCTCATAGCCGCTGCAAAAGATCCGGATCCGCTCTTCCCATGGAAGCCCGGCCGGAACGGCTGTCCAGCCGTTTAAGAAATGATCGGTAACGATGATCCCGGCGTAACCGGCTGCGGCATAGGCGGCCGCTATTTCCGCCCCTGTACTGCGTCCGCACCGGCTGGCCTGACAGGTATGGACGTGGGGATCATAAAGATAACGCATAGATATTCTCCTTTCATAAGCCGGACAGCCGCCGGTTTTCCACATGAGCGCCTTGCCGGCCGGGCTCCGCCTCCCGCCCGCGCGTCCGATACCGTTCGGTCCGCCAGTTATCCGCACGGCGGCCGGTCAGCGCAAGGCATTGCGCCGCCAGAAAAAGCGGAAGTCCAAGCAGGCTGTGCGGATCGGTCGGGTATTCCTCATCCCCATCCAGCCGGATGATCAGCCCGTTTTCGGAAAACCGCAGAACCGCCGTGTCCGGGCAGCCGCTGTTGAGCAAAATCAATACCTCCCCTTCCGGATGAGCCAGCCTGCGCATCCGCAGGCTCCGGCTGGGATTGAGCAGCGCGGTCTCCTGCCGGAAAGACTCGGCCGACATCCATGCGCTCAAAAGAGCGCCCCATTTCCAAGCGTGTCCAGCAGCGCCTGCCGGAAAAAAGCGGTAAAGATGCGCACGCCGCCATGCTCCTTCTGTATCCGGACCACCGCAGGATCGCCGTCCTGGAAGGCGGCCGCAGCCTTTCCATCGGTCAGCCGCGCATCTACCCGAAGGAACCAGGCAGGAAAGCGTTCCCCATTCTCCGTCTCCACCGTCTGGGGCTTCTCCAATCCGCGGATCTCCGCTATCTGCATACCGAACAGAGCTTCCAGCTTGCCTACACGCTCACGCGCGAGGTTCCCGCCGGGATCCTTGAGCCCGCACAATCTGTCAGCAATCACTGTACCGCCGCGTGCCTGAAAGCGCAGCAGGCCGTCAACGATCCGCTCATCAAGCGCTGTCGTCTTCGGCAGAATCAGAACGCCGGCGCTCTCCGGACACCGGTCGTTCCAGAGCTTCTCTTCAGGGATGACGGCCACCGAAAGCCCCAGGTCACAACAACAAAGATAAGCGCCGCAGAGCGCATCCGAAGCAGCATTCCGGTTGCGCGGCTCCCTCTTTTCCTCCGCCGTTGTCTCAATGGCGCACAGCGCGGCCGTGTTCTGCGAATCGAGCAGCAGGACCTGCGGAGCGGCCGGACGTGTCTTATCAAACAGCGCGCGGTGCTGCGCAAGCAGGCGCGACACCTCTTTTGCCGCCAACAGCCGGCCAGAGGGCTCATCCAGCAAATTCAGCAGATTCCATTCTCCCGCCTCGTCCCCACCCGCGCGGCAGCCAAAACAACAGAAGAGCACCGCCCGCGCGCCCGACCCGATTGCCTCCCAGAGCCAAAAAGCCGTTTGCGTGCCGGAGGGACAGCTTGCCGCCGGAGAAGAGAACCAGGTCGGGCCGCCTTGCAGCTCGTTTACCCAAAACATCCCTTCGGGATGGGAGGTGGCGCTCTTCATCAAATCCGCATATAGAGCGATGGATTGCGGACGGCGGTCCGCCGGGAAGCGCCCGGAGTGCCAGGGCACATGCGCCGAACACCCTAAAAAATCCGTATATTCCGCCTGATGCCAAATGGATTGGCCGATAGGCAGTAAATTCTGTCCGACGTTGTGCGGATTGACATGAATGGGGTGGACCGGGTCAAGCGCACGGATCCAGCTTCCCAGATCGCGCAGCTTTCCATCCAGGTTATCCACCGCTGCCCACAGCGTATCCAGCCGCTGTGCATAGGATTCAAACGCGCCGCCGTGCAGCGGGACAGGCTCTACCTGTGAAAACGTCTCTGCCTGTTCGTAGTAGCGCGGTTCAGCCATTCAATTTCCCCTTCATATTTCCCTTTCAGAAAGCTCTGGAAGGCAAGCCGGGCATGAGGCGTATCCGGCGGGACCCGCCCCGGCTCATTCCACAGAATCCAGGAGTGCAGCGCGGGATGCGGCGCGTAGCGCTCCACTGCCTTTCGAACATAACCGCGCGCAGGTCCCTCCCAAAAGCTGGGATCATCCAGGTCTGCCACGCTCTGCGGGCCTCGCGTGCGCCGCATCCAGCCGGGCGGGGAGACCGCCATCAACGTTGGAACCACCCGCAGCCCCAGCTGCCGCGCCGCGTCAAAACAGGCGTCATACCGCTCAAAGTTCCATTCACCCTCCCGCGGCTCCAAGTGATCCAACAGAAACAGCCGGATGAGCGTCAGGCCGTTTTCGTGCATCTTTCCCACTAGCTCCCGTATCCGTTCGGGCGTATCCTCCTGATTGATGAAGAGCTGGCTGCCAATTTCGATCGAATCCATTTTGCCATTTCCCCTTTCCGTCGACTCCTATTCTTGGAACCATACCGCGCTCGAATAGGCCCGGTGACCATCCTGCTGCACAACGCGGACATAGCAGTATCCATCCCGAATTTCCTGCAATCGGAACTGCGCTTCCCACCTCGTCCCTTGGGGGTAGAAGCGGCGAACCACCGCGCCGTTGGCGATCACCTACACGCTTTGCAGCTCGCTCTCCCCCGCTACCGAGAGAAAAACCTCCTTGCTTGAGCCGGAAGGTAGAACCGAACCCATCAGCTTTCCATCCACCAGCAGCAGAAGCCGAATGCGCGCATTGGTCGTTACCGTAGGCGCGGCGCTGCCGCAGCGCATCCAGAACCGCCTCGCGCGTGCGCTCCTTGACATAAACAGCGGTCAGGCCGTTCTGACCTGGGTTTCCCTTGTGTCCATCCGAGTTACAGATAAAGCCGTAGCGGTACCCCGCCCAGAGCAGAAAACGGCCGCACCGATCCGGCCGCTCATGCTCCATCAACGGTTGAGCCGGCTCCTCCGGCCCGAACGCCTCGTAAGTACCATGGCAGGAGGAAATTTCCACCACCGGTTCCACCCCTTCATAGGGGCAGGCGCGCCAGGTACCGGCCGGAAGGGAACCGGGGTTGTGGAAATGCGGAATCCCCAGATAGTTCCGTCCCCGGTAGCGTTCCCACAGGCTGAGTAAATCTACAAGAGACGGATGGGTAATCTCCTCATAGGAAAAATCTTCGCCCAAAATAAGCGTCGTGTCTCCGCGCGCATCCTTCACTTCCAGGCCCGGAAAGGCTAAAAAATCATCCGGCTGATGATAAAGCCGGGCCGCCTCCAGCGTGCGCTCCCAGTTCTCCCTCCCGATTTTCCGGCGCTCCTCTCCCCAAGGAACGTGATGGTCGGTGACGGCAAGGAAATCCAAGCAGGCCGTATCACGCGCATAGCGGTAATAGTCCGCGGGAGTCCGGTGCATCCGCTCGCGCTCGGCGCAGTCATAAGAATAGGCGCTGTGCGTGTGCAGATCTCCAAAGAGGATGGAATAGCCTTCGTATACGCCATAAGGATCCGGAGCCGCCGTCATTGAGCTGCTGCCTGCGCTGGAAAGCCGCTCGCCTGCTTCGAGATGGAAAACGCCCGGCGGCGCCTGCCTTGCCGCCGGAGATGGAACCGTCAGCCCTTCCAGACTCTCCACACGGCAGAGGTTGGAAAAGCGGTCCAGCACCAGAAGCCGGGAGCCGGTCCGGTCCGGCCCGGCAACAGCCTCAGTCTCGAAGGCTCGCGCGGCAAAACCTGGAAAGAGACGGAGAGCCGCCGGTCCGGTTGCGGACGTTCGTAACCTACATAGGAATGGCCGCGGTCCGGCAGCGCACGCGTTCCGTCAACGAAATAGCGGATATCTATGGTATCGGTGAAATCGGGAGACGGCGCTAGGATCCCCACCTTTGTCCCCTGCCCAAAACCGTCCCGCAAAAATCCCCAGAGAACGGTAATCGTATCCCCCGCATGCAGCTCGCCTCCCGGCAGATCCAACACGCATAAACGCTGGGCATGTTTATTCTCATAAAGGCTGCGGGCGGTTTCAAAGGCGCCGCTTCCCAGGTTCCAGCAGCTCAGTCTCCAGCGCAGAGAAGGATTGCTACAGCGCGCTTCCACATAGCCGGGATCCTCCGGATTGCCGCGGGTGGGGCGCGAATATCCTAATTCTCCGGGCAGATCCAAGAGGATCCGGCTGCCCTCCGTCACAAAGCCGCTGCCCACGGTCAGCTTTATCCGAAATTCAACGCTGTCCCCTGCATGTACCTTCTTCGGCGAAACGTCGGCATTCTCCAAATATTTCATGGATACACCCTCCTTTTTTGGCACATCCATTATAGCCGATCCTCTTGGGAGAAAAAAGATGATGAATCAACGATTTATATCCCCAGTGAACGGAGCGCCGCCCCAGAGGCAAGCGGCCTCCCAACGACAAAAAGCAGATCCCCGGCCGGGGATCTGCTTTTTTCTATTTTCGATGTAACCGCATGACATGAGATCGGGGATGGAAAAGAGAAAAGTTCCGGGCGCGGTATCCCATCCTTTCCGCTTTTACCGGTGCTGGCTTACGAGCCAGTCCAGAATGCCATGCTCGCCGCTGTATACCAACATCCAGCAGGCATGGTTCTCTCCAAATTTCCTTTCCAAAGAAATCTCCGGCCCGACGCCCAAGCCATAGGCCGCCAGCTCTTCGGGCGAAAACAGGGTCAGACGCGCATCCTTATTTCCCGCATCCTTCAACGCCAATATCGCGTCTACAATGTACTTATGCCGGTAGAGCGAATGATCCACATAGGCGGTGGAAACCCATATTTTCGTATCGGTAAGGCTGCGCAGGATGTTGTAGGTCTCCGGCGTCATCGTCGGGCAGACCGGCGCGGCCGCCGCAAACAAACCGCTGCCCACAGACAGCATGCGAATCGTGCCGCCGCCTCCCATCGACATACCCGTTACAAAGATACGCGCGGGATCGACCTGCCCCGCCGCTACCATTCCGCGGATGATATCGCAGACGGCCGCCAAATATTCCCGATGCCAGCCGGTGCGCGGCTGTTCGTGCATTCCGCCAAAGCTCTGCCGGGTAGGCATGGAAGGCGGCTTTGCCGGCGCGGGCGCCTGCGGAGCCATTACATAGAAATCCGGATAACGCTCGGCCAACCGGAGAGCGCCTACCGTTCCTACCATCTGCTTAAAATTATCGCTCCCGGATTCCCCGCCGCCATGCAAAAACAAAAGCAGCGGCCTGGGCCCGGCGCCCGGCATATAGAGCCGGTAAAGCACACCGTTTTCCCGTTTATCCTCAAAGCATTCCAATCCCTCCACCGTCACACCGGCGACGTCCGGTTTTTCCAAATGGATTTCCTTCGCAGCGCCTTGGCCCTGCAAGGAAAAGGGGCTGCTGTAGGAAAACGGCTCCGGAAAAATCCGCAGGCCGCCCTCCACGGCTTCCACCGAGCGGATCACCTTCTCTACTTTTTCACCGTGCTGCTCCACAGTGAGAACAAAATCTTCAGGAGCCGCGGCTTTCGGCTTTACCGGCAGTTCAAAATATTCCGGATACCAGCCCTGATTTCCAACCTTTGCATAAACCTTTGCCTCCAAATGTAAGCTCCTCTCTTTTAACGAGACGCCGCCTTCGCCGGCGGCATCCCGCGTTTTTGCCGTTACCGTCTTAAAGGACGAAGCCGCGTACGGCCGTTATCCAAGCCAGGATGGGATGCCGCTCGCTAAATGCGCCGTTTGCTTCCCGCATAGAAATCGGTACGCGGGATCCACTCCAAGAACGCCTCCACCTGCTCATCCCATAAGCGCCACTCATGGATAAAACCGGGCCTGGATACCCAGGTCACATCGGCGCCCAGAGCGCGCATCTTTTCCTGTAGCTCTACCGCCCTGGGATACAGCGGATCTTGATCCCCGCAAGCACTGTACATTTTGGGGAAGGCCCTTCCCTGCGTCTTTAGCCTCTCGGCCAGCTTCATCGGCACCCATTCGTCCGGCTCTTCAATCAGATTTCCGTTTTTATCCTTCTTGGCCGGCATCGAAGCGCCTGCGGAAAAGACGCCCATCGCCCGGTACTGCTCAGGATTGGTAAAGCCGTGAATCAGCGTTCCGTAACCGCCCATGGAGAGGCCCGCAAGGTAGGTGTGTTCCGGCTCGCTGAGCGCGGGGAACATGCCGCAGACAAAATCCGGCAGCTCTTTGTGAAGAAAATCAAAGAAATTGTCCTTGAGCATGCCGTCTATCCCAGGGATATTCAAATAGCGTTTATTCTCGGCCGAGAACATGACGACAATGATATTCTGCTCCTCCGCATACATCTCAATATTGGTGTAGCCGCTCCAGGTAGCGTGGTTGTTGCCCATGCCATGCAGCAGATACAGGACCGGATATTTGTGCTGCGGCTTGTGGCTGATGGGCGCCTGCGGATTTGCCTCCAGCGTAAAGCCGTCTGTAAGGGTCGGCGTCGGTACGACGACCGTGATATCCACCGCGCGCTTGAGGGAATAGCTGATGAAGTTGCATACAAATTTGCCCATAACCAATCTTCCTTTCTCTCTTCGCCCCTTCCGGAGAGGATGAACTCCTGGAAGGATTTATCGAATCTTTTGTAAACGGTGCTTTTAGGATACGCCCTATACCGCCTATATACTATCAAAAAAGGCGAACAGATCTGTTGAAAACTGGACATTTTTCGAATGCTTCAGCCGGTGGGCAGCTCCAGCATTACCAAGCCGCCCTGCGCGTTGTTAGAAAAACGCAGGCAAAAATTCTCGCCGTATAAAAGCTGAAGCCGTTTTTGAATGTTGCGAATCCCCAAATGTCCGCCCTCTTGCCGGTTATCCGCGGCGTCCCCCCCGCCTTCCTAAAGAAGTTCCGACGGGAAGCCAACCCCCGTGTCCTGAATGAAAAGTCGCAAACGCTGTCCCTGCGGCTGCGAAACGATCTCCGCCCGGATGGCAATACCGATATTCTCCGTACCGCCATGCTTCAACGCGTTTTCTACAAATGTAAGCAGCGAAAGCGGGGGAATGTTCAGCTCCGCCGGCGTTACGTCAATTTCTTCCCGCAGAACCGTTTCGGCCCGGTACCGGATCCGTTGAATATCCAGAAAGTCATGCACGACGGACAGCTCCCGATTTAACGGCACCAAACCGAGGCTTTCGGAAAATAAATAACGCACATAGCTGGAAAGTTTGATGCAGAAGATCTGGATCCGCTGATATTCTTTCTTCTGCGCCATAGCATGAAGAAGCGCAAAGCAGTTGACAAAGAAATGCGGCTTGATCTGTAGCTGGTAATATTCCAGCTCGGTCTGGGCCAGCGTCAGCTTCTCCTCATAGAGATCGATCCGCAGCTTTTGGATCTCTTCCGAAAGGGTGTCAAAGGCCTCCACCGCCTCGTTCAGTTCCCGGATTCCCGCTCTTTTCACCGCCTGTCTCTGCTCGGCATACTCCCCTACATGGTGGATAAACTCATTGAGCGGCTGCTGAATATGCCGGTGGTAGTACCATAACGTATACATGGCTACCAATAAGATGACGAAAAAAATAAACAGCACAAAAAACACCAGCAGGGAAATGCTGCCCCAATTCAGATAAGGCACGTCTGTGACAACGATTCGAACCTCCGCATATTTTGTCTCAAATTCCATTCGGACAGAGCCGGAATCGCCGCGCGCCTCTTCCGGCAAAGGCTGTTCGGGGAGCAGATAGGCAATGGCGGCATCCGGAGAAAGGCTGTTGGTTTGTATATCGGAAAACAGAGCGCCGCAGGAGATCCAAGCGGCCAGAAACACCCCGTTTGCATGGTATATTTTGCAAAGGTAGACGCTTCCGTTTTGGACAACGCCCTTCCACACCAGGCCCGTGGTTCCGACACCTCCGTTTTCCGCCTGCGCGCGGAACAGCTCGCGCAGCGCGAGATTATCTGCATATGGAAACGCATGGTTAAACCGCGACGCCGTCAGTTTTTGATCGGGTACATAAAGGGCGAAGCTATGGTTGATCCCCCAAATGGTGGCGTCATAATCAAATTGGGACAGCAGAGCGCGGGCGGCTACATTGTGGGCGTTGACCGTCTGCGCCTGGCGGATCTGTTCCACATAGGGGTTGTTCAGCAAAATATCCACCAGATAGTTATTCATTCTGGACAAGCTGCGGCCGGCCTGTTCGGTCTGCGCTTCGATCGAAGCATGAAGGGCGTCGAGTTCTTTCTCCTGTGTATTCTTGATCGCATAGAGGATGAAAATCACTCCGCCTGCCGCTACCGGAACAAGGACGGCCAGAAGCACCGCCAATATTTTGCGGAGCGAATGCAAATTTTTAAATCCCGGCACAAAAACACCTCCTGCAAACCCATCGGGTCGTGTGCCCGGCGCCAAAACCGGCGGACCAGGGCTATCAGCTATCTGTATAATTCCATCATAAAAGACGGTTGCTTTTTTGTAAATCATCTTGTAGGGGAAAGTCCGGATAACAAAATATTCCCTCCGGTATTTTTATAGTTTTAAGGAGCGCTTTGCGTTATGATAAGGGAGCAGAAGAACCCCCGTCCCGCAGGATCCCGGAACGGCGGTTCGGACTCAAATCGTTCGGATTTATTTTACAGAACGGAGGAAAACCATGAAAAGAATCATCGCGCTCTGCCTTACATGCGTCATGACCCTGGGCTTGTTTGCCGGATGCTCCGCCAGCCCGGACGGCGCCTCCTCAGGCAATGCGGCAAGCGGCTCCGCCCCGGCGAGCAGCTCCGCCCCAGCGAATAGCTCCTCTGGCGCAAATGCGCCCGCCGAAGCTCCTTATGAGGTGAATTTCCTGTATGTAGTAGCCTCTACCGGTTCCAATATGGACAAGGTGCGCGCACAAGTAAACGAGCTTGCGCTGCGGGAAATCAACATGTCGGTCAACCTGATCCCCATGATCTTCAGCGAATTCCAGACGCAGCTGCCCATGATGCTGGCCGCCAACGAATCCCTTGATCTGTTCTTGATCGCCCCCGGACTCGCCTCCACTTATATCGAATCGCAGTATATCGTAAACGTGGAGCCCTACCTGGATCGGGTGGATAACATCAAGAAATATGTCGGCGATTTCATCTCTGCCGGTTATGTCGGCGACTTTTTGACCGGATTCCCCATCATGCGGGAGCGCTCGATGCCGCTCGGTCTCGCGGTGCGCAAGGATATCCTGAATGAGCTCGGCTATTCCGCCGACGATTTTCAGATCGATTCGAACGACATCTCATCCTATGATCAACTGCTCAAGCTGTTCGCAGAGGTGAAGGCGGCGCACCCGGAGATGACCGTCTTTGACGGCACCGTTATGATCCCCTCCCAAGTGACCGCCTCGTTCGTCGACGGGAGGGGCAACAACTTCGGCGTGCTTGCAAATTACGGACAGGACACCACCGTTACCAACGTCTACGAATCGGAAATGTTCCGGGATTTTTGCAACATTATGAAAACCTGGTACGACAGCGGCTATTCCTCCCAGGATCTCGCCGTAAATACCGATTCCGGAGAGGTGAAGATGAAGGCTGGAAACACCTTCTCCATCCTGCTGAGCTTCAAGCCCAACACCGTTCAGGAAAAGCTGTCTCAAACAGGCTATGAGCTCGAAATCATTCCGCTGAGCGACCGGCTGACCCGCAGCTCCAACGCCGCCATCTTTGCGGTTGCCAACGCCTCCAAGGATCCCGCAAAGGCCGTCGAATTTTTCGACTGGGCCTATGGCAGCGCGGAATTTACCGATTTGATCAACTGGGGCATTGAGGGCGAGGACTGGGTAGAAAACGCGGATGGCACCGCCTCCTATCCCGACGGCGTAACCGCCTCCAACGTCGGCTACCATCAGGATATGGGCTGGATGTACCCCAATCAGTTTGCAGGCCACCAATGGGAGGGCAACCCTCCGGACATCCTCGAACAGTACAATGCGTTCAACAACTCCGCCACCTTCTCGAAGGCGTTCGGCTTTGCGTTTGATTCCCGTGCAGTCGTGGATGAGATCGTTCAGCTCACCGCCGTTGAAAAGCAGTATTTGAAGGATCTCTCCACCGGCGTGGTCGATGTGGACGCTACGTTGGAGGAATTCAACAAGGCGCTGTATGTAGCCGGCCTTCAAAAAGTAATGGATGAGAAACAAAAGCAGTTGGATGCGTGGTTGGCTCAACAATAACCCTGTATTGCCGGCGGCCTTTTCAGGGACGCCGGCAAACCTTTTATAAAGGCGGGAGCGATATGAAAAAAAATTTACGCAGGCTTCTCCCCTATCTGCCGCTGTACGCGATGATGCTGCCCGGCATGATCTATCTCTTTATAAACAACTATATCCCCATGGCGGGCATCGTCATCGCTTTCAAGAAATACAACGTCAACAGCGGTATTTTCGGCAGCCCTTGGGTGGGGCTGGAAAATTTCAAATTCCTTTTCGGTACGAACGACGCCTTCATCATTCTGCGCAACACGCTGCTATATAACGTCGCCTTTATCCTCATCAACAATTTGGCGGGTGTGGTTCTGGCAATTATTCTGTCCGATGTGCTGAACAAGCGGCTGCGTTCGCTTTACCAAAGCTCGCTGCTGCTGCCCTTTTTGATTTCCATCGTGGTCGTCAGCTACATTGTATTCGCTTTGCTCAGCCAGGAAAATGGAATGATGAATCACACCCTCCTGCCCCTGCTCGGCAAGGAGCCGGTCGCATGGTACAGCACGCCAAAGTATTGGCCGGTCATTCTGACCCTTACCCACCTCTGGAAAGGGGTAGGCTATGGGACGCTCATCTACATCGCGGCGATCTCCGGCATTGACGGAACGCTCTTTGAAGCGGCGGCGCTGGACGGCGCAAGCAAATGGCAGCAGATCACGCGCATTACCTTACCTTTCCTCATTCCCGCCGTCATCACCCTGCTGATTCTGAACGTAGGAAAAATCTTTTTCTCCGACTTCGGCCTCTTTTATCAGGTCCCCCAAGATTCCGGTTCGCTCTACCCGGTGACGAACACCATCGATACCTATGTCTATCGCGCGCTGATCTCTGCGGGCGGAATAGGACGTTCCGCCGCGGCCAGTGTCTTTCAATCCGTCGTCGGCTTTCTCATGGTGATGACGACCAATTGGATCGTGCGCAAGACCAGCGCGGAAAACGCTATTTTTTAGGAGGTGCCCGGCATGATCCTCTCAAAAGGGCAGAAGATCTATCAGGCTGTCATCCATCTCATTTTAACGCTCGTCACCCTCTCGATGGTCCTTCCCCTGCTGCTGTTTATGTCCTCCATCACCGAAGAAAACTCGCTGATCGTTAACGGCTATTCCCTCTTCCCGAAAAAGTTCAGCCTCTATGCCTATCTGTATATCCTCAACAATTCCGCGACGCTGGTGCGCGCCTACGGCATTTCGCTGTTCGTCACTGCCGCCGGCACCAGCGGCTGCCTGCTGCTCTCCACTCTGACGGCCTTTCCCCTATCGCTGAAAAATCTTCCGGGACGCCGTTTTTTCAGCTTCTTCGTGTTTTTCACCATGCTGTTTTCCGGGGGATTGGTCCCCTCCTATATCATGTGGACCACCTGGTTCGGCATCCGCAATACCATTTGGGCCTATATCCTGCCGAATTTCCTTTTGGGCGCGTTCAACGTGATTCTGGTGCGTACCTACATGTCCAACAGCATTCCGTTTGAGCTCTATGAGGCAGCCAACATCGACGGCGCAAGCTATCCGTGCATCTATCTGCGCATTGCGCTGCCGCTTTCCAAGCCCATTCTGGTCACGGTCGGGCTGTTTTCCGGCCTCGCCTACTGGAACGACTGGACCAACGCCCAGTACTATATTTCAGATGCGCGCATGCTCAGCGTGCAGGCGCTTTTGAACCGCATGGTACAGGACATTCAGGCTCTGCTGGCCAACACCAGCGCCAATTCCGGCGCGCTGATGGAAACGCCGCAGGTGTCTATCCGCATGGCCATCGCCTTTGTCGCGATAATCCCCATCCTAATCCTCTATCCGTTTTTGCAAAAATACTTTGCGGACGGCGTCATGCTCGGCGCTATCAAGGGCTGATCACGATCCGAACCGCTTGCGGAATTGGCTGGGGCTCATGCCGGTTTTCTCACGGAAGAACTGGGAAAAATAGCTGTAGTTGTCATATCCCACCCGCTGCGCGATCTCGTTTACCGAAAGTCCGGGGCGGCAAAGCAGCTTCTTCGCCTCCGCTATGCGCTGCTGCTGCAAATAGCTGCCAAGGGTCTGTCCGGTTTCCTTTTTGAACAGGCGGGCAAGATAATCGGGATTGAGGAAAAACCGGGCGGCAATGGCGGCGCGGTTCACCTCTTCGCCAAGGTGATCCTGTACATAGCTTTTCACGCGCCCAACCACGCTGTCCGCCTGCGCGGCAAAACGCATCTGCTCTCCCGCACGGCAAAGCAGGTAATCGATATATGCGCGAAAGCGATCGAGGGAATCCAGCGACCACTCCAGCAGCTGCTCATAGCGCTCATCGTGAAAGAGGATGTGGGCGTTGATGCCGCACCGATTCAGCTCCGAAAAAACCATCTGCTGAAGATCCGCGCGCATCGACTTTGCATAATCGGCGCTCAGCCCTCCGGCAGCCGCCCGTTGGGCCAGCGCCCTTGACGCAGCGGCGGAGAGCTCTTCTGTGCGCCCCGAAGCGAGCAGATCGTGCCAGCCCGCTTCCAGCATCGGATCGTAGCTACAGAGCGGCGGGGAGTAGGCCGCGGCGTCCGTCAGGCTGCGGCTGCGCAGGATATCCTGCGCAGCCGCCTGCAAAATCCGCTGATAGGCCGCCCGCAGCCCGTCCAACGCGAGATCCTCTTGGAAATAACCGTTTACCACAACGTGAAACAGCGCTTCCGCCTGCCGGACCAACTCGCCGAAGGGCTGCGCAAATCCTTCTGCGTCCTTTGGATATCCGCTGCGCAGCACCAATACCCAGCCGCCGTCCTTGAGCGGGATCATGGCCTCCGGCGGAGGAACGTCTCCGCTAAACAGATCTTCCGCCACATTGCGAAAGCCATAGATCTTCCACTTGGCCAGCGCGATCATTTCCCGATCGACGACATGGAGCAAGCAGAGCGTAAACCGTTCCCGCCCGTCATAGGAGAGCCCGTTTTCCGCAGCGCTGTGCAGAAGCTCGGCCAGCGGAACCACCGAACCAAGCAGGTCCGTCCAAAAGGCGCGCTTATTCTCCTTCTGCGATCGCAGCCAGTACTCCCCCATCTGTAGATAGGCGCTGGCATTTCGGTTTTTGCGCACCTCGCCGACAGCCGCCGCCAGGTGGCTTTGCAGCTCTTCATAGGCAACCGGCTTCAAATAGTAGTCAAAGCTGTGCATCTCTACAGCCTTCTTCGCATAATCAAAGTTGGCGAAGCTCGTACAGAACAGGGTGACAATCGCGCTGTCCCTTTCGCGCAGCCAATTCAGGAGATCCAGCCCGCTCTCTCCCGGCATCTCAATGTCCGTAAGCAGGATATCCACCTCTTCCTGCTGCAAAATCTTTTTTGCTTCGCGGGCGCTGGTAGCCGTGCGCACCTGCTGAATGCCGAGAGCGGTAAAATCAATGCCGTCCAAAATCCCTTCCAAAATGTCCTGTTCATCATCCACCAGCAAAATCGTCATCGGCGTTTCCCCCTTTGAAATCGAACCTGTCAACGGCACACGAGAGGTGGTCAACTAAACAGTTTAATCGATTTCCCGGCGCAAATCAAAGATTTCGCTAAAAAACTCCGTTTTTCAACAGATCAGAGCCGGATTCCCACAGGGTTGGGCGCTTTCACCCTTCGGCTCCCACACACATTCTGCTTTATGAAAGGAAACATGATGAGAGCTTTACCTTTTAATTTCCACCGCCGGATAGGCCGCGGAAAGGACCCGCTCGCCTATCCCAACCGTTTGCGCACAGATACTCCCTTTTCCATCCAAGAACGGACGGCTACGAAGCAGGCCCTATCCGCCGCCTTTCCTATCTGGAAGACAGATACGCTAGGAGAGGCGCGGCTATGAGACGAAGCGCATCCTTCTCCCGCAATTTTACCGAGGGGAGCATTCTAAAAAAGCTGCTGCTGTTCGCGCTGCCGTTTATGGCCTCGAACGCGCTGCAAGTATTTTACGCCCTCGTGGATATGGTCATCGTTGGGAACTTTGTGGGAAGCTACGGGCTTTCAGCCGTATCGGTGGCCAGCCAAATTACAACCTTCAGCACCATGCTGTGCCTCGGATTTTCTACCGGCGGGCAGGTCTATATCGCGCAGCTGACCGGCGTAGGGCAAAAGGAACGGATCAACCGGACGATCGGCACGATGTTCGCCTCCCTCGCGCTGCTGGCCGGTGTGTTTACGCTTACGATCCTGATCCTGCGGACTCCCATTTTACAGCTCATGCACACCCCTCCGGAATCCTTTTCCATGGCGCTCGATTACCTGACCATCTGCGGAGTGGGAACGGTTTTTACCTTTGGCTACAACGTCGTGTCGGCTGTGCTTCGCGGAATGGGGGATTCCCGGCACCCCTTCCTCTTTATCCTGATCGCCTCTGTCGTGAACCTACTCTTGGACATTGTTTTTACCGGCGGGCTGGGCTGGGGCGTTTCCGGGGCCGCCGCAGCAACGATCATCGGCCAGGGCGTCTCCTTTCTGTTCGCCATCCTCTATCTTTATAAAAATAGGGGCGCGTTTGGATTTGATTTCCGCCGGGATAGCTTCAAAATCCAACCGGACATTCTGAAAACACTCTCCGGACTGGGGATTCCGTTCGCCATTCAAAGCTGCGCCATCAACATTTCAATGATCTTTGTGAACAGTCTCGTCAATCAGGCGGGGGTGCATGCGTCGGCGGCGTTCGGCGTCGGCGTTAAGCTGGACGACATCGTTACCAAGGTCAGCCAGGGCATCATGCACGCGGCCTCCCCCATGATCGGCCAGAATTTCGCGGCGGGGAAAAGGGACCGCATTAAAAAGATTGTGAAATGGACCTTCCTCATTACCGCGGCGATGTATACCGTTTTCGTGCTGATCTACATCCCCTTCTGCAAAGAGATGTTCGGTCTGTTTACCCACGCGCCGGAGGTGATAGCCCTTGCGCCGGTATTCGTTTCCGCAATCGTCTGGAGCTTTCCGGGGCTTGCGGTCATGCGCGCCATGGGCAGCTTTGTTCAGGGAATCGGAAATGCAAAGCTGATGATGGTTCTCGGCATTTTAGACGGATTTGCCGCGCGCATTCTTCTCAGCTACACGATAGGCATCGTTCTGGGCCTCGGCCTTTACGGCTTCATCCTGGGTTACGGTCTCGCCTGCTATGCCTTCGCCATTCCCGCTTCGCTCTATTTTTTCAGCGGAGTTTGGAAAAACCGCCGCTCTCTGGTGGAACGGAAATGCGAAGAAAAAGGATAGCGCATCCCCCGCGCTCTCGAATCCTTCCCGCCAGAGGGCCAGGAGGTTGTAAAACGCTAAAACAGGCCGATATAAAAGAGTAGAAGCCGAAGGTGGACTCTTTCCGGCTATGCGCACTCGGAAGATGGTTAATCATATCCAGCGATACAAAACTATGAGAAAATAAGGAGGCATTTTTGATGAATCACCACGCACCCAAGCCACCCCCTGTGCCGGACGAGTTGGCGCAGAAAACGCAAAAGACGGTCTACGGCGAGAAAACGGTGGAGCCCGATCTTCCCGCGCTGTGCCGCCAGGCCGCGGCGGAGGGCATTGTGCTTCTAAAAAACCAGCGCGGCGCGCTGCCGCTCCAGCCGGGAGCGCCGGTGGCTGTTTTTGGCCGCGTTCAGCTCGATTACTTTTACGTAGGCTATGGTTCCGGCGGCGACGTCAATCCGCCCTATACCGTTTCCCTCTTGGCCGGTCTGCGCGAAGCAGGCGTTTCGGTGGATGAGCCGCTGGCCGCGCTCTATGAGGCGTGGAGCGCCGCCAATCCACCCGATATGGGCTATTGGGCGCATTGGCCGCGGTATTTTGAGGAGATGCCGGTGGAGGCCGCACAGCTTGAGGCCGCCGCGCAGCGCTGCCAGACGGCAGTTATGGCGATCGGCCGTTCCGCCGGAGAATCCAGGGAAAATGCGCTGGAAAAGGGCAGCTATTATCTTACCGACGAGGAAACCGAGCTGCTAAAGCGGATCTCCCAAACCTTCCAGCGTACGATTGTGCTCATCAATTCAGGCAGCATTATGGATCTCTCCTGGCTGGAGGCCCCCTCCCTCTGTATTGACGCCGCGCTATATGTATGGCAGGGCGGCATGGAGAGCGGCCGCGCCGTCGCCGATGTGCTCACCGGGCGGGTGACGCCCTGCGGCAAATTGACCGACTCCATCGCCTATCGGTATGAGGACTATCCCAGCGCCAAGGACTTTTTAGATCCCGACGCGAACCACTACACCGAGGATATTTTTGTCGGCTACCGCTATTTTGAAACCTTCGCTCCCCATGCGGTTCAATTCCCATTTGGTTACGGGTTGAGCTACACCCTCTTCCTGCTAAAGGATATCCAGGTAAAGCTGCGCGGAGAGCAGGTCGAGGTGTCCGCCGCCGTTCAAAATACCGGCGGCTGCGCTGGCAAAGAGGTGGTTCAGGTATACGCCGAGGCTCCCCAGGGCGTTTTGGGAAAGCCAAGCCGCAGCCTTGCTGCATTTGCCAAAACGCGCCTGCTGAGGCCGGGAGAATCCCAGACGCTGACCCTTCGCTTCCCCCTGGAGGACCTGGCGAGCTATGACGATTCAGGCGCTTCGGGCCACAAATCCGCATGGGTTCTTGAGGCGGGTGAATACGGGATCTACGTGGGGACCGACGTGCGCGGCGCAGCGCGCTGCGGCGCGGTTTCGGTGGAAACGCTGCGCGTCGTCCGTCCGCTTCAGGAGGCCAGCCCGGCCTCGGCCGAACACCCGTTCCGCCGCATGGTCTGCCGCATGGGCGAGGCGGGCCTCGAAAAAAGATTCGAGCCGGTCCCAACCGCCGGGCGGGTGCTGAAGGATCGCATTTTAGAGAATCTGCCGGAAGAAATCCCCTATACGGGAGATCGGGGCATCCGGCTTCAGGACGTTGCCGCCGGAACCCAGCGCCTGGAGGACTTTGTAGCGCAGCTTTCGCCGGAGGATCTGGAGGCGCTGAGCCATGGCGACCGGATTATGGACAGTCCGTTGGGAACCAAAGGAAATGCAGGCGTCTTTGGCGGCATCACCGAGCGTTTACGTGCGATGGGCGTCCCCCCTGTCACCGCTACGGACGGACCCTCCGGGATCCGCCTGCAATATTACGCTTCGCTGCTGCCCTGCGGCACAGCGCTGGCGGCGAGCTGGGATCCCGGCCTGATTGAGCAGCTCGCGCAGGCGCATGGCCGGGAAATGAAGAGGAAGGGCAGCGATATCCTTCTCTCCCCCGGCATGAATATTCACCGCAACCCGCTGTGCGGCAGAAATTTTGAATACTTCTCGGAGGATCCCTTAATCACCGGCCGCATGGGCGCGGCAGTAGTGAAAGGCATTCAGAAAAACGGCGTCTCCGCCTGCCCGAAGCACTTCGCCTGCAACAACCAGGAGACCAACCGCGGCTACAACGACTCCCGCCTTTCCGAACGGGCGCTGCGCGAAATCTATCTCAAAGGCTTTGAAATCTGCATTCGGGAAGCTAGGCCGCAAAATTTGATGACCAGCTACAACAAAATCAACGGCGTATGGGGCCACTACAACTACGATCTTTGCACGACCATTCTGCGCAAGGAATGGAACTATACCGGCTGTGTGATGACCGATTGGTGGATGCGTCCTTGCGTAGATCCCGATTTCCCGGCGGTTTTTGACAGCGGATACCGCATCCGCGCCCAGGTAGACGTGCTGATGCCCGGCTCAAAGCCCCGCTCGGAAGATCTGGATCCCAGCGCGCTGGAATCCTTCCGCCAG
The DNA here is from genome assembly GCA_022793895.1 of Provencibacterium sp. GTDB lineage: Bacteria > Bacillota > Clostridia > Oscillospirales > Ruminococcaceae > Harryflintia. The sequence continues at coordinate 138,104 of JAAWDS010000053.1, read as the reverse complement.
GAGGATGGGCTTACGCTGGCCGAGCTGCAACGCGGGGCATGCAACGTGCTGCGCTATCTGATAGTCAGCGACGCGCTGCGCCGTTTCCATCCGTAACGGCAATTTCTTCATACCAAGGCTAAGGCTTTCACCGTTCCGCCGGTTTATCCGGCAGCGCGGTGAAAGCCTTTTCTGTTTCACTGTCCTCCATAGACGGCAGGACCGTGCGGATATAAAATGCTTATCGCCTTACCATCAGTCGATCCGGTAGGCGTCGTAACCCGCCAGCGTACAGGCGGTAAAGCACAGCTTATCCCCGCTTCTTCCGGCCGGGATCGCCGCCCCATCCCGCAGGCGGGTGACGCGGGAGAAGGAGGCGTTCCTATCCAGCCGGACGGAAATATGGATACCGGATACCGGCAGCGGCTCAAAGAACGAGCTGCCGTTAAAGCCAGTCAGATTAATCAGCTGCACCAGCTCCCCGGATGGGAACCGATCCAAAAAGGTTTCCACCATGGGAGGCGCGTCGGTTTCCAGGGCTGAAAAATCACCCAACCGATCGATGGTATCTAACAGCACGTCCCGGTGCTCCAGAAACCCATGACAATCGTAAAGGCGGCCGGCGTCCCACGGCAGCAGGGCGGCCACATGATTTTCCGAACGGAAGAACCCCAAGCCGGAAAACTCGCTCGCCTCCCCCAGTTCGCAGCACTCCGGGGGACCGTAAGGAGCGGGCGGCAGATAGGGAAGCGCCGTCTCCCCCGCAAACCGGCAAAGCCGGATGAGACCGGCGAGCAGCACCCGATCCCGCTCAGGCATCCGCTTCCAGAGGCTTTTATCCTCCGCCAGCAGATAGGCGCCTTGATTTTCCGGAACCGTCCGCACCGTTTCGGCGCCAAACAGCGTTTTCAGGACGTCGGGCCTGTCTGTGAAAGCGCCGCTCGTGGCAATCACCGCAGCGCTCTCAGGAAGCAGCGCCGGATCCACGCCCACGCCGGGCAGGATCACCAGCCGGTAGCGGGAATGAGGCAGCCGGTCTGCCACGCAGGACGCCTTTACCACATCGAAAGGAAGATGCGCCTCCTTGAGCATCCGGAAAATCCCGCGGTATTCCGCTTCCAGCGCCGGATCCTCTGGATAAATCAGAACAATCTCTGCTAAAGAGGTTAATTGGGCAAAGATCTTCTCCTGGGCCTTCTGGAAAGAAAAGACCTCTCTTACGCCTGCAAAGGCCGCCGTTTCGGGATAACCGTCAAAGACGCCGATGATACAGAAGTCCAAGCCGCCGCCGGAAGCCAGGTTCTCCCAGAGCCGCAGCCGGGTCTGGGAGGGCGAAACGCCCATGAAGCGCCAAAAGATGTCGGCGGCATTGATAGCGCAGTTAGCGCTTACCTTTTCGGAAAAGCTGCCCCGGACGCGCATCACCTGATCAGAGGCGGAATAAAGCCACTGGGGCAGCGGGCGGGAGAGCGCCGTATTGGACTCGCTGCGGATGATGTCCACCTGATGATCGGTATAGGTACAGACGGCAACCTCCGGGCGGATGGATTTGACCGTGGCATGGATTTTATCCAGCATTTCCGAGACGGTTTTTTTCTGGAAGCTCCGGTAACGCCCGATATCCGGATCCTCCTCGGAGGACGGCAGCTCGCGGCCGCAGAAATCCAAATAACGCGCCTTGCAGTTTTCACACTGGCAGAGGCCGTAATACCGTTCGCTGTAATCCCGCGTCTGGTAGCCGAACATGTTGAAAAAGATACCGTCCACCGGGTAACGCTCCAGCACTTCCCGGAGGATCTCCAGGGAGAGCTCCCTTTGATAGCGGCCGTTGACGCAGGTATGGGCCATTCCGTTGAAGACGACCCGCCGGCCGTCCCCCGTTTGATAAAACCAGTCCGGATGCTCTGGGAGAAAGGCGGCGTCCGCCTTGCTGAAGTCAAAGCGGGCGATGAGCCGCAGACCGTTCCGGTGGCAAAGCCGGGTCAGCTCCCCCAGCAGATCCCCTTTTAGATAAGGATTCCGGCGTTGAAAGGGAAGTTCAGTCGGATAAAACGCTGAGATCCCACCCGCACCCACCATCAGAGTATTGGCGTCAAAGCCCTTGACCGTTTGAACCAGCTTCTCCGGATCCAGGCCGCCATCCGTCTCCCGGAGGTTGCACTGGATCATCCGCAGCGGCTCTTCCATCCACCAGCTCACAGCGTCCCCTCCTCCTGGCAGTTCACCAGCAGCGCGTTCCAAAGCCGCAGTTCTTTGAGGCGAACGGCCGTGCTGCCGTCCGGATGAGGAATAACTTCAATGGAGGTATCCTCTAAGAGAGACTGCACCGAACGGATGGGAGCCCGCAGCCGGAAGCAGAGATCGGAGAGCGGCAGATTTTCCTGAAGCGGCCGCTTCCCCACCCCGTTGATGAGATGGACAAGGTATTGGCCGTCTTTTTGGAACAGCGTGGCTTGAACGCCGGAGGGCGCATCCAGCTCGAAAAAGGGTGCATGGTCCAAAAGCAGCCACGCCAGTTTTTTCAAAAGCTCGATATGCTCCGGCAGGCCGAAGGTCTCGATGAGATGGCCCAGCCGGAAGGGCAGGAAAACGCTTCTGCCGCCTTCGCCATAGTCATGCAGCAGCGCCAGCGGAATATCCGTCTGCGGACAGAGGATGCTGGCCCGCTCCGGCGGCGAACCAACGCCGTCCAGCGGCGAAAAAGGCGGCACCAGCGTCAGCAGCATGCGGGCATCCGCCGAAGGCTTGCAGTAAAGCGTTTCCCCCCGATGAGGCAGAAGCGGCGTTTCTGCGAACCCCAATGCGTCAAAATCCTCCACCCGCAGGTAAGAGGCGGCCAGGTAGCCGCTTCGGTGGAGCACCCGCTCTACCCCCAGCACGCCCGCTAAGACAGGATGCAGGGATTGGCATTCGGCAAGCAGCCGTCCGCCTCCCCGGACATACTGCTCCAGAACCTGGGAAGCGGCTTCATCCGGCCTAAACTGCTCTGGCAGGATGACCAGGCGATACCGGGCAAGTTTTTCCGGCGTCAGCTGTCCAGGGCAGCAGAGATCGAAGGGAAGATGGCAGGCTAAAAGCCCCTCCGCCCAGCCGGATGCCGGCCCGTCCCACAGTAGCGCTGCCTCGGCGGCGGACTGGGCGTCCTCCATATAGGGCTCCGCCTTTGCGGTCAGGCGGTTGATTTTACCAATGCTGCGGTAGATGCGCTTATCCGAAATGGTTCTCTCAAACCCGGTGACGGAATGCCAGATGGATCCGCCGTTGGCCGGTATGCCGCTCATCCAAAATTCATATTCAGCCGTCGGGAGTCCGGTGTGTCGCCAATCCATTCCCGGACAGGAGTGGATGATTCCGAAAGGAACGGGCGCATCCGGAAGCGAGCGCCCCATCCGCATTGATATGGCAGGGCGCCAGGTTTCCGGGATATCCCCACGCCCTTTGGACAGGATATCCTGCGCCTCGGTGCAGAGAAGGTCGGAGATAGCCGCCCGTTCGGCCAGGTGATCGGAGCTGTATCCGTTGTAGTAGAGAATCACCGGCAGCTCAGGGGCGCAGTCCTTGACCGTTTTATAGAGAAGGGCCATGTTCTCCTGAAAGACAATGGCCGGCCATTCGGGATGAAGGCCCGCCGGCAGGCCGGGCGTGGCGGGCGTATGCTCCGGGAACTCCGGCATCTCTTCGCCCAGCCTCTGCCGGTAGCGCTCCCGGCAGAGGGGACAGGAGCAGAACTCGTAGTGCGGGGCGTTGAAGAAAATGCCGTCGATGTCATAGCGCGCAAGAACCTCTTTTAAGACGGGGACAGCCAATTCCTCGTTGCGGTATCCCGCCGAGAGGCAGGTGGTCATCAACCGGGACCAGTCGCCTGGACGGCCCTGCCCATAGCTTTTAGGCTCCCCGTTTCCGCAGCGGACAAACCACTCCGGATGGCACTGAAACGCCCTATCGTCCGCTTTGCTGAAATCAAAGCGGGCCGCCACGCGGATACCGCGGGCATGGCAGGCGCGCAGAATCTCCGCCATGAGATCAAAGTCTTTCGGAAGGAACTCGTTCACGTGGTGGAAGGGTACCTTGCTGTCATACCAAGCATAGATACCGCCGAAATTGACGACCAGAAGGTTGGCGGAGATCGCCTCGGTCTGGGCTGCAATTTCTTCCGGCACCATCTGCGGCGTATCGCGGACCTGAAGGTTGGTTTGCAAAACGCGAAGGGGACGCCGCCACCAGAGCTTTTGAGAATGGGTCATGTGTATCTCCTTTCCCGGCACAAAACAGTGAGATAATAGCGTCTGAGCCTTCATTATAAAAAGGGGGCGGTAAAAAGTACAGGATGATTCTTACAGGAAGGACAACACTTTTCCAGAAAGGATAACCTCTATTTTTCAGTGGAAGCTGCGCTTTTTACAGATGGTTTTTCCCCGATCGTCCGAAAAAGCCCATAGTTGCGGCCTTTGAGCAAGCATATCTATAAACCACGAATAAAGCGGCTCTAAAACGGCAAAATATAGATAAAATGTTAAAACCATGTTATAATTGGGCCTGTTGGTAATAAACTATTCTTTTGGACGGAAGTTCTGCTGGCAAAGGAGAATACTTTTATGGCCCGAAAAAGAAAGCTGAGGTTCCGAAATCTCTTCTTGGTGATCTTCGTCTCTTATCTGGTCGTGCTGCTCCTTCCGCTTGTTATGACGGGCACCATCTATTTTCGCTCTGAAACGGTGGTGAAGGAACAGATCATCGATTCCAACCAAGCAATGCTCAAGCAGATGAAGAAAACCATCGACGATCGTTTGGATGAGATTGAAAAGCTATCCAGTCAAATTTTCCTGGATCAGAACACACAGTCACTGATGAACACCAGCGGGGCTCTGAGCGATGCGAAACGCCTCAAGATGGTCTCGCTTTTAAAGTCCTATAGCTCTTATAAAAACATTACGCCCTTCATCGACGACTTCATGGTCTATTTCTACAATCTGGATTATTTGATGACCTCCTCAAAGGCATGCAGCCCGCGCACCTATTTTAATTATTTTATTCAGTCCGATCAAAGCTATGAAAGCTGGAAGCAGGAGAATTTTTTGAGCTCCCACCGCAGCGGCATTACCGCCCACACCGTCTTGGACTTTAAAAGCGGGGAATCCATGCTCTGCTTCTGGACCTCCCTGCTCGGCACCGCCGGGGATGTGCCGTTGGGGAATATCTGCATTATGGTCAGGGAGGAGAGCTTTGAGGAGCTTCTCTCCAGCGTGGAAGAGATCAGCGGCGGCATGGCCTTTGCGCTGGATGAAAAAGGAAGGGTAATCTTTGCCTCCCCTGCGGCGGAGCGGGAAGCCCTGCCGGATCTCTCCCAGTGTACCGGAAACGGTGAAAAGGTCTTTCCCATGGGCGAACAAGATTATGTCTTTGCCTACATCGATTCCGCCGAATCGGGTCTTAAATATGTGACCGCCTTTCCGGAGGATGTGTTGCAGGCCAAGATCGAATACATGCGGCAGTTTTCCCAGCTCATGCTCTATATCTGCGCAGCGGCGGCTCTCATGCTGATTTTGGGATTGACCTACTCCAACTACCGCCCCATCCGAGACATTGCCAGACAGTTCGACGGCGACGCCGAAGCGGCCGAGATGGGGGCCTACCAGTATATCGATCACTCGGTACAGCAGATTACCCGGAAAAACCGGCAATTTCAGCAGGTGCTGGAAAAACATGAGCCCCTTTTCCGGGCGAACTTTTTGCGCAAGCTCATCAGCGGCGCCGTAACCGATCCGGACGAAATCTCCAGCGCGTTGGAGTCCTATGGCATCCCCTTTTCCGAAGAGGCAGATTTCGCCGTGCTACTCATTCACATTGAGGACAGCAGCCAATTCATGAAGGACAACTCCGAAAAAGAGCAGAATTTTGTTCGTTTAATCCTTCAGAACATTGGCGAGGAGCTGGCCGAAGCGGCGGGGGTTGGCTGCATGACCGAGATAGAAGAGACCTTCTGCTTGATCCTAAACCTGCAAACGGCAGCGCAGGGAGAAGCGAAGAAGGCCGCTCTTGCCGTCGCCGAAGAAATTAAAAAAGAAGTGGAGCGCTATTTTGGGATCGTCATGACCATTGCGGTAGGAGGAAACTTCGGCGGCTTCAGAGGCATCTGGCAATCCTATTTGGAAGCCTGCCGGGCGCTGGACTACCGGCTCATTCGGGGAATCGGAACGGTCATCTGCGCCGACGATCTGAAACAGGCTTCCTCCAATTACTACTACCCCACCGAAATGGAAGGCTACCTGATGAACTTTGTCCGTTCGGGGGACTATGCTCAAGCGGAAAACCTGCTCAACCGCCTGTTTGATGAAAACTTCAAAACGCGTACCCTCTCCCCTTCTATTGGAAAATGCTTTTTCTTTGATATGATCAGCACGGCGGTAAAATTGCTGGACAGCATGAACACCGAAAGCGAGCTGGTTTTCCCAGACAGCAACCCGGTGGAGGAGCTGTTGGAATGCGGGACGGTGGGCGAGATGCAGCAAAAGTTGCTCGAAATCTTCCGGCAGCTTTGCGAATACGTCAACAACAACAAAAAAAGCCACAACCATCAGCTCAGGGAAGAAATCCTTCAATATATCCAGAAGAACTATGCGGACGAAAACCTCAGCCAGACGATGATCGCCAATCATTTTGACATTTCCTCCAACTACCTGTCCAATTTCTTCCACGAGCAGACCGGGGAAAAGATGTCGGCCTACATTGCCAGGCAGCGGGTAGAACGGGCCAAGGTACTGCTGCGGGAGACGGACGGAAACATGAACACCATTGCAGCGGCGGTAGGGTTTGGAAGCGACCTCACCCTGCTGCGGGTATTCAAAAAGCTGGAGGGTCTGACGCCGGGACAGTACAGAACCCAAAACCGGAAAAAAGGTTAGCCGCCCGGCAAACGCTTCACGATGAGATTCGGCCGGAAAGACGCCGGCAGCTTGAACCGCGAGGGAAATGGATTCGCCCCTTTTCCCCGCGGTTTTTCTTTCCTTTCGTTGCAGCCGCCGCCTTTACGGATGAATTACCTCAAAAAAGGAGCGGATAAAACGTCCCTCTTTGGAAATCGTTATCCGGCGGAGCGCGGTTTTAGGACTCAAATATTTAAAAATGCAGGTATATTACCAAAATATAAGTACTGTTTCTAAAGATTTTCAAGTTAAAACACAAAGGCGAAACTTTACTTCTCCAACATTCTGCGGTAGACTTCCCTCATAAAGCATGTTACGGCCGTGACCTGCAAAAAATATTGCCAGAAACATCAAACGTCTCGCAAACCATTTCGGGAGGAATCACTTATGGTTGATAAAAAGAAACTCTCTGCGGCTCTGCTTGCCCTCATGATGTTGGCCGGGTGCAGCAGCGCTCCACAAAGCTCCTCATCGGCAGCCGGAGACTCCAACCAGGCGGCCTCTTCCGCCGCCTCTTCTTCCTCGGCTCCCGATTCCTCTTCTCAGGCTGAGAACAGCAACCTAACCGAAACGGGCACCTACCCCATCGTAAAAGACAAGATCACGCTGACCTATTGGGTGCCTCTGAATGAAAAGTATACCTCTGTCATTAAAGACTTCAACGAGCTGGAAATGAGCAAAGAGCTGGAGAAGATCACCAATATCCACATTGAATATCAGCATCCTGTTGAAGAGACCGCTAAGGAACAGTTCAACCTGATGATCGCTTCCGGCAACCTGCCCGATATCATTGAGCAGAACTGGACCGGACGCCCCGGCGGGCCGGAGAAGGCGCTGGCGGAGAACGTCATTATCGACATGACCGATCTCATCGACCAGTACGCGCCCAACTACAAAAAGATCCTTTCCGAAACCCCCGAAGGGGCCAGGCAGTCGATGACCAACGACGGGCGGCACTACATGATGACCGGCTTCTATTATGGCGAAGCGGTGGCCGCCAAAATCATGATCGGGCCGCAATACCGCCGGGATTGGCTGCAACGGCTGGGCCTTTCCGATCCGACCACCATTGAAGAATGGCACGAGGTTCTCACCGCTATTAAGAATCAGGACGCCAACGGCAACGGCGACCCGAACGATGAAATTCCGTTCATCTCCAAGGGCGCCAGCATCTCCTGCTCCAACGACAACATCAACGTTTTCGCTTCCGGTTTCGGCGCCAACATGAAGTTCTATCATGTGGACGGCGAGGTGAAGTTCGGCCCCTATGAGCCGGAGTGGAAGGAATACCTGATGACGATGAACCAGTGGTACAACGAAGGGCTGATCGATCCGGAGTTTGCCACCACCGACAAAACCATGTTCGACGCCAAGATCTTCGGCGATCAGGCCGGCACCTGGTTCTGCGGCCTGATGGGCGATATGGGACGGTTCGTTAAATACTGCGACGAGGATGAGCCTGATTGGGAAATCGCCGCGCTGCCCTATCCCATCGACACCGCCACCGGCAAAGCCTATAACTACTGCGGCGGCCTGACCGACATCGTCTGCACCAACGGGGCCAACATCACCACCAGCAACAAGTATCCCATTGAAACCACCCGCTGGTTCGACTATGCCTACACCGAGGAAGGCCACCGCCTATACAACAACGGCGTGGAAGGGCTGACCTACAACCTTGTGGACGGGGAAGTACAGTTTACCGACCTCATCCTCAACAACCCCGACGGACTGGACATCACCCGCGCCATTGCGAAATACTGCCGCGCTGCCGGTACTACCGGCGCGCACATGCCCGACCTGGCCGTTATGAACGCCAGAGCTTCTCACCCGATCCAGCGGGAAGCGAGAGACAAAATCTGGTCGCTGGCTTCCACCGAGCGGACGCTGCCCTCTCTGACAGTGGACGCCGAGTACAGCCAGCGGCAGGCCGACATTCTCAACGAGGTCTACACCTATGTGGACGAGATGGTTCTCAAATTCATCATGGGCCTGGAATCCTTCGATAACTATGATAACTATCTTGATACGCTCCGCTCCATGGGTCTGGAAGAGGCCATTGAAATTCAGCAAAAGACCTTTGACGCTTTTAACGGTCGCGGCTAAATGAGTTTCCGGCCGGGGGCTGCTCCCAATCGCGGCGCTGCCCCCGGCTGGCAAATGCCGCTCTAAAACAGCGGACTTTTAAAGAAAGGAGGGGTTTTGTGACCTCCGCATCCCTGCCCCAAGGCAGATCAAAAGCCAAAGCCCCGTTGGCCGTCCGGCTAAAAAACGATCTTTATAAAAACGGCTGCCTCTATCTCATGCTGGCACCTACCGTCTTTTTCTTTCTCCTGTTCCACTACTATCCCATGTTCGGGGCGCAGATTGCTTTTAAGGACTTTAGCCCCGGCCTTGGCATTTTCGACAGCCCCTGGGTCGGCTTTAAACACTTTGCCTCTTTCTTTGGCAGCCGGCACTTTCAGCGCGTGGTGCGCAATACGATTCTCATCAACCTAAAGGATCTGATTTTCGGCTTTCCGGCCCCAATCCTGCTGGCGCTGATGATCAACGAGGTAAATAACCGTTTCTTCAAAAAATCCGCGCAAACCATCTCCTACCTTCCCCATTTCGTGTCGCAGGTGGTTATGTGCGGCCTGCTGTTTGAATTTTCCAGCCTCACCGGCCTTTTCAACAGCATTCGCGAGCTGTTTGGCCTTACCGCCGTTCCGATTCTCCAAAACCCCGCATGGTTCCAAGGGATCTATGTGGCCAGCGGCATCTGGCAGGGCGCGGGCTGGGGGTCGATCGTCTACCTGTCCGCCTTAACCTCCATCGACCAAGAACAGTATGAGTCCGCTGTCATCGACGGTGCCGGACGGTTCCGGCAGATCTGGTATATCACGCTTCCAAACCTGATCCCTACGATTATGATTATGCTGATCCTGCGGATTGGGCAGATGATGAACATCGGCGTTGAAAAGGTGATGCTGCTCTACAACCCGCTGACCTATGAGACAGCCGACGTCATCTCCACCTTTGTCTATCGGAAAGGGATTCTGGAGGCCAGCTATTCTTTCAGTTCAGCAGTCGGGCTCTTCAATTCGGCCATCAACTTTGCCCTGTTGGTAACGGTGAATTTCATCAGCAAAAAAACCACAGAGACCAGTCTCTGGTAAGGAGGGAACGCCATGAAAATCAAAAAGTCCCTTTTCGATCGGGTTTTTTCTGGTGTCAACGGCCTGCTGCTGCTCATCATCATGTTTATCTGCGTGTATCCGATGATACATATTCTGGCGGCGTCGCTCTCGGAGGCGTCGGCTATCGCCTCTCACCGCGGGCTGCTGTTCTGGCCGAAGGGGTTTTCCCTGGACTCCTATGGGCTGGTGTTTGAAAACCCCTACATCCTCTCCGGCTACGGCAACACCATTCTCTATGTGGTTGCAGGGACGCTGCTCAACCTGGTCCTGACCACCATGGCGGCTTATGCTCTCTCCCGCCACCAGAACCGGGTGCGGCAGGCGGTTATGCTGGGAATTACCTTCACGATGTATTTTTCCGGCGGCCTGATTCCCACCTACATGCTGATCAACAACCTGGGGATCGCGAATACCCGCTGGGTCATGCTGCTGCCGGGCGCCGTTTCGGCCTACAACCTGATCATTATGCGGACCTATTTTGCCGGGGTCCCCGCCGCGCTGGAGGAGTCGGCCAAGATCGACGGGGCCAACGATTTTACCGTATTGGCACGGATTTTTGTCCCGCTGGCCAAGCCGGTTATCGCCGTTATGACCTTGTTCTATGGCGTCGGGCACTGGAACGCCTGGTTCAACGCCTCGCTGTACATTCAAAACCGGGACCTGCTGCCGCTCCAGGTCATTCTGCGGGAAATTCTGATTCAAAACAGCACGCAGAACATGACCACCTCTGTCGAGGGCTTTGATAAAATGATGGTGGCCGAAACGGTAAAATATGCCACTATCATCGTAGCGACCCTGCCCATATTGGCGCTCTATCCCTTTTTGCAGAAATATTTTGTAAAGGGTGTTATGGTGGGCTCTATCAAGGGATAAAGCTCCTCATTTCAACCCACAGGAGGTTTCCTCATGAAACTGGAAAAATATACCGCCTGGACGCGGCAGCAAAACGAGCTGCTGTTATATGGCGAAACCTGGACGCTGGGGCTGTCCTTCGCCGCCGCCGACATTCTCCGGCTGCGGTTTAACCAGGGCGGCGCTCTTCTGGAAGATCCCGATCGAATGATTGTGGAGAACATCCCCTCCCCCCTCCCCTTCTCGGTGACAGAGGAGCCGACCGGCCTGCGGCTGGAAACCGAGGGCGCGGTCGTCCTGATCCGGCAGCGGCCGCTGATCCTCTCGGTTTACAGCCCGGAGGGACGGCTGCTCGTTCAGACCAAGCCCGCCTTTTTGGGAGAGTGCGACGGAAAACAAACCGTTCTCCGGTTTGTCCTGGGGGAAGACGAACACATCTATGGCCTTGGTCAGGATCCCATGGGCAATGTCGATCAGCATGGCCATGAGCGCCGGATGTGGAACGAGTGGGGCGGGCTCCATGTCTGCGCCAACGCCTCCAACGCCTTCTATTGGTCCAGTAATGGCTACGGCCTGCTTTTAAACAGCGGCTGGCCCGCCCGTTTTTCGGTGGGGAAAGGAACCGTTTCCGATCCGCCGCCCGCCCACAGCATCCAGCGTTCGAAAGGCCCCTGGGAGTGGGACACCCATTCCGGAGAGGGGGATCCCGACGATCTGAGCCTACTGCTGGAGGACGGCCGGATGGACGCCCTGCTAATCCTGCGCAAAGGGGAGGAGGCTATCCGGGGTTATACCGAACTCACCGGCCCGGCGCCGATGCCGCCGAAGTGGGCGCTGGGTTACATGCAGAGTAAAAACCGCTACCGCAGCCGGGAGGAATTTTTGAAGCTCGCCCAGGATTACCGGGAAAGAGGGATCCCCTGCGACGTGCTGGTATTAGACTGGCTCTGGTTCAAGCAGTTCGGCGATATGGAGTGGGACGGCGACAACTGGCAGAACCCGGAGGAGATGCTGAAAATCCTGCACGACAACGGGTTCCACATCATGCAGGCCTACCATCCCTTTATCTATGAGGACAGTTTGAAGGTGGAAGAGTTCCGCCGGAAAAACTTCCTGATGAATACGCCGGCTGGAACGCTCCCGATCTTCGATCACTCCAATCCGGAAGCCCGCGAGGAGTGGTGGCGGCAGACCAAAAAGCTGGTCGATCAGGGGATCGACGCCTACTGGATCGATATGGGAGAGCCCCGTGATCATCCGCAGGGCACCACCTGCTGCCTGGGCAGCCGGGAACATGTACATAACCTGTATTCCATCTACTGGGCCAAGGGGCTCTATGAAGGACACAGGCGGGATCTGCAAAGCCGGCTTTTCTCCCTCTCCCGCACCTCCTGTTCCGGTATCCAGCGCTATGGCGCGGCGCTCTGGTCGAACGATATCGATTCCTCCTTTGAGGTGCTCAAGGACCAGGTGCCCGCGGGGCTGGGGGTCTGCCTCTCCGGCCTCCCCTATTGGTGCACCGACATCGGCGGTTTCGCTACCGACGATCGTTTTTCGGCGGAGCTGTTTATCCGCTGGATGGAATGGGGCGTATTCTGTCCCCTGTTCCGTACCCACGGCACCCGTCCCGACAACGAACCCTGGTCGTTCGGCGAGGAAGCGGAGGAGACCATCGTCTCCTACATCCGGCTGCGCTACCGGCTGATGCCCTATATCTATAGCTGCGCCCGTGCCGTTACCGAAAGCGGGCAGCCGATGATGCGGGCGCTCTGCCTGGATTTCTCGGACGACGAAACGGCTTGCAGCCAACGCTATGAGTACCTATTCGGGCCGTCGCTGCTGGTGGCCCCGGTGCTGGATGAAAAGGCCCGCAGCCTCAAGGTCTATCTGCCGGAGGGCGAGTGGTTCGATTTCTGGACCGAGAAGCGTTTCACCGGCCGGCAGTGGATCACCGTCCCCGCCCCATTGGGACAGATCCCGCTTTTCGTCCGGGGCGGAAGCCTCATCCCCATGACCGAACCGGTACAGTATCAGGGAGAAAAACCGGAAACCGCGCTGGAAATCCACGCCTACGGCTCCTCCCCCTCCAGCTTTGTTCTCTATGAGGACGACGGCGTAAGCTATGGCTATGAAAAGGGCCAATATGTCAAAACCCGTCTGCGTGTTAAAGAAGGCGCGCTCGCCGCCGAGGTGATCGAAGGGGATCCCAGCTTGATTCCCGACGGGAGAAGCTACCAGCTCGTCCTGCACACCGGCAAAAAGGCTTCGGAGCCCATCCTCTCTTATGACCATAATCTAAGTACGGACGGGACCTGCCGGGTTTACGTCACGGCGGATACCGGCCTTTCCGAAACCGGTTTCACCTATGAAATGGCGGCGCCGGACGGCTGGAAGCTGACCGATGCGCCCTGCTATTTCCGCAAAACGCCGCTGAACAAGGGCGAGAAAACGGTTCGCGGCGTCGCCGTTTTCTGCTGGGAGTTTGCTCCCATCCGCAGCCTGCTGCCGCTCAGAAACCGGGCGGAGCTGACGCTCCGGATCCGCTCCGGCGGCGCGGAGCAAACGCTGACCCATACCTTCCAGTGGGGAAGCGGCTGCGTCAACCGGGTGGATGTTCTGAGCTTTTTAGACGATCGGAACGCAGCCGATCGGGCGATCATGAAAAAGGTCGAGGCGGGCGAAGACCAACCGGCCTATCTCCGGAAAGAGAGCCTCTCGGAAGATAGCTCCGACGACGGCGAACTCAGCTCCGGCGGCCAAGGGACCGGCAGCGGGGATCGCATCAGTTGGAACCGGCATGTTTCCTATAACTGCTGGGGCTACATCGATCTGCGCCCGATGGCTTCCTCCTCTATGAAGGACGGTCACGGGACCGGTTATGCGCGCTTTACCATCCGCAGCGACCGTGAAAGATGCTGCCGGGTCCAATTCTCCGCCGAACGCAGCTTTGCCCTTTGGGTGAATGGGGAGCTAGTGGAGGAGAAGGAAGGCATTCTCTCCCCCCAGATTTCGGATAGCAGCTTTACCCTGCGTCCCGGCCTCAACCATTGCCTCGTCCGGTGCAGCGTGGATTATCCGAAGCAGATGAGCGGCCGCGAGATCGGCTTCTCGCTGAGGTTCTTAAAGGAAGACGGCAGCGAGGCGGAAGGTCTGCTGTTTGAATAATCGTTAACCTGTTCATCTCCAAAAGGCGCGCCGCCCAATAGTATAGGCCGTTAAAAATGCACCCCCGGCCTGCAAAAGAAATCGCGCAAGCCGCTCCTCCGGTTTGCAGAAACCGGAAAAAGCGGCGGTTTCGCGCTGGACAGCGCGTCTTCGCCCCAAAAGCTGCTTTTTCAGAGGGCGCGTTGCAGGATGGAATTCTGCAACGCGCCCTCTGACACGAAAAGGAGGATCTTCATGAATCAACTGCAATCGGTGCTGATAACGCTGCCCATGCCGGAGCCGTATCTCTCCACCTTGCTGCAAACGCTGCACCCGGCTACCGTCCATCTCTGTCAAAACAACGATGCGGAAGGGATCAAAAAGGCGTTGGAAACGGCGGACGCCGCCATTTTAAACGGCGACATTACCGATCTCATTATGACCGGAGAGAAGCTGCGCTGGATCCACTGCGATCACTCCGGGCTGACCCGCTCGGCCCGTCCGGACGTCTTTCGCCGTGGAATAGCCGTCACCGGCTCGGCCGGCCGCAGCGCCCCGACGTTGGCCGAGCACGCGATTCTCTTTATGCTGGCGCTGACCTATGATCTGCATGGGCTTCATGAGCTGCAAAAGAAGCACCAGTGGGGCGGCCTTCCGGGCTATAACGATCGCCGGGGGCTCATCGGCAAAACGGTGGGGATTATCGGCTTAGGACACACCGGAAAGGCGCTGGCCGTCCGCTGCAAAGCCTTTGGGATGCAGGTGCTGGGCTATCGCCGCCGGGCCGAACCGGTGGAATGCGTGGATCGCCTTTATGCCAGAAACCAGGGGGACGGCTTCGAGCCTCTCCTTCAGGAAAGCGATTATCTGGTGCTCACCACCCAGCTCAGCGACGAGACCTACCACATGATCGACGCCGGGGCTCTCCGGAAAATGAAGCCCACCGCCTATCTCATCAACATGTGCCGCGGTTCGGTGGTGGATGAGCCCGCGCTGATAGAGGCGTTAAACGGCGGCGTCATCGCCGGAGCCGGGGTGGATACGACCGAGGTGGAGCCGCTGCCGGCGGACAGCCCTCTCTGGGACGCCAAAAACCTGATGCTCACCCCGCACAACACCCCCACCGTTCCCAACCGCTGGGAGCGCTCCTGCTCCATCATCTGCGAAAATGCGGCGCGCTTCCGGGAGGGGCGCGCGCTGCTCAATCAGATAACGCCGCAGGATGTTTATACCAAGGGATAAGAAAGCCTGTGACTAGGCGGCGCATGACCGGGAAGCCTGCGGAGGTTCGAGCGCCTGCCAGACCGCCTCCAAGCATTGGGAAATAAGCTCCGGTTAGAAATTCTTCCTGACGGGTTGATCTGACTCCAGCTGTGTGTTATAGTGAGAGCCTGGCACGCTTTCCAAGCCTTACAGCGCGCGGACATCCCTCCCCGCTTCCGGCACGGGAACCGGCCCATCAAGAACTTAAGCGAGGAATGGAAGATGATCGATCGATACAATAAGGATTACTGTCCCACCTTGGAAGAATTGGGCGATTATATCGGGAATCCCCTATTTATGCAATTTTGTTCCGAAATCAAGGAGCGGTATGGGTGTAACGAAAAGATCGAATTTAGCTCTTGCAGCATGGAAAGAGGATGGAACATAAAGTTCAAAAAATCCGGAAAAGCCCTATGCACCTTATACCCCAGAGAATCTTATTTTACCGTCATGGTGGTCATCGGCAGAAAGGAAAAAGAGCGGGCGGAGGCGGCGTTACCTGGCTGCACGGCGGAACTACAGGAAATCTATTCCAGAACCAACGAGGGAAACGGACAAAGATGGCTGATGATCGACCTGGAAGATAGGGATGCACTCTATCGCGATGTATTCCGCCTTTTCGAAATCCGCAGGAGTTAAGCGGCCCCAGTCTCGTCACGCGCTCTGTGCGGCAGGCAGGGCGATTTTGCAAGACCCGGCTTTTTAAAGGAAGCGCTGCAAATGCTTCACATTTGCAGCGCTTCCTTGTTTTCTTTTTCTAAAAGAGATATTTTTCCGGAAACGGTTGCATTCCATCGAAAAACTCTTTATAATATTATTGAAATATTGGTTCAATAATTGAAACCAACGAAAGGGTGTTCTTTATGAAGGAATCGCTGCACCGCTATTTCCGCATGGGACTTATCCAGTGGATGAGCCACCCGGACCGTCCCGTTCTGGATTCGCTGCGGGCAATCGCACAGGATGATTTTTTTGATGCCGTCGAGGTCTGCCAGTTCAAAAACGAGGAGGACCGCGCGGCTGCGGCTAAACTCCTGGAGAGCGCGCACATGACGGTGTGCTACGGAGGCCAGCCCCGTCTGTTGGGAACCGGGCTCAACCCCAACGATCTGGACGAAGAGGGCAGGCTGCGCGCGCAGGAAACGCTCTTAGAGGGCATTGAGGAAGCGCGCCAGCTGGGAGCGAAGGGCCTGGCATTCCTGGCGGGCAAATGGCAGCTGGAGACGCGGGAGGAGGCCTATCAGCAGTTGCTAAAAACCACCCGCGCCCTCTGCGATCGCGCCGCGCAATATGGGATGATGATCGAACTGGAGGTCTTTGATTTCGATATGGACAAGGCGGCGCTCATCGGCCCGGCCCCGCTGGCCGCCCGTTTTGCCGCCGATATGCGCACCACCCACGCCAACTTTGGCCTGATGGTCGATCTCAGCCATTTCCCGACGACCTATGAAACCAGCCGCTTTGTCATCCGCACGCTGCGCCCCTACATCACCCACCTGCACATCGGCAACGCCGTGGTACAAAAGGGCTGCGACGGGTATGGCGACCAGCATCCGCGTTTCGGCTTCCCGAACAGCGCCAACGACACCGAAGAGCTGCTCGATTTCTTCCGGGTGCTCAAGGAGGAAGGCTTCCTCGACGCGCAGAACCCGCTGGTGCTCTCGCTGGAGGTCAAGCCGCGTGCGGACGAGGACGATGGGGCGGTCCTGGCCGGAACCAAGCGGGTTATCCGCCGGGCCTGGGCCTTGCTGGAGGACTGATTTAGAAAAAGCTGAGTATCCGCCGGATCTAAACGTCCCGGCAGGAAGGGGGATTTTTTCATGAAGATTGTTATTTTGGACGGCTACACCGAAAATCCCGGCGATTTGAGCTGGGAGGGCTTTGAGAAGCTCGGCGAGCTGACCGTCTATGACCGCACCCCGGAAGAGAAGATCCTGGAGCGCATCGGGGACGCGGAATGCGTCGTCATCAACAAAACGCCGCTGAGCCGCGCCGTTTTTGAAAGCTGCCCGAAGATGCGGTATGTGGGCGTTCTGGCGACGGGCTACAACGTGGTCGATGTGCAGGCGGCCAAGGATCACGGCGTGGTTGTCACCAACATCCCGACCTATGGGACCGACGCCGTCGGCCAATTTGCCATTGCGCTGCTGCTCGAAATCTGCCACCACATCGGCGCGCATTCCGACTCGGTGCATGCCGGCCGGTGGTCAAACAACGACGATTGGTGCTACTGGGACTACCCGCTCATCGAGCTGGCGGGCAAAACGATGGGGATCATCGGCTATGGGCGCATCGGCCAGCGCACCGGCGCGATTGCGCAGGCGCTGGGCATGAAGATCCTCGCCTTCGACGCCTACCAGAACCCGGCCTTGGAGAGCGAGACCATGCGCTATGTCCCGCTGGATACGCTGCTGGCGGAGTCGGACGTCATCTCGCTGCACTGCCCGCTGTTTGAGTCGAACAAAAACATGATCAACCGCGAAAGCATTGCGAAGATGAAAGACGGCGTGATCATCCTCAACAACTCCCGCGGGCCGCTGATTCATGAGCAGGATCTGGCGGACGCCCTCAACAGCGGCAAGGTCTATGCCGCCGGGCTTGACGTCGTTTCCACCGAGCCGATCCGGCCGGACAACCCGCTTTTGGGCGCAAAGAATTGCTTCATCACCCCGCACATTAGCTGGGCCCCGAAGGAGTCCCGCCAGCGGCTGATGGATATCGCGGTGGACAACCTCAAGCAGTTCATCGCCGGAACGCCGGTCAACCAGGTGGGCTAAGCATGGCGGCAAAAGACGAGAAGCGGACGCAGTCCAACCAATCCTCCGAAAAGCTGCTGGTGATCCTCGAAGCGCTCGCCGCTGAACCGGAGCCTATCGGCTTGCAGGAGCTGGCGCGCAGGCTCTCGGTCAATTCCAGCACGCTGCTGCGCTTTCTAACGACACTCCAGCGCCGCGGCTATGTGGCGCAGGAACGCGACGGCCGCTACCTCCTCACCCTCAAGCTCTGCGCCCTCGCGGAGCAGATCACAGGGAAAAACCGGCTGCAAGATCTCTGCGCCCCCTATCTGCGGGAGCTGAACCGTATCTTCTCCGCCTCCGCCATTCTTTCGGTGGAGCAGGAGGGGCAGGTGTTCTACCTGGATGTGGTAAACGAAACCTCGCGGATTCTCACAACCGTCCAGCGCGTCGGCCATCTGGCGGATATGCACTGCACCGGTTCGGGCAAGCTCTTTTTGCAGAACGCGAGTCCGGAGGAACTAAACTCCTTCTTTAAAAGCCGGAAGCTAGAGCAAAAAACCCCGTATACGCTGACCAGGCGGGCGGAGCTCATGGCCGAGCTGGAGGCTGTCCGCGCGCGCGGCTATGCGACGGACGAGGAGGAGGCCACATTGGGGGTGCGGTGTGTGGCTGCGCCGGTCTATGACTATACCGGGAAGGTGGCAGCCGCTATCAGCATCAGCGGTCCCTGTTCGCAGCTAACGCCGGAGCTTATCCGTGAAAAATTGCCGCTCCTGCTTGACGCGGCGCGCCAAGTCTCCTTCTGTCTGGGCTATGCGCAGGCGGATACCGCCCGCTTAGGTGCGGATAAGGAAGAAACGGCGGATCGCTGAAGCTCTTCCTATCGGGAGATCGAAAAACGGATATACCGGGGCCGCGTCCCGCTATTGGCTCATTTCACAAAAGGAGGCTATCCACAACGGGTTGTGGATAGCCTCCTTTTTGATGGATCCATCGATTCTCGGAAAGGCCGCGAGGCCCGGCCGGCTTATTCTTCCTCCGGCCGTTCCGCCGGGTCCGTTCCGGCCGCTTCCTCTTGATTCCCCAGAGAGACAAACCGGTATTGGTTCCGGTAGGTACTCGGCGTTATTCCCTCCTGGTTTTTAAACTGCCGCATAAAGGTGGAGATATGGCAGTAGCCCGACTGCCCGGCAATCTCGGCGACCGGGAGGTTGGTGGTGCGCAGAAGCTCCTTCGCCCGCTCATACCGCAGGGCCGAGATATAGGCCGAAACCACCCGGCCGGTCTGCTTTTTAAAATAGTGGCTGAAATTCGAAATGGACATCTGGAAGTGATCCGCCAGCAGCTTGGCGGAAAAGCTCTGATCGGCATAATTCTCTTTAATAAAGGCTAGGATCTCATGGATATTGTCCGATCCGTTCCCAACAAACTCCGCCTGTGCCGGCGGACCGTTGGACTGCTCCACATGACTACAGATTTCCATGCAAAGCATCTTGACTAAGCTCACGATCTCCTCTGTGGACTTAAACTCCGTTTTCAGCAACAGCTCCGGATATTTTTTGCTGAACTCAAAATAGGGGTAGAGGGCCTGCCGGTCCTCAAGGAAAAGGAAACCTACACCATCGCTATCGCGCGGGACGCTAACAGTAAAAACTCCTATGCGGAAAAAGCCTGCGTCGTCGAGATGGAGAACCAGACCAACATCCACATCGAGTGGCTCGAAACTCCCGCCAGCGGCTGGGATGAGAAGGTCAACATCATGCTGGCTTCGGGCGACCTGCCGGACGCCTTCTCCTATCAGGTCAAGGATCTGATGAAGAACAGCAGTCTCTTTACCCCGCTCAACGAGTATGTCGATAAATGCGGCCCCCACATCCAGGAGATGTTTGAAGGCCAGCCTGACCTCAAAAGCGGCTGCACCGCTCCGGACGGCAACATGTACTCTCTCCCGACCAACCGGTTCGACCCCTCCAACACCGTCGATGAGGGCATGTGGGTCAACACCGAGTGGCTGAAGGCGCTGAACCTTGAAATGCCCACCACGGTGGAGGAGTTTGAGGCAATGCTGCGCGCCTTCCGCGATCAAGATCCCAACGGCAACGGCATCGCCGATGAGATCCCGCTCGGCGTCTGCGAGGAATCGAACGTCAGCGATACTGAGGTTTTGTTTGGGCCGTTCGGCGTGATCGATACGGAAGAGTATGTTTTTGCTAAGGACGGCAAGGTTCTCTTCACCGCTGAACAGGAGGGCTACCTCAAGGGCCTTCAGTGGATGAACAAGCTCTACAACGAAAAGCTGATGGATCCTGAGGTTTTCACCCAGACCGGCGCTCAGTTCCAGTCCAAAGCGCAGGATCCCGCCGTTCTCTACGGCGTTATCATGGTTTGGCTGCCCGACGCCTTTGTAAGCGAATACCTGGATATCTATGAGGCCATTCCCCCTCTCAAGGGCGAAAACGGCGAACAGCTCTGGAGCCGCGCCCGTCAGCCCGGCGGATACATGGACGGCTTTGCCATTACCACCAAGTGCAAAAACCCGGAGGCGCTGGTGCGCTATTACGACAACAACATCTCGACCACCGAGAACATCATGCTCTGGTACAACGGCCCTGCGGGCGAAGGTATCTGGAAGTATGACACTGACGGCGAGCATTGGATGGAGACCAGCGAGTTCATGCCGGAAGGCGTAAGCGGCATCGAGTTCAAGCGCACCGTCGCGGCCGGCCCCTATTCCCCCGCCCGCCTCTGGTCCAAATATGACGACCTGCGCATCCAGGAGCCCCGCATCAAAAAGCGCATCGCGGTCAACGAGATGTATATCCAGTACGGCATTGAGGTCATGCCCAAGGGCATGGAGGATCCGGACACCGCCAGCCAAAGAGCGCTGCTCTTCACCGACATTGACAACTACATGAAGAAATTCAAGGCTAATGCGGTGGTCGAAGGGATCACCGACGCTCAGTGGCAGGAACACCTGGAGAACCTCAAGCGTTACAATGTGGATGAATATATCCGCTTGTGGCAGGTCCATTACGATTCCAAACAGCAGTAAGCGTCCCGTTAAACCTCGGACCGGACCATCAGAGGGGCCGATCCGAGGCTTTATCTGTGCGGTTCCGCCTTCTGCGGGACCCGGACCACAAATATCCGCCGCTGGCGGCCATCTTTAAAAAGGAGTGTCAGCTATGATCGATCGGTTCCGTTTTTATGATGCGAGGGATTGGTTTTTAAAACGGCGCTTCGGCCTATTCATCCATTGGGGCCTCTACAGCATTCCCGCCTGGCACGAGCAAATTCTCTGGCGCGGCCGGATGCCCCGCAAGGAATATGAGCCGCTGATGCAGCAATTCAACCCCCAAAAGTTCGATCCCGATGAGTGGCTGGATTTCGCCAAAAGCGTTGGGATGGAGTACATCTGCTTCACCAGCAAGCACCACGACGGCTTCTGCATGTGGGACACCTAGTACACCGACTACAACATTATGAACACCCCCTATCGCCGGGATGTTGTGAAAATGCTCGCTGACTCCTGCCAGCGCCATGATATGGTCATGGGGATTTACTATTCCATCCCCGACTGGCACCACAAGAACTATCCCAACCAGGGGCGGCACCATGAGATGTTCGGCCCGCGCGCAGGGGACGAGCCCAACCTGAAGGAATATTTCCGCTACATGGAAAACCAGGCGGAGGAGCTCTGCACCAAATACGGCGAAATCGGTCAATTCTTCTGGGACATCAACGTCTGCTGCTACAACAACACCGCTTTCAACGACCGCCTGCGCCAGCTTCAGCCCAGCATGGTCATCAACAACCGCGGGCCGGAAAACTGGGACTTCCAGACCTCGGAGCGCGGCATTCCCGACGGGATGGAATTTCCGTGCCGCACCGAGGCGGTGCAGTCGCTCGGCCGGGAGAGCTGGGGCTACAAGATCGATGAGGATTATTATTCCTGCAAGCATCTCATCCGCAGCATCGACCGGGTGATGGCCATGGGCGGAAACTATCAGCTCAACGTGGGGCCGCATGCGGACGGTACGCTCGATCCCAGGGACATTGCTTCCCTAAAGCGGGTCGGCGACTGGTACAACCGGGTCAAGGAGGCATTTGGCGACGCTATCCCCGCTACCACGATGATCACCGATGTCACCCCCAACATGCGCGATCCCATGCTGCTGACCCGCCGAGGGAACACCGTCTATGTTCATCTGCCCGACGACACCGAAACCGACGGCATCGTTGTCAAGCCGTTCGATATGCTGCCGCTGCGCGCCACCCTGCTCAACAACGGCCAGCCTCTGGAGACCTCGGTGGATATGCCGGCCTCGCTGCACCGCGAAGGGCGCAAATATCTTCGAGTTCGGGGCCTCCCGGTCAACGAGATCACCGGTGAAACGCTGATTATCAAACTCGAATTTGATCCGGCTCTCTGTGAATAAATAAAAGAAGGAGGGGCCGCCATAAAGAGGCAAAAAGGACCTTGGTTCCAGGCGCTTTATGGACGGCCCTCCTTTGCACTTTCTCCGATCGCCGGACCGGCCACAATCCCGAAGTAAGGAGCCGTCACAATGTTGGACAAATTTTGGTCCCATCCGCAGCGCATTATCCAGACGAACCTTCAATTTCAAGATACGGCGCGCATCGATCCGAAGGAGCTGGGCGCTACGGTGCTCGTCTTCAACGTTGGCGGCATCTATGCCTGGTACCAGAGCGACGTTCCCTTTCATCGGCCGGAGCACAGTGCGCACGACCAGCTGTCCCAGACTCATCGCCAGCGCTTATCAGGGCAAACAGGGCCTTATCGTCCACCTTATCAACGGCGCGGGCAGGCGGCCGCTGAGCGCCATGATTCCACTGCACAATCTCCAGGTGACGGCACAGATCCCTGAGGGCAGGCGCGGCATGTCCTGGATCTGCCGCACGGCGCCGAGCTGCCTGTCCAGCGCGGAGAAACGGCCGTTTCGGTCACTCTCCCGATCCTCGAAATGATGAGCAGCCTCCAGTTTAAGTGGGAATGAAGCCCACACCTCTGACAGAAGGCGGCCGTATTCGCTGTTTTTCCATACATCGAGATTCTTTTTTATGGCCGTTCCATGTTATAATAAGGAAAAAACCGCCGGCGGGCCGTTCCACCGCCAGAAAGATGTTTGTTATGATCATCTATTACCGTTTCTATGACCCTTCCCCCGTCAAGATTTGCGACACCCCCCAACCGTTGAATACGGGGTGCAAATCTTGGAGCAGGCGCTGCGTGAAAAAGGGATCCCCGTCTACCTGGATTGGGCGAACCATTGTCCGGCCCATCCTCAAGCGCTCTGTATCCATGTCGCCGTCCGGCCCCAGAAGGGAGTCTCTCCGGAGGCGTTCTCCATTCGCAAGGAGGAGAACCGGATCTGTCTGGAAGGCCGCGGAGCTGCCGGCGCTATGTACGGGCTGTTCGAGTTGGCCGAGTCTATCCGCTACCACGGCTGGGATAGGATTCCGGAAGGAAGCTGGTCGCCCTTCTTAGAGAAGCGCGGCGTCAAGTTCAACCTACCCTTCCAGACCTATGCGGACGGGGAGCCGTTCGAAAAAAATAAGCAGACGGTGTTGGAGTTCGATTTCTGGCGGGATTACATCGATTTCCTGGCCCGCAACCGCTACAATTGCCTGAGCCTTTGGTCGGAAAACCCGTTTGAAATGCTCTTAGATCTCTCCAAATATCCCGATGCCTCCTCACTGTCCGCCGCCGATCGCCGAGAGCGCCGGGAGCTGTTCACCCGCATTCTGGCGCACGCCAAGGCCCGCGGACTGGAGACCTACATCATCACCTGGAACCTGCGCATCTCCTCCGGAATCGCCAAGGGGCTCGGCCTCCCGGAAGAGCTGGGAGAGTGGGGTTGGGATCAGCGCAGCATCGGCCTGCGGCAATATGTGCCCATCCTCAAAGACTACTTCTGCGAGGCGGTCAAGACGCTTATCTACACCTTCCCCGACCTGACCGGGCTGGGCACCTCCAACCGCGAGGAGATGGTCGGAGACGCGGCCGAGCGGGAGCAATGGGTGGTGGATACCTATCTGGAGGCGCTCAAGGAAATCCATTATCCCATCCCCTTTATCCACCGCACCAACATGAGCAACGGGCCCATCGCCCAGGAGATGTTCCTCAGCCAATGCAAGGGGGCCGACACCTACATCAGCTGGAAATATTCCAACGCGCACATGTATTCCCATCCCCATCCACAGTTTGAAACGCTGTTCCATGCCTGGGACGGGCAGGATCTCTCCGATATCCAGGTGATCTACACGGTACGCAACGATGATTTCCACAACCTGCGCGGCTGCGACCCGGATTTCCTCTCGGAATACATCCGCGGGATGAAGCGGCCCTGGGTCAAGGGCTTTTACTGGGGCGCGGACTGCTACATCTGGGCCGGAGAATTTCAGCATGCGCCTGGCAGCCATCTACAGTGGGAACACGCCTATCAAAAGCACTGGATGCAGTTCGCCATGCTGGGGCGGCTGAGCTATGATCCGGATCTGCCGGAGACCGTCTGGACGGACGCGTTCATCCGCCGCTATGGCCGGGAGAGCGGGCTCCCCATCTATGAGGGGCTCTGCGCCGGGATGCGGATGCTCTGCGGCGTCAACCGCCTGTTTTGGATCAACTACGATTTTGAATGGCATCCCGAATCGCTGCTTGCCTGCAAGGGGTTCAAGACGGTGTTGGACTTCATGGAGGGCGTCCCGATGCCGGGGGTCGGCGTCGTAGGGATGAAGGACTACGTTTCCGCCAAGCTGTCGGGGAAAACGCTGGAAGGAGAGACGCCCGAAGAGATCCTCGCGCTGATGGAAAAACAGGTGGAAACGCTGAACCGCAGCATCCAGGCGGTCGAAGCCGATCCGGAGGCCCACGCCGGGGAGCTGGAGTGCATCCTTTTCGATCTTATCGCTTGGCGGGCGTTGGCACGGTACTACCTGTGCAAATTCCGCGCCGCCATCCAGCTTCTTTTCTACCGGCAGACGGTCCAGGAGGACTACCGGCAGGAGGCGATCCGCCTGTTGAAGGAGGGGCTCGCTCACTGGAAGGAGCTGGCCGAAATTGGGGCCCGGCACTATCTCCCCTATGGGATGCCCAGAGTCCGCCAGACCTTCGGCTGGTCCCTTTACACCGGAGAGGCTGAACGGGACATCCGCTTGGCGGAAGAGCTGCCGGCGCCGGAGCGCTGAGAAACGCCGCCGCTGCATAACGCATAACGGCTGAAACGGCCGCGTTGCAGAATCCCATTTCCGGTTTGCAGAAGGGCGCGCCCACAAATAGAAGAGACTGACAAAAAAGTATCCCCAGCCTGTAAAAGAAATCGTGTAGGCCGCTCCTCTGGTTTGCAGAAACCAGAAAAGCGGTGGTTTCGCGCCTTATGGCGCGAAATTCAGGGCGGTTTCTTCGCCCTGAAAACCGTTTTTCCAAAGGGCGCGCCCGCAAAATTTCATTTTGCGGGCGCGCCCCTTCTCTCTCTTCTCCAGCCGGTTGCCAACTAAAATAAAGGGTGCTATAATAGCACAGGAATCATTTGGAAAGGCTGGATGCTATGAAAAAGAAACTTTGTTCCCTGCTTTTATCGGTGGGGATGCTGCTCCTAGCAGCTTCTTGCAGCAAACAGGAACCGCTTCCCGTAAGCAGCAGCGCAGCTCCTGAAACCATCACGCTGACGGTGTGGGGCGCCGAAGAGGATGAGGCGCTTCTGGAGGAAATCATCGCCTCTTTCCAGAAACGCTATTCCGGTGAAGCCGACTTTCGGATCACCTATCAAGCCCAGAGCGAATCGAACTGCAAGGACGCCTTGCTCGGCAATCTGGAGGAGGGCGCGGATGTGTTCGCCTTCGCGGACGACCAGGTAGCGGCTCTGGCCGCCGCCGGCGGCCTGGACCCGGTCGAAAACGCGGCGGATATCCAGCGGGCTAATCTCTCCGCCGCCGTGGAAGCGGCCAGCGTGGAAGGGGTTCTCTATGCTTATCCTCTGACGGCGGACAACGGCTATTTCCTTTATTATAACAAGGACTATTTTTCCGAAAAAGACGTTCAAAGCCTGGATCGGATGCTGGAGGTGGCGGAACAGGCTGGGCGGCTGGTGACGATGGATTGGTCCTCCGCCTGGTATGTCTATTCCTTCTTCGGCAACACCGGCTTGGAAATCGGCCTGAATGCAGACGGCCTGACCAACTATTGCACCTGGAACAGCACCGAAGGGCCGATCCGCGGTGTAGACGTAGCCCAAGCGATGCTGTCCGTTGCTTCCAGCCCCGGCTTTGCCAGCCGGACCGATACGGAATTTCTGGCCGGCGTGCAGGATGGATCCATTATCGCCGGGGTCAGCGGCGTGTGGAACGCAGTAGCGATGACCGAGGCTTGGGGAAACAAGGTTGGAGCGGCCAAGCTGCCCGCCTATACCTGCAAGGGCCAGCAGGTGCAAATGGCCTCCTTCTCCGGCTGCAAGCTCATTGGCGTGAACGCCTATTCCCAATATCCGGACTGGGCGGCGCGACTGGCCGAGTGGATCACCAACGAATCCAACCAGCGCCTGCGTTTTGAGCTGCGGGGCCAAGGGCCCTCCAACACCAACGCGGCCAATTCTCCGGAAGTGCAGGGTTCCCCAGCCATTGCGGCGTTGCTGGCTCAATCGGAGTTCTCTCAGCTCCAGCGGGTGGGCGGAAAGTTCTGGGACCCTGTGGCCGAATTTGCCGGCGTCATGGCGGAAGGGAACCCCTCCGGGGCGTCTCTCCAGGCCCAGCTAGACCGGCTGGTCGAAGGCGTTACCGCACGGTAACAAACGTTAAGGCAAGCATTGGGAGGAGATCGCAATGAAAGGAAAGCTGACCCTGCAACAGCGTTTAATTCTGCCCATCGTTCTGCTGGGATTGGTGACGCTGCTTTCCAATCTCTTGGCAGTATTCAGCATCAACAACGTCCACGCCAACGCAGGGACGATTGTGGATGAATATATGCTCAGCGAAGCACGGTTGGAGGAGATCCGGCGCTCTATGATGGACATACACCGGTTGTCCTTATCCCACATCGTAGCCGCGGATCATGCGACGATGATCCGGCTGGTTCAGGAGATCAAAACGGAGGAGGCCGGTTTGGATGAAAAATTGGCCGCCTATGAGCCGTTTGTTCTCGATGAAGCGCGGGAAACCTACCGCTCCCTTTTAAGGGACTACGACGCCTTTAAGCATTCCCTGGTTTATCTGGTCTGCGCCAGCGCCGACAGCAAGACGCAAGAAGCCTATGCCACGGCCAACGGGGATGTGGCCGCCTGGAGCGGCGCGGTGGAAAAAGACATCGACACCCTCTATTCCTCGGTCAGCCGCCAGGCGGAAGAGGCGCGGGGCCGTCTCTTCATCGTCTACATCACCTCGCTGGCCACGAGCGCCGTCACCCTGGCTGCCGGCGTTCTCCTCGTAGCGGCCGCCTTCCGGATCATTCGAAAATATGTTATCGCCCCTATTGAGGACGCAATGGGCATGCTTCAGGACAGCTCCGAACGCATCCGCGGCGTGGTGGGAGAGGTGCGCCGGCGAATCCGGACCTCCCGCGGCAGCGTCCAGGATCTCTCCGGTCTGACGGAGCATCTCTCCGCCGCACTGGAGGAGATCGCCAGCAGCACCGCCGTCATCAGCGCCAGCACCTCCGGCACGCAGGGAGACGCTCAGACCATGGCGGAGGAGTGTTCCGCCATCACCGCCTATTCGGTAGAGATGCGGGGACGGGCGGAGGAAATGGAACGATCCGCTCAGGAAGAGATGGAAGCGGTCCACGCCAAGACGGAGGAAATCTTGTCCGTTCTCAACGAGGCGATTGAAAAAAGCCAGAATGTCAATCAGATCGGCGTTCTGACCAAGGACATTCTTTCCATCTCCTCCTCCACCGATCTCATCGCCATCAATGCCTCGGTGGAAGCCTCCCATGCCGGGGAGGCCGGAAGGGGATTCGCCATCGTGGCGCAGGAGATCCGGCAGCTAGCCGATTCCTGTGCCGAAACGGCCACGCACATCCGGGAAGTCAGCACCGTAGTGACGGGAGCGGTGAACTACCTCTCCAGCAGCGCGAAAGAATTAGCCGATTATCTCGGAGAAGCCATTCTATCCCAGCTAAAACGATCCGTTCAGGCTGGGCGGCAGTACCGGGAGGACTCCGCCTACATCGGGCGCTCCATGGAGGCGTTCAATCAACGGACAGAGCATCTCAAAACCTCTATGGATGAGATTGCATGCTCGATCGCCAACATTGCCGGCGCTATCGACGGCGCTGTCACCGGCGTCACCGGCGCCGCCGGCAATACCCGCGCCCTAGTGGACGACATGACCGGCATCACCGCGCGCATGGATACCAATCAGGAGATCGTGGAGGAGCTGCAAAAACAGATGGAGGTTTTCGCGAACCTCTAACGCAAAGAACCCGCTTTATGAATAGATCCCCGCGAAGGCGCAAAGAGAACGTTCGGCTCTCGGCGCCTTTGCGGGGATCCTTTCTATTCTATGGCCATAATTTCCAGACAAAAAACGCGCAGGAGAAAAATTCTCTCCTGCGCGCCTTCTTATAAGGTTTAGTTACTTCGCTTCCACAGCGTAAATGCTGACCTTTTTGCGGTCGCGGCCCATGCGCTCAAATTTCACGCGGCCATCCATCTTGGCAAACAGCGTGTCATCGCTGCCAATGCCGACGTTCTCACCGGGATGGATATGGGTGCCGCGCTGACGGACCAGAATGTTGCCCGCCAAAACGAACTGCCCATCCGCCCGCTTCACACCCAGGCGCTTGGACTCGGAATCACGGCCGTTCTTGGTGGAACCGACGCCCTTCTTATGTGCAAAAAATTGAAGATCCAAACGAATCATGAAAACTGCCTCCTATCATTTTCATTGGGATACGCTTATCCGCACATTCTGCGGATAATCTTCTGCAAGCAGCGACAGGTGACGGAACAACCCTTCCATCAACGGCTGCGGGACGGTCTCTTCCGTCTCCAGCGAAAAGGCAATGCGGTTTTCCTCCACCGCTGTCTCCGCCGGAATTTTCATTACATCAGTTATCGTGTTGATAACCAACTGAACGGAAGTCGTTACCGCCGCGCAAACAATGTCGCTCCCCTTTTCCGCATATCCGGCATGGCCTGAAACCTCAAAGCCGCGGTAGCGGAACCCGCTTTTTACAAAACGGACGCTAATCATCTATCTTATGCGGTGATCTTTTCGATTTGCAGCTTGGTGTAGGGCTGACGGTGGCCCATCTTGCGCTTGGAATCCTTTTTAGAGCGGTAGGTGAAAACCGTTACCTTCTTCGCCTTGCCGTTTTTGAGTACCTTCGCTTCAATTTTTGCACCGGAGACATAGGGAGCGCCGACATTCAGGCTGCCCTCTTCCCCAACCGCCACAATGTTCTCCAACATGACGCTGGCGTTTTCCTCGGCGTTCATCTTCTCGACAAAGATGATATCGCCTTCGCTGACGCGGTATTGCTTTCCGCCCACTTCTACGATTGCATACATCCTAAGAATCCTCTTTCCGTAAAGACTCGCTGTTCCAGGCGGCGTCCCGAAACGCATCCGGACGCACTTGAGCCCTATACATGCGGCAAAAAATATTCTAGCATACTGGTTTCATAAAGTCAAGTTTTTCCGCGCTTTTGCGCCAAAACGATCCCCGATAACGCGCACGGTCCAATAAAACCTTTGGAACGCCACATACCCCCACCCAAGGGACAGGATTCGTGGTTTCAGCGCCTTTCCCACCGGCCGGGCCCTCCGTCTGCCTTAGACTCGTGCCAAGGGCTTTTATCCTTCTCCTTGCCTCTATCGGGGACCCCCCTGTTCAACGGGCGTTTTCGTGGTGGAGCTTCGCCGCCGTCACGGTGTTTTTCAGAAGGGTCGTAATGGTCATCGGGCCCACGCCGCCGGGCACCGGCGTAATCGCGCTGGCAACCTCCTTAACGGCTTCAAAATCCACATCGCCGCACAGCTTGCCGTTTTCATCCCGGTCCATCCCTACATCGATGACCACCGCGCCCGGCTTCACCATATCCGCCGTGACGAACTTCGGCTTGCCGATGGCGGCGACCAAAACATCCGCCCGCCGGGCGACGCCGGCCAGGTTATGGGTGCGGGAATGGCAGATAGTAACCGTCCCGTTGGCGTGCATCAACAGCATCGCCATTGGCTTGCCGACAATGTTGCTGCGTCCAATAACGACGCACTCCTTCCCCTCCAGCTCCACTCCGGCATGCCGGAGCAGCTCCATGATCCCCGCCGGGGTGCAGGGAAGGAAGGTATAATTGCCAATCATAATCCGGCCTACGTTGGCCTCGCTGAAAGCATCCACATCCTTGCCGGGATCAATCGCCTCGATCACCCGCTTTTCATCCAGATGCTTGGGGAGCGGAAGCTGGACCAAAATGCCGTCAATTTTCGGGTCCGCGTTGAGCTTCCCGATCAAGGCGAGCAGCTCCTCCTCGCTCGTTCCAGCGGGAAGCGTATGCTCCTGCGAATAGATGCCTACCTCTTCACAGCCCTTCTTTTTGTTGCGTACATACCGGCGGGAAGCGTCGTCATCCCCGACCAAAACCACCGCCAGACCGGGCGTTACGCCCCTGCCTCCAAGCGCCTCCACTTCCTTTTTTAGTTCCGCCCGCACCTCGGCTGATACGGCCTTGCCGTCAATAATGGTTGCTGCCATAACCGAAACCCCCTCCTAAAAAATCTTGCCCGTTTCCCGTTTTCTGCTATGTATCCAGCGGCTTGCCGCCAACGGCAAGCCGGCCGCCGTTTTTAGAGCGGCTTGTCCTCTTCTTCCGAGGCTTCGGAAGGTTCTCCGGCGGCTTCTTGCGTCTGCGATTCCTCCCCCGATTCTTTCTCCTCTGCCGGTCCGGCAAGCTCTTCAGCTTCCCCAGCCGGGACAGCGGTTTCCCCGGCGGATTCTGCATGTTCCGAAGTGGAAGCAGTCTCTGCGCTCTCCTCCTGTGCTACCGCCTTTTTCTCCCCCTTCTTCGGGTAAAAGGTCCCGGCCAGGATGCTTTGCCCCTCCTCGGTTTCCACATAGAGCCGCAAGTAATCCGGGTCGGCGCTGCGGTGAATCTTCGAGCGCACCGTCACCCAAGCCACCAACGCTCCCAGAACGCAGAGAACCGCCACAAGCTGGGAAATGCGGATGGTGCCTAGAAGCAGGCTGTCGGTCCTCAGCCCTTCGATGACCGAACGTCCCAGCCCATACCAGGCGGTATAGATGAGCAGCAGCTCCCCATCAAACCGGCGGCGGTTGGTGTAGAGGGCAATCGCGATAAAGCCGAGAAGGCACCAGATCGATTCATAGAGAAAGGTGGGATGTACCGGCAGCGTGGGATCGATCTCCATGTGAAGAGCGTTCAGGCCTTTCATATGTTCGCTTAGATAGTTGGTGATCGCCGGAGAGGTCATCCCCCAAGGCAGCGTTGTGTTCCCGCCGAACGCCTCAATGTTTACAAAGTTTCCCCAGCGCCCAATCGCCTGCCCCAGAATCATTCCGCCAACGGCCAGATCGAGCATCGGAAGAAATTTCACCCCGCGGATTTTACACATCAAAAGTCCCGCCAAAAAAGCGCCGATGATCCCGCCATAAATCGCAATCCCGCCCTGCCAGGTCATAAAGATGCGGATGGGATCGTCCTTAAACTGGTCCCAGGAGAAGGCGACGTAATAAATCCGCGCGCCGATAATCCCTCCGATAGCGCCGCCGATCACCACGTCGATCACCCGGTCGCCATCCAGCCCAAAACTCTTTACCCGGTAAAGCGCATAAGAAATGCCCGCCAAAAACGCAAGCGCAATGATAATCCCGTACCAATAGATCGTCACCGGTCCGATGGTAAACGCAACGCGGTTTAAGGTATATTCCAACCCCAACCCAGGGAATGCAAGAGTCTCTCCCATGAATATGACCATTCCTTTCCTTCAATCCTAAGGGCCTTCGGCCAGGCCAGACCTCTTCCGCAGGCCGGAAAAAAGCATCCGGCGGGAAGGGCCGCCTCCCGCCAAAGATAAGCCTGCGGCCAAAGGCCGCTTTTTTACTGCTTTTTGTCCGGCCAGACGACCGAGAGAGCGCTGCGCTCCACCGAGAAGCCCTCGCGCAGCCGCTGTTCCAGTCCCTCTTTGGTAACGGCCGCGGCCGTGTCCACCAGCTCATACATCGGCACGCCGCAGAACGCGCCGTTCATCATGAGCCCGGCCACTCCCTCCACGCTGTCGAAAGCGCCGACATAGCGCCCATAGATAGTCGATTTCGCCACGCGGAAAAGCTCTTCCTCGATTCCCTCCCGCGCCAGCCGATCCACCTCGGCGCAAAGCTCCTCATAGACCTTTTTCGGATCGCTCGATTCCCCGCAGAACATGCTGCAAATATAGTCGCGGCTGGCCATGCTCTCGCCGGAGAAAACGCCGTTGATGAGCGAACGGTCATAGAGCCGGCGGTAGAGCGGCGAGGCTTCCCCGGCAATGATTTCAATGAGCATCTCGTCCAGAATAGAGCTGCGGATGTTATCGGCATAATCCCCCGGAACCGCCTTGAAGCCGATGTCGAACATCGGCGTAGAAACGGCCAGCGTCTGCTCGGTAAATTTCTCGCGCACCTCCTGCGGTTCAGCGCTGCGGCGGTATTCGATGTGAACCGGTTCGGTTTTCTCCAACACCTTGCCGGCGACGCGCAGCGCTTCCTCTACCTCAAAATTCCCGGTAATGGTCAGCACCATGTTGCTCAGGTTATAAAAGGTGTTGTAACAGCGGTAGAGGAGATCGGCGTTGATCTGTGCTATCGATTCCACCGTTCCTGCAATGTCGATGCGCACCGGGTTCTCATGGTAGAGCGCGCGCAGAAGGTTGAACATCACCCGCCAATCGGGATTGTCCTCATACATCCGGATCTCCTGCCCGATGATTCCCTGTTCCTTATCCACCGTCTGCTGGGTGAAGTAGGGGTGGGTCACAAAGTCTAAGAGGATTTCCAGCGAATCGCTGAAGTTCTCCGCGCACTCAAAGAGGTAGCAGGTTCGATCAAAGGAGGTAAACGCATTGGCCGACGCGCCTGTTTTGGCATAGCGCTCGAAGGCGTCGCAGTCCTCGTTTTCAAAGAGCTTGTGCTCCAAAAAGTGGGCGATGCCCGCCGGGACCGAGACAAAATCCGCGTCCTGCTGGGTTTTAAAGCAGACGTCCACCGACCCATAGGGAGCGCCGAACATGGCATAGGCGTTGTTAAAGCCCTCCATCGGACACAACAGAATCCGCAGACCGCTCTCATGGGTAAGCGAAATATATTGCTGGCCAAGCCGTTCAGAACGGATGGTTTCCATCTTGATTCATCATTCCTTTCTGGAAGTCAGGCCGCTTCCTCTTGGAGAACCGGCCTGAAAGGGCGTTCGAGTCATCCCTGGGAAATCCGTTTTCCGCCGGACCGAAGCGGGAAGCTCCGGCCGGTTATATGGAAGCCTCTTCCCCTTGCGATGTGAGGAAATAGACCGAATCCAGTTCGACGCCGCGCGCCGCCTCGATCACCTCTTCGCGGGTGATCGTCTGCATAACGGCCCGCTCCTCATCGGGGGAGTGCTCCTGGCCGAAGAGGATTTGGGTGAGATACCAGCTTTCCAAGGCGTGCAGCGAATCTCCCGTTGCGGCAAAGCCGGTGTTCATCGCCAAAACGGTGTTGTGAAGCTCCTCATCGGTAAAGTCCCCGTCCCGCATGGCCTGTAGCTGGCGGAGGATCTCCTCCTTTGCCGCCTGCTTCTTCTCCTTTTCCACCCCGCTGCCTACGATCATTACCCCGTTGCCGCGGTCATAGCGCGAGGAGCAGTAATAGCAAAGGCTCAGCTTTTCGCGCACGTTTAAAAAGAGCTTGGAGAAGGGCGTCCCGCCATACATCGCGCTCATCAGGCGCAGCGCGTAAACCCCGCGCTCCCCTGACTGGCGGCAGCGGAAGCCCATGACCAGCTTGGACTGATTGACCTCCATCGTTTCGGTGCGCTCCTTCACCGGCCCGGACAGCGCGGCTACCGACGGCACGGCGGCCTGCACCGCTCCCCGCCTGCATCCGGCGAACCGGGCGCGGAAGGTTTCCAGAGCCGCCCGGTAGTCCCCGCCGCCCACAAACATCAGCTCGATCTGCGCGTTTTCCAGCATGCGCCGGTAAGCCGCATAGGCCGAGGCGGGGGTGATCCGCTGCGCCTCCTCCACCGTCCCATAGGGGTGCAGCGCGCGCGGGGATTCGCCGAACATCAGCGACAGGCACTGCGTCTGGGCATAGATGCGCTTGTCGTTAATCTCCGAGAGGATGGTATCAATGAGGTTATGCCGCTCCAGATCCACCTGCTCTTTCCCAAACACCCCATCCACGAGAAGCGGATCCAGCGCAATATCGCACACCAGCCCGCACAGCTCCCTCACCATGTCCTCCCCCTGGAGGGCGACGCGGCGATCGAGCCCCTTGGCTGAAACGCTTAAAATCTGGTGGGCGCCGAAGCGGGAAACGTCGCCGCCGAGCGCCGCTCCATAAAGCAGCCCCAAGCGGCGGTTGAGGGCGGTAAAGTCCGGGCAGGTGCGGCAGCCGAGCCGCAGCACCGAAGGGACAATGGCGTTATCGGTAACGCTGCCGGCCGCAAGCGGCACGACCAAATTGACCGAAAGGCGGTTGGAATAGAACTTGCTATCGGCAACATGAGAAAAATAGATGCCGTCGGCCAACTGCTCCCTGTAAAAACAGTTTTGCATGGGTTGATTTCCTTCCTTTCCTGTGGATGTCAAAATTTCCGGCAACCGGTCCGCCCGCCTGCTGCAAACAACAGCCGAAAGGGCGTTCCCGGCAAGCTGCAAAACGGCTGAAAACGGCCGCCTTGATAAAACCTTGGGTCTGCAAACGGCAGAACCGCCGGGCTGGCAGACAGGACAGCGCAGACCCGCAGCGTTTATGCGATAACCGACCGCGCCTATCCGGCGCCGGACAAACGAAGGCTGCAAGGACCGCTTGCGGTTATTATAACATATTTTTCCGGGATTTTACACTTTCTTTATGATAGCATGCCCCTGGGCGGGACGGATGAAATTTCTGTGAATTTCACCCTCGATTTTAAAAAACATATTCCGCCCGGTAGCGTCCTCCGTCGAGCGGGATGCCCTTTGCAGGCTTCCCATCGACCGTGAGGCCCTTCGCCTCTTCTGCGGTTCCCCGCCGGATATGGAGGGAAAAGGCGGTGGAAGAGAGCACCCCCTCCACCTCGGCCTGTTCCCAAACCCCCGGCAGGTTCGGACTTATGCGGAGGATATTCTCCTTTCTTTGCAGCCCCAAAAGCCCCTCGGTAACGGCGGTCCAGTACCACCCGGCCGCGCCGGTATAGAGCGACCAGCCGCCCCGCCCCAAAAGCGCGGGATGGGTATAGATATCGGCGGCGATGGAATAGGGCTCCAGCCGGTAGGCGGCCGCGCCGGGCCCGGCGGCCCGGTGGGCGGGGCCCAGCATCCGCAGCAGGCGGTAGCCCTCTTCCGCGCGCCCCACGGCAAACAGGCTGAGCGCCAGCCAAACGGCCGCATGGGTATATTGCCCGCCGTTTTCCCGTATCCCGGCCGGGTATGCCTGCACATAGCCGGGGGAAGGGCTGCTCTTTTCAAAGGGCGGGTCAAACAGACGGATAATCCCCGTCTCTTCATCCACCAAATACCGCAGGGCGCTATCCAGCGCCCTGCGGACCCGGTCCCGGTCCGGCATGCCGCACAGCGCCGCGAAGCTCTGCGGCAGCGAATCGATCCGGCACTCGGCGCTCTGGCGCGACCCCATGACCGTTCCATCGTCAAAGGTAGCGCGGGCGTACCATTCGCCATCCCAGGCATACCGGTCCGCCGCCGCGCGCAGCTCCCCGGCCCGCGCGCGCAGCCGCTGCGCCTCCTCTTCTTCCCCAAACCGGCGGCAGACCCCTGCATAGCGATCGCAGCAAAGCGCTAAGAACATGGTGAGCCAGACGCTCTCCCCCCGCCCCTGTACGCCGACATTGGAAAACCCGTCGTTCCAATCGCCGCTGCCGATCCGGATAAGGCCGCGCGGGCCGGGGGCGTCAGCCCTTTCCAGCGCGCGCAGGCCGTGCCGGTAGATCGATTCCTTCACCCCGCTGCGGGCGGGCTGGAAATAACGGTCGTGTTCCTCCGGGCGCAGCTCATCCCCGGCCAGATAGGCGATTTCCCGTTCCAAAAAGGCTTTATCCCCGGTCTTTTCCAGGTAGACGGCTATCGCCAGCGGCAGCCAGGCCAGATCGTCGCTGTAACGGGTACGGACGCCGTTCACCCCCGAACCCGCCGCCTCCTTGCCCCCAGGCAAGGCGTGCCACCAGTGGAGCACATCCCCCTCCGCAAATTGGACGGCGCAGCAGCGCGCCAGCTGCACCCGCAGCACCGCCGGGGAAAGGGTGCAGTAGTTCATGGCGTCCTGTAGCTGATCGCGGAAGCCATAAGCGCCTGAGCTCTGATAAAATCCGGTGCGGCCGTAGATCCGGCTGGCAAGGATCTGGTTTTGCAGCAGCGTATTGAAAAAGGCGTCCAGGTGCTTATCCGGCGTTTTGAGCCGGAGAAAGCCGCCGGACTCCGGGCGCTGAACCGCCCCGGACGGGAGATCCGCTTTCCTGCCAGGCGCAAACAGGCCGCGCGCCGAAAGCTGTTCCGCGCTCTCCCGGCGGCTTGCGCAGCTAAGGACGAAGCGCACCTGTTCCCGCCGCTTGGGCGGCAGCCGCATCGGTACGATCAGCATCCCGCAGGGATCGGGGTGCGGCAGGCTCCCCGGTTCGGACCAGTCGCCCGCCAGAATGCGCTGCCGCTCAAAGCTGTGACGCCATGACGGCGCGTCCGTACCCATGAAGATTGCGGAGGGGACGGCGGTATTATAAAAATTCTGCATAAAGATCCCCCTTTCACCGGCGCCGCCGGTAATCATCCTGGCGGTATGACGCTCAACCGCCAGCACCGGCTCCAAATACCAGCCCAGCTCCAGCTCCAACTCCTCTTCCCCGACGTTTTCAACAAGCACCTCCAGCTGCTTCTGCGCCCCGCGCGCCGGAACCGTCACCTCGGCGCGCACCCAAAGCGAGGCGCACCGGCCCTCATAAACCGCGCAGTGGCTGGCATAGCGGACGCGCGCACCGTCTATCGGATCATAGAACCGGCCCTGCAAGGACAAAAACAGCCGCTCTCCTCGGTTATCCTGGGCGGCATCCGAGGACCAGGGGGTAATCCTGTTTTCGCGCGCATTCACGCTCCAGCTATACCCCAGGCTGCGGTCGGAGAGCAGCGTTCCAAAGGTGGGGTTCGCCAGGATGTGGCAATAAGGAACGCGCGGCCGCCGTCCGACATAAAAAGAACCCTCTTTAAAAACGCCGCCGTAGACCGGCAGCCCCCCATCCGGAAGCCGGACGGGCGATGCGGGCCGTATGCACGCGGGTACAAAGGACGCTCCCTCCTCCGCCTCCTTCTCCCCGGCGACGGCGG
This sequence comes from Provencibacterium sp., assembly GCA_022793895.1. Lineage (GTDB taxonomy): Bacteria > Bacillota > Clostridia > Oscillospirales > Ruminococcaceae > Harryflintia. The sequence continues at coordinate 100,512 of JAAWDS010000053.1, read as the reverse complement.
CCGATACGGCCATGAGCAGAACGCGCTGTTCCTCGGAAATGGAGGCGGCGTCGATGGGAAAGATCCCCGCCCGCACCCGGATGAGCGCCTCAAAGCCCGCATGGATAAGCTCCGCCGTTAGCCGCCGGCAGGCTTCTTCCCCTTCGCAGAGCGCCGCTAAATCGAATGGGAAGCCCTCCCTGCGCAGTACCGCTAAGAGCCGGGCGTAGATGAGCGTCCGCTCCGGATCCCGCGTTTCCGGCTCCCGCAGCAGGACCAGCGGCAGATCGCCGGAGATGGAGAGCGGCCAAAGCCCGCGTTGTCCCAAGCGGTTGCGGGCGGCTGCCTGCCGGATCGAATCCTGTAGCGGGCGCAGGTAAGCGATGCGGCCCAATAGGGAGAGCCCCAGGCTTCCCTCTGCCGAATGATCCCGGAGCGGAGAAAGCGCCGCCTTGTCCCACGCTCCCTTTCCGCCCTCCCGCAAACGGATAAAGGCTTCCCGCGCACGATCGGCGCTGTGTCCGGCCGCGAGAACGAAATGCAGCTCCTTCTCCTCGCCCGGCATAAGGCGCAGCTCGGTTTGCATGGCGCAAACGGCGTTTGGCGCTCCCTTCGAGGAGAACGCCCGGCCGGGAAAGTCCCGGAGAGAGCTCAGGCCATAGGGAGGGCGCAGCAGGGCGGTCTTATCCGGCTCAAACTGAAATTCGCAGCCCTCTAAAAAGCCGCAGAGCAGCGCGCAGCCCATGCCGCCCTCCCGGAGACGGCGGGTAAAAAGCAGGCCGCCGGTGGCACGGTCGCGCCCGCATTGCAGAAACAGCCGCGCAAAGCTGACGTGCGCGTTAAAATCCTGCTCGCGCAGCAGCGACGGCTCACAGTAGAAAAGCAGCTTTACCGCCGCGGGCCGCTGCCCCTTCAAACGGATCCTCACCCGCTTGACCGAAACGGCGGCGGCCGGCGGAAGGGTACATTCCATCTCCAGGTGCAGCCGGCCGTTCTCCGCCCAATAGCAGACGGCGTTCTCTTTAAAAAGAACGCCGCGCGGCCCCTCCTGGTAGAGCGGCGCGGCCGACGCGCTTAAAATCTCCCCCTCGCAGGCGCACAAGCAGTAGATACCCGACCCGCCTAGGAGGAGATCCTCCTCCTTGCGCGTGCAGCCGATACCGGCATATTGCAGGTATCCGGCCCCGCAATCGGTCAGCAGCTCGCTGATGTCGCCGTTTGCAAGCAGCGCGGCGCGCGGCGATGCGGGTGAAATCCTTTCCACCGGCTCGGTCCAGGGCTCCGGCTTCTCCTCGCGCCGGAACGCCGCCTTTTTATCCATCCGGTCATACATCACCCATCCCTTTTGAATCTTTTCCTGCAAGAAACCGGCGGCGCTCCGGCAGGCTGGGTTGCGCATGAAACGCCGCTGCATCACCCCGTCGAACACCGCGTTCGCGCAGGCGGCAACGCTCATCCCCACATGGTGGGCCATAAAGCTGCGCACCGGTTGGAAGGCCGCCCCGCTCACCCGCTTCCCGGTGAAATCCGCCGCCTCATAGAAGCCGTAACCGGCGTAAAGGCCCAGCGCGCGCAGGTGCTCAAGGTTGCGCAGCGCAGCGCCAGGAGCGAAGGGAAGCGCCAAGAAGGAGGAATAGGGTGAGAGCACCAACTCCTCATCCAGCCCGCGCCGGACCCCCAGCGCCTGCACGCCGTGCGCCTTGTACTGGTAGTTGAGCAGACTGTCAAACGCGTAGTACCCGCTTTCCGAAATCCCCCAGGGCAGCCCAGAACGGCGCACACGCCTTTTCTGGCAATAGAGGCAATAGGCGAGCGTCTCATCCAGAAGCGATCCCTCGTAAGCGGGCAAAAGCAGCTGCGGCATGTAATATTCAAACATCGTGCCCGTCCAGGAGACCGGACCCAGATAGCCGCCGCTGCGCGAAAGGGTACGCGCCAGCGCCCCCCAGTGCCGCCGGCCGACCTGACGCAGCGCCAGCGCACAATAGGACATTAGGCGCGCCTCGCTCATCAGGTAGTCATAATGCGAGGAACTCAGCTTGCTGCGCTCGGCGTCGAAACCGATGGAGAAGAGCCGGCGCACGGGAACATAGAAGAAGGAGAGATCGGTCTCTTCAACCAGCCGGTCTATATCCTGAATCAGCGCCTGCATGCGCGGCTCCCCAGCCGTATATTCCGCTAAGCCCTGCGCCAAGGCGATGAGGCAGCCGAGCAGATTTCCGCTGTCCACCGCCGAAACAAAGGCCGGATGAAGCACCTGAAGGCTGCGCAGATCATACCAGTTATAGAGGTTGCCGTGCCACTTTTCCAAGCGTTGCAGCGTATCGACCGCGCCGCGCACCCGGCGGTAGAGCTCTTCTGTGGAAATCAGCTCGAAATCACGCCCCGCCAGCAGCGATAAGAGCATAAAGCCGATGTTGGTCGGCGAGGTGCGTTCCGCAACGGCATAGCGCGGCGCAAATTGAACGTTATCCGGCGGCAGAAAGCCGCGCGTTTCATCCGCATAGTCCAGGAAAAAGCGGAGCATGTCGGCGGCATAGCCGCGCACCGCCGCCTCCCCCGCCTCGTCTAAGGCCGGACGGCGGCGGCGCGAGGGACGCGCCGTCAGCGCGGCAAGCGGCAGGAGCAGCGAGAAGCAGAGCCCGCACAGCCTCCCGGAAGGCCATGGGCTCAAAAGCAGCAGAAAAATTCCCAGGAGCTCCGGCAGCCAATAGCGGCGGACCAGGTGGCGCGCATCTATCCGCCCGCGGTCGCTCTGCGCGGCGGTGGTCCACTCCAGCAGCCTGCGGCGGGAGACAAAGGTACGCCACAGGCTGCGGAAAACCGCATCCAGGGCGGAAAATGTCCGGGAGGGCAGGGTACAAAACAGAAAAGCCCCCTGCGCGCAGAGCTCAAGGGCCTGCGGCATCGCCCGCACAAAAAATTTCCGGGAAAAAGGGAAGAGCCCGCCGCGTATGAGCAGCCCGGCGCAGTTCCACAGCGGCTGAAATCCTATGCTTCCGGCCGCCAAGAGGCACACCCAGAAGGCCGGCCGCTGCGGGAGGAGCTGCGAAAGGAGAATCAGCAAAAGCGCCGCCGGCGGTGTCAGGCTGCGGCGCAGGTTTTCAAAAAGCTGGAAACGAACGGCGGGACGGCAACGGTAGGGGAAGGTCTTTCCATCCAGCCGCAGGGTGCGAAACAGGAAAGGAAGATTCTGCCAATCCCCCCGTATCCAGCGATGGGCGCGCGCCAGCCAGGCGGAAAAGCTGCGCGGCTCGGCGTCCACCATCTCCACATCCCCTAAGAAGGCGCAGCCCATCCGCCCGCCCTCCAGGATGTCATGGCTCAGCACCTGGTTCTCCGGAAACGCCCCGGCGCAGGTGCGAAGGAAGCAATCCATATCCAGTATCCCCTTGCCGGTAAAAATGGCCTGGGAAAAGAGATCGCTGTAGAGATCGCGCGCCTGCACCTCATAGCCGCTTACGCCGCCGCAGCCGGTCATCACGCGGGTGAAGGCGGTGGAACCTTCGCCGGCCAAGGCCGGCTGTATGCGCGGGACCAGCACGCCATAGCCCGCTTCTACCGAACCGTCCGCCGCATAGCGCGGCCGGTTCATCGGGTGGACGGCGGCCGCAATCAGCGACTCGGCCGTATCAAATTCCAACTGGGTATCGCTGTCCAGCGCGATCAGATAGCGGGCTGCGCGCAGGCGGTCCACCGGTCCCGCCACGCAGCAAGCCGTTGTTTCCTCCCCGTGGATAAAGCGGGCGAACTCCACGATGGCCCCCCGCTTGCGCTCCCAGCCCTGGTAGCAGCGCTGGGTTTTCTGGTAGCTGCGCGCACGCACAAAAAGGAAAAAGCGCTCGCCATAGCACTGGTTCAGCCGTTCCACCGCTTTCCGGGCCTGCGCCAACATCGCCTCGTCGGCATTCGTGACCGGGTAGGGCGCGGCGGGCAGATCCGCCAGGATGCAGAAGGAAAGCGCCTCGCTACGGTTGGAAAAATAGAGATCCTCCAACCGGTCGGCGATACGTTTTTCTATCCCTGAAGGCTCCAAGAGAAGGGAAACGGCAACCATCGTTTGAATGTTCTCCGGCTCCACCCGCCGGATATCCATCCGGGGCAGGAGCAGCGGCGGCGCGCCGCACATCCAAGCCCGTTCCGCCAAAAAGCGCGTCATTTCATAAAACGGGAACCAGAGCAACAGGCCCGCCGGGATCCCGAAAAGCCGGACGGCGGCGCCGCAAAGCAGGGCGGGCGCCAACAGCACGGCGGCAAGATAACCCGCTCTCCGCCGTTTCCGGCTCCGCTCGAAGCCGGGCGCATGCAGCAGCGGATAGCCGATGTGGTTTTGGGGGCTGGAAGAAGCCCTGGACGCCTGCTCCAAAAGCTGGCGGGCCAGAACCGTTTCCGTCATTCCCTGCCGGTGTGCCAGCTGCGCGATAAGGGCGCGGTATTCCTCTTGACTTTGGCGATCCATCCGCTCATAAATCCCCGCCGGATCCTGCTGTAAAATGCGCTCCACCCCGCTGTAGAACCGGGAGAGCTCGGAAAAATCGATTGAGCCCGCGGCGAACATTCCCTCCACCGCATAGCGGATGGCGGGCTCCGATTCCGGGGCGGAAGGGTTCGCGGCGGCATCGGCCGCGCGCAGCAGCAGCGCGCAGCGCAGCGCCTGTTCACATAAGGAGAGCTGTTCATAGCCCGGTTCTGTTTTTTCGCAGAACGCGGCCAGCGCCTCAAAAAGCGTGCCGCTGTCTACCGGACGCTGCGGGCGGCAGACGGCCCCATAGAAATACCGGCAAAGAAGCCCGAAGCCGGAGCGATCGCGCGTCCCTCTCAACGCGCTTACAGCGCGCTTATATTCTCTTTCGAGCAGGTAATAATGATCCTTCAGCCATGTATAAACGCCAGCCTCTTCGTCGGGGATAGCCTGCGCCGCCTGATAGGCTTTGGAAAGAATACGCATGCTTCCCCGCAGCTCATGAGCAATTCCCCGCTGTTTTCTGGCGGCAAGCTCCGGGAACAGCTCGCCTGAAGATGGGCTTTCGCCTGTTGGTTTCGTTATAATCCCTCCCATCCGGCCCCTGGAGAGCCGGTCCACGCCGGAACGCGTTTTTTCTGGATTCTGAGCTTATTCTGGTCCGGTAGGGAGGGAATCATTCACCCGAGCGAAAAGGAGGCAGCCGCAAGACGCTTTGCATCCTGCGGCTGCCTCCTCTAATAAAAAGCTGTTTTGTAGCTGTGATCATCATTCCGAATTACGCATTCCGAATTTCTTTAAAGCTCAGCAGCTTATCCCGGTAATATTCATATTGCTTGCTCCGCGCTTCAATCTCGGCGGGCAGGCCGCTTGTCAGATCATTGCAAAGAGCGTCGAAACGGTCGAGAATCGAGACGATGCGGGTTTGTTCTTCCAAAGAAGGAACCGGAATCTTTATTTTTTCAAGCATAGGCACAGTTAGTTGCGGTATTCCCGCAGCCGGAACTTTAAATGTGATCGTCTCTATTACATATCGTAAATAAGAAGCTAACAAATTATCATGCGGGATAGCGCAGATCAATCTGACAACCGGATAAAAAGGCTCTTTTTGTAACGTACAATATCCAATGTTCCTCTTGCCGATATCGTAACGCATACGTTTTCTATCTTCGCCTGGTCTGTAAAACCATATAAAGCATTTTTACCCACGCCATTACTATAGATTGGAATCCTATACTTATTATTTCTTTCTTTTGAATAGTGCCCCTTGGGAATATCGCCTCCAGCAGATAGGTCACAGACCTCGCCTATAGTAAACCAGCGCGTCCCACAATCTGGAGTCAACAGCTTATCCCGGTAATATTCATATTGTTTCCTTCTCATGGCAAGCTCTGTGGCAAGTTTTTCAGAAAGCTCCGAAAAATTGTCCAGTATACGGACAATTTCCGTCTGTATAGGGAGAGGAGGAGTGGGAACGCGATATTCCAAAACCGCTTTTTTATCCCCTCGCGGCATTTTTGCCCCTTTTGAATTTTCAATGTCATAAAGGAAAAACCGCTCAGAGGAAAGCACATAATAAAGAAATCCCGGCGTTATTTTCTCTTTACGATTAATTTGAATGGCCAAAACGTCGCCGTTGGTACCGCCCTCACAGTCTGCCAACCATATTTTGCGGAGATACGGCCGGATATTCCCTATCAATATATCTCCCTTTTCAAAGACAATGACAACGCCTGTTTGGGGAACATAGGAGGATTTGATTTTCCCCTGCTTATTGGGCAAAAGGTTTTCTACGCCAACGTAGGTGCTTTCATTTACTTGTGCCGCTTCTGTTCTCTTTTTGGCATATTGAGCGACATCCCCCAATTTTCGATACTCCACCCCTTCCGGGCAAAGCTCTTCTAGCAGCCGATCTAATCTACCCATCCTCCGCTCTCCCATTATTCCGCGTTTCCCGAAAACTCCCGCCTTCAAAACTTGAGCGCCGCCCGAAAATCAATCCCTCCGGCAAAGGGGGAAAACACGATTCCGCCGGTGTCTCTCCCGCTCACATAGTAGTGCGTTTGAAAATAGAGCGGGGCCAGCACCGCATCCTCGTAAAGCTGTTCTTCGGCAGCCTTTAATGCGTTCAGACGCGCGCCCTCCCCTACAGCGCGCTCCGCCGCCCCCAGGAGAAGATCATATTCCTCCGACCGGTAGCGAGCGAGGTTGCGCGAGGAGGAGCTCGAAAACCGCCTCAGCATTCCCTCCGGTTTAGCGGAATCCGGCCGCAGCGGGAGAATCGCCATCTGATAGGCTCCCTTCTCTACCTGGGCTTGCAGCGATTCCACCGGCGTCCGCTGGACGCTGACCGTCAGAGCCAAAGCGTCCCTCCAGCTCCTTTGCAATACCCCGGCCACCATCGCGCAGCTATCCTCATCGGCGCACAGCAGCGTTAACGAAGGGACCTCTTTCCCCTGCCCCGTCAATTGGGAAAACGCTTCGGCCGCCTGACCGGCATCGCCGCCGGGGCCGTCGAACCCCGCCAGGGCGCGGTAGCTGCTTTCACCCAGCAGCAGGGTGGGCGGAAGGAAAACGGTGGTGTCCATCCGATCGTTACCGAGGCCCGAAGCATACGCCCGCCGGTCAATGGCCTGGGTAAAGGCGCGCCGCGCAAGAGATTCTGAAAAAAATGCGTCCTCCTGGTTGAAAAGAAGCACCCACACCGTATCCTCAAAGGTGGTCACGGTATACCGATCGGAACGCAGCCGCCGCCATTCCTCATAGGAAACCATGGCGGCATCCGTTTTCCCCGACCAAAACCGAGAAAAGTGCTCGGAAGGCGGCTGTATCGAAAATGTGATCCGGTTCGGATTCACCGTATCCGCCGCCCGGTAGGATTCATTCCAGCGCACCTGGACATATTCCCCCGGTTCCCAATAGCGCAGGTAAAACGGCCCGTTGTATAGCAGCATATCCTCCTCCAATCCATACCGCCCGCGCGTTTCCTCAAAAAACGCCTGCCGGCAGGGCATGGCCGCCGTCGAACACAGCAGCAGCGGCAGCTCCTCCACAGGGTAGGCAAGGGTAAGCTCCAATGTGCGCGCATCCGGCGCTCGGATCCCCAGAGCTGAAACGGGAAGCTGGCCCGTCAACACCTGTTCCGCCCCCCGGATACAGCTAAAATCCACGGCAAACGGGCTGGGATAATCCGGGTTAAAAAGCCGCCGGAGCGCAAACGCATAGTCCGCGGCGGTCAGCGCCTCGCCGTCCGACCAGACCAGCCCTTCCCGCAGCGTGAAGGTCCAGATTAGTCCATCCTCACTCACGGCATAGCGCTCCACTGCCGCAGGCTTCGCCCCCTCCTCTGCATCCAGCGAAAACAGTCCCTCAAAGAGCTGGCGGAGGATCAATTGGGCATCCTCCCCCGCCGCATATTGCGGATCTAAGCTGGAGACAGCGGTAGAAATATCGTAACGCAACGCAGCCCCTACCCCGTCGTTGCAGCCGGATAGAGGCAGAAGCAGACATATCGATAGCAAGGCCAAAAATGGCCGGAACAACCTTTTGATTGTCATAATGTTATTATTGTAGCATAGCCGCCGCCGTTATGCAACGCGCCGTCCGAAACGGAACGAAGGAAAAGAGGGCGCTGCAAAACCCGCATCCGGCTTGCAGAAAAGGGGACCGCCCGCAAAAGGCTCTGCATTTTACAGGCTTCTTCTTTTAAATCCCGTATAAAGGCCCGCATCCGGGAGATACTAGGAACAAAAGCGAGGTGAAAATGAAATGGCAAAAAACAACGAAAAGGCTTCCAACAAATCGCGTTCCGAGGCGCAGAACAAGTCCCAGAACAACGCGCAGAACAACTCTCAGAATAACTTCCAGAACAACAAACAGCAGAACAGCTTTAACGACGGCAACGGCCGTAATCAAAGCAGAGGCTAACGCCATCTGAACAACCGCACCGCTAAATGAGAAAAACGGAGTCCCTTTCCCGGCTTGTCACCGCTGGGAAGGAACAAAGGGAAACGGGGCTCCAACGTTTTTTAAAAGGGGCTGCCGCAAAAGGAATTGCGGCAGCCCCTTTTATAGCCGGCGCTATAAAAAATACGCGCGTGCCCTGCCTTTCGCCGCTTATGCGGCATCCAAGGCGGATTGCCGAAAAAAGCGTCCGCCTCCATCGCCTATATTTTTATATCTCTGCCGGAAACCGGCGGAAAGGGGACCTATCTCTTCCGCTCCATCTCCTTGAAGCCTTCCCCATAGACCTCCCCCGCCTCGGTGACGATGATGAACGCGCCCGGATCGCAGCGATAAACGATCGTTTTCATCCGGTGAAACTGTGCGGTACGGACCGCGCAGACAATCACATCCTTCTGCGCTTTGGAATAAGCGCCCGTCCCCTTGAGCAGCGTCGCCCCTCTGTCCAGACTGGAGAGGATGCCGTCCGCAATAGCGCGACCTTCGGTGGTAACAATGAGCGCCATCGTCCCCTTATCCGCACCATAAACGATGCCGTCAATCACCTTCGAGGTGACAAAAATGGTGATCATTCCATATAAGCCGGAGCGCAGCGAACGAAACACGACGATGGAGCTCAACAGCACGCAGGCATCTACCACCATCATCGCCCGGCCGATCGGCAAATAGGGAAATTTGAGCTGAAGCAGCCTCCCTACAATGTCGGTTCCGCCCGTCGTAGAATCCCGCAGGAAAATAGTGCCCAGGCCCGCCCCGACTAAAACGCCGCCAAATAGCGAACCCAACAGCTGCCCGTCCGCCCCCAGAAGCGTCGCGGCATCGTAGTACCGCGCAACCACCGGGGCTATCAACACATCCATCACCACCGTGTTAATCGCTAAGGTCCGCAGCGTTTTTAGGGTGAAAGCCCGCCCCAGGAAGCGCAGCGCCAGAAACAGCAGCGGAATGTTGATCACAAACGCGGTCGTACCAATCGGCAGTCCAAACAGATAGCCCAACATGATGGCGACGCCCGATGCGCCTCCCGGCGCAATATTGCTGGGCGCAACAAAAAGAAGAGTCCCCGCTGCATACAGCAGCGATCCGCCGAAGTCATAGATAAAATCGAGAAACAGCGTGCGCGCGGCGTTCCCTTCTTTTTTCACAACGTATATGCCTCCTCCGGAGCCGGTTCTTCTTGCGTTCCGCGCTCAATCACTTCAAAGATTATTTCCGCCAGCTCCTCCAATCGCGCGTCCTCCCCCTTCAGGTAAAGGTAGCCCAAAAGCGCCTCCACGCCGGTCGAACGGCGGTATTCCATCATACTGCTGCTTTTCGGCGCGCGGATAGCGCTCGAATTGCGGCCGCGGCGCAGCACCTGCGCCTCCTCCTCGGTCAGCTCGCCGCAAAGGATGTCATAGGCGGCGGACTGCGCCTGCGCGCAGACATAGCGCACCGCGCGCCCGTGCAGCTCCTGCATCGGCAATCCGCCGTTTCTGAGAAGGCGCTCCCGCACCATCAGCTCATAGACCGCATCGCCCACAAACGCCAGGTTGAGCGGATTCAAGAGCTTCGGGTTTTCCCGGCCCTCCGCCTGTGCATACCGAATAAACCATCCCTCCTTTTTAGCTTACATATTCAAATTGAAAATCAAAAATCTGAACGGTATCTCCATCCTGAACGCCCAGCTCAACGAGCCGGTCGATGATTCCGCTCTCGCGCAGCAGCCGCTGGAAATATTGCAGCGACTCATAATCCTCCATGTTGACCGATCCCAGCGCCCGCTCCAGCCAGGGAGCGTCCACGATAAATACGCCGTCCTCCTGCTGCACGGTGAAAGCGCGCCCATCCGTTTCCAGGCGTTCCGGCGCAGGCTCCGGCTCATACTGCCGGATGGGCGGCAGCTCTTGCAGCTTGCGCGCAATCTCTCCAATCAGCGGCTTTAAGCCCCGGCCGGTGGCCGCCGAAACCTCGAAGAACGGCAGCGAACGGGCGGCGACAGCCTCCCGGAAGGCGGAAACCTGTTCGGGCGGGGCGATATCCGTCTTGTTGGCCGCTACCAGCTGCGGCAGCTCGGCCAGACGGGGGCTGAAGCGCAGGAGCTCCGCGTTGATCTTATCAAAATCCTCCAGCGGGTCCCGCCCCTCTATCCCCGAAACGTCCACCACATGCACCACCAGCCGGCAGCGCTCAATGTGACGCAGAAATTCATGACCCAGGCCCGCCCCCTCGGCCGCCCCCTCGATTAAACCGGGGATGTCGGCCACGACGAAGGAATTCCCTTCCTCTACCCGCACCACGCCGAGCACCGGCGTCAGAGTGGTAAAATGGTAGTTGGCAATCTTCGGCTTTGCGTCGCTCACCATCGAAAGCAGCGTGGATTTGCCGACGTTAGGGAAGCCGACGAGGCCGACATCCGCCAGCAGCTTTAATTCCAGCGTGACCTCCAGCTCTTCGCCGGGCATGCCGGGCTTGGCGAAGCGGGGGATCTGGCGGGTGGGGGTGGAAAAATGGGTGTTTCCCCAGCCGCCGTTTCCGCCGCGGGCCAGCACCTGCGGCTCCGGGCCGCTCAGATCGGCCAGAATCCGGCCGCTCTCCGCCTCCCGCACCAGCGTGCCCAGCGGTACGCGGATCACCAGGTTTTCCCCCTTCTTTCCGGCGCACTTCTTCCCAGCGCCGTTCGCCCCATCGGGCGCAAAAAAGCGCTTTTTATACTTAAAATCCATCAGGGTAGAGAGGTTGGTATCGGCCTGGAAAACAACGTCTCCGCCCCGGCCGCCATCGCCGCCGTCCGGGCCGCCCGCAGCGACGTATTTTTCGCGGCGGAAAGAAACGGCCCCGTCGCCGCCCTTACCGGCCTTAATCCTGATTTTTGCAACGTCTACAAACATGCTTGCTCTCCGTTCCGGCGGTGCGCCGTCCTATTTTTCGTCTACGTTGGACATCTTTTCCAGCAGATCGTTTTTGACCTGCCACAGCTTGTAGGAAAGATCCACATAATACCGGTGTGGATGCTCGAAACGCTTCACCTCATCCCAGAGATGGTCAATCTGGTTCAGGCAGTAGGTACGGATCTCCTGGAGCGCCGGGGAGGTATAGACGCATTTCCCTTTCTCAAAGACCGGCACGAGCAGCGGGACGCAGTCCACATTCTGCAACGTCTTTTTCTTCCAGGTGGCGATAGGATCGAAGATCGTCACCGGCCGCGAAACATCCACCGTTTCCTCATGCAGCGTCACCAGATCGGCGACCGCCAGGCCGGTCTCCCGGTTGAAAAAGCGGTAGACCGACTTAAAATGCGGCGTGGTAATCTTCTCGATGGTTTCGCTGATCTTAATCTTCGGGATGTACTCCCCATCCTTGACCACGGCGGCCAGCTTATACACCCCGCCGAACACCGGGTCGGATTTGCTGGTAATCAGGTTTTCGCCTACGCCGAAGGCGTCGATCTTCGCGCCCTGTACGAAGAGATCGCGGATGATGTATTCATCCAGCGAGTTGGAGGCAATGATCTTGCAGTCGGGATAGCCCGCCTCATCCAGCATGCGGCGGATGCGCTTGGAAAGGTAAGCGATATCGCCGCTGTCGATCCGGACGCCCTTCGGCCGGCTGCCGCGGGGCTTCAAAACCGTATCGAAGCATTTGATCGCATTCGGAACCCCCGAATGCAGAACGTTGTAGGTATCCACCAACAGCGTGCAATCGTTGGGATAGAGAGTCGCGTAGCGCTCAAACGCTTCATATTCGCTATCGAACATCTGCACCCAACTATGCGCCATCGTTCCGGTGGCTGGGATCTGGTAATCGCGGTCGGCAATGGTGCAGGCGGTCGAGGTGCAGCCGCCGATATAGGCGGCGCGCGCGCCAAGAACCGCGGCATCATAGCTCTGAGCGCGACGGGAACCAAACTCTGAAACGGCGCGCCCGCCCGTGGCTCGGCAGACGCGGTTGGCCTTGGTGGCCACCAGCGACTGGAAGTTGATGGTCAAGAGCACCATCGTTTCAATGAGCTGCGCCTGCATCACCGGGCCGCGCACCACCACCACCGGCTCTCCGGGGAAGATGGGGGTTCCCTCCTTCATCGCCCAAATGTCGCAGCTAAAGCGGAAGTCCCGCAGGTACTGGAGAAATTTTTCCGAGAAGCAGCCCTTCTCGCGCAGAAACGCAATATCCTCTTCGGTGAAGGAGAGGTTAGAAAGGTATTCGATGAGCTGACTCAGGCCCGCAAAAATGGCAAAGCCCCCGTCATCGGGGATTTTCCGGAAAAACATGTCGAAAACGGCAAGGGTGTCCTGCATTCCGTTCTCCAGATATCCGTTCGACATGGTAAGCTCGTAAAAATCGGTAAGCATAGTCAGATTCCGGCCCAGCTTAAAGTCAAATTCCATGGTTGTTCCACTCCTCTTTTATCGGTAGCCTTTTCCAGCGCTCACACAAGCTCTATTTTATCACCAACGCCCGGATTTGTACAGTACCGCCCAGAGATCTCCGTTTTCCAGGCCGCAGAGGAATCAAAAAGATATTTTTAAGGTTTGAGATTTTTCTATTGACATTGTGTGTAATATTTGCTAAAATATAACTCGCTTCACAAAATGATGCGGGTGTAGTTCAATGGTAGAACTCCAGCCTTCCAAGCTGGTAGCGTGGGTTCGATTCCCATCACCCGCTCCAGTTTTTTCCTATAAGGCGGACAGGCTTTTTATAGGAACAGCGCTCTGCCTGCGCCAATAGCTCAGCCGGATAGAGCAACTGCCTTCTAAGCAGTAGGCCGGGGGTTCGAGTCCCTCTTGGCGCGCCACTTATAAAAAATCACATATGGTGGGTATGGCGCAGTTGGTTAGCGCGCCAGGTTGTGGCCCTGGAGGCCGTCGGTTCGAATCCGACTATCCACCCCACATGAAAAAGAGAACGGCTTGCAAATGCAGGCCGTTCTCTTTTTGACTTTTCCGGCGGCGGGAAAAACCGGCGTTCCCGCCCTTCAGATCACCAAACCGCCGTTGGGGCTTAGGACCTGGCCGGTTATAAAAGAGGCGCGCGGCGAAGCGAGAAAGAGGATGGCCTCGGCCGCCTCTTCGGGCGTCCCGATCCGGCCGAGAGGCGTCTCCTCGCCCAGCGCAGCCAGCGTCTCTTCTCCCAGCCCGGCGCACATATCGGTAGCCGTCACACCGGGCGCAATGCAGTTGACCCGGATGCCGGAGGGCCCCAGCTCCTTGGCCAATCCTTTGGTCAGGCCGATAAGTCCCGCCTTCGCTGCGGAATAGGCCGCCTCGCAGGAAGCGCCCGTCAGTCCCCAAATGGAAGAGACATTGACAATGCTCCCCCGCTTCCTTGCCAGCATGCCCGGCAGGGCGCGCTGGCAGCAGTGATAGGCCCCGGTGAGGGTGACGGCCAGCATCCGCTCCCACTCCTGCGGCGAAGTATCCTGAAACAGCTTCTGCATGGCAAAGCCCGCGTTGTTCACGAGCGCATCCACCGGTCCGAGACGGCGTTCCGCCTCGTCAAACATCCGGTTTACCGCCTCCCGATCGGCCACGTCGCCGCAGACGGCGCAGGCGTCGCACCCCTCCTCCCTAAGCGCGCGGCAGAGGTCCTCGGCCTCCTCCCTGTGACGCAGGCTGCCCGCGGCCACCCGCCAACCCTCGCGGGCAAACAGCCGGGCGGCCGCCCGGCCGATCCCGCGCGAAGCGCCGGTAATGAAAACGACCAACCGCATTCCCTCCTCAAAAATCCTATCCCATATTCTGAACAATTTTGATTTCGTTCTGCATGTAGAGCTTATCCTGCGCCGGAAGCCTGCCGGAAAGCAGATACTCCAAAATATGCTTGAACGCTTCATAGCCCTGCCGGTAAGGCTCCTGGCAGATGGTCGCCTGCACCGCCCCTTCCCGGATGAGACGGCAGGTCTCCTCCACCGCGTCCGACGCGATCACCACCGGCATGCGCTCCCCGCAGCGCTCCCGCAGCGCCTGAACGCCGCCATAGGCGCCCGCCGCCGCAAAATAGAGGGCGTCCAGCCGGCCGCAGCGCTCCAGAAGCCCCAGCGTCTGGCGGTAGGTGCGCACATCGTCATCCTCCCCCTCGGCGACGCCTGCAAGCTCCATTTCGGGATAGCGCAGCGACAGCTCCGAGCAAAAGCCCTCCCTGCGCTGCCGCTGGCCGAGCATCCGTCCCGATCCCAGCACCAGCCCGGCGCGTCCATGCCCGCCGGTAAACAGCCCCATCAGCCCGGCCGCCGTCCGGCCGCTTTCGAAATAGTTGCAGCCTACATAAAGCATCCTCCGTGCGCCGCCGATGTCGTTGTTCAGCGTGACCACCGGCGTCCCATTCTCCACCAGCCGATCGATCCGGCGCGCAACCTCCGGATCGTTCAAGGGGGTGACGAGCACCCCATCCGCCTGCTGCGCCTGCAAGGCGTCCAGCGCATCGAGCTGATCGGCCAGCGTATAGCCCTGTAGCCGGAAGTCGGCCAACCGCAGGTTAAAATCCGCATAGGCCGCCCGGCAGTCGGCAATGCCGCGCAGGACCTCATCATAAAACCGGATCCCCACGCAGTTGAGCGCCAGCCCGATGGTGAAGGTCCTCCGGGAGCTGGAGAGCGCCCGGCCCGCGCGGTTGGGCACATAGCCGAGTTCGCGGGCTATCTTTTCCACCCGCTCACGCGTTTCCGGCTTTACGCCGGGCCGGTTGTTCAGCACGCGATCCACCGTGCCGCGGGAAACGCCCGCGAGGGCCGCTATTTCTTTGGATGTCACCGGCACGCGCTTCCCTTCCCTTCTCCAAAAACCGTTCACGGGAACAGAGCCTTTCTTTGACCCTTCCCCCATTTTATCGCCTTTTTGACGGCCTAGCCGCCCTTTATCCCCTTGATTATCCCGTTTTTGGCTGCGGATAACCTGCTTTTTTATCATACGCAGCTCTTTTATTTTTGTCAAGTTTTTTGCCGGATTTTTTCATTTTTTTAGTATATACTCCTTGCATTTCGGAGAGAGAGGGGTTATAATGAAAACAACAACGTTCACGTGCACAAAAGGAGAGTGAAAACCATGTCCCTTGCGCTTGAAAGTGTTTTCAGCGAGAGCTTCCGCTCCTACGGCCAGGTCGTCAGCGGCTATGATTTCGTCCCGCTGCTCGCGGCGCTCCGCGAAAAAACCCCGCTGCCTGAAACGGGCGTCGTTTACCTTCCCAGCGAACCGGCACTGGAGGAGCTCCCGGTTTATGGGGAGCTGGCGAACCGCTACTATGGCGGCATGCCCATCCAGCTCGGCTACTGCAACGGCGTCAACGACACGCTCGGCTGCCTTGAATACCACCGCGACAGCGAGGTTGATATCGCGGCGGACGACTGCATCCTGCTCCTGGCCCGGCAGGAGGAGATTGCCGAGGGTAAACTCGATACGGCGAAGGTCCGCGCCTTTCTGCTCCCGGCAGGCACAGGGGTCGAGCTCTATGCGACCACGCTGCACTATGCGCCCTGCGGCCGCACCCCTGAGAGCGGCTTCCGCGTGGTGATCGTGCTGCCGCGCGGCACCAACACCGGCAAGCCTGCCATTCAGGAAGGAAACCTGGAGGATCGCTGGCTCTTCGCCTGCAACAAGTGGCTTCTCGCCCATGCCGAGGCTCCGGAGGCCGGACAAGGGGCTTATGTGGGCTTGACCGGGGAGAATCTACATATTACTGGGGAAGAGAAATAATCCAAAAAAGCGGCGTGTATCCATTCCGCTTGCTGTCTGCCGGGTAAAAAAACCGGCAAGAAAGAGAGGTTCATCATGAACTGCGTTATCGGCATAGACGTCGGAACCTCCGGCTGCAAGGTCATCGCCGTTGCGGCCGACGGGAGGATCCTCAGCGAGAGCACCGAGACCTATCCGCTCTACCAGCCCCAGCCGGGTTGGACCGAACAGGAACCGGACGACTGGTGGGAGGGCGCCGTGCGCGGCCTGCGCACCGTCACCGCCGGGCTCGGAGGGGCTACCATCGTAGGCGTCAGCTTTTCCGGGCAGATGCACGGCATGGTTGCCTTGGATAAGGAAAAGCGGCCGGTGCGCCGCGCCATTCTTTGGAACGATCAGCGCACCCAGAAGCAGTGCGACCAGATCACCGAAGCCGCCGGCGGCCTTCCGGGCCTGCTGACCTACACCAACAACATGATGCTCACCGGCTACACCGGCGGCAAAATCCTCTGGATGAAGGAAAACGAGCCGGAGAATTACGAGAAAACCGAGACGGTTATCCTTCCGAAGGACTACATTCGCTACCGGCTGACCGGCGAGCTCGTCACCGAGGTTTCCGATGCGTCGGGTACCGGGTTGTACGATGTGAAAAACCGCTGCTGGGCCAAGGGACTGATCGAAAAGGTTGGCCTGCACGAAAGCCTCTTCCCCGCCTGCGTGGAATCCACCGAACAGACGGGCTGCGTCGCCGAAGCGGCGGCGGCCGAAACGGGAATCCCGGCGGGCGTCCCTGTCTATGGCGGCGGCGGCGACGCCGTTATCTCCACGACTGGCATGGGGCTGGCTGTCCCCGGCCGCGTAGGGGTCACGCTGGGCACGTCGGGCGTGGTGGCCTCCGGGCTGCCCGGCTATGCCGATAACCCGGAAGGCCGGCTCCAGCTTTTCTGCGGCAACGCGCCCGGACGCTGGATGGCCTTCGGCTGCACGCTGGCCGCGGCGGGCTCCTATCAGTGGTTCCATGATGCGCTCGGCGGCGGGGACAGCTTCCGCGACCTCGACCGCCTGGCGGGCGAGGTCCCGGCCGGAAGCGGCGGGCTTCTCTACCTCCCCTACCTGACCGGCGAGCGCTGCCCGCTGTTTGACCCCGAAGCGAAAGGAGCCTTCTTGGGCCTCAGCTCGGTGATGGGCAAGGGCCATTTCGCCCGCGCGGTGCTCGAAGGGGTCTGCTTCTCGCTCAAGCATGTCTATGACCGCATTGCGGACGCCTCCCCCACCATCGTCTCCAATGAAATCGTCGTTGCGGGCGGCGGCGCGAAGAGCCCGCTTTGGCGGCAGATGCTGGCCGATATCTTCCAGCTTCCGGTTCGCACCGTTTATGGCAGCGCGCTCGGCGGCAGCTTCGGCGCGGCGCTCGTTGCAGGCGCAGGCTGCGGGCTGTGGCAGGATCTGGAGGAGGCGATGAAGCTCGCAAAGCCGGATGGCGAGACCCTTCCCATCCCGGAAAACGCCGGGGTCTACCGGGCGCAATATGAGAAATACCTCCAGATGTATCCCGCCCTCAAGTGGTCCTTCTAAGGCTGCGGGAAAGCCGCAGCCCGCTGATAAACCTATAAACCGTTCAAAAACAAACCGCTAAGAACAGGAGGAAACCAAGATGATGAATATCCCAGAGGTAAAGCTCGGCTTGATTTCGGTCAGCCGGGACTGCTTCCCCGCTTCCCTCTCCGAAGGCCGCCGCCATGCGGTAGCCGCCGCCCACGGCGATCTCTATGAGTGCCCGGTGACGGTGGAAAACGAGCTGGATATGCTGAAAGCAGTCGCCGACGTCAAGGCGCACGGCGTAAACGCTTTGGCCGTCTTTCTGGGCAACTTCGGCCCTGAAACGCCCGAAACGCTCATTGCCCGCGAATTTGACGGGCCGGTTATGTTCGCCGCCGCCGCTGAGGAGACCGGCGACAACCTCATTGACGGGCGCGGCGACGCCTACTGCGGCATGCTGAACTGCTCCTACAACCTGGGCATCCGGGGAATTAAAGCCTACATCCCCTCCTACCCGGTCGGGACCGCCGAAGAGGTCGCCGGGATGATCCGCGACTTTGTACCGATCGCCCGCGCCATCCTGGGCCTTCAGAAGCTCAAGATCATCGCGTTCGGCCCGCGCCCGAACGACTTCTTAGCCTGCAACGCGCCGATCCAGTCCCTCCTCAGCCTGGGGGTAGAGGTACAGGAAAACAGCGAGCTGGATCTGCTGGTCGCCTTCAAAAAGCATGAAAACGACAAGCGCATCCCTGAGGTAATGGCCGACATGGCCGCCGAGCTCGGCGACGGCAACCGCATGAGCGGTATCCTGCCCAAGCTCGCACAGTATGAGCTGACCCTCTTGGATTGGATGGAGGAGACCAAGGGCTCGCGCGACTACGTCGCCTTCGCCAACAAGTGCTGGCCCGCCTTCCAAACCGAGTTCGGCTTTGTCCCCTGCTATGTCAACTCCCGGCTGACCGGCCGCGGGATCCCGGTCTCCTGCGAGGTGGATATCTATGGCGCGCTCAGCGAATACATCGGCACCTGCGTAACCGCCGAGCCGGTAACGCTGTTGGATATCAACAACTCGGTCCCAGCCGATCTCTACAACGCCGACATTGCCGGGAAGTATGATTACCGCCTGCATGAAACCTTCATGGGCTTCCATTGCGGCAATACCCCCTCCTGCCGCCTCAAGAGCGCAACGATGAAGCATCAGCTCATCATGAAACGCAGCCTGGAGCCGGACGGCGAGCCGAACATCACCCGCGGCACCCTGGAAGGGGATATCCAGCCCGGTTCTATCACCTTCTACCGCTTGCAGGGAGTGGCGGAAGGCGGCCTGAAAGCCTATGTGGCCGAGGGCGAAATCCTGCCGGTTGCAACCCGCTCGTTCGGCGGCATCGGCGTGTTCGCCATCTCGGAGATGGATCGGTTCTACCGCCATGTCCTCGTAGCCGATCATTACCCGCACCATGGCGCGGTTGCCTTTGGGCACGCCGGTAAGGCGCTCTTTGAGGTGTTCCGTTACTTAGGGATCGAGAAAATCTCCTACAACCAGCCGAAGGGCCTGCCCTATCCCGGCGAGAATCCGTTTGCCCGCTAAAAATGGGCGCGTTGCAAAATGCTTCGCATTTTGCAACGCGCCCGTTGGAAAAACGGTTTTCAGGGCGAAGATTATGCCCTGAATTTCGTGCCGTACGGCGCGAAACCACCGTTTTTCTGGTTTCTACAAGCCGGAGGGATCGCTCGGTTGGAGGTTTTCTCTATTCTGCGGGCACGCCCTTGTTCCGCAAGCCGGAGGATCGCTTGGCCGGAGGCTTCTTCCATTTTACAGCGTGCCCTCAGGTCATTGCCTGAAAGCATTTTTTCAAAAGGGACGGTAGAAACGCAAAGCGTTTTTACCGTCCCTTTTTGTACTTATAGTATAATATCATCATCCCGATTACATCCGCCGCGGCGAAAAAGCTGCACGACAGCAGCCGCAATAGGGCGGAGCCTACCAGCCGGTCCGGCGCGAGCACCGGCGTCAACAGGGCGTTTTGCAGGTTTTCGCCCCAGCCCTCCAACAACCGCCGCCAAAATTCAAAATCGGACCAGCGGGTTGGTACTAACCCCGGCGGCAGCGACAGCCGGAACCCGCTGAAATGAAAGAGCCCCCAGAAAAGAACCGCCGCCGCCAGACACCAGAGGGCGCAAAGCACCGGCGTCCTGCGCATCCCCCATAGTTCTCTGAGGATTCCCCAAAGCAGCGCCGCCAGGAGAGGCAGCGCAGGCAGCAGGATGAGACAGCGGGAAACCGGCCCGTACCAGCCGCCGGTTGTCAGCGCGTCGGGAGCGGGAAGGCCGTGACGCCTGTAAAACTCCTCTGCCTGCTGGCGCGCATCCCGGCCCTCCGGCGTATCAACGGCCAGGACCGAGAGCCCATGGCCCTCCGTCGGGACGGGGAGGGCCACCGTGCCCTCCGGCGCATCGAACACCGCGCGGACGGTGTATTCCCGCCCCTCAAAGAGCAGCGTTTCCCCCAGCACCTGCGCGCTCCCCCAAAGCCGGAAGGCAGTATCCCGATCCACGGCGCAGCCTGTTTCATCGGCCGAGGACACAAATTCCATTTCCGGCACGGCCCGCAGGATACGGCGCAGGTCGCCATAAAACAAAAGAACATCCGCCTGCACGGTGCGCCGGTAGAGCTTGCTCTCTACCGGCTGGGCGTCCAGTTGGGTGAAGGCGGAAAAGGGCAGCGCCCTCTCATTCTCCCCCTCGCTCTTCTCTATCTGCAAAAGCTGTGTGTGCGAAAAGGAATGGGTGTGGTAGCGCAGCAGGGCCGCATCCGGCAGGGCGCGCAACGCGTTCCCCGCCGTCACCGCCCCCGCCCACAGCGGCAGCAGCAACAGGAAAAGGAGGAGGGCCGGGAACGCCCGGCGCAGCGCGCTCACGACTCTGCCGGGCGCACGCGATCGCCCTCAACGATGTTCTTGGTACTGCCGGTAATGACCTTATCTTGGCTTTGCAGCGCGCCGCTGACCGCCGCGCGGGTATCGTTGGAGTCGGAGACGGTTACATTGACGCGCCGCGCCACCTGCTCATTTCCCAGCACCGTTTGCCGCTCCTCCATCACCAGCACATATTGATCGCCCGTGCCTCCCCGCAGCGCCGAGAGCGGCACGCATTGCGGGTAGCTCTCCGAACGCTTGGAAATGCGGATGCTCGCCGCCTGGCCCGCCTCCCCTTCTTCCAGAAGCGCGACAATCTCCACGCCGCCCGCCTCTTTCGCGCTGGGGGTGACGCTCTCGATCACCGTTTCCACCCCGCGCTGTTTCCCTTGCAGGGTAACGGTGGCTTTATCGCCGCGCGCGGCATACTTCGCTTCTTCCTCGCTCAGCGTGGCGGTAAACCGGAAGCCCTCCGAGCTCTCTGCAATGACGGCCGCGGCCACATCGGAGGTGCGGCCGCCGGTGGATACCTCCAGCTTCTGCACCACCCCGCCGGCAGGGCTCAGCACCTGGCCCCCGGCCTCAATCAACTGCCGGAGGCGCGCGATTTCGATTTCGGCCAACTGAATACTTAACGAAAGGAGCTGCGGCTCGGAGCTGGGGACACCCGACCGTTCCGCATCCTCCAGCTTGCGCTCCGCCTCCAGAGCCGCCCGCTCCTCGGCGCGCTTGGCGTCGGCCAGCGCGCGCTTGGCGGTCTGGTACTCCTTCATCAAGGCTTCCAGCTCCGCCTTTGCGCCGGAGGATGAGGAGCCAATCGTTCCCCAATCGTCGTCCTCATCCCAGTCGTCCTCCTCCAAGTACCAACGGTCGTTCCACCAGTGGTCAAACTCATCGCGGTCATGCTCGCGCCAAAAATCGTCCAGCTTATCCCCGACATCCTTTTGATCGTTCTGGGCGCGGCGAACCCGCTCCTTCGCCTCCTCCAGCGTGTAATCATAATCCTCGCCCGCCCGCTTCTGCTCCAGCGCGTCCAGCTCATTTTGATTCTGCTGGGCGAGGTAAGCGGCCTGTAGCTGGATTTGCAGCTTCTGCTTCTCGACCGACTTTTCCCGCAGCTTCTCCTCCAGATCCTGCATGCTCAGCGTAAAGAGCGGGGCGTCCTTCTCCACCGCCGCTCCTATGTAAGCCTGCACGCTCTCGACCAGGATACCGCTCAAGGTGGTGGCGGCTACCTCCCGGTTAGCCGTTAAAATTCCTTGCTTATCAAACGCATGCTCAATCGCGCCGCTCTTCGGCGTTTCCAGCTCCACCTGCGCAACCGTCAGCGAATCGGCCGCGCGGGAGATAGCCGTTAAGACCAGCATGACTCCAACAAAGCCCGCCAGCAGCTTCATGAGCCGCTGCTGGCGGCCCGGCTCCTTCTGCCCGCTCTCCCAGTGCAGCCATTCCTTTATCCGCATATCGGTATCCCCTGCCTTTTCCTAGAATCGTTTGCCAAACCGGCCCGGCCTCCGGCCGTCCGCCTGCTCCGGACGCTCATTCCTTCAGCCCCGCGGCCTTGATGCCCGCCTCCAGATACTGCTGTCCCAGCATAAAGATGAGGATAGCCGGAAGCAGCGTCACCACCGAAGCGGCCAACGCCAGCCCCGCCTTATCCGCTACAATGTTTGGCAGATACATCGAAAGCGGCCACAAGGTCTTATCATGTAGAAAGGTAAGCGGCTGCTCGATCATGCTCCAATATTCCAAAAATCCCAGCACCATCGCCGACATGATTCCCGAAGCGCCCAGCGGAACGCCGATAAACAGAAAAACTTGCAGATCGTTCGCCCCGTCCAACGAGGCGCTTTCCAGCATCTCCGGCGGAATGCCGCAGAAGAAGCGGTACATGATAAACACCGGGAAGGTGGAAAAGGCAGCCGGGAGAATCAGCGCCCAAAGCGTATCCAGCAGCCGCAGCCGGTCCAGCACCAGATAGCTGGAAACCATCGTCACCTGAAAGGGCATCAGCATGAGCACAATATAAACGGTGAACAGCAGGTTGGAAAGCCGTCCCTTCGCCCGCGAAAAGCCCCAGGCCGCTGGAGCGCCGAACAAAAATTGCCCGATGAGGATGAGCGCCACCATTTTAACCGAGTTCCAAAACATAACGAAGAATTGCGGGGAATCCAGAAGCAGCTCCACGTATGGCCGCAGCGTGGGGTATTGCGGGAAGAGATGCCAGCTGGCATAGCCCTTTTCATTCCCCAGCACCGGCCCTAAGCATTCAAGGACCTCCATCTTCCCCATAAAGGAGCCGCCGGCAATCAGCACGGTGGGTAGCCAGACGATGAGCGCCAGCACAGTTGGGATCAAAAGCGGAATCCAGTTCCATTTTTTCATCCGGACAGCCTCCTTTCTTCCTTATAGGCCCCAAACGGGCGCGCTCCCTATCCCGACGGGGCCCCCGGACCGGCCCGCAGGCCGCCCGGTTTCCCCAAAAGCTCTTTTTCTTAACTCTCCTTTTCCCATGCGCGCCGCAGCAGCAGGATGAGGAAAAAGATGGTCAGCCCAACCACCACCGCCGCCGCGCAGAGCTTATCCATATCCAGATCGGCGAACCAGTTGTTAAACAGGTGCTGGAGCATGTACATGCTGGAGTGCGGATAATCCCCCGCCACCAGATAGGCTTCCCGGAACACCTTAAAGGAGTTGAGAAAGGAGAGCACCGTAATGGTATAGAGGGTCGGCAGCAGGTTCGGGAGGGTGATGGACACAAAGCACCGGAACCGTCCGGCCCCATCTACCTGCGCGGCTTCATAGAGACTGGGGGAGATCCCCGCCAGCCCCGCCAGCCAAAGGATCATATCATAGCCAAGGTTTTTCCACAGGTAACTGAACACCAGCACCCAAAAGGCCCAGCCGGTTTTCATCCAATCCTGACCGCTTGCGCCAACCGAAACCAAAAAGGCGGAAAGCAGCCCGTTTTGATGAAAAAATGCCTGCCAAATCAGCACCACCGAGGCGACCGGCACCGCCATAGGCAGCAGAAAGGTCGTTTTGAAAATACCCGATCGCTCCGGCTGCCCGTGCAGGATGAGCGCTATCAGCAGCGAGAGCAGGATGAGCGCCGGCATGCAGACCAGGACAAAGCGGATGGTATTGAAGGACGCTTGCTGAAAGGCTTTGTTCGAAAAAATGGTCTGATAGTTGCGCAGCCCCACAAACGTCCGGCTCATCGTTTCCGAAAAGGAACGCCGGACGACATCGGTAAACGGTAGCAGCACAAACACCGTCACCCCGCACAGGCTCGGCAGGAGGAACAGCAGCCAGCTAGCCCCTCTCCGCGTCCTCCGCTTCTTCGGTTTCATACGCGCTTCCCTCCTTCGTCGTGCGGCGGTAATGTGACGATTGCAATAGTAACTCGTCTCTTGATATACTACTGCAATCGTCAACCCCTGTCAAGTTTTTTTGCAAAGAGAACCCTTAAAAGGCGGGACGGCCCCCTATCTCTATTATTCCGACAGATACGCCTGCGTCCGCTCTATCACGGCGTCCGCCGTTTCTTCCAGGCCCTTGTTGCCCGCAAAAAATTCCCGCGTTTCATCCACCAGCATTTCTAAGAGCACCGGATCCAGAACGCTGGGGACCGAGAGGGTGGAGAGCGTTTGCAGCAGTTCCTCCATAAACGTCTCGGAGGGCCAAAACACCTGTAGCCACTTCTCCTCCCCGTTTACAAAAATCTGGTATTGCCGTCCGTCATCCCCCTCGGCATAGGGATAAGCGGCGCTCGCCCGAAGCGCATCCAGCCGGACGGAATAGCCGTCTTCAAAATCGCAGTTCTGCACCGGTTCGGAGAGAGCCAACTGCACAAACTCCGCCGCCAGCTCCTGCCGTCCGTTCCGGTTGATTCCAAGAATCCCCTCCGGGACAAACACGCCCTCCGCCTGCCCGGCCGTCAGCGCGAACTTCCGCCCGCCTATAAAAGAGGCGTAAGCGTCGGGGAAGGCGAGATCCTCCATGCTCTGCGAAAGGTAGCAAAGGATCTCCGGCTGATTCCCCTCCCCGTCGTCCGACGCCCAGATGAAGGAGCGGATCGAAGCGTCGTAGGGCTGGCCGATCTCCTGCCCGTCGCCGGTAGCGGCGATCTGTTCCATCGCGCTTAGAAACTGCTTAAACTCTTCGCGCCGGATGCTGCCGTCCTCCGCGCGGAAGGCGGGGGCGCAGGTGTAATAAAAATCCGCGATGAGCTCGGAGGGCGCCAGATAGAGCAGCGCGCGGGACTCCGGGTTTTCCCGGTGGTAGGAAGCAATGTAACCGGCCGCCGCCTCCAGGCTGTCCGCCGCCTCGATGAAGGCGTCCTTCCCCCACATCTGCGGCACGGCAAAGCGGGTAGGGACCGCCTGGAGGGAGTCCCCGTCACGGAAAGCGTCTGTGATGTTCGGAAGAAGCTCTCCGCGGACCGGCTCCAGCACTTCCTCCAGCTCGGCCAGCACTCCCTTTTCCACATAGGAGGCGATGGGCAGCGCATCCAAAACCAGCACATCCGGCCCTTTACCGGCGAGCAGCTCGGTATTCAGGGCGCGCACCGCATCGGAAACCGTCTGCGCGCTCTCCCCTTCTAACGCCACCTGGTAGCGCACCCGCAGCTCCGGGTGGGCGCGCTGCATCAAACCGGCCGCCTGGCGGACGGTGCGGTTCTCATAGAGCGAATAGATCACCATCTCATCCTCCGGAACGGTCGGGACGGTTTCATCAAACCGGTAGGAGAGCGGGAGGTTTTCCCCGTCGCTGCGGGCCAGGACCAGGAAACCATCCTCCTTCTCCAAAAGGCTTTGCAGCCGTACCGAAGGAAGGACCAGCGAGGTCAGCTCCCCATCCAGCAGCCGCTCCCAGAGGCTGCCGCCCTTCACCAGCCGGTAGATGCCGCGCCCGTCGCAGCGGTAGAGCGCCTTTCCGTCCCGGCTGGGGATAAAGAGGGCGCTCCCGTCCCCCTCCTCCAAGGAAATGGGATCGAGCGTTTCCCCATTCGAGAGATCGAACTGCTGAACGCTGTTTCCGGAGACGAAAGCATACACCTCATCATAAAGGAAGCTGGAGGAGTTATAGTTGGCAAAGCCAGTCAAGAAGGTATGCTTCGGCTCGCCCGTCGCTCCGTCATACTGAACGGCGGCGGCCTGGTGCTGCGCGACGATGTCGCCGTTCCCCGCCACATGCAGCGCAAGCAGGGTCGTGTAGCCGTCGTCCTCCGGCTGCCAGGCAACCGGGAGATCGGTGAGGACGCCGGAAGGCGTCACCTTGTGCAGCCGGTAGGGCGGGTACTCCTCCGGCGCGGGCTGAACGCCCGTCTCCATCGCGGCGTTCAGCTTCTCCTGAAATTCCTCGGTGTATTCCTGGGTGACAAAGTAAAGGCTGCCGTCCGGGCCGTAGGCCGTCAACTGGATAACCGCGTTCTCATAGCTCTCCAGCCAAGGGGCCTCCTGCTTCTCCCAGCTCTTCCCGCCGTCCGCCGAATAGAAGAGCGACCAGGGGCCCAGGTGTTCGAGTTCATGCGAACAGCTGATAAAGCTCAGGCGGCCATCCGGCATGCTGTCTATCCCGTCCGCCAGAATGCTCGCCTCCTTCGGCAGCGTATATGCCTCTTCCACATAGCGGCCCATCGCAACGCTACCCGACGAGGAGGGAGCGGCGCTCCCTTTTTCCGCTTCCGGCTTTCCTCCCTGCTGAGCCGCGCAGCCGCTCCCTAAAAGCAGCAGCGCCGAACACAGCCCCGCCAACAACCGGCGGCAAAATAATTTTCCCGACATAAAGAATCCTCCGAATTTTTTTCATTTTTGAGGCCGGC
Organism: Provencibacterium sp.; assembly: GCA_022793895.1. GTDB lineage: Bacteria > Bacillota > Clostridia > Oscillospirales > Ruminococcaceae > Harryflintia. The sequence continues at coordinate 74,178 of JAAWDS010000053.1, read as the reverse complement.
CGTCCCTCCCAGACGTCTGCCACGGGCCGCCTATTTACTCGGCCAGGTAGGCTTGCGCGCGCTCCACGACCGCGGAAACGGCCTGCTCCACCGAAATGCTTCCGGTGAAATAATCGCGGGTCTCCTCCACTATCATCTCTAAGAGCACCGGATCCATCGTGCAGGGTGTATCCAAAGTAGGCAGAAGCTGTAAAATGCCCTCCATAAAGCTCTCCTCCGGCCAGAGGATAAACAGCACCTTCATCTCCCCGTCCTCAAAAACGGGGGCCTGCATTCCATCGTCCCCTTCCACATAGGGGTTTTTCGCATTCTCGGCCAACGCGCCCTGATGAACCGGATAGCCGTCTTCAAAATCGTGCCGCTGTACCGCCTGGCTTAACGCGGTGCGGATAAACTCCGCCCCCTCCTCCGGCTGCGCCGCATGGCTGTTTAACCCCAGTATCCCGGAGGGTACATAGACCCCTTTCGCCTGCCCGGCCATGAGGGCAAACCCGCCGCCGCCCAAATACCCGGCAGCCGCATCCGGCCCGCAGTAGTCCATCATAGAGCCCGACAGGCCGTAAACGGCGTTGACCAGGCCGTTGGCCCAATAGATGCTCCCACCGCCGCCGCCTAAAAAACCAAAGGGAAGCTCGAAATTCATATACTCCCCCCACTCGCCGAGGACGCTGAGATCGGGCTCGGAAACCGCATCCGCCAGCCGCTTGATGTCGGTCAGAAAAGCGGTAAACTCTTCGGGACGGATGCTCCCATCCTCCGCCCGCCAGGCAGGCGCGCAGGTATAATAGAAATCCTCAATCAGTTCTGCGGGCTGCATCCGGTAGAGCTGGCGCTGGCCGGGGTTCTCCGCATGGGCGGCCTCTACCCAATCCGCCATACTCTCAAGATCCGCCGCCTTCGCGATAAAGTCCTCGCTCCCCCACATTTCCGGGACCAGGAAGCGGGTGGGGACGGCATAGAGCGCGCCGTCCTTCCGGTAGGTTTCGGTGATGTTTGCCAGCAGATCTCCCTGCGCCTCGCCCACCGTCTGCGAGAGATCGGCCAGGATGCCCTTTTCCACATAGGAATCGATGGGGAGCCCGTCGAGCAGCAGCACATCCGGCCCCTTACCGGCAAGCAGCTCGGTGTTGAGGGCGCGGATAGCGTCCGAGACCTGAACGGCGCTCTGCTCGTCGACCGCTACCGTATAGCGGACATAGACATCCGGATAGGCGCGCTGCATCAGGCCAATGGCCTGCCGGACGGTGTTGTTCTCATAGAGCGAGTAAACGTTCAGCTCACGCGTAGGCGCTAGGGGCGCCGACGCGTCAAATGAAAAATTCAGCGGGACATAGGCGCCTTCATCCGAAGTGAGCACCAGAAAATCCCCGTCTTCCTTCGGGATAAGCGAGCCGATATAGACCGAAGGCATGTTCAGCGAGGTCAGCTCCCCATCGATCAGCCGTTCCCAAACGCTCCCGCCCAGCACATAGCGGTAAACGCCGCGCCCGTTGCAGCGGTAGAGCGCTTTTTGATCGCCGCTTACCGCCAGGCTGGCCGAACCGCCGGCCGCCTCGTCAAAGGGGATGACCTCCAAAGTCTCCCCGGTTTTCAGATCGTACTGCTCGATTCCCGTATCCCCGGCCACGGCCAGAGTATCCCCATAAACGACCGGGTCGCTGCCGGCCGTTAAAAAGGTATGGACCGGCTGGCCGGTGGTCAGATCGTAGAGGACATAGCGATCAAAATGGTTTACCACCACCTGATTTTCACCCGCACAGAGAAAACCATAGACATTGACGCGGCCATCCTCCGAAACGCTCCATTCCATCGGTAGCTCCTCGACCTGCCCCTCCGGGGTGATCCGGTGCAGCAGATATGGGGGATACTCCTCCGGAGCGGGGATCTCCCCCGTCTCCATCGCCTTCAGCAGCATCTCCTCAAATTCGGGGGGATAGGTAACGCTCAACAGATAAAGGTTGCCTTCCCCGTCATAGCTCACGCCGTCGAGGGCGGCGGCGTCAAAAGCGGAAAGCCAGGGCGTATCCTTCTTCGTCCAGCTCCGGCCGCCGTCAGCAGAAACGTGGATTTCCCAGGGGCCGCTCACCGTCCCCTCCGACGGACTGCCGACGATTTCGAGCGTTCCATCCGCCCGCGCTTGGATGCTCGCCGCAAGGTTTACCCCCTCCGGCCAGGAATAAACCTCCTCCACATAGCGTCCCTTTGCCGGTTCGTTTCCCGATGAGGAAGCGTCCGGCTGGACGCCGCCCTCTGCGCATGCGCTAAACAGCAGGCAAGCGCCTGCCAAAAGCGCGCCCAGTTTTTGCAGCGGTCTGTTCATCTTTATCAACCATCTTTCTCTGTCCGCGAAGCGGATTTTATATTAGCAGGCAAATCTTTAAGATTTCTTGAAAACTATTCGGCCAAATAGGTTTCCGCCCGTTTGATGACTGCAGAAACCGCCTCTTCTACGGTCTTGTTCCCTTCAAAGAAGCCCTTCGTTTCCTCCAAAAGCATCTCCAAAAGCACCGGATCCTCTTCTGAGGGGGTATGGAGCTCCCGGATCCCGGCGGCCATCTGCTGCATGAACGTTTCGTCCGGCCAAGCGACATCCAAGCTATACTCCTCTCCGGTTTCCGGGTTCCGGCTGGAAAAAACGACGTGGAACCGGTTCGGGTTTTCTTTATATGGGTCATGCCAGCCCTGCTCGAAGGCCGCCGCGTTCACCGCATAGCCGTCTTCAAACTCCAGGCTTTGAACGGGCTCCGAAAGGATGATATCGATGAGCTCCAGCGCCTGCTCCTGCCGGTCGGAACGGGCGTTTATCCCCAGCACCGTCTGCGGAACGTATACTCCCTCGGCCTGGCCGGGCATCGGCAGGCAGACCCCGTCCCGCATCGTCCCAATGCCTGCAAACGGCCCCTCTGCGTCCGAAAAGCCTTGGGAAACGCCGGGGAGGGCGAAAAGACTCCCAGTGGCGAATGAAATCCCCAACAGCGAGATGGGCGATCCCAAATCCTCCGGCAGCGAGGCCGATTCCTGCTCTGCGGCGCTGGCAATCCGCCCGACAGCCTCTAAAAAGGCGGCCAGCGGTTCCGCCTTTAAGCGCCCGTCCGCCTCCCGCCAGGCGGGGAGACAGGCAATATAGAAGGTTTTGATGAGCCCCTCTGGAGTGGTGTCTATCAGCAGCCGCTCATTTTCCCCTGTCTGCTGGCGGGCAGCCCACCTGGAAAAGCTCTCCAGCGTTTCGGATTCTTTCCCGCCCTCCTCGCTGATCCAAAGCTGCGGGACGCCGAACCGCGCAGGAACGGCGAAAAGCGTCCCCTCCTGCCAATAGGTACGCGCTACATTCTCCAGCAGCTCCCCCTGTTGCAGCTTCGGCTCCAAAAACGGCTGCAAATCAAGCAGGACCCCCTTCTCCACATAGGAGCGGTAGGGGAGGCCGTCCAGAATCAGCAGGTCCGGGCCCTTGCCCGCTAAAAGAGCGGTGTTCAAGGCGCGCAGCGCATCCGAACGGGTAACGGCGTCCGAGCCGTCCATTCCAAGCTGATAAACGACGCGCATATCCGGGTTCCGGCGCTGCCATTCCCCCATCGCCTGCCGGACGGTATCGTTATCCGAGAGGGAGTAAACGTTTAGCTCCCCCTGCGGAACGGTGGGAACGCCGGGCGAATAGGCGTAGCGGTAAAGGGTCTGCGAGCCGCCCCCGTCCATCCGCCGGGCGCTCAGCAGGTAGTAGGATCCATCCGCCGCCTCCAGCAAAAGCCGCCCCCGCAGCGAGGGAAGGTTTAACGAGGTCAGTTCTCCATCCACCAGCCGTTCCCAAACGCTCCCGCCCAGCACATGGCGGTAAAGCCCGGTTTTCTCGCTGAGCAGCAACACATCCGGCGACCGGGAGGAGGCCAGCAGAATATCCCCGCTTTCGATCCCCTGCCCCGGCGCAACGCCCTCCTCCTCTTCCCCCGTTTCCAGGTTAAAGCACCGGATTTCGCGCGCATCATAGGCCATTACGCAAGCCAGACGTCCCTGCGCCGCAAAACTGAAAATCTGGTTCTCCGTTTCAAAACGGTGCAGAACCTCGCCGGTCTGGGAGTCGAACTGGTAAAGGGTGCAGTAGCTTGCGCAAAGAATATCTCCAGTTTCTGAAATTTCAAGCATAAGCTCGCTGCCCGCCATGCCGTCCGCATCCTCAAAGGCCAGGTCTACCTGCGTCATTCCGCCGCCCGCCGGGAAAACCGCCAGGCGGTTTTGCGGATAATCGGCGGCAAAATCCACCCTTTCCCCCCGCCGTTCCTTCTCGGCCCGGCGTGCCTCCAATTCGAGATCCGGCCGGTAGTAGAGAAGGTATAGGCCGCCGCTTCCGAACTGCGCGTCCGTTACCCTCCACGCCTCCTCTCCGGCCGCTTGCAGCGCAGGGATCTCCTGCTTTCTCCAGCTTTTTCCCTGATCGGAGGAGCGGTAAACACCCCAGCCCTCCGCCGCAGATTGCGGGCTCACAAAGCATTCCAGCTCCCCGGCCTCCGTTTCATGCAGCGCCTGAATGGGAAGGCCCTCTGGTAAGGCGCATTCCTCCTCGATATACCGGCCCATCGCCGGAGCCTCCCCCGCCGTGGAGGCGGAGGGGGATCCGCCCGGATCCATCCGCCCGCCCGGCTGCGGCGAACAGCCGGACAGAAGGAGGACGCCTGCCAGCAGGAGAGCCGCCAGCCTTTTTTGAAACGCCATTTCGATTTTCCTCCATCTTCTGTTTTTCGCTCCTTATCGTAGCATACCCATCTCTAATCTTTCTTTAAAGCCCGGCTATCCCAGCGCTGGTTTCTCCGCTCCCAAAAGACGAATCAAAGAAGTTATACGAATAAACATAGACAGAAATCAAAAAAAGTACTATAATTTAAAAGAAGAGCATGGATCGTTTGTAAAGAATCTGTGAAAAGGGAGTGAAACCGTCCGGGCTGTCCGTCCGGCCCGGCGCAAGAAACCGATGAGAAAAGAGGAAAAAACATTGGAACAGCCCCATCCGGCTTCCGCCCCACGCATGGCTCTGGATTTGGTGGAGATGGGGGATGGGCAGGCCGGCAGCTACGGCAGCCAAGAGAGGGTCAGCAACTATCTCCCTCCCGAAGTAAATTCCAAGATGCTCTATCAGGATGTGGTGCGGATCGCTTGGCCTTCGATGGTGGAGCTGACCCTTACCCAGCTCGCCTCGATGGTCGATCTGATGATGGTGGGCCAGCTCGGCCCTTGGGCTCTCTCGGCAGTCGGGCTGACCACCCAGCCCAAGTTCTTGTTCATGACGATGATCATGGCGATGAATGTCGGCGCTACGGCGATGGTCGCCCGTTACAAGGGAGCCGGAGAGCCGGAGAAAGCGAACGCCGTCCTCCGGCAAGCCTTCCTGCTCACGCTGGCCGTATCGATCATCACCTCGATAGCGGGGTTTTTCGCCTGCGAACCGATGGTGCGCTTTATGGGCGCGGCAGACGCCCAATCGCTGGCCGGAGGCACCGTTTATCTACAGATCCAAACCGCCGGTTTTGTTTTCCTGGCGCTGACCTCGACCATTACGGCGACGCTGCGCGGCGTCGGCAACTCACGGACGGCCATGGTCTACAATTTAACGGCCAACGTGGTAAACGTCATCTTTAACTACTTATTGATCTACGGCCACTTTGGCTTTCCGCGTTTGGAGGTTGCGGGCGCTTCGCTGGCGACCGTCCTCGGCCAACTTGTCGCCTTCCTGTTGGCAATGGGCGCCGTCTGCTCCGGCAAGAGCTATCTCCACCTGCGGCTGCACGACAACTGGCGGCCCAATAAGGAACATCTCTTAAATATCTGGAACATTGGCGCGCCCGCCATGGTAGAACAGCTTGTCATGCGGACAGGAATGATCATCTATGCCAAAACGGTCGCATCGCTGGGAACGGTCGCCTTTGCCACCCATCAGGTCTGCATGAACATCCAGGCGCTTTCCTTCATGAACGGACAGGCGTTCGCCGTTTCCGCCACCTCGCTGGTGGGCCAGAGCTTAGGCAAAAAGCGGCCGGATATGGCGCAGGCCTACTCCCGCCGCACCCGCCGCATCGGTATGGTGATTTCCATCCTTCTCGGACTGGTTTTCTTCCTTTTCGGCAAGCCCATCGTCGCCCTCTACAGCGATGAGGCCGCCGTTATTTCCACCGGGGCGCAGATACTGATGCTGGTCGCGCTCATTCAGCCGTTCCAGTCCTCGCAGTTCATCCTGGCCGGCGCGCTGCGCGGCGCAGGGGATACGCGTGCGACGGCCGTCATCATCTTTCTCACGACGCTGATCGTCCGGCCGGGGCTGGCCCTTTTGACGGTAAACGTCTTTCATTGGGGGCTTTGGGGCGCATGGATCGCGCTGGTAGCCGATCAGCTGCTGCGCTCCTTCCTAGTCCTGCTGCGCTACAACTCCGGGAAATGGAAGCAGATTCGGATTCAATAACCGCCCGGCCGCAGAAAGGATAGAGAACGATGGAATTTCCGGAAACCATCCGTCTGACGCTGGAGGCGCAGGTCCAGCGGTATGGAACGCCCGCCTGCGCCCAAGCCGCCCGGCAGCTCAGCCTGCGTTACCGCTCGGAAGGCGGGGGCGGGAAACGGCTGGCCGTCACCGGCGCTGAAGTGGCCGCCTATGCCGTTACCCGCATGCCCGCCACCTTCGGCGCGGTTTATTCCGCCCTGCGCTGGTCGCTCGCCTGCGTCCGCTGCCGTCCCGCAAGCCTGTTGGATGCCGGCGCAGGTACCGGCGCAGCCTCTCTCGCGGCGGCCGCCCTCCTTCCGCTGCAAAAGGCTGTTCTGCTGGAGCGCGAGGAGGAGATGATCCGTCTGGGCCGTTCGCTGTTAGAGAGCGCCTCTCTTCCCTGCGCCGAATGGAGGAGAGGCGACATACGGGACGGCCTGCCGCTTAGGGCCGGGCTGGTCGTTTCCTCTTATATGCTCAACGAGCTTTCGGAGACCGAGCTCCCCCAGGCATTGAAAAATCTCTGGGATGCCGCCGGGGAGATGCTTCTCCTGGTGGAACCGGGGACGCCCGCCGGTTTCTCCATTCTCCGGCGCGCCCGCGAACAGTTGACCGGGCAGGGCGCTTTTGTCGCCGCCCCTTGTCCCCACGCGCGATCCTGCCCCCTTCCCGAAGGGGATTGGTGCCATTTCACCTGCCGGGTGGCGCGCAGCCGGCTGCACAAGCAGTTCAAGGGGGGCGAAGCGCCCTTTGAGGATGAAAAATTCTCTTATCTGGCGCTGGTGAGGGAACCGGCCCAGCCGGTTTCCGCCCGAATCCTGCGCCACCCCTACAAGGAAACAGGTAAGATAACCTTGCAGCTCTGTACCAACGAAGGGATATGCCCGGCCGCCATTCGAAAGCGGGACGGTGCCGCCTTCAAATCCGCGCGCAAGGCGGGCTGCGGCGATGCGTTTGATTTCCCCGCTCTTTGGGAGAACCGCCCGGAATCTGCCGGACAGGAGACATAAAAAAGGAACGCGCCCGCCGTTGGGGGGCGCATTTTCTTTTCTCAAACAAGCATGAGGTTTTGTCCGGACATGCCTTTGTGATAAAATGAAGAAGAGAACAACGCACATAAAAGGGGGTAGGCTTATGCTGGTTCCCATCACATCCGTTGCGTAAGCAAGGCTTTCGCAACGATGCTGTATAAAACCGGTGTTGCGAAAATAGCTTTGCTGCTGCTTATTTCAAAAATCTTGTTGAGGAGCGCAACATGAGCTATAAAAAAGCAACGCACATTCTGCCTCCGGAGCTGCTGGAAAAGGTTCAAAAATATATCGATGGGGAAACCCTCTATATCCCCCGGATTTCCAGCCGGAAAAAGGAATGGGGAACCGCAACCTCCATCCGCCGGGAGCTTCGGGACAGAAACGTACAAATTTATACCGACTATCTGGCTGGGATGCCGGTGGAGAAGCTAGCGGAAAAATATTTCCTGTCCCTCAAGAGCATCCAGCGGATTGTAGGCCGGTTTAAAAAAGAAGAAAACCGCTGAAGGGAGCGGCCCGCAACGTATCAACTGTTTTGCGGGCCGCTCTCTCTCGTTCATTCGATAACCGCAGGATCCCCGGGTTCCGTTTGGAAAAGAATCCGGATACCGCCGCCAAGCCTGCATTTTTTCAGATCCTGCCGGGGAATGCTGACTACCCTATCCAGGGCGGCGAGCTCTAAAAACGCCTTTTGCGGCAGCCCCAGCTTGTTTCGAAGGAGGGCGGAGACCCTGACCGGAAGCGGAACATCCGTTTTAATTTCCAGTTCCACCTCTTCATCGGGCCGGAAATCTTCCCCCTCAACGACATACTCCGGCAGGAAAGGTTCCGCGCCCAGCCGGCGCAGGAGTTTCCAATCGGCGGCGTAGCGCCAGGCCAACACGGAGGAATTGCAGCAAAAATCCTCCAACTGCCCGGCGGCCAGCGTCCTGGAGGAGACGCGGGAAAGAATCTCCGCGTTCCAGGTGGTGCCGCAGCGGGCGCATTGATAGATGAGCCAGATATCCAACAATTTCTTCTGCGCGTTTACCCGGAACTGACCGGAACAGGTAAACACCGTCCGGGTTCCACACCTTTTGCAGTATCGCTCCACCGCCGGCAGGGAGAGGCAGCGCAGCTTCCAGGTGACTTGTTTCATCGCGGTTTCCTCCAAATTTCCTTTTCAACAAAAGGGTAACATGTCCGCCGGAGGAAACCAACCGAATCCTCTTTTCTCAAATAAATATGCGCGGAAGAAGCGCCGGTTTCCCTGCCCTTCCGGCCGGATGCCGCGGGCATGCCTCGAAAGCCGGCCTTGCAGGAGCCGGATTTTCTTCCTCCCAATCCCGCAGATTTCTTCCTTTCCCCTCTTGCATTTCTCTCCAGGATACGCTATACTATCTCAAGGTTAAACGTATAACTTAACCGGAGGTGTCCGAATGGGCAAAGTGACTGCCGCCGATATTGCCAAGGCCTGCGGCGTTTCGCAGGCTACCGTTTCTTACGTGCTCAACGACCGGCCGGATAAGAGCATCAGCAGCGCCACGCGCGAAAAGATCCTGGCCGCCGCCCGCGAGCTGAACTATTACCCCAACGTCAATGCGCGTAGCATGCGTATGTCGAAAGCCATGTCCATCGGCGTTGTGGTGGGACAGGATTCGATGTCGCTCTCCTTCAATAAAGCGCTCAAGGGGATTAAGCAGGCGCTCTATCAAAATGGCTACAGCATCACCCTCCTGCCGGACGACGAGCCGAGCGATAGAGCGCAATATATCTCTTATTACCTCTCCCGCCGCATTGATGGGCTGCTGTTTCTCTACACCACCCTGGATCTGGCGGCCGAAGAGCTGCTTGGAAAATATGGGCTGCCCCACCTTGTCATCAATGAGGCGGGGATTTCCGGCTGCGGCATCCGGCTGCACACGGGGCTGCGCGCCGTCATTCAGCAATGCGTTCACTATTGCAGGCAGCACGGCTTTGTGCGCAACGCCTATTTCAGCTTCGGAGCCACCACGCAGAATCCCGCCGTCACGCGGAAAATCGAGCTGCTGCGGGAATATTTCCAGCAGGACTATCCCTGCGCCGGGCTGACCGAAGAGGTGTTCGCCCGCGGCATGGAGGAGGAAGCGCTCTTTGAAGCGATAGACGCCGCGCTCGAACGCCTTCAGCCCCAGCTGGTGTTCACCCCGCTGCCGCGTCTCTCGATGGCCACCGAAGGGCGGATATTGCGCCGCTGTTTCCAGCTTCCCCAAACCGTCAAGCTGATTTCGCTCTATGATTCGCGCTATTTTGACGCCCTCTATCCCAGCGTTACCCACCTGGAGTTTCCTTTAGGCGAGATGGGGGTCTACGCCTGTGAATGCCTGCTGGCGGCGCTACACGGGAGGGAGCCGCCTATCCGCAGCTTTTCCTGCTCGCTGAAGGCCGGCATGTCTACCTTAGATGAAGGAGGGAGAAACCTATGAAAAAGCTCTATCCGTTTTTTGCTCCGTTCATGAAATGGATCCTCTTGGGGATGTTTCTGAAGGGGGCAGGATCCGTCGCCGATATCGCGCTGCCGCTCATCCTCTCCCGGATGGTGGACGAGGGGGTTGTGAACGGCGACTGGTCGCTTATCCGCACAAGCTGCTGGCAAATGGCGGCGATTACCTTACTCAGCCTCGCTTCAACTCTGTGGGCGCACTATCTGGCCACCCATACCTCCCAGCGGATTGGCCAGCGTATCCGAGACCGGCTCTACCGCCACCTGCAAACCCTCTCGCTCGAAGATGTGGAGCGCTACTCCACCGCTACGCTGACCACCCGCGTAACCTACGACATCGAGCAGATCATGAACTTCGTTTCCAAGTTTATGCGCATGCTGGTGCGCACCCTGCTGCTGGGGGCGGGCGGCATTCTCATGTGCATTGCCATTGATCCCTATCTAACGCTGACGCTGGCCGCGATGATGCTGGTCATCCTCCTTTCCAGCAGTTTTATCTACCGGCTGACCCACCGCCTCTACCGGCGGGTACAGGAAGGATTGGATCTCTCCTCGAACATTGTGCGTGAAAGCGTTTCGGGCATTAAAACCATCAAAGCCTTCGACCAGATTGCCCGCGAGAAGGAACGCTTCAGCGAACAATCGGCCATTGTGCGGGATAACGAGGTGCATGCCGGAACCATCTCCGCCATCCTCTCCCCTTCCATCACGCTGTTCTCCAACCTGGGCCTGTGCGCCCTGCTGCTGGTGGCCGGCGTCCGGATCCATGGCGGCCATATGGAGCTTGGCCAGCTTATCGCTATCGTCAGCTATCTGAACATGGTGGTACATTCGATGAACGGCGTTCCCCGCCTGTTTATCAACTTCTCCCGCGCAAGCGCAAGCGCCGGACGAATCAATGAGCTCTTCGACACCCGGCCCCATCCGCCCGAAAAGCGGAAGGAGGGGGCTGAAACCTCCCCTGCTTCGCCCGCCATCACCTTTGAAAACGTCTCGTTTACCTATGCGGGAAGCCGCTCTCCTACTTTGAAGGGAATTTCGTTTACCGTCGAGCGCGGGACCACGCTGGGCATCGTCGGTGAAACCGGATCCGGCAAATCCACCCTCGTTCACCTGCTCGCCGGGCTCTACCAGCCGCAGGAGGGACGGATCCTCATCGACGGGAAGGATGTGGTCAACTACCAGCCGGGCGAGCTGCGCCGTTCTCTCAGCGTCGCCCAACAGCAATACAGCATCTTCACCGCCAGCGTGCGCAAAAACATCCTGCTGGATGAAGAGGAGGAGAACGTCCGGCTGCAAAGGGCCGTCCGGCAGGCGCAGCTACAGGGCTTTATCGGTTCGCTGGAAAAGGGGCTGGATACCGAAATCCACCAAGCCGGGAGCAACCTCTCCGGCGGGCAGCGGCAACGGCTGAACGTTGCGCGCGTCTTTTACAGCAACGCCGGTATCCTGGTGTTCGACGATGTGAGCAGCGCGCTGGACTACAAGACCAACCTTCATTTGCAGAAGGAGCTGCGCGGCCTTCAGCATCAAAAAACCATCCTGATGATTACCCAGCGGCTCAGCGCTATTGAGAAGGCGGACAAGATTCTCGTACTGGACCACGGACGGGTTGCCGGACTGGGGACGCACGAAGAATTGTTGGAAAACTGCGCCGTTTATCAGGACATCTATCACTCTCAAACGGAGGTGGTAAGCGTTGAAAAGTACCATGCGTGAATTTAAACGGGGCGGTCCCGGCGCTTCCGAGCTGAATGCGCCGCGCGGGGGCATCCGCGCGCTCTGGAAGCTCATGCTCCCCTATATTCTCGCCTATAAAGGGAGGCTGCTCTTAATCATTGCCCTAGTCATCCTTTCCAACCTCATCCTCCTGTGCATCCCGACCTTTACCGGCCGGGTGGTGGACGCTATCGGTCTGGGGGCGGGGCAGGTAGATTTTCCCGCTATCTACCGCCTTGGCGGAATCATCCTCGGCCTCTCGCTGGCCGGGTGGCTGCTGGAGGTGGCGCGCAACACGCTGATGACCCGCGTCACCCAGCGGATCATCTTCGAGCTGCGGCAGACGGTTTTTGGGCGGCTGCTGCACCTGCCGCTCTCCTTTTTGGAATCGAACACCAAGGGCGACCTCATCAGCCGTATCTCGATGGATATCGACCAGATCAGCGAGACGATCACCTCCGATATCATCACCACGCTGACCGGCGTTGTCACCATCTCAGGCGCGCTCGTGATGATGGTGCGGCTCAGCCCGCCGCTCTCCTGTATCTTCCTGCTGATCATTCCGTTAATTGTCCTGACCGCCCGGATCATCAGCCGCCGCTCCCGCCGCCTGTTCCGGCAGAAAAAGATCGCCTTCGCGCTCCTGTCCGCACACGCTGAGGAGATGATCACCGCTCAAAAAACCGTCAAGCTCTTCGGCCTGGAGGGATATAACCTCGAAACCTATGAGGGGCTCAGCGCCGCCTATGAAAAGGCCGGACAGGAGGCGGAGTTCTCCTCCAGCCAGATGATGCCCTCGATGAACGCGATTAACAACCTCTCGTTCCTGCTCATCTCGATCGCGGGCTGCCTCCTCTTTCTGAAAGGGAGTATCAGCATCGGCAGTATTTCGAGCTTCATCATCTATTCCAAGAAGTTCACCTCCCCCATCACCGAAATTGCCAATCTGTATGGCACCTTCCAATCGGCCCTCTCCTCCTGCGATCGGATCAACTATCTCCTTTCCCAACCGGAAGAGGTGGATCTCGGACAGAAAACCCCGGACCGGCTGGCCGGGAGGGTGGAGTTTAACGATGTTTCCTTCAGCTACACGCCCGGCACGCCTACTCTGGAGCACATCTCTTTCCGCGCCGAGCCGGGTGAAAAGATCGCCATTGTGGGAGAAACCGGATCCGGAAAAACAACGCTGATGAACCTTCTCTTACGCTTCTATGACTACGACAGCGGTTCCATCCGCATCGACGGCGCCGACATCCGGGAGATGCCGCTACGCTATCTCCGGCGCAGCTTCGCGCTGGTGCTCCAGGAAAACTTTGTCTTTGAAATGAGCATTGCGGAAAACATCGACTACGCCGCGCACTCCGGCGATTCCGGCCGTATCCGCCAGGCGGCGCGCGAGGTAGAGATGGACGGCTACATCGCTTCCCTTCCTCTGGGCTATGAAACGCCGCTGAACGGCGACAGCGACAAGCTCTCCCAAGGGCAGCGCCAACTGCTGACCATTGCGCGCGCGCTGATGGTGCGGCCGCAGCTTTTCATCTTTGACGAAGCCACCTCATCGGTCGATACCCGGACTGAGCAGCGCGTAAAGGAGGTGATGGACCGGGTGATGGAGGGCAAAACCTCGTTCATCATCGCCCACCGGCTCTCCACCATCCTGAGCGCCGACCGGATTTTGGTGATTCAAAACGGCCGGCTCATCGAGCAAGGAACCCACGCCGAGCTGTTGGAAAAACATGGGGTCTACTATGAGATGTATCAAAGCCAGTTCGCCTCTATCTAAGGGCCTGCCGGCTGGAAATCAGCAAAAAGCGCTTGCGGGACATCCTCTTCGCCCCGCAAGCGCTTCCCAGTTTCTACGGTTTCTATAGACCAAGAAGCTATCGTTTTCCCATCCCGCTTTCCAAAACAATGGGGATAAAATCCTCCAGCCGTTCAATGCGGTAATCGATCGGGATCCCGCCCGGAGTCTTACCGGCGTCCGGGCAGTACCAGCAGCAGGCAATCCCCGCTCGGACAGCGCCGAGCATATCGGAGGTAAGCGAGTCCCCCAGCATGAGAACGCGCCGCCGGTCCGGATTGCCAAGGCGGCGGAACAGCCCGTCAAAATAGCGGGGATCCGGCTTTTCATAGCCCATTTCTTCCGAAGTAAAGATATTGTCGATATATGGGGCGAGTTCGCTCGCGCGCAGCCGCCTTTTCTGTACATGCTCCACAGCGTTTGTCGCCAGATAGAGCCGGCAGCGTTCATGAAGCCGGCGGCAGAGCTCCAAAGCGCCCGGTAGCAGGAACACGCCGCCAGCCAGCGCATCCAAGTAGTCCGCATTAAAACGGACGGTGTCCACCGAACGGCCCAGCTCTTCAAAAAGCAGCCGGAAGCGGCTGTCAAACAGCTCCTCGCGCGTTATCTCCCCGCGCTCCAGCTTACGCCAAAGGCCCTCGTTGAGCGCGTCATAAAGCAGGAGCGTCTCCTCCGAGAAGGGCAGCGCATACCGAGAGAAGGCGCGCTCCAGCGCCTGCCGCTGCGCTGCATGGAAATCAAACAACGTCCCGTCCGCATCCAACAAAAGAATATCAAACTGCATGCGACCTCTCCTTTATAACACAAAATGGCGGCGTACTTCACAGCGCCCGGTATCCCTATGGCTCCTTCCCCATCCGGCGGCCGACCTCGGTTTTTCCCGCTGCTTTACGGCTCCTCTCCCGCCCCGCAGACGGTATAGAGACTTCCCACCTCCCGATAGCCGATTTTCCGGTAGCAGGCATTGGAAGCCGGATAGTCTGCATCGGTGTATAAAACCGGCCGCTTCCCGTCCGAGAGGATGCTCTCCGTTATCCGATGGACCAGATGCAGCGCATAGCCTTGCCTCCTTGCCTCCGGCCGCGTATAGACCAAAGCCACCTTGCCGATCTCCCCCTCATCCCCGCGAGTCGCCATAGCCACCGGCTCCCGCCGCCCGTTTTCCCAAAAATGGAGCTCATGCGCCTCTATCTGTTCGCGGACTCTCTTCTCACAGATCTCCAGCGGCAGCTCCTGCCGTTCCGCCTCCCGGCTGAAATCCTGCTTCCACCGGGCGGCAAGCGGGATATCCTTCTCTGTAGCTGGCCGCAGGCCGCCATCGCAGGGTTTTTCGATGGTCAAAAGGCGGCGGCATTGGAAGGAGCGCAGGCGCATCTCCACCCGCAGATTTTGAAAGGCGGGATCGATCTCTTTCAACTTTTCCAGTAGTTCGGGACGCAGGTTGTAGCGGTAGCCTCTTTCCGTCGGAAATTCGCTCCTCAAGCAGTCCGCCACTTTTTGAAAGGTTGCTTCGCACGCAGAAGGCCCGCACCATATCCAAACCGGCCAGGGGCTGCCGGAATGGCAGATGATGGCCTCCCGCCCGTCGGTAAACACTTTCTCGCTCCGGGTGTTTACAATCGATCGTAAGACGGTAAAGGTAACGGCATCCTCCTCCAATAGCCGGAGGTCTACTACGTCCTCCTGCCGCTCAAAAAGTTGCAGGCCGTACTTCTCCATATGCACATCCCTCTTTTCTGATTTTTACAACTATAGCACCTGGATACCTTCCCTGTCAATTACGATATTCTCTTCGCCGCAAAAACCTTTTCCAAACGCCCGCTCATAAGCGCGGCGCTCTCATTCATACAGTATAACGAAAGAAAGGGGGACTGCGGCGTGAAGCTATTGACACTGATTTCCGATCTGACCATTCCAGCCGTTCTTTGCGCTATCCTATTGCATGGACTCATCAAAGGCGTGCCGGTTTTTGATACCTTTATTGAAGGGGCTAAAGAGGGCATCGGGGTCAGCTTCCGCATTTTGCCCACCTTAGTGGGGCTGCTGACCGCTATCAGCATGTTCTCCGCTTCAGGCGCGCTGGATGTGCTGACCAGCGCGCTCTCTCCTCTCGCGGGCCTATTGCGGCTACCCAAAGAGGTGATCCCCTTGGCTATCCTCCAGCCCATCTCCGGGAGCGGATCAATGGCCATTTTCCAAAACCTTCTGGAAAAGCTGGGCCCCGATTCGATGGAAGGCCGTATTGCCAGCGTGATGATGGGATCGGCGGAAACAACCTTCTACACAATTGCCATCTATTATGGCGCAACCTCCGTAAAGGAGACGCGCCACACGGCGGTTGCAGGCCTCATCGCCGACCTCGTGGGCCTTACGGTCAGCGCCTTGGCCGTTCGCCTGATTTTTTACTAAAAAGAACCCGACTGCAAAAGCCTCCGCCCCGCAGAGAAAGGGCGCGTTGCAAAATAAAATTTTTGCAACGCGCCCTTAACTATCCAAAAGCAATTAAATGTTCTGTAGGCGGGCGTATGCCGCCGAAAGAACGCTTCACAGGCCGATTTATCGGCACGTTAAGCGGCTACTACGGGGGAAACCCTCTTTGGGGAAGGAGCCTTCGGTTCTTTTCAGATCTGCGCCGCAACTCCAAAGGGATCATGGAGGAACAAATCGAACAAGGCTCAGCAGCTACGGTTGACGCTTCCCAGGAACTTGGTTCCCCGGACTTTTCAAGGTGATCGCCTTAACCGGGAAAATATTTTCCCGGCGTGACCCCTTCTACCCGGAAAAATGCGCGGCGGAAGGTACGTACGTTGGCATAGCCGACCATACTGCACAACTGCTCCTGCGGAATGTTCTGTGCGCGCATAATCTCCTTGGCATGGGAAATTCGAATGGCATTCAGCCGATCGAGCAGTCCTTCTCCGGTCCTGGCTCGGAAGGTTCTGGACAGATAGGAAGGGGTAAGCTGCATAGCGTCGGCAATGGTACTAATGTTGAGATTGAAGTCCGTGTAGTTTTTCTGAATATAGTCCTCAATCCGCTGGATAAGCGCATCCGACGGTCCTTCCCGATCCGACTGCTGCCGGCAGACGCGCTCTACTATCTGTAAAAGCTGCTGACGCAGAAGCTCCTCCTCAGAGCAGGAAAGGAGCTTCTCCAACTGCTGAATCAGCCGGAGATACTGCTCGGAGTCACCGGATATTTTGGAAAACGCTTCGGCAATCACTGTATAGCTTTCTACCAGCAGCAGACGGAACATGGAAAAGGAGATGGAGGCATTTCCGCGGCGGCTCTCAAAAATCCGATTCACCACCTGGGCCGCCGCTGCGGCATCCCCATTTTGAAGCGCTTCGCTCAAAAGCTGGCTGCTACCGTGCCAATCCGAGCCGGGAAGCTCCTGCATTTGGATTTCCTCCGCCCAGAGAACGCCCGTACCTCCTGCAATGCTAAGATATTCCATAGCGTCCATCGTATCCCGGTAGAGGAGAGGGAGGCTATCCATTCCTTCCCGCAGCAGGCTAACGACCGTGTTTACTGGCGGATGCCCGCCTAGAACCTCCGCCGCCTGCTGCGCCGCCTCCCCGCAGCAAACTTTCCAGCCCTCCGGCGAAGAAAAGCGCAGAAGGTAAAAGAGTGTATCCCCATCCTCCATGCGTGTCAGTTCGCAGCTTTCCCGCATGAGCTCAGAAAAAACGCTGTCCACCGCTAGAAAAAGGAGTTCGATGGAATCTTCCGCCGCATTTTCATCTCCTGATTCCCATCCGGCAGGGGAAAAAGCAACTAGGGCAAAATATCCGTCTGTCTGCAAATCAAAGCGGGCGTTTGCATCTTGATTGTCCAGCAGCCGTCTTCGCCCCTTAAGCCGGGCGAGCAGACAGCTCTCCCGCGAGCGCTGAAGCTGCTCCTCCAGCGCGCCCTTCATATTCCGGTTCTCCTCGCGCAGAAGGCTGTAGCTCTTCATAATACGTTCAAATTCGTTGCCGCTGCCGCCTCCCTTGCCGAGCATATGTAAAAGGCGCTCAACCGGGCGGTAATTGTGTCGGAAGAGGATGAAGGAAACAAGCCCTCCCAACAGCAGCGCAATGATAATACTCAAAAGGTTCAGCAAAGCGGCATAGCGCGAGCTTTCCCAGAAAACCTTTTCCGGCGCCAAAATAGCATAGCTCCAGGGAGAACGATCGGAGGGAATGCCGGTAAAAATATAGGATTTTCCAGTGAGCTGAACGCGCTGGGCCCCTTCCTTGGAAAGTGCCGGAATTTCCAGCGAGGGGATTTCCTGGCCGTCACAGGCCGCGGTCAGCACCGTTCCATCCTCACTCAGCAGCAGGAGAACGCTCCCCTCCAGCCGTCTGGAAATCTCCCGCATCGCTGTCAGCGGAATGTTGACAAAAACATTGACCCGGCCGCAGGCGCGGTTTTCAATCGAGTGCGCATAAACAATCCCGCTCGCCGAAGGACGAATGGAAAAGAAAGAGGAGAGCAAAAACCGATTATTGTAGCTCTCTCCGAGCAGCGAAAGCCACTCCTCCTGCGTCAACCCATCCGCAGTGTAAATCTGGCGGGCGCCGAAAATATGAGCGCTTTTGGTAAAGGTCTCGCCCAGCAGCAGATAGTCGTTTTCCACCCAATAGATGCCGATTTCCCCGGTATTGGTGGAGGAGCGGTAGGCTTGCAGCGCCTTCATAAAAGCGGCGCCGCCACTTCTAAATTCCAGGCTGTCTCCGCGGCGGCGGGTGGTATTGGAAAAATCAGGGTTCCGGAAGATAAAGGAGAGGGCCGCGTGCGCGTTTTCCAATTGCTGATCCATATCCGCCTTTAGGCTTGAGAGAACCGCCTGGTTTGCCTTTTCAATCTCCGAAACCATGATCCTACTGACATAGCGGGAGCTAAAGAGGGTAGTGAAAATGGGAATCAGAAGAATCAGCAGGTAGGAGGCCGCCCACTGGATCGCAATGCTGTTCTTCCAGCGCCGCCATTTCTCAGGCTGCCGTTTCATTCGCACATCCGCCCCTTTCCGCCCGGTTTGTCTTTCCAGACGCTTTTTCATCGCTCCTCAGGAAATAACCTATTCCCCGCGCCCGCTCCTCGTCCTTTTGTAGGGAAAACAGGGCGCAGAGCCTAAAAAAACAGCCGCTTTTGTCCATCAGGCCGCCGCTTTCTCCGGCGGCTATCTCCTGATCCTATCCCACCAATTATAGCAAAAAAATGTAGCCTGAAAAAGGGTATCCTACGCCGTATACAGGACAAAATCAAAAAAAACGGACATAAAATGAACAATCGGACAAAAACTAGACACAATTTATTCTTAAAAAGGCTTATGTCCCTTGCAGAAGCCGCAAGTTTTAGATTATGATAGCGATAAAACTTTTTATGTGGTCCGCTGAAGCAGCTTATCAGGTCATTAGAGCAAAAAAGCGGCGGAATGAATCAGAAAAGTTTTTAGATTTTCATTTTAAGCAAGGAGGAACTCTTCATGAAATTTGGAAAAGCCTCGCCTATCTTCATGGCTCTTCTGGCCGCTGCTTCCCTCACGGCCTGCGGCTCCGGCAATG
This sequence comes from Provencibacterium sp., assembly GCA_022793895.1. Taxonomy (GTDB): domain Bacteria; phylum Bacillota; class Clostridia; order Oscillospirales; family Ruminococcaceae; genus Harryflintia. The sequence continues at coordinate 55,157 of JAAWDS010000053.1, read as the reverse complement.
GCAGCGCCTCGTCCAGCTCCTCTACAGGCGCCTCTACATCTTCTGCGGCCAGCAGCGAATCCGCTTCTTCCGGAGCGTCGGAAGAAGCGCAGGGTGTCGTTTATCCGATTCCGGGCGGCGGCAAGCTGACGATCGCCATGACTGAGGAGGCACAGGTAACTGCAAACGCTGCAACGCTCGGCGACACCCCTTTTGCCGAGGAGCTGATGAAGCAGACCGGCCTGGACCTGGAATACAAGCATCCCGCCGGTAAGGACGGCATGAACCTGCTGTTTGCTTCAGGCGATTATCCTGATATTATCGCCTGCTACCCCTTCTTCACCGACTATGCGGGCGGTCCTGTCAAGGCAATTAAGGATAACGTTATCGTTCCCGTTAACGATCTGATGGAATATATGCCCGATTTGCAGGCTGTTTTCGATGGAAATGAGCTTTACCGCAAATCCTGCATCACCCCTGCCGGCGAAATCATCGGCGCGCCGATGATCCGCAACGGCGATGAGCTCCTGACCAGCGCCGGCCTGATTATCCGTCAGGACTGGCTGGATGACTTGGGCCTTGAGACCCCCGAAACCCCGGAAGAGGTTGCTAATGTTCTTCGTGAATTTCGTGATAAGAAGGGCGCAACCGTTCCCTTCTCCTTTACTCTCACCCAGCTCAATTCTTTCGGTCTTGGCACCACGGGCGGCAGTTGCCTGACCTCCCCCTTCGGCCTGCCCACAGTCGGCTTCTATCAGCACGACGGCAAGGTTTATAACGGCTTCTATCAGGCAGAGTTTAAGGATGTTCTCGCTTGGCTCAACAGCCTGTACAGCGAGGGGCTGCTCGATCAGAACTTCGCAACCATTGAAGACAGCGTTCAGTCCAGCAACATCATGAACGGCCAGTCGGGTATCACCATCGGGCGCTTGAACGGCGGCGTTGGTGGTTACTTGCAGACGATGTCGGAAAAGGATCCGACCTTCAATGTCGTCGGTTTTGGACCGCTGGTTGCCAACAAGGGCGACGTTCCGCTCACCACCCATTACAGCAACCCCGTCAACGGCTATTTCAACGTTATCACCTCCTCCTGCAAGGATCAGGAGCTGGCCGCCAAGTTCCTCAACTTCCCTTACACCGAGCAGGGCCACCTTCTTTATAACTTCGGTATCGAAGGCGTCAGCTACACGATGGAGAACGGCACCCCCACCTACACCGAACTTATCACCAAAAATCCGGATGGACTCAATATGCAGTATGCTCTGGCGCAGTACACCCGTTCTTGGTCGGGCGACGGCATGCTTCAGGATCCGCTCTACATCATTCAGTATTCTCCGTTCCCGCAGCAGAAGGAAACGCTCAAGCGCTGGACCAACAGCACGGCTAAGGAGTACAAAATGCCGCTCGTTTCGGTTGCAGATGAATTTTCCAACGAATACTCCGCGCTTATTTCAGATATCAACACCTACACCTCTGAAATGACCCTGCGCTTTATCACCGGTCAGGAGTCTTTGGATAATTTTGACAGCGTTTATATGGCCACGCTTCAGAGCATGAACATCGAGCGCGCGATTGAGTTGCAGCAGATGGCTCTGGATGAATTCAACGCCAGATAAGCAGCCTTTAAAAAGGAGGCGGCAGATATGTCTGTGAAAACCAAGCCCGCAAAGGGGCAAAACGGGATGAAGGAGATCATCTTCCGAGATCTGAAAATGAACCGAGATGCCTATCTGCTGATTATCCCGGTCGTTCTCTTCTACCTGCTTTTTGCCTATAAACCAATGTATGGCATGATTATCGCTTTTAAAAACTACAGCCCAGCCAGGGGAATTTTAGGCAGCGAGTGGGCGGCCAACTTCGGCATGGAGCACTTTGTCAGCTTTTTTGGATCCTACTACTTCTTGCGTATCCTGCGCAACACCATTATAATCAGCCTGACGAGTATCCTTTTCGGCTTCCCTGCTCCCATTCTGCTGGCGCTGTTACTCAACGAGATCAAAAGCGAGCGCTTTAAGCGTATTACGCAGACGATTTCCTACATGCCTCATTTCATCTCGCTGGTCGTTGTTTGTTCCATGGTCAACATGTTCACCTCAAACACTGGTTTTCTCACCGCCTTAATGCCCTTTTTTGGACAGGAGCGCGTTTCGCTGCTCTCCCAGCAGCAGTATTTTGTTCCTATCTATGTGCTCTCCGGTATTTGGCAGGAGATCGGCTGGGGCGCTATCATCTATCTGGCGGCACTGACCGGCATTGATCAAGAGCTGTATGAAGCGGCCCGCATCGACGGGGCGGGCCGCTGGAAGCAGACGTTGTATGTCACCCTCCCTGGAATTTCCGGCACGATTATCATCATGCTGCTGCTCCGGCTGGGCAGCGTGATGAACGTCGGGTTTGAGAAGATCATTCTGCTGTATAACCCTTCGATTTATGAAACGGCGGACGTTATCTCCAGCTTTGTTTATCGCAAGGGCCTCAATGAATTTCAGTGGAGCTATAGCGCGGCGGTCGGGCTCTTCAACTCGATTGTGAATTTCCTGCTCATCATTTTGTTTAACCGCATTAGCCGCAAGGCCAGCGAAGTGAGCCTGTGGTAGAAAGGAGAGGAATTAGGTGGAGGATAAATCAACCGGCTACCGGATATTCAGCGTTTTCAATGTTCTGATTATGTTAGCGCTCATCCTGGTAACAGCTTACCCGATTTACTATGTGCTGATAGCTTCCATCAGCAACCCTGTGGAGCTTTCGCTGAACACCCAGGCGCTGATAAAGCCGCTGCCCCCCTACACCCTCTCGGCCTATAAAACGGTGCTCGATAACCCGATGATTGGCAAAGGCTATCTGAATACGCTGTTTATCCTGCTGGTGGGGCTCTGCTTTAACCTTACGCTGACGGTGATGGGCGCTTACTTTCTTTCACTGAAAAACGTCTTTTTTAAAACGCCGATTACCTTTCTCATCATTTTCACCATGTATTTCAACGGGGGATTGGTGCCGACCTATTTGAATATCCGCGATCTTGGTCTGTTTGATTCCCTCTGGTCGCTGATAATCCCAACGGCAATCAACACCACCAACCTCATCATCATGAAAACCGCTTTCCAGTCGATACCGGATAGTCTCGTAGAATCCGGCCGGCTGGATGGAGCCAGCCATTTCACCATTTTGTTTAAAATCATGCTTCCGCTGGCCATTCCCACTCTGATGGTTATGGTGCTCTATTATGGAGTTGGGCACTGGAACGCTTGGTTTAACGCATCCATCTATCTACAGACCAGAGATAAGTTTCCGTTACAACTGGTGCTGCGTAATATCCTGCTGGCTACCCAGGCCAGCGGAGATATGATGGGCGGTATTGATACCGACGAGATGGCGCAGATGGCCGAGCTTATCAAGTATGCGCTGATCGTTGTCGCAACCTTCCCCATTTTGTGCGTCTACCCCTTCCTACAGAAATATTTTGTCAAAGGGGTCATGGTCGGAGCCATTAAGGGCTAAAAGCCCCAAACAGGGAGAACCAGGTTCTTCTTGCCTCAAGAAAGCGCCTGCAACCGCGCCATTCCGGCGGCTTGCAGGCGCTTTTGCATTTGCAGGGAGCAGGAGAATAAACGGCAAAAAGCCTCTGCCTTTCAGAAAGCCATTTTTCCAAGGAGACATCTAAAAAACGATTTCTGGTTTGCAGAAGAAGTCATAAAAGATACACCCCCGGCTTGCAGAAACCGGAAAGAATATGCTATAATAATTCTGTTTTTAACCAGAAGGATGTTCAAACGACTGTAAAAAGGGGAAAACCTATGAATAAAAAGATCTCGCTGGGAGCCGCCATCGCTCTGCTGGCTATCGTTGCCGCCGCTACCTTCTCTATCACAATGGTCTATTCCCGCCAAACCTTTAACAACACCATTCTCAACATCAAGGAACGGGAATCCACCTATTCCAAACTCGCAGAAATTGATAAATGGGCGCGCCAGAACTTTTTTGGCTCCATTAACGAGGACAAGCTCAACGACAGCATTGCCCAAGGCTATATCGCCGGTCTAGGCGACCCATACGCCCGTTATTACACGGTGGAGGAATACACCCGCCTGACCCAAAGCGGAGTTTCTAAATCGGTAGGAGTCGGCATTGTCACCGAGCTGGATGACAGTGGTTATATCCTTGTCACCGAAGTTTATCCCGATTCTCCTGCCTTGGCAGCCGGCATCGCCGCCGGGGATCTGATCGTTAAGATCGATGAAACCGACGTCTCTGCCGACAACGCAGAGGAGATGATGGAGACTATCTTCGGAGAAGCGGGTACCAAAATTGATCTGGTGATCCGGCGTGACAACGCAGACACCGCTTACCCCCTCACGCGGCGCGACGTAGAAAAGCCCTCCGTCTACTCCAGCCTGACTCCGGAGCAGATCGGCTATATGCAGATTGTCGAGTTCGGCGATAATACGGCCGATCAGTTCAGCCGCAGCGTGGACCGGCTGGTCAGCGAAGGGGCGCTTGCGCTGGTGTTCGACGTGCGCGGCAACCAGGGCGGGAAAACTGAGCCTGTCACCCGCATTTTAGATAAGCTGCTGCCCCAGGGCACAATCGTTTCTGCGACCTATAAGGATGGATCCACCGAGGTGCTCGCCACCTCTGATCCTGCCTATATCAACCTGCCGATGGTGGTCATTACTAATGAAAAAACGGCCAGCGCCGCCGAGCTCTTCGCCCAGGCGCTCAAGGATAAGGTAGAGGCCCAGCTTGTCGGCCTTACCACCCTTGGAAAAGGTACGATGCAGCAGTTCCTACAGCTCAACGACGGATCGGCCATCAGCGTCACAGTAGCTAAGTACAATCCGCCCACCAGCCCGAATTTCGACGGCGTGGGCGTGAAACCGGACTTTGAAGTAAAGGTAACAAAGGAGCAGGCCGACCTCATCAGCGCCACCGATAAGAAAACGGCTGAAAACGTTCAGTTTGCCTTGGAAACCGATCCGCAGCTAAAAAAGGCGCTGGAGCTGGCTATCACCGCCGCGAACGTCAATTCCTCCCAAAACGCAGAGCAAGCCTCCAGCGCTCCGGCTTCCTCCGATAACGAGGAGTCCAGCGCCTTTGAGGAAACCCCGGAGGAAACCCCGGAGGAAAGCGCAGAGGATTCGGACGGGGACGGCGAGGAGGAATAGCCGGGAAGGCAGGACACGTTCAGCCCCTTCCTTTCCCGTCCATTTTTAAAAAATGGGAGCAGACGGCTTGACAAATCCTTTTCCGGTGGGTATGATAGGAGCATACATGGGAGAAATACGTTGAAGAGGAACAGTAAGGCCCCCTTTCCGCAGGCAGAGAGCTGCTGTTTGGTGCAAAGCAGCGCGGCAAGCGGCCTGAACTCGCCTCGGAGTAGCCGCCTGAAACGTCAGAACCGGAGTAGGAGCGGACGGGGCCCATCCGTTATAGTGGGAGGATATAAGGCTTTCAAATGAGGAGCCCGTGTCCGGAAGAGCGCGCAGCAGATAGCTGCGAATTAGAGTGGTACCGCGAAGGACGGCCCTTCGTCTCTAAGAAATTGGAGACGAAGGGCTTTTTTGTTGACCGCAGAGGGCCGCGGGCCACGGGAAAACCGATAAAAGGAGAGTTGTTCCGATGAAAAATATTCAAAAATATGCGCGCAGCTATTTCACCCCGCCCGTCTGTGCCATGCGCTGGACGCAAAAGGAATATATCGATCATGCGCCCACCTGGTGCAGCGTGGATCTGCGCGACGGCAACCAGGCGCTGGTCATCCCGATGGGGCTGGAGGACAAGCTCGATTTCTTTCAGTTTCTCGTGGGCATCGGCTTCAAAGAGATTGAGGTGGGCTTTCCAGCCGCCTCCGAAACCGAATATGAATTTTGCCGCGCGCTGATTGAACAGGATCTCATCCCGAACGGCGTGACCATCCAGGTGCTTACCCAGTCCCGCAGCCATATCATCGAAAAAACCTTTGAGGCTATCCGCGGCGCTAAAAATGCCATTGTCCATCTCTATAACTCCACCTCGGCCGCACAGCGCGAGCAGGTCTTTAAAAAGAACAAGGAGGAGATCATCGAAATCGCCGTTTCCGGGGCGGAGCTGCTGAAAAAACACCGCGAAGAGGCAGGCGTCCCCTACCGGTTCGAATATTCCCCGGAGAGCTTTACCGGCACCGAACCGGAGTTTGCACTCGAAATCTGCAACCGGGTACTGGATGTCTGGGCGCCGCAGGGGGAGGAAAAGATCATTATCAATCTCCCCGTCACCGTTGAGCTCTCGTTGCCGCACATCTACGCCAACCAGGTGGAATATATCAGCGACCGGCTGCACCGGCGGGAGCAGGTCATTCTCTCGCTGCATCCGCACAACGATCGCGGCTGTGCGGTAGCCGATACTGAAATGGCGCTGCTCGCAGGAGGCGAACGGGTGGAAGGCACCCTTTTCGGCAACGGCGAACGCACCGGGAACGCCGACATTGTTACCCTAGCGCTGAATCTGTATGCGCACGGCGTAGATCCCCAGTTGGATTTCTCCAACATGCCCTCGATTGTCGGGATGTATGAACGGACGACCGGCATGCACGTGGGCGATCGCCAGCCCTACAGCGGAAAGCTGGTCTTTGCCGCTTTTTCCGGTTCCCACCAAGACGCCATTGCCAAAGGTATGCGCTGGCGCGGAGCGAAAGAGGATGCGCCTTGGAACGTTCCCTATCTCCCCATCGATCCCCGCGACATCGGGCGCGAATATGAAGCGGATGTGATCCGCATCAACTCGCAATCCGGCAAGGGCGGGATCGGATACCTGTTGGAGCAGAAATTTGGCTTCAACCTTCCGCCGAAGATGCGCGAGCAGGTCGGCTATACCGTTAAAAGCGTATCCGATCACCAGCACAAGGAGCTGTCTCCAAAAGAGGTGCGGGACATCTTCTTTCAAAATTATGTCCAGGTTTCCTCCCCCATCGAACTGGTGGATTGCCATTATACCCGAAGCAACCGCCGCCTGCGTGCCGCCGTCACCATCCGGCTGGACGGTAAGGAGCGCACCCTCTCCGGCGAGGGCAACGGCCGCCTAGACTCGGTGAGCAACGCCTTCAAAGAGGAACTGGGCGTCGGTTATTCGGACCTGCAATACACCGAGCATGCGCTTGAAACGGGTTCCACCTCTCAAGCCGCCGCCTATGTGGGGATCAGCTCCCCCGAGGGCAGAACCTTCTGGGGCGCCGGCGTGAACGACGATATTATTATGGCCTCCATCATTGCCCTCACCAGCGCTATCAACCAATTGCTGCGCGCCGCTGGGCGCTGAAGCCGCTCCGCACTTTTTTCTAAGTCCCGCCTTGTATCCAAAAAGCGGGGTAAATGCAGCGCCCTGCGGGAATCCAATAAAATTGCATAAATCTTCCGGTTATGCTATAATATGCTTAAATTCTACAAGGAAAGAGCTGCTAAAAATGCCGGGCAAAAAACGGAAACGCTATCGCCTACGTCCCCGCTTTTTTGTGATTACAGGAACGGCGCTCATCTTATTGCTGTCAGGGATCCTTCTTCTGGTGCGTTCCTGTAGTGGGGAACCCCCTGTCTCCCCTCCGGAAAGCGCCTCTTCAGGCAGCGCGCAAAGTTCCGACACCCCCTCGGAAAATAACTCCCGTTACCTCTCCGAAATACTGTTTACCGGCGATTCCAGGACACGGGGCTTGGTTACATACGGTTTTGTCCCCAGCCGTCAGGTGCTCGCTGTGGATGGGCTGAACCATCGGGATGCGCGCAAAAAAGAGCTGTTTGATTCGGAGGACGGCGTGCAGCGCACCCTAGCCGCCGTGGTGGGCGAGCGGGAAGCCAAACGCGTGATGATCTCCTTTGGAATCAACGGGATGGACTTTATTTCCGAGGAGGATTATTTCACCGAATATGAGGCGCTTATCGACGAGCTGATGGCTCAATCGCCGCAAAGCAGTTATCTCTTGCAGGCCATCTATCCGGTATCCTCTGTGTTCAGCGAACAAAACCCGAATATGTCGAACGAAACCATCGACCGCTACAACCAAAAGCTCCGGGAGCTGGCCGAGGAAAAAGGGATATTCTTCCTGAACACGGCCGAAGCGCTTAAGGACGCCGGCGGCGCGCTCGGCGAGGCATATGACGCCGGAGACGGGCTCCATATGAGCCGGGAAGCCTATAAGGTGATCGTCCGCTATATCCGGGAGCATCCGGCCCCTTGACGGTCGCGTGAAAACCGCCGGCAAAAACGCATTTCTATAAAAGCGGCTTTTGGGACGTAATTTTCGCCTCAAAAGCCGCTTTTTCACAAGGGAGCGTTGCAAAATGAAATTTTTGCAACGCTCCCTTGTGCTTTAATCCACCAGCCGGATAGCCAGCATGGAAACCGCATTCCTTTCCAGACCATTCAGCACAAACCCAGCCAAATCACAGACATAGACATTCCCCGCCGTTTCCAGGCCCTGCTCACAGAGGTACCTGTCCAGAGCCGCATATCCTTCCGAAATATCCCACCGGCCCCGGCAGCAGAGATATAAATAATTTCCGGCAGGCTTCTCCCAATAATAGGGACAGTCCGCCCTTTCGCGGATGCGGGTATAGAGATGGCTGATGGTCGCCTGCTCCGCCCTTTTTCCGGAGAGATGGATAGCCCCCAACTGAAAGTCCGTCTGCATTCCATATTGCCGGCATAGCTCCTGACAGCGTTCCAGCACGGCGATCAGCCGTTCATCCTCACCCGCCGGCGAAGGCATCCGCCGCTCAAGCTCCTCCACCGGAAGGGCCAGCAGGTGTTCCTTCTCAAACCGGGCCGTTCTGGGAACCAGATCCGGGGCTATGCCAAGCTCCAAATTGCGGAGAATCCCGGAGAGTATAAAATCCATCTGTTCCAGCTTTTTCCGCTCCTCCTCCAGCCGTTTGCGCTGCTCCTCCAGTTGGGCAAAGGTCGCGGCAGCGCTTTGGCCTTGCAGGCAGCGGCGAATTTCTCCCAATGGCGTCCCGGTCTGGCGCAGGATAGAGATCGCATAAAAATCGTAAAATTGTTCGACATCATAATAAAAATAACCGTTTTCTCCCCGATGGGCCGGAGACAACAGACCGATATCCTTATAGTGCCGCAAGGTTTCCTTGGTCGTGCCGCAAAAACCGGCAAAAGCGCCAGAGGTCAGCCAACTTTTTGGATGATCCATCCTCATTTCCTCCCAACTCCTCTTGACTGCGTGGCAACCACATAGTTTATGATACCTCTTGTCAGGAATTTTTTCAAGTGGGACATAACAATCATCCGAAATAGGGGGAAGTCAAATGGAGAACAAGCTCAATTCCTATCGCCAGCCGGTCACGGGTAGAAATATTCTGCGCTTCGCTCTTCCCACTATGGTCATGACGGTGTTCAACACCTTTTACACCATGGTGGACGGGCTATTCGTTTCCAATCTCATCGGCACCGACGCTCTTTCCGCCGTCAACCTCACTGCTCCGGCCATCGGGCTGATTACGGCAGTATCCGGAATGCTGGCCACCGGCGGCAGCGCAGTGGTCATGAAAAAGATGGGCGAACACCGGGAGCAGGAGGCAAGAGAGGATTTTACCCTGTTGATCTTAACCAACGCCGTTGTAGGCGCCGTTATGATGGCGCTGGGCTATACTCTGATGGACGATCTGTTGGGCGCCATGGATCTATCTGCCAGAGTGTTTGAATACTGCCGCGCCTATTTGAGCGATTATCTTATCTTTACCATCCCCATTTTACTCATGTATAACTTTTCGCTCTACCTGATCGCCGCGGACAAACCGACGCTCTCCCTGATCTGCACAGTGGCGGGCGGCATAGCCAACATCCTTCTTGACTACCTATTGATTGCTCTGGCGGATCTGGGGATCCGCGGCGCAGCCATCGCCACCGGCCTGGGCTATTCCATTACGGCTGTGGTTGGCTTTCTCGTGTTCCGCAAACCAGAAAATCTCCTCCACTTCCAGAGGCCGGTTTTTCGCGGAAGCGTTCTGCTTCATGCCTCTGCCAATGGACTATCCGAGCTTGCCACTTCACTGGTATCCGGCATCACTACGTTATTGTTTAATCTTGCAATGCTGAAATACATCGGTGAGAACGGCGTGGCTGCCATCACCATCATCATGTACGTCCTGATGTTCGTCAGCGCCCTCTTCATTGGCTACTCTTACGGTGTAGCCCCCCTGATCAGTTATTACCACGGGGAACAGGATCACCAAAAGCTAAAAAAGCTGGTTGCCTTCAGCATCCGCTTTATTGCGGGCGCATCCGCTCTGTGCACGCTCGTTTCTGTTTTGGCCACAACGCCTTTAGTAAGCATCTTCACCCGCCCAGACAGCCTGGTTTATGGACTGGCGGTGACAGGCAACCGGCTGTGCTCGCTGGCGCTGTTGTTCGTGGGCTTGAATGTGTTTGCCAGCGGGATGTTTACCGCACTCTCCAACGGCGTCGTATCCGCCGTTCTGGCCTTTTCCCGTTCCTTCCTGTTTACCGTTGCCAGTATTCAGCTTTTGCCCATCCTGCTGGGCGGCGTTACGGGAGTGTGGCTGGCGACTCCCGCAGCGGAGCTGTTGGGAATGGTGCTGGCAGCCGCGCTGCTGCTGAAATACCGGAAACGATACGGGTACTAAGCCGGAAAAAGCCGTATCCTCCACCCGATCCCGAAGGCTACGCCTGAAAACGCAAATACCTCCGAGGCAGGGACGTTCACTTCCTGCCTCGGAGGTAGACGAAACCATTCTAGCATAGCCATCCTTCTGTGAAGGCCATGCCGTTTCTTCACCGCGCTGCCAAAATTTATAGAGAAAGCCGGAAAACCGCCGCACATTGACCGGCCAACCACTCCGCATTCTCAGAAATGGGCCTGGTACCATCGACCGGCAGGACCGGGCACCGAAGGGTAGCCGCCCACCGTTCTATCTCCGCCAGCGGGCGCGAAGCCACAAAGTCCATAAACTTCAGGTGCTGCCGGTACATATCGCCGCCCGGACTTATGCGTTCTCCATGCTGTGCACAGGCCCGCTGTTTCACACGCTCCAGGCGAAGCTCCGCCGGAGCCGACACCCACGCGGCCAGCTCATATTTCTCCACGATTTCCTCCCCATAGTCCCCCTTTACAGAGGAGAAGACAAACGGGCCCTTTTCCATATCCAGCCGCAGGAGACGCACGCATTCCTCTTTAGAGCGGGCCGCCGCGTAGGGGATTTCCGAGGGAAGAAAGGCATACTCTTCAATATCCAGATAGTTGAAGCGTAAAAGGCGGGCTAATTCCCGGCCAATCGTGGACTTCCCGCCGCCGTTCGCCCCAAAAATCAGGATTCCTCCAGGCACTTTTCTTTCTCCTTTCCGCTATGCGGGATCGGACGTACCGCATTGTTCCTACCGTCTTTGTCCTATCCGCTCCGGTTGCCTGTGGGGAGGGCAGGCCATCCAGCCGGACGGCTTAGGCGCAAGAATCCGTTTCTTCTAGATCCGGCTCTCGATCTCCCCGGCGACCCTTTCCCGCAGGGCCAGAAGGAAACGGGCGTCTCTCGGATATTCCTCAAAGGCCACACAGGACATGCCCGCCTCTTGCTCCACCAACTGCTCCACCATCTCCCGCCCCGCTAAGGACTCCAGCAGTTGCAGCGCGCGCAGGTCAAGCTGTGCGTCATCCTGCACCTCAGCGCGGATGGAGGAGAGCGGCTCGCCCTCCTCTCCGGGGTAGACTAAGAAGGGATCCCCGGAAGGGAAGGCATGCCCGGCATCCGTCACCTGGAAGGGATTGATATTCCCCAGAGAATACTGCCGGTAATAGAAGTTGAAGCCCCAATGTAAAAACCCGGCAATCCGGTTGAGATACCACAATACACCCATGATGCGGTTGCGCGCGCTGGGCATGGCAAAAAAGCGGTTCGGGACCTGGCGGTACTGGCTACAGCAGTAGTAAGACCAAAGCCCCTCTATCCCCTCCTCCAAAAAGGGGCGGATGTGGTTGATGGCCGGAACAGGGATTTTAATCAGACCTTCCCGGTAAAACTGAACGTCGCTCAAAGCGTCGATCACCAGGCAGCCTTCCAGCAGATCCACCACCTGCCGCCGGGCGGCATGGTAGCTGTCGAGCTTATCGGTAGCCGGCTCATCCGAGAGATGGAACCAGACGTGATCCCTATCAAAGCCCAATTCCTCCAGCCGGGCGCGCAGCGCGGGGATAAACGCCTTCAAAAATTCCCGGTACTTCGGATCGGCCGCCGGAACATCCCAGCCAAAAATGCGCTGGTAGCCCTCTTTCGTATGCGCCATAATTTTCGGCGTTGCTTCCGCGCCCCATTGGGTGAAGAAATGGGTGATCTCCAGGTTGGGAATCCCATGCTTGCGGCAGAGAGCCGTCCAACGCTCCAGCTTCTCAAAACCGAAACGGAACCGCCCGTCCTCCTCAAAAACCTCTACCAGCTGCACGGTCGGCCGCTCATGTCCAACCGCCGTATCCAACGGCGGGGTAAATACCGGCGTGAGCAGCATATTAATGCCATGCCGCGCCGCTTCGCCGATGAACCGGTCGATAATCTCCCAATGCCTCTCGCTCAACGGCTCCACCTGGTAGTAGGAGGCCAGGCAGTCCGCATAAAACCACTCGGTATGCAGCAGCTTCTGCGGCGGAAGCTCCGCCCGGCAGACGCGCAGCGTCAACTGATTTTCAAATACTTGACGGGGTGCGTCGGGGTTGCGGACAAGAACATCGAGCGGCGTCCGCCACTCCTCCAGGGCGCGGGCGGTAATCGAAACCGTATAGGTTCCGGGCTCTGCATCCATAGGGATTTCCCAGCTCATCCACACCGAGCGGTATTGGTTCGGTATGGGGTGCAGAAGATTCCCCTCCAGAGGCCGGAGCAGATCGGGATAGAGCCCCGGCTCGGTGGAAAGATAATTCTCGTCCGCTCCCTTATAGCAGGGCAGCTCGCTGGGGACGAGTTCCACCGAGCGCAGCGAAGGCTGCACCGGACCGCCGGTAATTTCCAGGGCAAAGGATGGGATCAGCTGTCCCCGGACATCGTTTTGGACCCGGTATACCAATTGTACCGCCGCGCGTGCGCCCCGCCAGACCGATAGGACTGCTCCCCGTTCCTGTTCCGCCGGCCGTGAGCACGGGAAAACCTTTTCCAAAGAAGAAGAAAGAAAAAATTCAATTTCCATGATCCGCCACTCCTTTATCCAATTTCATCCGAGGAAGGTACGGCGGGAGAAATTGCCGCAGCCACCGCACGCATCCTCTGATTCGCTTTGTCCGCCCGCTACAACGCAGGCCGCTTTCTTGCTCTCATTATAGCAGAAACCGCTGGAAACATCCAGTAAAAATCCCCCCAGATCCGTCATTTTTTTCAAAAGAAGGCCCGATTTTTCCGGCCGGTTTCCTTTTCGCGTTTCCTCTGCTTCCTTCTATTCCCCGCTGGGAATCCCGAATAGGACAGCCGCTGCACGAAACAATAGAAAGGAGGCTGATTTTGAAAGGAGTGGTTTTTAATGCGTCAACCATCACAACGGCCTTATCACCCCGATCCGGAAGATGAGCTCTATAACGAACGTTTTTCCGTCATGTCCTCCACCGAATGCACCGGGCTCATCCCGGCCGCCCCTGTAGATGAGGCGGAGGCCGATTCCTACCAAGAGATCTATGATATCCCGCTTTCCCACGAAAAACCCGGCGAACAGCTCCGGCAGGAGAAAAAGATCGAAAAGGACGAAAGGGCCCGGCCGTTTGAATAGACAGGCTAAAGGGCGCGTTGCAAAATTCCATTTTGCAACGCGCCCTTTCTGCAATCCGGAGAAGCGGCCTACACGCTTTCTTTTACATACCGGAGATGCGCTTTTTTACTGCTCCCCCCTATTTTATAGCATGCCCAAGCGCCGTCTTTCAACAGGACACAGACATTTATCCGTTAAACAGGGGACGCAGAAGCTCTCCGCATTTTTCAAGGGCGCGCGGGCGGGTCATAATGGATCGTCAGATCCGGCCGGTGGCCCTTTTCCATCGCATGCCGCGCCTTGCGGTTGGCCACCGTGTCAAAGAGGATGGAGAAATCATAGTCCGGCGGATAGAGCTCGCTGGCCGGAATCTGGAGCTTGAGCCTTTTATAGAGCACCCATCTTTTTTCGCCCTTTACCTGCACTCCCACCTGTCCCCGTCCATCCTCCGGCGCAAAGACCAGCCCGGTCTCGCCGCCCGGCTGAACGCGCACGCTGTCCCCCAACGCAAATCGGGGACGATCTTTTTCTTCCGGAGGCTCCTCCGGCAAAGAGGCGGCAGGCCCTGCCGGTATGGGCGGGGCCGGAAGCGGCTCTCCGCCGGCGGCCGGAACCTCCGGCCTGCGGCCGCTGCGGCCGGCTTCCCTCTGGGCGCGCTCCAGCAGCCGTTCCGGCAGCCCCAACCGTTTGGCGATATAGAGCGCGCAGCTCTCCCCTGCCAGGCCAAGCTCTAAGCGGTAGAGCGGCTGAAGCGTCTGCCGGTCAAAAGCCATCCGGGCGTTGCAGAGACCCGGAGCCGATGCGGCATACTCCTTGACCTCTGGATAATGGCTGGTAGCGATGAACAGGCAGCCGCGTTCCCGCAGCTCTTCCAGCACCGCAATAGCAATCCCCATCCCTTCCGCCGGATCGGTGCCGGAACCCAGCTCATCCATCAGGACTAAGCTATGCGCATCCGCCTTTTCCAAAATGGCGATGATCGATTTCATATGCGCAGAGAAGGTCGAGAGGTTCTCCGAAATGCTCTGCCCATCCCCAATATCGCACCAATAGGCGCTGTGCATGCAGAAAACGCTCTCCTTCGCCGCCGGTACATGCAGCCCGCTCTGCGCCATCATCGAGAGCAGCCCCGCCGTTTTGAGCGCCACCGTTTTCCCTCCGGTGTTGGGGCCGGTAATTACAACGCCGCTTACCCCCTCTCCCATCCAAAAATCCAGCGGGACGGCCGTATCCTTTTCGAGCAGCGGATGCCTTCCCGCGCGGATCACTATCTTGCGTTCCTCGGTTAAAACCGGCGGCGCAGCCTGCATGCGCATGCTCAATTTCCCGCGGGCGAACACCACGTCCAGCGCCTCCATCGCTTCGGCGGCAGCCCGGAGGCCGCCGCTGAAATCATCGACCAGGGCGGAGAGGGTATAGAGGATTTTACGCACCTCGTTCTCCTCCTCCACCGCCAGGGAAGCCAGCTCCTGCTGGATCTTGGTGACGGCGGAGGGCTCGATAAAGCAGGTGGCCCCCGTCCCGGACACCTCCACCAGCGTTCCGCTTACCTGGCTGCGGAACTCCCTTTTGACCGGCAGCACAAACCGGCCGTTGCGCATGACAAACGAGGAATCGGAAAAGATCGTCCGCTTGGACTGCAAGATGGAGAGTAGCTTGATTTTCACCTGCCCCTGCAGGTTCTCCATCCGCCTGCGGATGTCCTTGAGCGCGGGGGAAGCGGCGCTGTCCACCTGCTCATTCACAATGCAGCGGTCAATCTCCTCATACAAATCATCCATTTCGCCCATGCCGGTTCCGTAATAAGCGAGGCCAACGTCCAACAGCTCCGCCTTTTTCAGATAAGCGCGCATCCGGCGGCAGGAGGCGATAAACTGCATGACCGCCATAAGCTGTGCCGGCAGCAACATGGCGCCGCTGGCGCAGAGGGTCAGGCATTTATCCAGCTCCTGCATGGCCGCCAGCGGCGGCGCGCCATAGGCTTCGGCTACCTGCCGCGCCTCGGTCGTTTCCGCCTGGCGGCGGCGCGCTTCCTCCAGCGTTTTGCAGGGGGAAACGGCGCGCAGCCTCTCCCTTGCCCGCTCGGACAGCGCCAGAGAGCAGAGCTGCTCCCGTATCGCATCA
Source organism: Provencibacterium sp. (assembly GCA_022793895.1). Classification (GTDB taxonomy): domain Bacteria; phylum Bacillota; class Clostridia; order Oscillospirales; family Ruminococcaceae; genus Harryflintia. The sequence goes on along the minus strand of JAAWDS010000053.1, from coordinate 39,341 downwards.
AACTGCAACAAAGAAAAAACCGTGTTCATCGTTTATTTTTAGCTCCTTTGGTCTCTCCCTGCCAAAGAGGGAGGAAAGATAGTTCCGGTTCCCGAAAAGGTTCCAGACAGAAAAAGCCCGCAGAAGCCTCCGTCCCCATACCATGAGGGCAGAATGCTTCTGCGGGCGCAGTTTCACAGCCGGTAGAATAAAAAGGAGCATGGCGGCTTAAAAACCGCTATGCTCCGCCGCGCAGCCCCTTCGGGCTACACAGTAATGCAACTGGCTCTGGAATAGGAAGCAGTCTGTAAAGGCGGAGGCGCAGCAGGACTCAGAGAGCCATGCCGCAGGCGGGTAGAACAAACCAGGCGGTCTCCCGCCTCCAGCCTTGTTTTTACCCGCGATTCAGTTGTCGCAAACCTCTACAGACAAGACCGACATCCACATACCATCCTTTACATTCTTGTTGGGCCGCCTGAACGAAACACGTCCGCTCGGCCGCCTCTAAATATAGCAGCGAAACGGGAAATTGTCAACCCCTTGTTTGGCAAACAGCCGGAAAGAAACTAAAATTGGTTGTAAAGCGCCTCGTCGTAGTTCGTGGAAAGACCAATAATATAGCGCACAGAATCATAATTCAATTCTTCAATCCCGAAGGGGGTCGCGCCCTTTTGAATCCAATCCATCAGCTTATTGGCATATTTTTTGGTACTGTTGCGCAATAAAAATTCCTCACAACGAATTAGCGTCGCCTGTATAGGGCTCTTGAGAAACGCCTGCATGAGAAAAGGAACGGCGGCGCGCAGCAATTCCTCCCTATCACTGACGTTGCGGGCCAGATCCTCTCCTTTGCGGAAGAGGCGCCCGTCCAGGACAAACCCGGCAAGGAAAATCAAATAGTTTGTATCTTCTGGATCCAACGCGCTGGCGAGCTCCATCTGCCGGTAGCCCTGCGCATAGTCCCCTTTCCAAATATAATATTGTGAGACGAGAGAATGGGTCTGATCCTCCATCGGAAATTCCTTTATCAGCCGCTGTAAAGTCTTCCCTTCCTCCTCAAAATTCCCCTGATGCCTATAGGCGACCGAAAGGTTGCGCAGCAGCAGGGAGGTGTGCTGGGGTATCTGCTCGATCAACTGCCTGCATACCGTTCCGAGAATATCGTACCGGTCCAGTCCGATATAAGCGTTCAGACAGCCGGCCAACTGGTCGCTGTCGATATTCCTGCAGTCTGTCTTCCATTGGTTAGTCTGGGGATCAAAGGAAACCTCCAGCACTTCGTTTGCATATAAAAGCGCCTTGTCGTAGGTCTGGTAGCTGTCTGAATAGACATCGGCCAGATAGCTCTTGAAGTCCAGGCTTTTTGGGTAATTCTGCGCGGCAATCTCCAATACTAGGCCGGTTAACTGCGGAATCCCCGCCCCTTTAAAAATTTGATACAGGCTTCGGAAGTTCGCTTCGGTCAGATGACCCTCCATCAGCCCTTTTTCAAGAATCTCCCCGATCCTCTCATAGTCCGGATTATCCTCCGACAGCAGGTTCCTGAGCGTGCCAATCAGCGCCGTCCCCGAATACTGCATATTGTTCAGCGCCCTTTTAATGCTGCTGTGGATGCTCTCCTGCATAGTGTTCTTAGAGAGCCCGGCCTTTAAAATCTGCTGGCTCAGCTCCGCATTCTCTTTTTTACAGGCTTCCAGCTGCCGGGTCAGCTCCTCAATTTGAAGTCTGGATTCATCCCCGGTATTCAGATATTCCACCATAAAATCCGCAAACTCCGGGTAGGCGTCGTGCAGAGAATTGCCGGAGAGGATGGCGTTATGCTCCATCTGCTCCTTGTGCGCCAGAATAGCGTTCTTAACCGCCCGCTGCACGCTTTCCAGTTCGGACATGAGCGTATTCATATCATCGCCGTTATAGGGGATCATCCGTTTGGTCTCAATATCAAAAAACCTCTGCTGCTTCTGGGTGGATTTGTTGCACAACAGGATGGTGGAGCCCTTCGCCAGCGCATGGCGCAGGCCAAGCTCATAGGCGACGTTCCAGTTCAGCTCGGACACATCGGCAATGACCAGCTCATCGCAGGCCAGGTGCTGGGAGATACTTTTCGGAATATCCACCGCATCGGGCGACGCCTTCTCAATCTTCACCTCAAAGCCGCACTGCTCCGCCGGAGTTTTAATAAGCAATTGATAGACGGCCGTGTAATGCCCCTGTTTAACCGGATCGTCGCCTCCATAGGGCATGATGACATAGCAGATGTTTTTGTTGACGTTCACGCTGGTTCCCTCCTGTTGCTTTAAAATTATGATGGGAGACACGGCTTCCGCCGCGTCTCATCAAACCGGTTGTGTATGGAGATGAAAAACAGGAAACTATCAAAAAAAGAAGAAAAAATCCTGTCATTATTGGGATCTATTGGAAATTATACCATATTTGGGGCTGTTCCACAAGACCGTTCCCGTTTCCCTCTACAAAGGAAGCGCTTACTTGCGTTTTTTATATAGAAGTGTTATTGTATATAGGAAATCCATTCAAAAAATTGGATAATATGAAAATTCAGGAGGGTCCCCTATGCGCATCTTATTTGTGGATATCGACACGCTGCGCCCCGATCACATGGGCTGTTACGGGTATTTCCGCAACACAACGCCGAACCTCGATGCGGTTGCGGCCGACGGCATCCGCTTTGAAAACTATTTCTGCACCGACGCGCCCTGCCTGCCCTCGCGCGCCGCCCTCTTTAGCGGACGCTTCGGTATCCACAACGGGATTGTAGGCCACGCGGGAACGGCGGCCGAGCGCTGGGCGGGCGGCCTGGAGCGCGGCTTCAAAAATCCCGACGATCAAAACAACTTGGTTAACATCTTCCGCAAGGCCGGAATGTATACCGCGTCGATCAGCACCTTCCCGGAGCGTCACTCCGCCTGGTGGTTCAACGCCGGTTTCCATGAAATGCACAACCTTGGCCTTTCCGGCCGCGAAACGGCCGGCATGGTGACGCCGGTCGCGCTGGACTGGCTGGACCGCCACGGGCAGGAGGACAACTGGTTTCTGCACCTGCACATGTGGGATCCGCACACCCCCTACCGCGCGCCGGAGGAGTTCGGGAACCCCTTCGCCGATAGCCCCATCTCCGATTGGATCGATGAAGAAACCGTCCGCCGCCATCTGGATTGTACCGGACCGCACAGCCTCTTAGAGCTGAGTATGTACGACGATCACCAGCTCCCCGACTTCCCCCGCATGCCCGCGCGGGCGCGCAACCTCGAAGAGCTGCGCCGTGTGTTTGACGGTTATGACTGCGGCGTACGCTATGCCGACGAGCAGTTGGGCCGCATCTTTGACCAGATGCGCGAGCTGGGGATCTATGAGGACTGCGCCATCCTCGTTTCCAGCGACCACGGTGAAAACTTTGGCGAGCTGGGGATCTACTGCGAACACGGAACGGCCGACCGCGCCACCTGCCGCATCCCCATGCTGCTCAAATGGCCGGGCGGGCCGCGCGGGACGGCGGACAGCCGGCTGCGCTACCACATCGACCTGGTCCCCACGCTGGCCGAGCTGCTGGGAACCGAAGCCTATCCGAAATGGGACGGATCCAGCTACGCCGCGCTCCTGCAAGGCGGGGAGGATGCCGGACGGGAATCGCTGGTCATCTCCCAAATGGCCCATGTCTGCCAGCGCGCCGCGGTGTTCGAGGACTGGATCTATCTGCGCACGCTGCACGACGGCTACCGCCTCTTCGACCGGGAGATGCTTTTCCATCTCAGCGAGGATCCGCATGAACAGTTCGATGTGAAGGATCGGTATCCCGAAGTCTGCGCGCGCGGGGCGAAGATTATCCTGGATTGGCAGGAGGAGGCCATGCTCCGCTCAGGGAGCACGACCGACCCCATGTGGACGGTCATGAAAGAGAACGGCCCTTACCACACCTGGAGAGAACTGCCGGACTATCTAAAACACTTAGAAAAGACCGGCCGTTCCAAGCAGGCGCAGCTCCTGCGGGAGCGTCATCCGGACGATCTATAAAAAGCCGCTCTGAAGCCGGATCCTCCGTTTTTTTTACAGCGCAAAGCTCCGGTTCGTTGATAAACCCGCCCGGACGCGTTATCATACGACTGTCTCCATTTGATACAAAAAGAACCGCTTACAGAATCTGCTGTATTCTGTAGGCGGTTCTTCTATTTACATATTTATAGCCATTTTTTCGTCCTTAACCGGCCGGTCCTTCCCCAAGGCACGGCAAAATGCGGCTCACCGTCTCCATTGCTTCCAGCAGCTTTTCCGAATCGCCCAGCTGTTCGGCCCTATCCAAAATATCCTGAACAAACCGGAAGGCCCCTTCATGCAGCAGCGCCTCCGCTTTCTCCGTCATCCGTATTTTGATGAGCCGCCGATCCTTCTCATCGGGCTGCCGCTCCACAAACTCCAGCTCGAACAGACGCGTCACAATTTGAGTCATCTGCTGGCGGGTGGTATGCAGTTTTTCAGAAAGCCCGGTCATCGTCATCGTGCCGTAAGTTCCCAGCAGGCCGAGCACATTGAGCTGCATGGGGCTGAGCGTTTCGCGGAAATAGTCCGCATAGGGCTTGAGCAGCTTTTCGTGCGTTAACACCATAAAGGTGAAAACCGCCCGTTCGCGTGCGCCTAATCCCTCCATCCGGCAGCTCCTTCTATCGTTCATTCGCACTCATCCTGCTTTTTGGTGTTCAAAATCGCCGTAAGCTCCTCCATAAACGAATGGATATCCTTAAACTGGCGGTAGACCGAAGCAAACCGCACGTAGGCGACCTCATCGATCCGCTTTAGGCGCTCCATGGCCATTTCCCCAATCCGCTCGGTACAGATTTCACGTTCCAGCGAGTTTTGCAGGGCCAGCTCGATATCATCCACAACGCCCTCTAGGGTGGTCAGCGAAATGGGCCGCTTTTCGCAGGCCCTTAACAGCCCCGTAAGCAGCTTTTCCCGGTTGAACTGCTCGCGGGAGCGATCCTTCTTCACGACCATGAGCGGCGTCGTTTCAATCACCTCATAGGTGGTGAAACGCTTTCCGCAGCTCAAGCACTCCCGCCTGCGGCGAATGCGCTCCCCTTCATCGGTCGGCCGGGAGTCCACAACTTTACTTTCCTGATAAAAACAATAGGGACACTTCATCGGCGCTCATCCTCTCTGACAGCGCAAAGCCTGCGCACCGGCAGCCTATATTTACCGCTTTGCTTAGATAAAATCCATCATACCATCCTTCAGCGGGTTATTCAACCTTTATTTTCCAAAAGAAAGTCAAAATTTTCCTAAACCGCTCCCCTGCCGTCTCAACAGCCTGTTCAAGACCTTTTTTCAACTCTCTTCAAGACTTTACAGACAAACGCCGTCCAGCGTTTCCTTTAAATAACGGTAGGCCCCAAACAGTTCGCCGGGAACCGAAAAGCTATCCCGGTAAACCTCCAACACCATATCGCCGGTATAGCCTGCCGCCAGCAGCGTCCGGTAAAAAGCGGAGAAATCCAGCTTTCCCTGTCCTGGAAGCACACAGTCCTTTTGATCGCTGCAATCGCTGATATGAATGTGCCGGAGCCCCTCCCCCATGGCCAACCGCATTTCTTCGACCGAAACGCCGGATCGCAGCGCCTGCTTGGTATCCAGCACAAACTCCGCCTCTTCCCCCAGATACGCCCGCATTCTCCGGATGAAATCGGGGGACCGGCTTTTGCAGCGCGCAACATTCTCCTGCAAGAGATGGACGCCCTCCTCTTTCGCCAAACGGCGCAGCATCCGGAACCGGTCAAAAATCTCCTTATCCGGCAGATCGACCTGATACAGAGCGCCATGCAGCACAAAATAGCGGGCGCCTATGCGGGCGGACAGCTCGAAAAACCGGCGGTAGAGCGCAAGCCCATCCTGCATCCGCCGGGCATATTGCGAAAAAAAGAACATCGGCTCAAAACCGGAGGTAAACGGATGGATAGAGACCACCTCCATTCCGCTTCCCTGGATGCTGGAAGCCAGCTTGTCAAAAAACGAGGGGCTAAACTCCGAATCGGAATTGACAAAAATCTCCGTACAGTCCGCGCCCGCCTGCGCAGCCAGCAAAAGCGCCTTTTCGGTAAGCTCCGGATAAAAACAAGCGGTGGATATTCCAATGCGCATTTCGTTGCGTTCTCCCTTCTGCCGGCAATCATTGCGCCTGACGGTTATAGATGCCGGCCTCCCGGCTTATAATCTGATTATCTCAGTATCCCCGCCGTCTGTCAAGCGATGCCGGGAAAAATGGCCGCCGCCTTCCTCAATATATGTAAATAAATTATGAAAGCCCTTGACAATCCTAAAAACGCGTGATACATTATATTTAGCACTCGGATATGATGAGTGCTAAAATGGGAAATGAGGGAAAACGGCAGCAATGGAATTAGATGAACGCAAGCTAAAAATCCTGGCCGCCATTGTCATGCAGTACATCCAATCGGGAGAACCGGTCGGCAGCAAGACGGTTTGCTCAATGGGCGGCATTACCGTTTCTCCGGCCACAGTGCGCAACGAGATGAGCGCCCTCTTCGACATGGGGCTTTTAGAGCAGCCGCACACCTCGGCCGGGCGTATCCCCTCCCATTTGGGCTATCGCGTTTATATCGACCGGCTGATGGCCCCGGAAACCCTTTCCCCCCGCGAACGCGACGAGCTGGATGCCTGCTTCAACGTGGGCGACCCGGATCCTGACCGGCTGATTGCCGATGCGACCGAGCGGCTGGCGCAATATACCGGCTGCGCGGCGGCAGCGACGACCATCACGGCCAAGAGCGTTTTTGTCAGCCGGGTGGAGCTTATCCCCGCCGACGAGCGCACCGTGGTTATTCTGATCCTTGCCAACAACGGCGTGATTAAAAACAAAATCTGCCGGGTCGATTTCCGGGTGACCAAGGACATCTGCGAATTTTTTACCAAATTCGCCAACTCCAGATTGGGCGGCCGCTCGCTTTATGAGGTCTCGCTGAATTACATCAACTCGGTCGCCATCTCGTTGGGCGATTATTCCCGGCTCTTTACCCCGCTGCTGGCGGCCATTTTTGAGCTTTGTAAGGAGATTTATGACGGGCCCTATTGCCACAGCGGCGAGGGAAACCTCCTCTCCTATCCCGAACTTTGGAACTCGGCTTACGACCTGTTTGCGCTGCTCTCCTCGCGGGAGCGGATGCGCTCCATCCTCTGTTCGGGGAACGAGGCCATTCGGGTCATGATCGGCAAGGAGAACCACGAGGAGGAGCTTTGCCGCTCCTCGGTGGTCGTCGCCCGCTACCGCATTACCGACGACAGCGCAGGCGCTATCTGCATCATTGGCCCGGTGCGGCTGGACTATGCCCGCCTGATGCCGCACCTCGCTTATTTTGCAAACACACTGGGCAAACTCCTTTCGGATACCTATAGCCGTTAAGGCGGCGCTTCCCGAAGGGATTCTTTATACAATGGGACGTATTATGAAAAGAATTTCCGTCCTGTAAAATTCAGAGCGCGGCGAGGCCGCAGGGGCAGCCCCCCAGCACAAGAAAGGGGATTCAAACACTTGGAAGAAAAAGAAAGACAGGATGAAACCCTGCCGGGGCCGGACGAGACGCCGGAAACCGGGGAAGAAACCGGAGCTGCCGAAGGGCCGGAAGCCGCAGAGGACGGCAGCGCGGATAAGGAGGCGGATGAGCTGGGAAGGATGCGTAAGCAGTACGACGCGCTCAACGACCGTTATTTGCGCACGCTGGCCGAATACGACAACTTCCGCAAACGCAGCCAGCGCGAAAAGGAAGCGGTGTATCCGGCGGCCGTGGCAGGAACGGTGGAGAAATTCCTCCCGGTGGTGGACAGCTTTGAGCGCGCGCTCGCCTGTGAATGCGCCGATGCAGAGTTCAAAAAGGGCGTTGAAATGATCTATGAAAGCCTGTGCTCCACCCTCAAGGATCTGAAGGTGGAGGAGCTCGGCGCCGTGGGAGAAGCCTTTGATGCGAACCTGCACAACGCGGTGATGCACGTAGAGGAAGAGGGCTTAGGGGAAAACGTCATCTCAGCAGTTCTGCAAAAGGGCTACCGCATCGGCGATCGGGTGATCCGGTATGCTATGGTAACGGTCGCCAACTAACGGATGGAAACCGTTCATTTAAAATTGATTCAATCGATAAAACTGGAGGGTTTATAGTATGGGAAAAATCATCGGTATCGACCTGGGTACTACCAATAGCTGCGTAGCGGTCATGGAGGGCGGCGAAGCCGTCGTCATCGCCAATCCGGAGGGGGCGAGAACCACCCCGTCCGTCGTCGCTTTCTCCAAAGAGGGGGAGCGGATGACCGGCACCGTTGCCAAACGGCAGGCGATCACCAACCCGGACCGCACCATTATGTCTATCAAGCGCCACATGGGCTCGGATTATCATGTCGCGGTTGACGGCAAGAAATATACCCCGCAGGAAATTTCCGCCATGATCCTGCAAAAGCTCAAGAGCGATGCGGAAGCCTACCTTGGCGAGACCGTCACCGAAGCGGTCATCACCGTCCCCGCTTATTTTACCGACGCGCAGCGCCAGGCGACCAAGGACGCCGGCCGTATCGCGGGCCTTGACGTCAAGCGCATCATCAACGAGCCGACCGCGGCTGCGCTGGCCTACGGCATTGAGAAGGAACAGGATCAAAAGATCATGGTCTATGACCTCGGCGGCGGCACCTTCGACGTTTCGATCATCGAGATGGGCGACGGCGTTCAGGAGGTTCTCGCTACCGCCGGCAACAACCGCCTGGGCGGCGACGATTTCGACGAGCGCGTCATCAACTACCTGGTGGCCGAATTTAAAAAGTCCAACGGCATCGATCTTTCGCAGGATAAAATGGCGATGCAGCGCTTGAAGGAAGCGGCCGAGAAGGCCAAAATTGAGCTCTCCGGCATGACCACCGCCAACATCAACCTCCCCTTCATCACGGCCGACGCAACCGGCCCGAAGCACCTGGACATCACCCTCACCCGCGCGAAGTTTAACGAGCTGACTGCCGATCTGGTCGAGGCGACGATGGGCCCGGTCCGCCGCGCCATGAGCGATGCGGGCGTTTCCGCCTCCGATCTCAACAAGATCCTGCTGGTAGGCGGCTCCTCCCGTATCCCAGCCGTTCAGGAAGCGGTCAAGGGCATTACCGGCAAGGATCCCTTCAAGGGCATCAACCCCGACGAATGCGTTGCGATTGGCGCAGCTATCCAGGGCGGCGTTTTGGGCGGCGACGTGAAGGGCCTACTGCTGTTGGATGTTACGCCCCTTTCGCTGGGCATCGAAACGCTCGGCGGCGTTTTCACCAAGATCATCGACCGCAACACCACCATTCCGACCAAGAAATCGCAGATCTTCTCCACGGCGGCCGACAACCAGACCTCGGTAGAGGTCCATGTGCTGCAAGGCGAGCGCGAAATGGCCCGCGACAACAAGACGCTGGGCATGTTCCATTTGGACGGCATTGCTCCCGCGCGCCGCGGCGTTCCGCAGATCGAAGTTACCTTTGATATCGATGCGAACGGCATCGTTCACGTTTCGGCTAAGGACCTGGGGACCGGCAAGGAGCAGAACATCACCATCACCTCCTCTACCAACATGTCTAAGGACGACATCGAGCGCGCCGTGAAGGAAGCGGAGCAGTTCGCTGAGGAGGACAAAAAGAACCGCGAGGCGGTTGAAGTACGCAACAACGCCGAGCAGCTCTGCTACCAGTGCGAAAAGACGGTGGCCGACCTGGGCGATAAAATTTCCGAGACCGAAAAGGGCGAGGTCAACCAGAAGATCGAGACGCTGCGTGAAGCGCTCAAGGGCAACGACGGCGAAGTTATCAAGACCCGCTCGGAGGAGCTTCAGAAGTCCTTCTATGAGCTGAGCGAGAAGCTCTATAAGCAGGCCGGACCCCAACCGGGAGCTGAGGGGGCGGAAGCCGGCCCCGGTCCGGATATGGGCGGCAGCGGCGACGACGGCTATGTAGACGCCGACTTCCGCGAGGTAGACGACAACAAATAATCTTCTACAGAACGGCAGACGCCGGTAGAAGGGGCTGGCAGCCGGGATCCCCAGCTGCCTGAACGAAGAAGAGGGGAAGTCTCCCCTTCCCCTCTTCTTCGTTTTCCTATGCAACGGCTGTCCGTGTTCCTAAGGCGCGGACAGACTGAAATCGGCAACGAGAGGGTGTTATTTTGCCGGACAAAAGAGACTATTATGAGGTACTCGGCGTATCCAAGGGCTGCTCGGAGGATGAATTGAAAAAAGCCTACCGGCAGATGGCTAAAAAGTACCATCCCGACCTGAACCCTGGCGATAAAGAGGCGGAAGCACGCTTTAAAGAGATCAATGAGGCTTATGAGGTGCTTTCCGACCCGCAGAAGCGTTCCCGGTATGATCAATTCGGTCATGCAGGTGTCGATCCGAGTTACGGCGGGGGCGGCGGCGCGGCCTATGGTACCGGCGGTTTTGATTTCGGCGATATCGGAGATATTTTTGACAGCTTCTTCGGCGGAGGCGGTTTTGGGTTCGGAGGCTCTACCCGTGCGCGCGACCCCAACGCCCCCATCCGCGGGAACAACGTCAGCATTAGCCTTGCGCTCTCCTTCATGGAGGCAGCCAAGGGCTGCAAGAAGGAGGTCAACGTTCCCCACTTGGAACAGTGCTCCTCCTGCTCAGGCACGGGCGCCAAGGCGGGATCCCATGCCGAGACCTGTTCCGAATGCGGAGGCAGCGGCCAGGTGCGCGTTTCGCAGCGCACGCCGCTCGGCGTTATCCAAACGGTGAAGCCCTGTTCCAAGTGCTCCGGCAAGGGCAAAATCATCACCCAGCCCTGTCCGGACTGCCGGGGGCTCGGACGCGTGCGCCGTCAGAAAAAGCTGGAGGTCAGCGTCCCGGCGGGCATCGACGACGGGCAGACCTTCGTTCTGCGCGGCCAGGGGGACAGCGGCCTCAACGGCGGCCCGGCGGGCGATGTGAACATCACCGTTTCGGTGCGGCCTGACCCGCTCTTTGAGCGGGATGGGTTTGACGTTTGGTGCGATATCCCGCTCACCTTCGCCCAGGCGGCGCTCGGCGATGAGATCACCGTTCCCACCATTGACGGTAAGGTTAGCTACAACGTTCCGGACGGCACCCAGCCCGGCACCGTCTTCCGGCTGCGCAACAAGGGCATTCAATATGTCGGCGGGCGCGGACGGGGCGATCAATATGTCCGGGTCAACATTGAAGTGCCCAAAAATATGACAGGCAAACAGAAGGATGCGCTGCGCGACTTCGAAAAGCTGATGAACGATCGCAACTACGAGAAGCGCAAAGGCTTTTTCGATAAATTGAAGGATATCATGTCCTAAATCCCGCCCCCTTTCCGCCCCGAACCGGCTGCTGAATTTCTTTCGGTTCGGGGCTTTTTCCATAGACCTTCAGAGAGAAACCCGCCGCCGGGAATATCCGTCTTTTAAGACGGAAGTTCTCCGCAAATTCTGAAAAACTTTTGGGCGTTCTTTATCAAATCTTAGAGGCCCTCTTGACAAACCGCCGCCGGAAGTCTATAGTTAGTGCTAGTTAAAAAGTGCTAGTTAAAAAGCTGGCTTCATTTTTTGCGGCCATAATAATGAGGAGTTTTGAAACCTATGAAGAATCGCGCGGCAGACAATCGATTTTTCTTTACCGGCAGCCTGAGCTATTTTTATAGCGCGGGCTTTTTCTGCTGCAACAATCGGATAGGGCTTTCAAAGATGCTGCCGCCTGCTTAAAGGGGCTTTGTAAAAACAGATACTGCTGAAGAGAAGCGGCAGGCGTCTTTGAAAGAAGAACGCCTGCCGCCTTTTATTTTATCCGCCCGCATCCGGCCTGGAAACGGTCCGGATGCGGGAAATCCAGAAAAGGAGAGAATACCATGGTTGTCACCCTCAAAAGCAATATACAGGAGAGGCAGTTAAACGATTTTATCCAGTGGCTGAACGATCAGGCTATCGAGGCCAAGATCATCCGCGGCGTACACACCACCATCCTCGGCCTGGTCGGCGACACGGCCCAGCTCGACATCAACCTCATCCGCCAGGTCAGCATTGTAGAGGATGTGGTGCGCGTTCAGGAGCCTTACAAAAAGGCCAACCGCAAGTTCCATCCTCTCGATACGCTGGCGCCGGTCGGGCCGTTCTCCATCGGCGCGGGAAATTTCCATGTTATCTCCGGCCCCTGCTCGGTGGAGAGCGAAAAGCAGATCGAGACGGTGGCCGCGCGCGTGAAGGCCGCGGGGGCCACGCTGCTGCGCGGCGGCGCCTTCAAGCCCCGCACCTCTCCCTACTCCTTCCAGGGCCTGCGCGCCGAGGGACTCGACCTGCTGCGCCATGCCCGGCGGCGGACCGGCATGCCCATTGTCACCGAGATCATGAACACCAGCCACATCCCGCTCTTTGAGGATGTGGACGTTATCCAGGTCGGCGCGCGCAACATGCAGAATTTCGAGCTGCTCAAAGAGCTGGGACATCTGGACAAGCCCATCCTTCTCAAGCGCGGGCTTTCCAATACGGTGGAGGAGCTGCTTATGAGCGCGGAATACATCTTAGCCGGCGGGAACGAAAAGGTCATCCTTTGCGAACGCGGCATCCGCACCTTTGAAACCGCCACGCGCAACACGCTTGATCTCTCGGCTATCCCGCTGATAAAGCGTCTCTCCCATCTGCCGGTTATTGTGGATCCAAGCCATGCGGCGGGACTGAGCTGGATGGTGGAGCCGCTCTCGCTGGCCGCTGTGGCCGCCGGGGCGGACGGGCTCATCATCGAGGTGCACAACGATCCGGAGCACGCCCTCTCCGACGGGCCGCAGTCGCTCACCCCTGACCAATTCGATGCTCTCATGCCCAAGGTGAAGGCAATGGCGCAGTTCATGGGCCGCCGGATCGAAGAATAAACGCCGGAAAGGAAGGGTTCCCCTGATGCAGAAAATCACGGTACACACCAGCGCCCCCTATGACATCCTCATCGGCGGCGGGCTTTTGGAGGAGGCCGGGGAACGGCTGGCCGCCCTGGCCCCCGGCGCAGCCGTTGCCGTTGTCACCGACGACCAGGTTGACCGCTATTACGGCGATGCGCTTTTGGAATCGCTGCGCCGCAGCGGGATCCGCGCCGCCAAATATGTTTTCCCTCATGGCGAAGCCTCCAAGAGCCTGCCGTCGGCGGAAAGGCTCTACCAGTTCTTCTCGGAAAACGAGATCACCAGAAAGGATCTCGCCGTCGCGCTCGGCGGCGGCGTGGCCGGGGATCTGGCCGGCTTCGCGGCGGCCACCTGGCTGCGCGGCGTGCGCTATGTGCAGATCCCGACTACCTTCCTGGCCGCCATTGATTCTTCCGTTGGCGGGAAAACGGCAGTGGACATCCCAGCCGGGAAAAACCTCGTCGGCGCTTTCTGGCAGCCCTCGCTGGTACTCTGCGATCCTCGCACGCTCGATACCCTCTCCGACAAGGATTTTGCCGACGGAGCCGCCGAAGCCATCAAATATGCCGCCATTTTCGACCGCCCGCTCTTAGATCTGCTGGCCGACGGCCGCGCGCGGGAACGGCTGGATACCGTGATCGCCCGTTGCATCCAATGGAAGCGGGAGGTCGTGGAGGAGGATGAACGCGACACCGGCCGCCGCCAGCTTTTAAACTTCGGCCACACGCTGGGGCACGCCATTGAAAAGCTCTCGCATTTCTCCGTTTCCCACGGGCAGGGCGTCGCCGTCGGGATGGTGGAGCTGACCCGCCGCACCGAAGCGCTCGGACTCACCGAACCCGGCTGCGCGGAGATACTCGCAAAGGCGCTGGCGGCCTACCGGCTGCCCACCCGGTACGAGGGGGGGCTTGGCGAACTCTGTCCCGCCATCCTCGGCGACAAGAAGCGCAAGGGAGGGCGCATCACCTTTATCACGCTGCAAACGCTGGGCCATGCCGTACTGACCGACGTGGACGCCGGTAAAATCGCCCCCTTCCTCGGCGCTGAATGAGAAGGGAGGGCGGCAGAATGGATATACAGATTCATCCCGGCAAGCTCCGGGGGGAGATAGCCGCTCCCCCCTCCAAATCGGCGGCCCACCGCGCGCTGATCTGCGCGGCGCTGGCCGATGGGGAGAGCCGGATCGGCGGCATCTCCTTTTCGCAGGACATCCAAGCAACGTTAGGGGCTGTTCAGGCGTTGGGCGCGGGAGTAGAAGCGGATGAGGAGGCCGGGAACGTCGTAATTCGCGGCATCCAGGCCCCATTCCCTGCGGATAGCGCTTCCCCCCGGAGGATCGACTGCCGGGAAAGCGGATCAACGCTGCGCTTCTTACTCCCCCTTCTCCCGGCGCTCGGCTTAGAGGCGGAATTTACCGGGAAGGGCCGCCTGCCGCAGCGGCCGATCGGCGTGCTGGCCGATGAGCTCATCCGGCACGGCGCGGCTTTTTCGCAGACCGAAGGGCTGCCCTGCACCGTTCGGGGCAAGCTGAAGCCCGGCCGTTACCTGCTGCCGGGCAACGTTTCCAGCCAGTTTTTCTCCGGCCTGCTCTTCGCCCTCCCGCTGCTCGGCGGGGACAGCGAGGTATTCTTTACCCGCCCGCTGGAATCGGCCGGTTATGTGGAGATGACCCTTGGGGCGCTGGAAGAAAGCGGCGTTCGGGCTTCCCTTACCCCGGAGGGGTTATCCATCCCCGGACGGCAGCAGTACCGCCCCTTCCGTCAAACAGTAGAGGCCGACTATTCCAACGCCGCCTTTTGGCTGTGCGCGGCGGCGCTGGGCTCCCCGCTCTCTTGCAGCGGCCTCGCCGCCCGCTCCCGCCAGCCGGATCGCGCGGTGCTGGCCATTTTGGAAGAGATGGGGGCGCAGGCAGCCTTTTCGGACGGCGTCGCCCGGATCACCGGCGACCGGCTGCATGCGGTAGAGATCGACTGCTCCCCCATCCCCGATCTGGTTCCGGTGCTGGCCGTCACAGCCGCCTGCGCCGAAGGGACGACCGTTTTCCAAAACGCCCGCCGCCTGCGGCTGAAGGAGTGCGACCGGCTGCATGCCGTTGCCGACGGCCTGACCCGGCTGGGGGCGGAGGCCGTGGAGGAGGAGGACCGGCTGCTCGTCCGGGGCGGCCGACCGCTTCGAGGCGGCGCGGTGGAGGGCTATAACGATCACCGCATCGTGATGGCGATGGCCATTGCCGCCACCGTTTGCGAAGGGCCGGTTGTTATCTCCGGCGCCGAGGCGGTGGAAAAGAGCTATCCGGACTTTTTCCAGCAATTCCAACAGTTAGGAGGGAGCTGCCATGTCCTCTGAATGGGGCCGCAGGCTGCATATTTCCATCTTTGGCGAATCACATGGGGAAGGGATCGGCATGGTGCTGGACGGCGTGCCCCCCGGAGAACCCATCGATTTTGACGCGTTGCGCCGCTTTGCCCTGCGCCGCGCGCCCGGACGGGACAAGGCCGCCACTCCCCGCAAGGAGAGCGACCAGCCGCAGTTCCTCTCCGGCTTTTTAGAGGGCGTCACCACTGGCGCGCCCATCTGCGCGGTGATCCGCAACGAGAACACCCGATCGGGCGACTACCGCAAGATGGAAACGCTCGCCCGGCCGGGACATGCCGATTACACCGGCTATCTGCGCTACAAGGGGTATAACGACATCCGCGGCGGCGGGCACTTCTCCGCCCGGCTGACCGCCCCCTTAGTGCTGGCGGGGGGCCTGGCCAAGCAGATGCTGGAGCGGCGCGGCGTTACAGTGGGCGCGCACCTCTACTCCTGCGGGCTGGAGCACGACCGCCCCTTCGACCCGGTGCAGGTGACGCCCGAAGAGCTGCGCGCGGCGGGCGAACGCCCCTTCCCGACGCTCACGGAGGAGAGCGAGCGCCGAATGCGGGAAACGATCGAAAACGCGCGGCTCTCGCTCGACTCGGTCGGCGGCGTAGTGGAGTGCTGTGCGCTCGGACTTCCGGCGGGCATTGGGGATCCGATCTTCGGCGGGGTGGAAAACATTCTGTCCTCCATCCTCTTCGGCATCCCGGCCATGAAGGGGTTAGAGTTCGGGGAGGGGTTCGGCGCGGCGCGGCTCTTCGGATCCTGCAACAACGACCCCTTCTATATGGATGGCGAAGAGATCCGCACCCGCACCAACCGCCACGGCGGCATTTTAGGCGGCATCACCTCCGGCATGCCGCTCATCTTCCGCGCCGCCTTCAAGCCCACCCCCTCCATCGCACGCGAACAGCAGACGGTGGACTACCGCGCCCGGACGGACGCCCTGCTCACGATACAAGGGCGGCACGACCCCTGTTTGGCGGTGCGGGCCGTCCCCTGTGTGGAAGCGGCGGCGGCGCTGGGGCTTTTGGAGCTCCTGCTCTCACAATAGCGGAAAGGATGTGTCCCCCATGAATCTGGAACAACTGCGCGGCGAGCTGAACGGCCTGGATGAGCAGCTCATCGCGCTCTACCGCCGCCGCATGGATCTGGTGCAGCAGGTGGCGCGCTATAAGATCGAAAAAGGCCTCCCCGTTTTCCAGCCGGAGCGGGAGCAGCAGGTCCTGGACCGGGTAGCCAGGATGGCGGGCGAGGAATACGGCGAAGGGGCGCGCATGCTCTACACCGCCCTGATGGACGTCAGCAAAGCCCATCAGCACCGCCTTATTGCCGCGCAGGGCGGGGGCGGGGAGCTGCTGCGGTTCATCGAAGAGGCCCTCGCCCATCCCGCCCCCATCCGGGAGGACGGGCGGGTAGCCTGCCAGGGCGTTCCCGGCGCTTACTCCCACGAAGCGGCCGGCCGGTTGTTTGACAATCCCCGGCTCGATTTCTATCCGGAATTTAGCGACGCCATAGAGGCGGTGGAGAGCGGGAAAGCCGACTATGCGGTTCTCCCCATCGAAAACTCCAGCGCCGGATCGGTCGGGGCGGTTTATGATCTGCTGCGCAGCCGCGCGCTCTATATCGTGCGCGCGCTGGTGCTGCCGGTCAACCACTGCCTGCTGCTCCCTCCGGACGCCGATCCGGAACAAATTACCCACCTCTATTCCCATGAGCAGGGCCTGCGTCAGTGCGCGGGCTACCTGCGCGCCCATCCCGGCTGGCAGGCGCAGGCCGTCTCCAACACGGCCGCAGCGGCCAAGGCGGTCGCCGAATCGGGCGATCCGCATGCCGCCGCTATCGCCAGCCGCGCCTGTGCCGGGCTCTATGGGCTACAGGTGGCCGAAGAGGGCATTCAGGACACGGCGCACAATTTTACCCGCTTCATCGTCGTCTCCCGTTCTCTCCAGATCACCGAGAAGGCGGACCGGATCAGCCTTTCGCTCACCCTGCCCCATGTCTCCGGATCGCTTTACCGGCTGATCTCCCGCTTTGCGCTCTGTTCGCTCAACCTCACCAAGCTGGAAAGCCGCCCGCTGCCGGGGGCGGGCTTCCATTTCCTCTTTTATTTCGATTTTGAGGGCTCGGTGCGCAGCCAGAAGGTGCGCGATCTGCTCCGCTCGCTCGAAGGGGAGGTTGCACAGCTCCGATTCCTCGGCAACTATGAGGTGTGGCCGTGACGGAAAAAACCTGCCGCGACTGCCCGCGCGCCTGCGGCGCGCTGCGCACCGGTGAAGAGGGGGCGGGCTTCTGCAAAATGGGGCTGCTCCCCGTCGTCGCCCGCGCGGCGTTGCACCACTGGGAGGAGCCCTGCATCAGCGGCACGCGCGGTTCGGGAACGGTTTTCTTCTCCGGCTGTGCGCTCGGCTGCGTTTTCTGCCAGAACGATTCAATCACCCAAGGCGGCTTTGGGAAACGGATCCCGGTCTCCCGGCTGAAAGAAATCTACCGGGAGCTGGCGCAGGCGGGAGCGCACAACATCAACCTGGTGGGCCCCACCCATTTTACCGATGCGGTGCTGGAATCGCTTCGGGATCCCCTCCCCATCCCGGTGGTCTATAACTGCGGCGGCTACGAAAAGGTCGAAACGCTGCGCCGCCTGGAGGGAAAAGTACAGGTTTACCTGCCCGATCTCAAATATATGAATTCCGCCCTGGCCGTCCGCTGCGCCCATGCGGCGGACTACCCTGAAGCCGCCCAAGCAGCTATCCGGGAGATGGTCCGGCAGACGGGCTCCGTCCGCTTTGACAGCGAGGGGATGCTTCAGTCGGGCGTGCTCATCCGCCACCTCATCCTTCCAGGCGAGACCGAAAACGCGCTGGACGTCATCGACTGGGTACGGGAAACCTTTCCGCCGGGAACGGTCTGGCTCAGCCTGATGGGGCAATATCTCCCCTGCGGGCGCGCGAAGGAGATGCCCGGCTTAGATCGTCCGCTGCGGGAAGAGGAGTACCGCCGGGTTGAGGAGTATCTGCTGGTCAGCGGTTTTGAGGATGGGTATTTGCAGGAGCTTTCCTCAGCAGCCGGCGCCTATATCCCTGATTTCCACCTGCAAGGGGTGGAAATCGCCGAGTAAACCTGCCGTCTGAAAGGAGCCGGAAGCCTTGGAGATCGTCCGTCATACCCTCGAACCGGTTTATGACGCGCATTCGCGCATCCTCCTTCTGGGAAGCATCCCCTCCCCGAAAAGCCGGGAGACCGGGTTCTATTATGGCCACCCGCGCAACCGCTTCTGGCCGGTGCTGGAGGCGGTGCTGCATGAAAAAATCCCCTTCTCTCCCGACGGTAAGCGGGAGCTGCTGCTCCGGCGGGGGATCGCCCTCTGGGACGTGCTGCAAAGCTGCGAAATCAAGGGGGCGGAAGACGGGAGCATCCGCCAGCCGGAGCCCAACAACCTTTCACGGATTTTAGAACAGGCCGCTATCCGCGCCATTTTCACGACCGGCACAAAGGCGGCCGCGCTCTACCGACGGCTTTGCTTTCCCCAAACCGGGAGAGAGGCCATCCCGCTTCCCTCCACCAGCCCGGCCAACTGCGCCTGCTCCTTCGAGGAGCTTTGCCGCCGCTACCGTGTCCTTCTCCCCTATCTGGAGGGAAGGTAGGGGACTTTCCCTGGTGTCCACCGGCCGTGGGCAAAGCCGGTTCTTCTCCAGCGATCCGGCCGGTAAGCGCTCCTTCTCTGAAAAAATCTAGCGGAAAGGACAGAACAGGACCCAATGAAATTCGTTTTTCCCTGCAAAGAATATGAGCGGCAGGCGGCCGCCTATATCCAGGAATTTGAGCGGTACGCCTCCCCCGTCAACGGGGCGGGCGGACTGGAAAATTATCTGAAAGAAGGCGGCTATGACCGCTGGCTCCAAAAGATCCTTGCGGATGTCGATATCGCCAACATCCCGGAAGGCCGCGTCCCGGCGCTGACCTATTTTTATGTGCGGGAGGAGGACGGCGAAATCATCGGAATGATCAGCCTGCGGCTCATGCTCAACGATTTTCTGCGCCGCGAAGGCGGCCATATCGGCTATTCCATCCGCCCCACCCAGCGCCGGAAGGGCTACGGCGCCCGTATGCTGCGGGAAGCGCTCCGGTTTTTCCGGCCGCTTATAGGCGGGCCTATCCTCATCTCCTGCGACAAGGAAAATCCAGCTTCCGCCGGGGTGATCCGGAACTGCGGCGGACAACTGGAAGCGGAATTTTACAGCGATGTCTTTCAAGGGGTCATCCAGCGCTACCGGATGGACCCCATCCACGACGCTTAAAGGAGGAAATCTGTTGTTTATCCGAACCCTGGGCGGCAGCGACCCCAAACTACTCTACCAGCTCTTTTATGATACCGTGCACACCGTAAACCGGGCGGACTATACCCCGGAACAGCTCGACGCCTGGGCGCCCCCCAAAGGGGACGCCGCCCGCTGGCGTTCCTCTCTGCGGCAAAACGACACCCTTTTGGCGGTGGAGGAGGACCGCATTATCGGGTTTGGAGATCTGACCCAAGCCGGATATTTCGATCATCTCTATGTACATAAGGATTACCAGCGCCGCGGCGTCGCTACTCTTCTGGCCGACGCGTTAGAGGAACGGGCCCGGCAAAAGAATATCTGCACCATCACCACCGCCGCTTCCATCACGGCCCGGCCCTTTTTCCTCAAACGAGGCTACCATGTTTTAAAGGAGCAGCATGTCGAGTGCAACCGCCTGCTTCTGACCAACTTCCTGATGGAGAAACCGCTGAAAACTCTGGCGGAGAACGACGCGCCCCCTTCCTTTCTCCCCATGCGCACACAGTGGGCGGAAGAAATCCTCCGCTGGCAATATCCCGAACCCTATGCGCTCTACAACCATCCGTTGGGAGCGGACACCGCCGAATGGCTCGGCGAGAGCTATTTCGTGCGGCTGGATGGGGAGGGCCGTCCGGCGGGCTTTGTCTGCTTTGGGCAGCCGGCGCGTATCCGGACGGCGGAGGACGGCGTTTATACCGGCGATGCGCTGGATATCGGTCTGGGGCTGCGGCCGGATCTCTGTGGAAGGGGCCATGGGGCCGCCTATTTGAGCGATGCGCTGGCCTTCGCCCGCCTGCGGTTCGGGGCCGCCCGTTTCCGGCTGTCCGTCGCCTCCTTCAACTTCCGGGCAAAACGCGCCTATGAGCATGCCGGGTTCTGTGTGGAACGGGAGGTCCGCCAGCTTCCTTCCGGCCTCCCTTTTACCGTGATGGAGATGTACTAGGATTTTTCAGATTCAATTTATCAGGTGAAGGATGGATAGAAAGATGGATATGGAATTTATACACCAATTGCCCACGCCGGAGGCGCTGAAAAGGGAATTTCCCATTGGGAACCGGGTTGCCCGGCTCAAGGAAGAACGGGACCGGGAGATCCGGGCCGTCTTTTCCGGGGAACTGGATAAGCTGATCCTAATCATCGGCCCCTGCTCCGCCGATAACGAGGAGGCCGTCCTTGACTACATCGGCCGGCTGCGCAGGGTACAGGACCAGGTAGCGGATAAAATTTTCATCATTCCCCGGATCTATACCAACAAGCCGCGGACGGTCGGCGTCGGCTACAAGGGGATGCTGCACCAGCCGGACCCCGGACAGAAGGAGAACATGCTCAAGGGAATGATAGCCATCCGGAAGATGCACACCCGCGCGGTGGAGGAAACCGGCTTCACCTGCGCCGACGAAATGCTCTACCCGGAGAACCATCCCTACCTCTCCGACCTGCTTTCCTATGTTGCCGTAGGCGCGCGTTCGGTAGAGGATCAGCTGCACCGGCTGACGGCCAGCGGCGTCGGCATCCCCGCCGGTATGAAAAACCCCACCAGCGGCGACATTTCGGTTATGATGAACTCCATCACCGCCGCGCAGAGCTCCTACACCTTCCTTTACCGGGGCTGGGAGGTCAAAACCAGCGGCAATCCTTATGCGCATGCCATCCTGCGCGGCTATGTCGATAAATTCGGGAACAACATGCCGAACTATCACTATGAGGATTTGCAGCACCTGTTAGAATCCTATGCGGAAAGGAAGCTCCAAAACCCGGCGGTGATCGTCGATACCAACCACTCCAACTCCGGCAAGCGGCATCTCGAACAGGTGCGCATCAGCAAGGATATTCTGCATAGCTGCAAGATGTCGCAGGACATCCGCAGGCTGGTAAAAGGGCTGATGATCGAAAGCTATCTGGAGGACGGCAGCCAAAAGATCGGCGACGGCTGCTTTGGCAAGTCCATCACCGATCCCTGCCTCGGCTGGGAAAAGACCGAGCGGCTCATCTATGATCTGGCCGAGCTTTGGTAGGCGCGACAGCGGCGGTTGTTCTCGTGCCCGTGCATATTTCCGGCTGGCGGCGTCGTTCCCTTTGTTCGCAACCAGTAGATAAGAATGAGAATAAATAAAAATGCCGTCTGCCGCCCATTGACAAAGCGGCTGGAAAAGGTATAATAGAGATAGAAAGGGCGCTGCGGCAAGCGGTTGACCCAGTTAGACTAAATTTCTGTTAAGAAACCGTCACTTGTGGGAGTGGCGGTTTCTGCCTTTTATCCGTATCGTTACAGTGAATCCGAAGATATGTAACGTTATGGTTATTGGCATATCCTCACCCCCTTTCAGGAGTGTGGCCAACCGCCTGCCGTTTTCGTAGCGCCCAAAGGGCGTGTTGCAAAACTTTCGTTTTGCAACACGCCCTTCTGAAAAAGCTGCTTTTGGAGCGAAGATTACGCCCCAAATTTCGCGCCGAATGGCGCGAAACCGCCGCTTTTTCCGGTTTCTGCAAGCCGGAGGATCGCCTGACCGGAAGATCTTTTCTATTTTGCAACGCGCTTTTCTCTCATCCTATTTCGCTATTTTTTATCAATCTTCGCCGCCCATAGAAGCAGCTTTTGTTTTGCCTCAGCCGATGCTGGGGATTTCGACCTCCGTTTCTACATCCTTCCCATAGTCCACGCCGGGGAGGTGGAAGCCGAACATTTGATAGAAATCTTCCCAATACCCATCGATATCCGCCAGCTCTTCCAGGCTGCCATCCGCCAGCCGCTTCCAGGCGGCGTCCACCTTCGCCTGCACTTCCGGACGCATCTCCCAATCATCCAGACGGATCATCCCCCGGTTGTCGAGCGGGAGGTTGTCCGCATAGAGCCTATCGCAGAACAGGCGGCTCATCTGCTCGATGCAGCCCTCATGCAGCCCCATCTCCTTCATGACCTTATAGAGAATCGAGATATACAGCGGGACAATCGGGATGGCGGAGCTGGACTGCGTGACCAGCGCCTTGTTTACCGAAATGAAGGCGCGCAGGCCGGGATGCTTCTCCTCAATACGCCGGCTAGCCTGATACAAATCTTCTTTCGCGCGGCCGATGGATCCATCCAGATAGATCGGATGCGTCCGCTCCGGGCCGATATAGGAATAGGCGGCTGTGACAGCGTCCTTCGTCAGAACGCCCGCGGCGGCCAGCGCCTCTATCCAGTCCTCCCAATCCTCGCCGCCCATCACCTCTACGGTGGCGGCAATTTCCTCTTCGCTGGCGGGCGGTATCGTCACCTCTGCCAATTCGCGCTTTTTCAGATCGATGGTGCGCTCGGTATAGGGCGCGCCCACCGTTTTCAGCACCGAGGATCGGACCGTTCCATCCGGCAGGGTGCGCCGGGGAGCGGCCAGCGAATAGATCACCAGATCCACCTGCCCCAGATCGCGGCGGATGCGCGCTATCGCCCCCTCCTTCACCTCTTTGGAGAAAGCGTCGCCGTTGATGGTGGCGGCATAAAGCCCTTCTTCCGCCGCCAGCCGTTCAAGGGCGGCGGTGTTGTACCAGCCTGCGCTTGCGGTGCGTCCGCCGGATGCAGGCTTATCGAAGATAACGCCGAGGGTATCGGCCTTACAGCTAAAGGCGGCGCAGATGCGCGTAGCCAAGCCATACCCGGCTGAAGCGCCGATCACCAGCGCCTTGCGGGCGCCCTTCACGGGATGGCTTTTCGCATACTCCGCCTGGCGCTTCACATTTTCCAAGCACCCCTCCGGATGGGCGGTGGTGCAGATAAAGCCTCGGATCTTAGGCTCAATAATCAATGTAAATTCCTCCTTTTCCCGCCCGCCGTGTATGTCCGGCGGGCCTATCCGGCGGGCAGCCGCCCGCCTCTGCCGGCAAAAACAGGACGGATTCCGGCGTTCCCATCCGCCTATTTTCCCAAAACGCTTGCAGGTTCCCCGCGCCGGCCGGGAGAGAATAGAAAAACAGACCGGGAAGAGAGGGCTAGGCAAGGCTTTCCAACAGCAGGTCCAGCTCTTTCTCCGCCTCTTGCAGCTCCGGTAAGGAGGGGGAATCGCTTTGCAGGATCTTACGCGCTTTCTCAAGAGCCTCCGGCAGCGTGCCGGCCGGCTGCGCGCCCAACCTTTGATCCGCCTCCTGAACACGGGTATGCAGCCGCTGATAGCAGTTCATCAGCGCTTCTTCCTTTTCCAGCTCGCCCAAAAGGCTGCGCAGGCTCCAGGTCTGATTCGTTGGGGTCAGCACCGCCTTGAGCGCCCCCCTTCCCGCCTGCACGCGGTTCAGGGCCGCAAGAGCTTCCTCCAACCGTGCGCGAGTGAGGGATTTGAAAATCAGCGCGTCGCGCAGCCCCGGCTCCTGCGCCGGTGCGCCCGCCTGAACGGGAGCAGAACCCGCCAGCACCCCCAGCTTTTCATCCAAGGCTGCGGCGTCCAACCGCCGAACCGGGATGCGGATACGCTCCAACGCCGTTTGAACGGCCAAAAACTCCCCTTCGTCCTCTCCGGCATGGAAATAAAGTGCGCGCTCATCCACGGGGATTCTGGATTTCATCTCGTTTCCTCCCTACCGATCGGATCATTCCCCGGCTTGTCTGGTTTTTAAAAAATCCAGATAGAGGCGGCTGGGTTGGATATCGGTATTGTTCTGATATTTTTCGCTGTGGTATTTCTCATAATCGCCTAAAATGTCGTGGTAATAGATCTGGCAGATCTCGACGCCCGGATAGATGATAATAGGCTGAACGCAGTAGATCTCCAACGTCCAATACCCGGAAAAGCCGACGTCGCCAAAACCGGCCGTCACATGTACGAACAGGCCAAGCCGGCCGGTGGAGGATCGCCCCTCCAGCATGGGGACGGTTTTTTCCGTTCGGGTATATTCGCGGGTCCTGCCCAAATAGAGCCGGTCCGGCTCCAGCCGCAAGCCCTCGGAAGGGATGATCAGCCGCCGCGTAGCGTTCGGCTTCTTCATGTCCAGCACCGTATCCTCATAGACCAGCAGCTCGTTGTGCAGCGTCAGATTATAGCTGTTGGCGTTCAAACGGTCCGGGGAAAAGGGATCGATCACAATATCCTTCCCCAAGCGCCGCTCAATCTCCTTGCCCGATAAGATCATGCCGTTCTTTACCCCTTCCCATCGCTATTCGTCCCTCTCCATGGTGTCCCCTCCGGTCCGTCTCTATGCCGCGGCCCGAAAAATTTAATCTTTTCCCGCCGGATCTTCGAGCGTTTCCCCCTCTAAAAAGCGCTCGAACCGCTCGCGCAGGAGACAGAGCCTTCCTACGACCGGCGGCGCGACGATGCCTGCGTCGATCATCTCATCCAACTGCGGCAGCGACACCCACCGGGCCTCCACTGTTTCTCCCGGCTGCAAGCGAAGGGCCTCCGCCGGGATATCCCGGCGAAGGATATAGGTATCCACAAAGCAATCCTCTTCCTGGAGGGAGCCTAACTGCGTGAGCTCGGATTTTTCAGCCGGAATCCCCGTTTCCTCCCACAGCTCGCGTACAGCTGCGGTACGGCTGTCCTCCCCCGCCAGAGCCGATCCGCCGGTACACTCCCAAAAGTTCGGGTACTCCGGCTTATCCGGGTCGCGGCGGGTCAGCAGGATCCTTTGCAGGGAATTCACCGTCCACACTGCTACCGACAGATGGAAGGATCCCGGCTCCACCGGCTCGCCACGCGTCATCGTCCGCCCTAACGGGCGTCGGTTTTCATCGTATAAATCCCATTGTTCCACTTTTATCCCCTTCCTTTTTGCAGGATAACGATCGGTAAGGAACCGCTCAGCCGCCGGAGGAGCATTTCGCCGCATCAATTGCCAGCGCGATCATCAGCACATAGACGGCGTCGCGCGCCTCCCGGATATCCAGTACATAGGTGTCGGTAAAGCGGAATATTTCCTTGGAGATAACCGCGACCTCGACGCCGGAGGCGTCGGTAATCGTATAATCCCATTCGAGGAGATCCCCCTCTATCCGCCAGCCCAGGCAATCCAGCTCAAAGACCGGCTTAAAAAGGGTGAGCTTCTTTTGAATGCAGCCTACCTCCCGCCCCTCCAGGTAGAGAAGGAAGCGCGGCAGAAAGGTGAACACCTCTTCTTTTACCATGCCCAGCTCCCGGCCCTGCGTATCGGCAATAACCAGCTTATGCCCCCAAGAGAGCTGCCCCTCCACGGTATAGGCCACCGATCCATCCTCCTGAAAAATATCGTAGCTATCCAGCCAGGAAAAGAAACGCTGTTTAAAAAGCAGCTTCATCCCATTTCTCCTTTCAGAGAGCGCACAGAGCGGCCCGGTTCCCCGCGGCTATACGGACACTACTTTCCGAAAACGGCGGCCGCCTGCTGCATGTTGTCCATAATCGGGACCTCAAACGGGCAGCGGGTCTCGCAAGCGCCGCAGCGGATACATTCCCCGGCGTGATGCGTTAGAAGCGCATAGTGCTCCCGCACCGTTTCGGGCACGCTCGGCTGCGCGGCGGCCAGGTTTAAAAACTTTGTCACCGAGGCCACGTCGATCTGCTTCGGGCAGGGAGCGCAGTGGCTGCAATACATGCAGTGCCCTTTCCAACTGATTTTAGGGAAGGAGGCGAAGGCGGGCGCATAGTCCTTTTCTTCCTCCGCCGCCGTTTCATAAGCAAGGCTCTCCTCCAGCTGCCCGACCGAATGAGCGCCTGCCAAAACGGTGGCCACTCCGGGGCGGGTCAGCGCATAATGCAGGCACTGGCAGACGCTCAGCGCCTTCCCGGCAGGAGAAAGCTCTGCATTCAGCAGGTCCCCGCCGCCGAAAGCCTTCATCACCGTAATACCGACGCCCAGCGTCTGGCAGGCTTCATAAAGCTCCTGGCGCATGGGATCCATATTCACCAGCGGGGCCTGATAATTTTCTCCGTTAAAGAGCTGGTTGATGTCCTCGTTCGCCGGCAGCAGATCGTAGCAGGGATTCACGCTGAACATCAGCACCTCCACCTGCCCGCCGCGCACAGCCGCCAGCGCCACCTCCGGGTTGTGGCTGCTCAGCCCGATGCGGCGGATGCGTCCCTGCCGTTTGAGTTCGAGGGCATAGTCCAAAACGCCGTCCCGGCAGATCTCCTCCCAATCGGACAGCGCATCGCAATAGTGAATCATGCCGATATCTAAATAGTCGGTTTGCAGCAGGCGGAGCTGATCTTCGAACCCTTCCTTTACCTCGTCGAGCTTCCGGCTGCGCTTATACTGCCCGTTCTGCCAAACCGAGCAGATATGGCCCTGGATGATAAACCTTTCCCGGCGGCCGCGCAGCGCTCTGCCCACCGCCGCGCGTAGCTCCGGATCGGAGGCATAGAGATCGAAATAGTTGACGCCGTGTTCCTCGGCTACATCCAGGAGCTTTTGCGTGAGGGCATAGTTCTCTTCGCTGAATCCCTCGCACCCCAAACCAATCTCACTGACCATAAGGCCGGTGTTCCCTAACGGCCGGTAGTTCAATGTTGTCCTCCCCTTCCTTTCGCTGTCCAGCGGGCGCTTTACCGCTTCTGCGGGATGATTTCGATCCAGTAGCCATCCGGGTCCGAAATGAAATAAATCCCCATCGACGGGTTTTCATAGCAGATGCAGCCCATCTTTTCGTGGCGTGCGTGCGCAGCCTCATAATCATCGACCGACAGGGCCAGGTGGATCTCGTTGTCCCCCAGGTTATAGGGCTGCTTGCGATCGCGCAGCCAGGTCAGCTCCACGGCGTGCTGCGTCTGCCCGTCGCCCAAAAATACGATGATAAAGCTGCCGTCCTCTGCTTGCTTGCGGCGCTGTTCGGTGAGGCCGAGCGCATCGGCATAAAACCGCAGGCTCCGCTCCAAATCCAGAACGTTATAGTTGTTGTGCTCCAAACGAAATTGCACTGGCTATTGCTCCCTTCTTAAAATGCCGGACCTTTCAAATGGCCGGCCTTCTTTCCGTTCTTCTTTTCCCGGCGGATCATAGCGCATATGGTAGTGGGAGGCAGTCGTTTCATAGACCCGGAAGCCAAACCGGCTATACAAATTTTGAGCAGGATTGAATCTGAAAACCTGAAGGAAAGCGGGTTTCCCCGTCCGATCGGACAGGGCGGTTATCTCCCGCAGGAAAAAAGAACCAAGCCCCTGATTCCGGGCTGCCTCTATCAACTGGATGGTAAGGCCGCCGATCCGATCCTCCCGCTCGTCATATCCCCAAAAGCCCGCCAGCTCCCCGTTCCAAAGAATTTTCTGGAAGCAGGTCTGTCCGCACGTTTTTTCAAAAGTCTCCCGATTCATGCGGAGTTGATCCTCTTCGGCCCAGCCGCCATAATATTCATCTACATAGGCTTCAAAGCAATCTCTTTTCATGCGCAGGTATCCCGAAAAATCCTTCTCGTCCACCTCCTGGCAGGAGAAGCCCTTAGCTGCGTTCTCCGGCGGGATCCTCAGTCCCTGCCGGGGATCAGCTCTCCGCAGCCCCATAATCAGACTGTCGTGGTACACCCCATCCTGTAGCTCCCTATGTGGGACGGTGAAATAGTCCTCGAACCCGCATTTGTGATAGCAGCAGATGGCCCGTGCATTATGGACCTTCGGATCGATGAGCAGAAGGTCCGCCCGGTAGTCCCGGAACAGCGCTTTGCTCAAAAGTAATAGGCTCGCCGTGCCAAGCCCGCGATCCCGGCAGGCCGCTTCGCCCAAAAACATATCAATCCCATAGACCGTTTCACTTTCATTTACGAACTGGGAATAGAGCTTCTCCGGAACCTCATAATCTCCGGCGTTCCGGATGGGGCAGAACTGGAAATATCCGATAGGCGCGCCGTTATACACCAGGATGCAGGGCGTTACCCCCTCCTCCAAATGCTTCCGGTACCCTTCCGCCACCCGGTCATAGGTATACCGTTCGGTCATTCCATCCCAATATTTCATCGTCTGCGGATCGGTCATCCATTTTAAAAACAGTCCCAGATCCGCCGCGTCCCCCTCCATCTTCCGGATGGTGAGTCCGCCCTCGCTGATAAGGACATTCACCGCCGTCCCCGCTCCTTTCCAATACCAGGGCTTTCTAAGCTAACCGGCCCATCAACCACAAGAGACCGGCTATCTGCAAAATCAACATTGCAGGCGCGCCATAAGCAAAATACCAATGCCGCGTCTTGTGGCGGAAGAGAAGCATCGCCCCCCAGAGGCCCAGCGCCCCGCCGAAAAAGCCCAGAAGCAGCAGCCGTCTCTCCGGCACCCGCCACCGGCGGCGGATGGCGGCATATTTATCCCAGCCGCAGACGGTGAAGGAGACTAGGTTGATAAGAGCCAGAAAAAGAAGCAATACCTTCATGCCTCTCCCCCCTCTTCCACCCGCAGCGCGCCCAGCACCTGGCCGATGCTAGCGCGCAGAACCAGATCCGCCCGGCCGTCCGCCGGGGTTTCGGTGCGGTTGATGAGTACCAGTCGCTTTCCCCGGTAATAATCAATGAGCCCGGCGGCGGGCCAGACCGCCAGCGAGGTACCGCCGATCACCAGCAGATCCGCCTCCCGAATCGCCGCAATGCTCCCCTCCACCGTCTTTTCATCCAGCGGCTCGCCATAGAGCACGACATCCGGCTTGAGCAGCCCTCCGCAGGCACAGCGCGGAAGCCCCTCGCTGTTCAGAATAAAGCGTGCGTCATAGATCCGGCCGCATTTCCGGCAGAGGTTGCGATGCACCGATCCGTGCAGCTCATAGACCCGCTTATTTCCCGCCTGCTGGTGCAGTCCGTCGATATTCTGGGTGACGACGGCGCTGAGCTTTCCCGCCCGCTCCAGCTCCGCCAGTTTGTAGTGCCCGGCGTTGGGCTGTGCATCCAGACAGATCATCTTTTTGCGGTAGAAATCATAGAACTCCTCTGGGTGCGCGCGATAAAAATCAATCGAAAGCATCGTTTCCGGCGGATAACGGAATTGCTGGCGGTACAGCCCATCCTCACTGCGGAAATCGGGGATACCGCTCTCGGTGGACATGCCCGCGCCGCCGAAAAAGACCACTCTGCGGCTCTCCCGCACCATTTTCTGCAAGGCCGTTCGTTCGTCCATCCAGCCGTTCCCTCCTTTCCCGGCAGAATGCGCTAGCCCGGATAAGCCCGGCAGGCGCGCAGTGCAAGGTTCAGCGCGTTGGAGGAGGCGAGGGTGCGGATATATGCACGGGCGTCGTCATCCCTCCGGGCGATGTTCAAGGTGATCGTCTCCTGATACCAGCCGCTGTCCACCGCTACATAAACCAGGCCCACCGGCTTGCCCTCGGAGGGCTCCGGGCCCGCGTTGCCTGTAATGCCAACGCCGATCTGCGCGCCGCCCGCCCGGCGCGCACCGGCAGCCAGCTCGCGGGCCGTTTCTTCGCTGACCGCGCCATACTGCGCAAGCGTTCCGGGCCGCACGCCCGCCAGCTGCTCCTTCATAGCGTTGGAATAGCAGCAAATTCCGCACTCGAACACCTGCGAAGCCCCGGGAACGCCGGTCAGCCGCGCGGCGGTCATCCCTCCGGTGCAGCTCTCTGCCAGCGCCACGTGCAGCCCCTTCTCCTTGAGCGCGCGGCAGAGCGCCGTTTGCAGGTCGCCGACATCCACGCCATAGAGAAATTCACCGGCGGCCTTGTCAATCTCCGCGAGCGCCGGGGCCATGATGGCGTCCGCCTCCGCGGGGTCCTGCACCCGCGCCGTCACCCGCAGCATCACCTCGCCCGTCTTCGCATAGGGAGCGACGGTGGGGTTGATCGAGGAGGTCATCAGCGCGCGCAGCTTTTCCTCCAGGGTGGATTCGCCAATGCCGAAGAAATGCAGGTTGTGCGAAACCAGCCGGTACTCCTGAAACCGCTGCAAAAAGGGGATCACCGCGTGATCCATCATCGGCTGCATCTCGCGCGGCGGGCCGGGGAGCAGAATGGCGATGCGCCCATCCTGCTCAATGGCGCAGCCGGGCGCGGTGCCGTTCGGGTTGGGAAAAACAGTGCAGTCCTCCGGCATCATTGCCTGCTTGCGGTTGTTCTCGGTCATGGGGCGGCCGAGCCGGGTAAAATAGCTCTCCAGCCATTCGAGCGACTCGGCGTGCAGGACGAGCTTCCGGCCGAAAAAGGCGGCGACCGTCTCTTTGCTCAGGTCGTCGTAGGTCGGGCCAAGCCCGCCGGTGGTAATCACGATGTCCGCCCGCGAAAAGGCGATCTCCAGGCTGTCGCGCAGCCGCCCCGGATTATCCCCCACGACCGACTGATGGTAAAGGTTGATCCCAAGCTCCGCCAGCCTGCGCGCGATATAGGCGGCGTTAGTGTTTACAATGTCCCCCATCAGCAGCTCGGTGCCGATGCAGAGGATCTCGGCGCTTTTGGTCTTTGTCCCCATCTCGCTTCTCCGCTTCCTTTCCCCGCTTATCGTTCCTTCATCTTAATCCAATATTGGGTTGTGCCGTCCTTCCGGCGCTCCGAGCGGATCTCAAACATATTGAGCGACTTAATAAAAGGGGTAAACTTCTTAAAGCCGAAGTTGCGCACGTCGAAATCCGGGAAGCGCTTGGTCAGAACGTTGCCCACCTGAGCGGTCAGCACCCAGCCATCCTCATCGGAATTTTCGGAGATAACGGTCGCAATCGCCTTCTTAATCGTTTTCATGCTGGTCATCTCCTGCGGCTTCTGCTCTCCGCGGCCCTCCTGCGGCTCCTTCTCCTCGGCGGCCTCGTTTTCCCTCTCCTCGCTGGCCAGCACTTCCAGATAACGGAACCGGTCGCACGCCTTCACAAACGGCTGCGGCGTTTTCTTCTCCCCCATGCCGACCACGCACATCCCGCTCTCGCGCAGCCGGGCGGCCAGACGGGTGAAATCGCTGTCGGAGGAGACGATACAGAAGCCCTCCACGCTGCCGGAATAGAGGATATCCATCGCATCGATGATCATGGCCGAGTCGGTGGCATTCTTCCCGCTGGTGTAGGCATATTGCTGGATAGGGGTGATGGAATTTTCCAGAAGCACCGCCTTCCAGGGCGCAAGGTTGCCGCAGGTCCAATCGCCATAGATGCGCTTATAGGTCGCCAGCCCGTCGTTTGCAATTTCATTGAAGATAAACCGGATATATTTAGCGGAAACATTGTCCGCGTCGATGAGCACGGCAAACCGCTTATCGCTCGCCATCTTCCCTCTCCCCTTTCTGTGTTCCGGCCGGCTGCTCCTCCCTCTTCAGATCCTTCAGCCGCCGGAGATAGGCGCGCACCCGTTCTTCCTCCTCGAAGCGGTAGGCAAAGCCCAGCTGCTCCGCCACCAGGGCGGCTGAACGGCCGAAGAGCTCCCCGCACCGGTCGAGCGCCTGCCAGAGCGCCTCGTAGCTCCCACCCGCATAGGAGGCGGCAAACAGCTCCCAATCCTCCCGCGGCAGGAACCGTTCCAGATATTTTCCGTGTTTGCCAAGGTTAATCGCAAAGCCGTGCCGCACGCCGCAGGCCCAAAAGAGCATCTGCATCAGCATGGGGCGCACCCCGGCGTTCAGGTTTTCCTCCGCAAAGGGGAGCTCCCGGCGCCAGATCCCTTTAGCCACATAGGGAGAAACCCACCAAAATTCATTGCAGCAGGCGGTAAACGCCTGCTGGGTGGGCCGCCGCAGATGGTGGCTGCTGTCCGAGGGCGGCGGCAGCGGCGGAATGCGTCCGTCCTTATCCAGCAAAAGCACCGTCTGCGTATCCTCCCGGAGATAAGCCTCCAGCTCCTGCGGCAGCAGGAGGGTGAGATCGATCCGGTTGCCATCCTCAAACTGCATCAGGTAGGCATAGCGGTTCTTCCGGCAGCCGGAGGTGAAAATTTCCGGATCATCCGGCGTTTGCAGAATGACCCGTTCGCCAAACACATCGATCCAGCTGGGCTCCGCCCGGAAGGAAGCATATTCCGTCACCAGATAAACGATGTCGTAGTCCATCAGGATATCCCGCGGGGCGTTGGGATTCGCGCGCGAACCGTTTAAGAAAACGGCGCGCACCCGCTCATCCCGCCCGGCCACCTCTAAGATCTTATCCATCATCTCTTTTTCGCTGCGCACCGGCGCCCCACCCTTCCTGTATGCTGGGATCCGCCCGGCATTCGCTTAACGGCGGGCACGCTTTCTACCTTTCAACTGCCGGAACTCCTCCCGCTCCTCCTCGGAGGCGTGCTCCCGAACATAGACCTGCGCGGCAAAACGGAGATCGGGAAGGGTGCGGTACACCTCATCCAAGGCGCGCAGCAGCTTCCGGCGCAGCCGCGCCACCGAGGCGCACAGCAGAGCGAGCACCGCAATCAAAAACGAAACAATCGCCATCGCGATAGAAAACGCCTTCTTTGCCGTACTCAGCTGAGAAAACGCTTCCGGAATCATCATTTCCATCCATCCTTTCTTTGCAAGACGTTCTTCTTTTATTATCCAGTATAACCCAGCCGGCCCTCAAATGCAACGGGAGATCCGCCGCAGCCGCCAAAAACAGCCGGCCCAAAACGGCGCAAATGACTGCCTGGCAGAAATGCCGGAAGCCTCCGGTGATCGAGGGCCCGCCGAAAAGCCGTTTACCGGTCCAAATCAAGCCCGAAATGCTTTTCCACCAGCGCCAGCGTGTCCGAAACGCTCCGGGCTTCCTCCCGGTAAATACAGTAGAAGCCGCTCTCTGCAAACGCGCGGATCTGCGCTTCGCTGTTGACGGCTCTCAAACATTCCCGGTAATTTTCAAAAGCCTTTTCCCTGTCGGCGCTCTGTAATAAAACCTGATAAATAAACTGCTTTTCCCTATCCTCCCTCTCAAAAAAACGGTTGACTGAAATTTCCTGCGGCGCAAGCATAAAGAGGACATGCCGGTAATCGGAAATTTCCCGAAGGAGGCCGGGGGAGAGATTGGTATCCACAAATACCCTCCGGCCCGAAGCCGTATGCCGGATCAGCATAAGGAGCTCCAGGTCCGCCGCTTCTTCGGAACAGCCCTCTATCCAGGCGGCATATTCCTGCGGGGTTCTGGAAACGAATGCCTGCCAATCCTTTAGCTGCCGGATATAGGACAAATTCGGCTGGCGGATTTCATCCACCGCATCCATGAGCGGCTCATGGTAATTCTCGCCGCAGCAAATGCCGTCATATTTTTCAGAGAGCAGCTTGACCATCGTCGATTTCCCCGCATAAGCGGTCCCGTTAATAAAATAGACGTTTCTAAAAAGAGACCGGAGCAGATTGCTCTCAATTCCAATTTTCATCTCAATCCTTCCTTTCTACTCAAGCGGTTCTGCTATCCGATCCCCTGTTCCCGGTAGGCGGTGGGGGATACGCCCATCACCCTTTTAAACAGGCGGGAAAAGTAGAAGGGATCCGGAACGCCGAAATCAACCGCTATCTCCTTGACCGGCCGTCTGGTAAAAAACAGCTCCTTGGAGGCGGCCTGCATCTTCATCCGAATAAAATATTCCACCGGCGCATGCCCGGTGTACTGTTTAAATAGCGCGTTTAAATGAGAAGCGCTGAACCCGGAAACCTCCGCAAGCTGTTCGAGCGTCAGCGGGCGGGAGAGGCTGTTTTTCATGAACCGGATACATTTTTCCACCGCTTCTCCCCCTTTGGGGGAAAGCTGTTTTTTGGCCTGCCCGGCGGCCGAGGCTAACAACGCCAGAATCAGCGCCGCCGATTGGCAGACCAGAAAATAATTCTCCAGCCGGTAGGGCGTCTTGAGAATTTCAAAGCAGCGGTGAAATTCCCGCACCAGCTCCCTATCCAACGGCAAGGGGATCTCCACCGGAAAATTGCCGTCCAGAAGAGGCAGATAGGCGCTGAGAAGGGCCCCTCTCAGATGCACCCAGTAGACGCTCCAAGGCTCCTCCTGGGAAGCGCCGTACCGGTGTGGGGTATGGGGCGGAATCAACGCCGCCTGCCCAGGCTCCAACGTCCGCTCCTCCCTCCCCTGCAGGCACAGGCTTCCCCTTCCGTCCCGGCAATAGAGAAGGATGGCGGCGGCGCATCCCTCCTCCCGTTCCCGGTAGTGGTAGCGCGCTTTGGGGAAGTAGCCGATATCCGTCACCTGCAAGGAGCGAAATAGTTCATCGTCCTCTACCTGCGTGAGTAGCTCCTCTGGAAGCACAAAAAGGTATTCATTTAAAAATCCATCCGCTTTTCTGATTTTATCCATGGACCTATTATAACTTCCCCCGCCGGGAAATGCAATCGGAATATTATCCATTCCCTTCATGAAATTGTGTATGGCCGAGGGGCCGCTTGTCCGGTACAATAGGAGCATCACCACAAGGAGGAAGATGCGGAAGATGGCGGTAAAAATCTGGAGCGAACGGGTAAAAATCCCCACCTATGGGGTGGGCGAACGCGATAAAAACCCGATGTTTTTGGAGAAACGGGTCTACCAGGGCAGCAGCGGGCGCGTTTATCCCTGGCCAGTCATCGATAAGATCGACGATGAGAAGCGGGACCGGGAGTACCAGATGGTATTCCTGGAAAACGAATATATCCAGGTGCAGGTTCTGCCGGAGCTCGGCGGCCGGATCTACCGCGCGCTGGACAAGACCAACCAATACGACTTTGTTTACTACAACCGGGTGATAAAGCCCGCCCTGGTGGGGCTGACCGGTCCCTGGATCTCCGGCGGGATTGAATTTAACTGGCCCCAGCACCACCGGCCCAACACCTTTGGGCCGGTGGAGTATTCCATCGACGATCGGGACCCCCAAAAGAAAACGGTTTGGCTCAGCGAGACCGACCGCATGTATGGCACCAGGGTGACGACCGGCATCACCGTGCGGGAGGGGGTTGCCGTCATTGAAATATCCGGCGAGCTGTATAACCCCACCAGTGAACCCCAGACCTTCCTCTGGTGGGCCAACCCCGCCGTCGCGGTGCATGAGGAGACCCAATCCATCTTCCCGCCGGATGTCCATGCCGTAATGGATCACGGCAAACGGGATGTCTCGCGCTTCCCCATCGCCACTGGGACCTACTACAAGATGGATTACTCCCGTGGAGTAGATATCAGCCGCTATAAAAGCATCCCCGTCCCCACCAGCTACATGGCCTACCACTCGGATTATGACTTTGTGGGCGGCTACGACTACCGCAGGCAGGCGGGCATTCTGCATGTGGCCGATCACCACATCGCTCCGGGAAAAAAGCAGTGGACCTGGGGCAGCGGGGAGTTCGGCCGCGCCTGGGACCGCAACCTGACCGATGAGGACGGCCCCTACATCGAGCTGATGACCGGCGTTTTCACCGACAACCAGCCGGATTTCACCTGGCTACAGCCCTATTCCGGAAAAAACTTCATCCAACACTTTATGCCCTACAAGGCGGTGGGCGAGGTCAAATGCGCCAATGAGGACATCGTTGCCGGATTGGCGGCCGCGGACGGGAAGGCGGTCATCCAGCTCTACTCCCCCAAGATGCTGGAGAACGTCCATGTCCGGCTGGCCAAGGGCGGAGAGACGATCTTCACCGCCGCCGTCCGCCTTTCTCCGGCGGAGACCTATGAGCAAGAGGTTCCGGTCCAGGCCCACGAGTGGGAGCTGAACCTGACGGTCGAGGCGGACGGCGCGAAGCCGCTGCGCTATGCGCCGGAGAAGCCCGCGCCGGAACGGGTTCCTGAACCGGCCAAGGCCATCGGCGCGCCGGAAAGCCTTTCGAACACCGAGGCACTGCTGCTGGCGGGCCTGCACCTGGAGCAATACCGCCACGCCACCTATGAACCGGAACTCTACTACCGGGAAGGACTCAAACGGGATCCCGGCGATCTGCGGCTCAACAACGCCTATGGGAATCTCCTGCTGCGCCGCGGCCAATTTGCAGAAGCGCAGGCGCTCTTTGAGGCGGCGAAGGAAACCGCTACCCGCCACAGCCCCAACCCCTACGACGGGGAAGTATTTTACAATCTCGGCAAAGCCCTGGAATACCAGGGCAAAGAGGCGGCGGCCTTCGACACCTATTATAAAGCCACCTGGAGCGACGCCTGGAGAAGCCAGGGATTTTTGAAGCTGGCGCGCATCTCGGCCCGTCAGGGAAAGCTGCGGGAGGCTTTGGACCATGCAAAGCAGTCGCTATGGGCAAACTACAAAAACTTTGGAACCCGCGCGGCCGTCACTATTCTGAACCGCCTGTTGGACAACCGGAAGGCCGCGCTCAAAACAGCGGAGGAAACAAGGGAGTTCGACCCGATGGACGCCGTGGCCGCCAGGGAACTGGCGCTGCTCACCGGCGAAGAGGCAGCCGGAGTCCGGCTCCGCCAACTGCTGCGGGGAGACGCCCACAATGCGATCAACCTAGCTGTCGCCTACCGGGAGCTGGGGCAATATGGCGATGCGGAACAGATTCTGCGCGGACATATCCAAAACGGCGGCGAAGAGTACGCCATGATCCGGTATTTCCTGGCCGCCTGCATGCAGGCGCGCGGCGATGCAGGCGCGGACGCCGCCTGGAAGGAAGCGGCGCAGGCGGACAGCGACTACTGTTTCCCCAACCGGCTGGAGGAGTACCAGATTCTCCGGCAAGCGGCGGAGCAAAACCCCGGCGATGCCAAAGCCCTTTACTATCTGGGCTGCTTTCTCTATGATAAAAAGCGGTATGACGATGCCAAGACCGCCTGGGAGGCCAGCGCAAAGCTCGATAGCCGCTTCCCCACCGTCCACCGGAACCTGGCGCTCTATTATGCCAACAAGCAGCGCGACTATGCGGCCGCCCGGCGGGAGCTAGAGGAGGCTTTCGCCTGCAACCGGGAGGATGCCCGCGTTTTTTATGAGCTCTGCGAGCTCTATAAAAAGATTGGACTTCCCTTTGCCGAGCAAAGAAAGGCGATGGAGGAAAACCGGAGCCTGGTGGAGAAGCGGGATGATCTGTCCGTTTCTTATGCAGAACTCCTCAATCAGCTCGGCGAATATGAAACGGCTATCGAGCTGCTGACCACCCGCAATTTTCACCCGTGGGAGGGTGGCGAGGGGAAGGTTCCCACCCAGCACATAGAAGCCCGCTTGGGAATGGCCCACAAGCTGATAGCAGAGGGAAAATACCGGCAAGCCATCGATCATCTGGAGAAAGCGTCTGTCTATTTCCCCAACTTTGGCGAAGGGAAGCTGACCGGCGCTCAGGAAAACAATCTCTATTATTGGATGGGCCTGGCCTACCGGCATCTCGACGAGAAAAAGGCGCGGGAATGCTTCTTAAAAGCGGCTGCCGGTCTTTCCGAGCCCGCCAGCGCTCTTTACTATAACGACCAGCCGCCCCACATGATCTATTATCAAGGGGCCGCGCTGCTGGAATTGGGCCGGGAGGAGGAAGCCCGATCCCGCTTCCACAAGCTGATTGCCTATGGGGAAAAGCAGCTGTTTCAAAAACAGGTGCTGGACTATTTCGCCGTCAGCCTGCCGGACTTCCTGGTATTTGAAACGGATCTGGACGAGAAAAACCAGGTTCATTGCTACTACATGATGGGCCTTGGCTACATGGGTCTCGGACAAACGGAAAAAGCGCTGGGAGCCTTTGACGCCGCCCTTGCCCTCGCTCCGGGACATTACGGGGTTCGGCGCCATAAGGCGCAGCTGTCCGCCCCGATGCGGACTCTATAAAAACGAGAGAGGAAGGAAGCTGCATGAAGCGGGATAAAACGATATTGGAGAACTGGCTGTTCCAATTGGGAGACACGCCGGAATGTCTAAAAAACGGCCGGATGGTCCGGCTGCCCCACACCTGGAATGTGGAGGATGGGAGCGAAGAGTACTGGGGAACCGGCTGGTACCAGCATGAGCTGTCCATCCCCAGCGATTGGCGCGAAAAACGGATATGGGTTCACTTTGGAGCCGTTTACCACCATGCGGTTATCTATCTCAACGGGATAGAGGTGGGAAAGCATGCGCACTCCGGCTATACCTCCTTTACAGTGGAGCTGACGCCGCATATCCGCCCCGGCGCCGTCAACCTCTTAATGGTAAAAGTCTCCAACGCCTTTAGCGCAGAGATGCTCCCCTATCGCCGGAGCTTCGATTGGGCCAACGACGGGGGACTCATCCGAGAGGTCTCCCTTTATACTACGGGACGCCATGCTCTGCAAACGGCCCAGGTGACGGCGCAGCCGGTGATCCCCTCCTTGGGGGAACGCCGGGAGGAAGGAGCGGGCCGGTGGGGCTTAGAGGTAACGGCGGACGGTCCGGAAACCGGGGAGCTTTCCCTCTCCTGGGAGCTGTACGGCGGCCCGGAAGGAGCGGCCGCGCCACTGCTTCAAGGAAGCGTCCCCTGCGCCGCCGGGAGAGCCGCCGCCGCACAAGAGCTTCCTTTCGTCCGGTATTGGCACTTTGACAGCCCTACTCTATATACGGTCAAGATAGCTCTTAAAAGCCGGGAAGGAGTGGAAGATACCATTTTTATCCCCTTTGGCTTCCGGGATTTCCATGTCGAAGGGAACCGGTTCTATCTGAACGGGGAGGCGGTACGTATCTGCGGAACCGAATGGATGCCCGGATCGAATCCGGACTACGGCATGGCCGAGCCCAAGGAACAGTTGGAAAAGATGCTGGTCCGTTTAAAGGAGAGCAACTGCGTTTTCACCCGCTTCCACTGGCAGCAGGATGATTTTGTCTATGACTGGTGCGATCAGCACGGCATGCTGGTACAGGAGGAGGTGCCCTTCTGGGGAAGGGATCCCGAAGTGCCGGGAGAACAGCAACTGTAAGCTCAATAACAGCAGGCGGGCTTAATTAAAAACCCACCTGCTTATATATGATTTGAATTTATTGTGCGCTGATTGTATCAACAATGGACATATTGCGTATTCTCTTGATTGG
>JAAWDS010000052.1 GCA_022793895.1 Provencibacterium sp. | reverse complement strand
ATTTTGCAGCGCGCCCGTTGGAAAAACGCTATTCAGGGCGAAGATTATGCCCTGAGTTTCGCGCCATATGGAGCGAAACCACCGTTTTTCTGGTTTCTACAAGCCGGAGGATCGCTCGGCTGGAGACTTTTCCCATTTTGCGAGCGCGCCCTTGGTTTTTGTTCATGCGTCCGTTTTTTGCCGGTCTAAACGCCGCAAACAGCCCGTTAGCCTTCTTTCTTATATTCGCTTACCTCATCCAGCACAAACTTGTGCGGAGCCGTTACTTCCTCCTCATAGCAAGAGAAGGCGTCCTGAAGGTATTTTGCGTCCATCTTCGGCGTGAAGAGAGACACGGCCGGTACGATGATCAGCGAGGCCACGATGGAAATCGCCCCCGCCATGGTCGGAGCCGCAAAGGGGAACAGCGTGTTCCACACGTTGATCAGGATCCCACTCGCAAAACAGGCCCAGACAGAGGCGCGGGTCGTCCCCTTCCAAAACAGGCCGAAAAGGAACGGCCCCAGAAAGGACCCGGCCAGCGCACCCCAGGAGAGCGACATCAAAGCGGTAATCAGGCTGCCGGGATTGAGAGCGATGACCACCGACAGGAGGATGAACACCCCGCAGAGCACCTTGATCAGCCGGATCTGCGCCCGGCGGTCCATCCCCTTCAGCCAGATTCCCTTCACAAAGTCGAGGGTAAAGGTGGAGGCCGAAGCGATCACCAGCGAGGACAGGGTGGACATCGACGCCGAAAGCACCAGGATGATCACAACGCCGATCAGAATATCCGGCAGGCTCTGCTGCAACATGGCGGGTACGATCGAATCAAACTGTACCGCGCCCTCCGCCGTATAGAACAGTCGGCCAAAGGCACCGAGAAAATAGCTCCCGCCCGCAATCACCAGCGCAAACAGAGTCGAAATCACCGTACCGGCCTTGATGGCCTTTTCATTTTTGATGGTGTAAAATTTATGGACCATCTGCGGCAAACCCCAGGTGCCAAGGCTGGTCAGGACGACCACGCCCAAAAGAGCCAGCGGATCAGGACCAAAGAAGGAGGCATAGGCCCCTTGGAGCTCCGGCGCATTGGGAGCGGGCACAGTGGAAAGCTTTGCCATGGCCGCCATAAAACCGCCCTGCGCATCTAAAACCGCCCCAATCACCAGGCAGATGCCCGCCAGCATAATGATCCCCTGCACGAAATCGTTCAGCGCGGCGGCCATATAGCCGCCCAGGATCACATAGAGCGCCGTTAAGGCCGCCATTCCGATGATGCACCATTTGAAATCGATGCCAAAGGCCATGGAAAACAGACCGGAAAGCCCCTTATAGACCGAAGCGGAATAGGGCACCAGGAAAATGAAGATGATCACCGAGGAGACAATCTTCATCGCCGGGCAGTCATAGCGCCGGGCAAAGAAATCCGGCATCGTCGCCGATTCAAAGTGCTTGGTCATCACCCGCGTACGCCTGCCCAGAATGACCCAGGCCAGCAGGCTGCCGATGAAGGCGTTGCCAATCCCGATCCAGGCGGCGGCTACGCCGAAATTCCAGCCGAACTGTCCGGCATAGCCGATAAAGACCACCGCGGAAAAATAGGAGGTGCCGTAGGCAAAGGCGGTCAGCCAGGGGCCGACATCCCGCCCGCCCAGAACAAAATCCCCTACGCTGGAAGCGTTCCGCCGGCAATAAAGCCCGATGGCTACCGTCATTGCGAAAAAAAGGACCAGCAGGATAACTTTGACCAACATGTTCGGACCATTCCTTTCTTACTAGCCGGACAGGTTCAAAAATAAAAAGACCCGCCCTGCTGTTTTACACAGAGGACGGGGTTATTCCCGTGGTACCACCTCAGTTTACCGCCGCCTCACGGCGGACGGCCTTTGCGAGTACGGCGAAAAAACGCGATACTCCCGCAACGGATAACGGATGCGAACCCGGCGGCAGCCTACCGGGGCCACAGGCCCTTTGGGTGCGCGGCTCTCGGAATGTAATTCAGGACCAGCTTCCCCTGCGCCTTTCACCTGCCGGCTGCTCTCTGTTGGGATAGACTGCTCCCTACTGGTTTCCGGTCAACGCCTTTCTGCTGTCGATGGGGATATTTTATCACTTTAAAGCGAATTTGTCAAGGAATTTTCTGAGTGAAAAAGAGAAAAAAGCATTGACAAATTGGGAACCAGCGTGTATAATAGTCAAAGTCAGGTCAAGAAAATGAAGTTGCTGCTATGGCTCAGTCGGTAGAGCGCGTCCTTGGTAAGGACGAGGTCACCAGTTCAAATCTGGTTAGCAGCTCCAAAAGCCTCTTGGGTGTTTTATCCGAGAGGCTTTTCGTTTGTCTCAAAAAATTTTTAGCGAATGGCCGCGCTCCGCGAGGATGCGCCGCCTTCGGCCGCATGAAGAGAAAAAACGGCGAACCCGGCCGCCTTTCCGCCCCGCCCTGCATTTTCTAAGGCGGAGCTGCGCAACCTAACTCCAGACAGGGCCTTACCCGGCGGGAACGACCGTTCTGCGCCCCTTCTCCCGCAGCCCGGTCAAAAATGCGCTTTTCAGAAAGGAAGGATCCTCTTCATGAAACTGCCCTTCAAAATCAACCTCAAGGACAAAACCGCCGTCGTCACCGGCGCGGGCGGCGTGCTCTGCGCGCCGCTGGCCGAGGCGCTCGCCGAATGCGGGGCCAACGTTGCGCTGCTGGATCTAAAGCCAGAGGAAGCGGAGCGGTGCGCAGCACGCATCTGCGACCTGGGCGGACATGCGCGCGCCTATCCGGCCGACGTGTTGAACGCCGCCGCGATGCGCGAGGTACACCA
Organism: Provencibacterium sp.; assembly: GCA_022793895.1. Taxonomy (GTDB): domain Bacteria; phylum Bacillota; class Clostridia; order Oscillospirales; family Ruminococcaceae; genus Harryflintia. The sequence goes on along the minus strand of JAAWDS010000052.1, from coordinate 19,716 downwards.
CAAAATTATTGCCGATTTTGGGAAATGCGATATCCTCATCAACGGCGCGGGCGGCAACCATCCGCGCGCAACAACCAGCAACGAGTTCTTCTCTTCGGTCCGTCCGGAGGAGGAAAAAGAGCTGGTCAGCTTCTTCGACTTGGATGAAGCCGGCATTCAATTCGTCTTTAACCTGAATTTTTTAGGCACCTTAATCCCTACCCAGATTTTCGCGGAGGATATGCTGAACCGCCCAGGCTCCTCTATTCTGAACATCTCTTCGATGAACGCCTTTACGCCGTTGACCAAAATTCCCGCCTATTCCGCCGCAAAAGCGGCGGTCAGCAACTTTACTCAGTGGCTGGCCGTTCATTTCTCTCAAACCGGTATCCGGGTGAACGCTATCGCGCCCGGCTTTTTCGCCACCCGGCAGAACCAGAAGCTGCTGTATCAGGAGGATGGTTCCCCTACTTCCCGTACACAGAAAATCCTGGCCGCCACCCCGATGGGGCGCTTTGGGGAGGCGGAGGAGCTGGTGGGCGCCGTGCTCTATCTTCTGTCCGGATCCGCCAGCTTTGTAACCGGAGTCATCCTCCCCATCGACGGTGGGTTCTCCGCCTATTCCGGGGTTTAAAGCCTTTCCAAAGGCGCTGGAGGCTGCCTGCAAAGACATGAAAAGAACTCTCTGTTCCTTTTCATCTTTGCGGGCAGCCTTTTCAATGGCCGGTTTTCAAAGGAAGTTTTGTCCCCTTGGAAATGGTACCTTCCATTTTTTGGGCCGCCCTACGGGCATGGCCAATTATACCGCAAATGCTTCGCATTTGTGGTACCATAAGCATTCGCTTATGGTACTCAATCTATTGGGCCGCCCTACGGGCATGGCCAATTATACCGCAAATGCTCCGCATTTGTGGTATAATAACAGCAGCAACATATGCCAAAAAAGGGGAATCGTTATGCAGTCAAATGAAATTGCCATTACTTATGGAACCGATCCGGTCGCTATGACCAAAGAGCTTTTGGAGCGGGTTGCGCTGGCGGACAGAATCCCACAGGGAGCGCGCATCGGCCTCAAGCCCAACCTCGTCGTTGCCAAGCCCTCCGAAACAGGGGCGACCACATCCCCTAAAATGGTCGCCGGGTTGATCGAATATCTTCAGGAGCATGGGCGCCGCAACCTTTTGATTTTGGAAGGATCCTGGGTAGGAGACAGCACCCGCCGCGCTTATGAGGTCTGCGGCTACAACGCGCTGGCCAAACGCTACGGCGTCGATATCCTGGACACCAAGCAGGACCGCTATATCACCCGATCCTATGACGGACTGACCATGCAGATCAGCCGCCAGGCAGCGGAAATCGAGTTCTTCATCAATCTCCCGGTTTTGAAAGGGCACTGCCAAACCATGGTGACAGGCGCGCTGAAAAATATGAAGGGCTGCCTTTCGGATCAGGAAAAGCGGCATTTCCATTCGTTGGGGCTGCATCATCCGATTGCCGTACTGAATAAAATCCTCCGCCAAGATTTTATTCTGGTGGATTCGCTGTGCGGCGACCTCGATTTTGAGGAGGGGGGAAACCCCGTTGTCTCCAACCGCATTTTCTGCGGGCTGGATCCGGTGCTGATCGATTCCTATATCGCCTCCCAAATGGGCTATGAGCCCGAAGAGATTGACTATATCCGCTTCGCCGCCGAACTGGGGGTCGGAAGCGACCGGTTGGAGGAAGCGCAATTTACCGTTCTGCACAAGGAGGAGGCTCTCCCCCGTCCCACCCCTTCCCGGCGGGTAAAACGGTTGGCAGCCGCTATCGAGGAGCACGACGCCTGTAGCGCCTGCTACGCCTCGCTCATTCGCGCGCTTCACCGGCTTGACGGTGAAAACGGCCTCCAGGATTTTCTGCGGAACCCCGTTTTAATTGGCCAGGGCTGCAAAGGGATGCAGGGCGGCGGTACCGGCGTCGGCAACTGCACCAAAGGGCTGGCGAAGAGCTGCCCCGGCTGCCCGCCCTCCGCAGCGGATGTCTATCGTTTTTTGTCCGAGCAGGTGTAACCGGAGGGAACGCCGTTACCGGCTCAGGCCGCTTCGCTTAAAAGGACAAGCCCCCCTAGCGCTTCATTTCCCTTTTGATGGATTCGTTTTAACCTGTTCTTTCTGCTATTCCTCGTATAACCTACAAGAAGAAAAAATCAAATGTTTTTTCTTCTTGTAGTTCAATGGAACCGGATGTCATTGACATCCTTCTCATCTCTCACAACATGCTTTATTCTATTCGCGCTACAAATAGCACCCCCTCAAATAATGCCGTTCGTCTCTTTATTATGCCTCATTTTTATTGCAAACCCTCTCTTTCCCCTTTACAACAAATTAATGTTAATGGTATAATACCTATCAAATAAATCGCTTAGGTTGTCGATTCGATGGACGGCCGTTTAGCAATTCTGTCAAAAGAATATGGGCCGGCGCTTCCTATCCAACCAATTTTAAACGGCGAAAGGAGTTTTATAATGGCGAAACGCATCACCCGCCCCGCAGAGGAAAGAATCGCAGAACTGGAAGCAAAAATTCAAAAACAGAACAATATCAAAAAAGCAGCCGATCAAAAGATTGCTCATTTTGAAGATCGGATCGACGCGATTAAAAATCCCCGTCCCCGTTTGACCAAGGCGGGCAAAATCAAAGCGATCGTAGAGGAAGCAAAAAAGACCATGACCCCCGAAGAGATTGCCGAAAAACTGGGGATTAGCTTTAAATAAAAGGGATCGCATTCCGCTTCGAAAACAATCAAAAGCTCCGTTATAAATCAAAAGGCTTGGAAAAACAACCGTCGTTTTTCCAAGCCTTTTGACCTTTATCCTTTCGATCGCCGGCGTCCGGAAACCCCTATCTCTTTTTCAAAAGGACCCGGCGGTAAAGCACAAAGGAAACGATTGAGACGCTCACCGTCAAGCCTGCGGAAAGCAGGAATTCCCAAGAGGATGGATCTGTAATATGGACCCCCATAAAGGTAGCCGCCAACATGGTCGGCGCCAGTCCGGCGAGGGATCCGGTGACGTATTTCAGATAATTTGTATTCATCGATCCCAGAAACAGGCTGACCACATCGCCTGGCAATAGGTTTATAACCCGGAGAATATAGGAAAGGAACCACTCGTTATTGCTTCGAAGCCGCTCAAGCTGGGCCGCCTTTTTATACCGGCGGATGAGCCGTTCCATCCATTCCCGCCCTGCAAGCCTCCCCAACCCGTAGGGGATGCTGACCGAGATGAACAGCCCGCACAGATTTACCCCCACCGCCCACAGCGGCGGGAACACCGATCCAACGCTGAAATAAAGCAGCAACAGCGGAAAAAAGATGGAAAGCGACTTGACTGCATAAAGCCCCAAGATAACCAGGGCCGCCAGCAGCAGATTTTCCGGCGTGTAGCTGAGAATATCCTCCACCGTCAGCGTCCTGGCATATTTCCCAATCCATAGCCCCAGCGCGGCTACCAGCGCCAGCGGGCAGATCCGCATGAGCAGCTCCAGCGCGGCTATAAAGCGGCGGCGTCCCGATTGCAAAAAAGCTCCCTCCAACCTGTCTCCCAACCGGCCGGAAAACTTCCGGCCGGTTAAGTCCTTTTTTGAAACTGGCAGCGGCACTGAGGGCAGGTGATCTCAATCTTCCCCCGGCCGCGCGGCACCCGCAAGGAACGGCCGCACTGAGGGCACTTAAAATAACGGTGGGCCGTGTCGCGCATGCGCGACGCCTTTCCCCGCAGCGAATTGGCAAACGGCCAGACGAAGCGCATAAACGCCGCGTTCTCCCGCTGGCGCCGCCCGGTATCGGCCGAAAAAACGCGGAAGGCGGCGTATGCCAGCGGCAGCAGCGACAGCCAGAGGATCGGGCGCAGCCGCGCCGCCTGCCCTATCACGGCAATCAGCAGATAGAGCGCCACTAAGGCGAAAGAGAGGGCGTCCATCCCATACCGTCCGGCCATAAATTTGCGGAATTTATTCATCTTCTTCTCTCCTCTGTTTGCAGCCTTAGGCTGCGCGGTTCAAGATCTCCATAAATTCTTCGCCGGTGATGGTTTCCTTCCCCAGCAGGTATTCCGCCAGCTCATGCAGCTTTCCTTCGCTCTCCCGCAGGATGCGTCCGGCCTTCTCATGCGCTTCGCGGATAATAGCCAGCACTTCCTCATCAATCTTCTCCGCAGTGCCCGCCGAACAGGTGAGGGAGGCGTCGCCGCCCAGATATTGGTTCTGCACCGTTTCCAAGGCCATCATATCGAACTGCGCGCTCATGCCGTAGCGCGTCACCATCGACCGGGCGAGCTTGGTGGCCTGCTCAATGTCGTTGGAAGCGCCGGAGGTAAAGGAACCAAAGACCAGCTCCTCCGCCGCGCGGCCGCCGGTCAGCGTTGCAATCTTGTTGAACGCCTCCTGCCGGGTCATCAAAACGCGCTCGCTCTCATCCACCTGCATGGTGTAGCCCAGCGCGCCCGACGTGCGCGGGACGATGGTGATTTTATGGACCGGGGCGGACTCGGTCTGCCGGGCGGCCACCAGCGCATGCCCTATTTCATGGTAAGCGATGATCTTCTTTTCCCGCTGCGAGATGACTGCGCTCTTGCGCTGGTAGCCCGCAATGACCACCTCCACCGATTCCTCCAGGTCGTTCTGCGCAACCAGCGGGCGGCCGCATTTCACCGCATGCAGCGCCGCCTCGTTGACAATGTTGGCCAGCTCCGCGCCGGAAGCGCCGGAGGTGGCCCGCGCAATGGCGTTGTAGTCGATGCCTTCCTCCGTCTTGATCTTCTGCGCATGTACCTTTAAGATCGCTTCGCGGCCCTTCAGGTCGGGCAGCTCCACCGGAACGCGCCGGTCAAACCGTCCGGGACGCAGCAGCGCCGGATCCAGCGAGTCCGGACGGTTGGTGGCCGCCAGGATGACCACGCCCTTTTTTCCGTCAAATCCATCCATCTCGGTCAAGAGCTGGTTGAGCGTCTGCTCCCGTTCATCGTTGCCGCCGGGCATGCCGGTATCGCGCTTTTTGCCGATGGTATCGATCTCATCGATAAAGACGATGCAGGGAGCTTTTTCCTGCGCCTGCTTGAAAAGATCGCGCACCTTGGCCGCGCCCATGCCGACAAACATCTCCACAAACTCGGAGCCGGAAATCGAGAAGAACGGTACCTGGGCCTCCCCGGCCACCGCCTGGGCCAGCAGCGTTTTGCCCGTGCCGGGAGGGCCCACCAGCAGCGCGCCCTTCGGCATCGATGCGCCAATGTCGGTATACTTCTGCGGGTTGTGCAAAAAGTCCACAATCTCTTTGAGCGCTTCCTTAGCCTCATCCTCGCCTGCAACGTCGTCAAAGGTTTTTCCGGTCTGCGCCTGCACATACACCTTGGCGTTGCTCTTGCCGAACTGCATGGCGTTCATCCCGCCCATCCGCTTCTGCATAAAGCGCATAAGCAGCTGGCCAATCACGACAAAAAAGACCAGCGGCAAAATCCAGGTCAGGATAAAGTTGAGCAGCGGGGAATTTTTCTTCGGGATCACCTCGGAAAAGAGAATATCCCCTTTTGCGTGCAGCCGGTCCACCAGGCCCGGATCGTCCATCCGCCCCGTAACATAGACGGCCTCTTTCCCCTCGCTGTCCTTCGCGATAAAAGCGATCTGGGAGTCCTCCACCTCCACCCGCGAGACGTTGCCTGCATCCACCTGGGATAGAAAAGTCCCATAGTCCACCTCGGTAATCTGGTGGCGCAGGACGGAAGGAAACACCAACGCATTCAGCAGCATGAGTATCATCATCGCCACAAAATAATAGAATATCAACGGTTTTCGCGGAGTCTTTTTTTCTTCCATTTAAGAGTTCCTCCTAATTCTTCGATTCCTGCTGCAAGGCGGTATCCTTGGAGCCTTGCAGCAGCCTGTTCAATTTTCTGAGCCCATCCAGCATCCGCTGCATCTCCAGAGGATCCTCCCGGCTGAAAAGACAGGCGTAGCGCTGCTCTAGCGCATCGTTCACCGCCTGGAAGGTATGGGCGCCCTCCGCTGTCAGCCGGATGTGCACCACCCGCTCATCCGCATGGTCCCGCGAACGGAGGAGGAAGCCGGCCCCTTCCAGCCGCTTGCACATGGCGGAAACGTTCGCCGCGGCGATCCCCGTTTGCTGGGAGATCTGCCCAATGGTCAAATCCGGCTGGCGCGCGCAGGCCATGAGCAGCCGCGCCTGGGCCAAGGTGAGCCCGTGGCTGGATACAATGGGGGTGAGAACATCCTCCAGCTCTTCCAAAATGTTGCGGATCAAAAGCCAGATTTCATTTTTGAGTCCCTCTCCTTCCACGCTGCGCCCCCTTTCCAAAGTTGTTATAGGCTATAGCTTTTATTGGCTATATCATATTCCCGGCTTGGAACAAAGTCAACAGCCGGTGAAATTTGTTAAAAAAATATTTAATCTCCCGCAACAATGCCCGGACATCCCCCAGAAACCAAGCCCCTGGAAGAAGCCGCCCTCCTTTCAAAAAGACGGTTTTATGAGATTCCCCTGCTTCAGCATTAAGTGCAAATCCAATGACGGCCGTTTTGGATTCGGAGTCCAACGCTCCAACAGGGCTATCCCCTTTTCAACCGTTTTTTTATTTATTCACAGAAAATAGAGGGAAAGGCTTCTCATTTGCAGCTCTATGTGCTATAATAAAAAGATATCAGAGGGGCGGATGCTATTTCCCAGGATCCGTCTGTCCACCGGAAATCCCTACTGTTCCTCACCGCTACAAGAGACCAGATTTTTTACAAAACAGGAGATGCTGCTAAAAATGGAACCCTTTACCTCCTCTGCCTATTGGCTCACTCAGCTTGAATATGTCGTCCGGTTGGTAGCGGCGGCTGTTTGCGGGGCCGCGGTCGGTTATGAACGGAAGAACCGTCTCAAGGAGGCGGGAATCCGAACCCACCTGATCGTTTCGCTCGCTTCTGCATTGATGATGGTGATTTCCAAATATGGGTTTTATGATGTGCTCGTCCACGAGAGCATCAAGCTCGATCCCGCCCGGATTGCCGCGGGCATTGTGTCCGGCATCGGCTTTCTGGGGACGGGGATGATCCTCATCCGCAACAAATCCATCAGCGGGCTGACCACTGCCGCCGGCATCTGGGCGACGATGGGGGTCGGAATGGCCATGGGCGGCGGGATGTACATCCTGGGCCTAAGCGCAACGGCGCTCATTATCTGCGCCCAAATTCTTCTGCACCGGAACCTCCACTGGCTGCAAATGCCGTTGGTGGAAGCCGTCTCCGTCCGCCTCTATGACAACGCGGAGGCGGTCGCTTTTCTCCAACAACGGCTTGCAGAACATAAAATCCAGGTTGTCAACTTAAAAGCAGATAAGACGGAAGCAGGGATCATCGAAGTAACGCTCATCGTCAAGCTGCCCTCAGGCTATGAGATCCTGCAATTGGTCAATCTTTTTGAAGAAAGCCCCTATATCCAGTCGGTAGAGCTCTAGCTGGCGGCCGCTCCCGTTTTTTGAAAGCTGCCGTGTCCGCCGGGCTGCCGGCAAGAGCGGAAAGGAAGGTCCGAATGAACAAAACCTGTATCTTATTTTGCGGCCAAGGGTCGCAAACGCCCGGAATGGGCCGGGAGCTTTATGAGGGAAGCGAGAACGTCCGCCGGTTGTTCGCCCTGGGCAGCGAGATCCTCGGCTATGATCTGGCGAAGCTCTGCTTCGAAGCAGATGAAGCGACCCTCAGCCGCACCGAGTATGCGCAGCCCGCCATTTTTGCCGTGTCGCTGGCCGGGCTGACGGCTCTGCGCGATCGGGGGATAGAGCCCGGCGCTGTTGCGGGACACTCGCTCGGCGAATACGGCGCGCTGTGCGCTGCGGGCGTCTATTCCCTTGAAGACGGGTTCCAGGTCGTCAAAGCGCGTGCGGAGGCTATGGCGCGCGCAGCCGGGACCAGCAGCGGCGCAATGGCCGCCATTCTCGGCTCGGACGAAGAGACGGTGGCCAAGGTCTGCGGGGAGACGGAGGGCTATGTCCTGCCGGTCAACTACAACTCCCCGGCGCAGACGGTGATTGCCGGTGAAGAACCGGCCGTCCTCGCGGCAATGGAAGCCTTTTCGCAGCTGGGGCTGCGCGCCGTCCGCCTGCAAGTTTCGGGCGCCTTCCACACCCGGCTGATGGCTGGGGCGGCCGGCGAGCTGGCCGGCGCTATCCGGGAAATCCCTTACCAGCAGCCCTCCCTCCCCTATTACTCCAATCTGACCGGGGAGCGCATGGAGAGCTTCTCCGACCTGCCGGGCTATCTGAGGCAGCACATGGTCTCCCCCGTCCTCTTCACCAAGGAGCTGGCGGCGCTGAAGGCCGGCGGCTACGAGTCGTTCATTGAGGTGGGGCCGGGGAAGGTGCTCAGCGGCCTGGTGAAGCGCACACTGCGCGGAACCCGCCCGCTGAACGTGGAGACTGCCGCCGATCTTGAAAAAGCGGCCGCCTCGCTGTTAGGATAGTGAAAGGAGCTGTAAACAATGCGGCGCGTTGTTTACAGCTCCTTTTGAAACAGCCCACTCTGGGGCTAAAAAGGGTGGATCCCAAAAATCTTTTTCCTCATGCGCGTTTCTCTGGAAAGTTCAGCAGCTTATCCCGGTAATATTCATATTGCTTACGCCGCGCCGCGATCTCAGCGGGAAGACCGCTCGTGAGATCATTGCAAAGAGCGTCGAAACGGTCGAGAATCGAAACGATGCGGGCTTGTTCTTCCAGCGGGGGAATAGGTAGTTCAAGAGATTTTACAATATCCGCATTTAGATTTTGCACCGTTCCGGATGACGCCCTTTTAGCCATAGCTTTTTGTACGGCATTACTGCTTAATAGATGATATAAAAAATCAGGGGAATACGTTTTGTTAAATTCACTAATGGAAAGCCAACCGTCGTGGATGCAGCCATCGATTTTCATTATATAGGGCCGTCCAAAACTCATGGAATTGGAAAGAACAAAATCTCCAGGCTTAACATAGCGCGACTTACCGGCGCCCGCTTTTGTGATCTTTTCCTTTGTAGCGGTAATGTACTTACTCTCTGGCGGAACGTCTCCAATTTTTATCCAATTTACGCCGTTCTTATCATTGGTCATAAACTTTTTTATGGGCCTCGGCGACGCTCCGCGCACAATCAAAGCAACAGCGCCAAATGTTGTATAATGATAATCTCTTTTTTGAAAGGATAATAGCTCGTCTCTATAATATTCATATTGCTTTTTCCTTACAGTAAATTCCTTCTCAAGATTTGCGCTTAGCTGTGCCGTACATTCTGAAAAACTGTCCAATATCCGAACGATTTCCTCCTGTATGGGAAAAGGGGGAACCGGAACTTTTATATCCTTTAGCTTATCCGGCGTTACTTCAATGACCTTCGTCCCATGCGCAATCTTCCTCTTCTGTTCATGAAACATAAGCGTATTAAAATAGTAAGCCAAATATTTGGCGTTTTGTTTATGATGAATGATAGCCGTATGCCCGCTAACAGCGATTGGTTCATGACCGAGCCACGCAACGCATTTACATACATCCTCCACATTCTCGCTGGTAACGGCCATAATAATATCGTTAGTCGCGGCCATTTTCTGCTTTTTAGCCGTCTCAGGGCTTACATAGCTAAAGGTACTTGTAGCAAATAACCTATACTGCGTGTAAATCTGCCCGTAATGAATGCAGGGGACTCCCGTCGTTTGATAGTCTTTCTTTTGAAAATTCCCGCCTCGTGTAATGGAGGCAATATCGCCAAGTCTTTTATACTCCACCCCCTCCGGGCAAAGTTCCTCTAGCAGCCGTTCCAGCCTACCCATCTTCCCCTCCCCCATCATCCCGGATTTCTTTAAATTCCAACTGCTTGTCCCGGTCATGTTTATAGCTTAAACCATGTCTAAAATGGAAAAACCGCCGCATCCCCGGTTTGTAGAAACCGGGGATGCGTTTTTTATAGCCTCTTTTTGATTTATTGGGCCATGAGCTTGCAAATTTCGTTGGAAAAGGCGACCGGATCCTCCACCGCCATCCCTTCGATCAGCAGCGCCTGCGCATACAGCAAGCCGGTATAGCTCTTTAACGTCTGCTCATCCTTCCCCTCGTGAAGCGCCTTGAGCTTTTGAAAGACCGGGTGGCCGGCGTTCAGCTCCAGCACCCGCTGCGCCTTAACGCCCGGATTCTCCCCAGGCATCGAGCCTAAAACCTTCTCCATCTCCAGCGAGAGCGCGCCCTCCGCCGTCAGACAGACCGGATGAGATTTCAGCCGTTGGGAGAGCTTAACGGCTGAAACCTTGCCCTCCAGCGCTTCTTTCATCGCCTCCAGCAGATCCTTGTTCTCCTCCTGCTGCTCCAGCAGCTCTTTCTTCTCCTCCTCGCCGCCTAGGTCGAGATCGCCCGCCGAGACGGACTTAAACTCCTTGCCCTCATATTCGTGCAGGGTGGAAAGGCAGAACTCATCCACATCGTCGGTGAGATAAAGGATTTCATAGCCCTTATCGCGCACCTGCTCGGTCTGCGGCAATGCGGCAATGCGCTCAATCGTTTCGCCGCAAGCATAGTAAATGTGTTTCTGATCCTCCTTCATCCGCCCTACATATTCCGCAAGGGTGACAGGCTTATTCTCAAACGAGGAGTAGAACAGCAGCAGATCCTGGAGCAGCTCCTTGCGCGCGCCGTATTCGCCGTAAGCGCCGTATTTGAGCTGTAGGCCGAAGTTCTTGAAGAACGCCTCATATTTCTCGCGGTCGTTTTGCAGCATCGCCTGCAATTCCGACTTAATCTTCTTTTCCAGGCGCGACTCGATGATCTTGAGCTGCCGGTCATGCTGGAGCATTTCGCGGGAGATGTTCAGCGAAAGATCCTGCGAATCGACCAGGCCCCGGACGAAGCTGAAGCAATCCGGCAGCAGATCGGGGCACTTGTCCATGATCAGCACGCCGCTCGCGTAGAGCTGCAAGCCCTTCTCAAAATCCCGCGTATAGTAGTTGAACGGCGCGCGCGCAGGGATAAACAGCAGCGCGTTGTAGGTCGCGGCCCCTTCGGTCGAGGAGTGGATCACCCGCGCCGGATCCTCATAGTCATAAAACTTTTCTTTATAGAACCGGTGATAATCCTCATCCTTCAGCTCGCTCCGGTTCTTCTTCCAGATCGGGACCATCGAATTGAGCGTTTCCACCTCGGTGTAGGTCTCATACTCCGGCTTTACGTCCTTCGGATCCTTCCCCTCGTCCTCCGGGTTTTCCTTCCGGCGGGTTTTCTCCATCTCCATGCGGATGGGGTAGCGGATATAGTCGGAATATTTCTGCACCAGCGCGCGGATGCGGTAAGGGTCGAGGAACTCGTCAAAGCTGTCCTCCTCGGTGTTCTCCTTGATGGACAGGATGATATCCGTGCCATGCCCCTGCTTCTCGCAAGGGTCGATGGTGTACCCATCCGCCCCCTCGGATTCCCAGCAGAACGCCTCTTCACTGCCATAGGCGCGGCTGACGACCTTCACCTTGTCGCTGACCATAAAGGCCGAATAGAACCCAACGCCGAACTGGCCGATGATATCGATCTCATCCTTCTGCTCGTTCTCCCGCTTGAAATCCAGCGATCCGCTGCGCGCAATGGTGCCCAGATCCTTTTCCAAGTCCTCCCTCGTCATGCCGCAGCCGTTGTCGCTGAGCGTTAGGGTGCGATTCTGCTTATCAACCGCTATTTGAATCCCGAAGTCCTCGCGCGAAAGGCCGGTGTTCCCTTCCTGCAAGGTGTGATAATAGAGCTTGTCCATCGCATCGCTCGCATTGGAGATGAGCTCCCGCAGGAAGATCTCCCGATGGGTATAGATCGAATGGATCATCAGATCCAACAGCCGCTTGCTTTCCGCTTTAAACTGTTTACGGGCCATATCCGTCCACCTCATATTCATTATTTCTGGCACTCGGTACGTTTGAGTGCTAACATACTATTAATATAACGCCGCGCGGCCTGCTTGTCAAGGGCTGAGGCCGCGCGGTCAAAAATTGTTTACAAATCATGGAGAGAGGGCATGGAAAACTAATCCTCCGCGCCCTCCTGAAGCAGCGTGTTGTTGGATTTTGCCTTGAGGTAGGCGTTGATAAAGCCGTCGAGGTCGCCGTCCATCACCGCGCCGATGTTGCCGACCTCGAAGCCGGTGCGGTGATCCTTAGCCATGGTGTAGGGCATGAACACATAGGAGCGGATCTGGGAGCCCCAAGCGATTTCCTTCTGGTCGCCCTTGATATCCTCAATGCGTTCCAGGTGCTCCCGCTCCTTGATTTCAATGAGCTTGGAGCGCAGCATCTTCATGGCCACCTCGCGGTTTTGGTGCTGGCTGCGTTCGTTCTGGCAGGCCACCACAATCCCCGTCGGCAGGTGGGTGATGCGGATGGCGGACTCGGTCTTGTTGACATGCTGCCCGCCCGCGCCGGAGGAACGGTAGGTATCCACCTTCAGATCGCCCGGATCAATCTCCACCTCGGTATCGTCGTCGATCTCCGGCATCACCTCCAGCGAGGCAAACGAGGTGTGCCGCCTCCCGGAAGCGTCGAAGGGAGAGACGCGCACCAGGCGGTGCACGCCGCTCTCGCTCTTGAGATAGCCATAGGCGTTTTCTCCCTGAATCAGAATGGAAGCGCTCTTGATGCCCGCCTCATCCCCATCCAGCCAGTCGAGGAGCTGGTATTTAAAGCCGCGCCGTTCCGTCCAACGGGTATACATCCGGTAGAGCATCTGCGCCCAGTCCTGCGCCTCGGTGCCGCCCGCGCCCGCATGGAAGGTTAAGATGGCGTTTTTGGAGTCATATTCCCCGCTCAGCAGCGTTTTGAGGCGCTGATCCTCGATTTTCCCGGTCAGCTCGTCAAAGGAAGCCTGCGCTTCGGGGAGCACCGAGAGATCGCCCTCCTCATCGCCAAGCTGAGCCAAGGTCTCGGCGTCGTCGTAAAGCGAAACCAGCCGGTCATATTCCTGAACGCGGCCGCGCAGCTGGCTCAACCGGCGCAGCACCTTCTGGCTGCCCTCAATGTCGTTCCAGAAATATTCCCCGTGCGTGCGCTCATCCAGCTCTTCCACCTGGGCGGCCAGCGTGTCGTATCCCATCGCCTGCCGCAGCTCTTCGAGATCCTTCTTGGTATCCCGCAGCTTTAACAGCAGCTGCTCAAATTCCAACATTTCTTTAATCAGTCCCTTTCTAAAAGCCGCGGCGCTTCACCGCTCCGGTTAAAACCGTTTGCCCGCCCATTCCGGCGCTGATTCATACTTTTTTATTATAATCGACAGCCTGCCGCTTGTAAAGTGCGGCGGAGGACGAAAAAAGGAATCTTCATCGATTATTAATGAAATTTCCGGCAAAATATAGTATACTGAAAGGGATAGGGCTGTCTTCGCCAAAGCGGCCGGAGCGGTTGCCGATCAACGCCCTTTCCTATAATACCCGGAAATGCCCGGCGCCTTTTCACAAACGGTTTTTTGCATCCGGGGAGGAGAATGAGAGGCTATGAGTGATTTTACCGGCTTCAAATGTCCGGTCTGTGAAAAAAAATTTACGGCTGGGGAAGATATCGTCGTCTGCCCGGTGTGCGGCGCTCCCTATCACCGGGACTGCTATCGGGAAACCGGACATTGCTTATTTGAAGAGAAGCACGCGGAAGGCATCCCCTGGAACGCTGAAACGGCGCAGCATGCGGAAGAACAGCGCTATGACGGCAGCGCCGCGCTGCGCTGCCCGAAGTGCGGAACCGTCAACCCGCCGGACGGCCTTTTCTGCCAGATCTGCGGTTACCGCCTGCACGACGGAGAGAGCGGGGAGCCGCCGGGAGAGATCCCCAACCCCATCTCTCCCAACGCCTACACCACTCCCTACGGCGGCGTATCGCCGGATGAGGAGCTGGGCGGCGTTTCCGCGCGGGAGCTCGCCCTCTATGTGGGGGAAAATTCCTTCTACTTCATCCCGCATTTCAAAGCCATCTCCCAGGGAGCGCGCACAGCCGGTTGGAATTGGCCCGCCTTCCTCTTCCGCGGCTTCTATTATCTCTACCGGAAGCGGTATGGGATGGGGATCCTTCTATTGCTCTTAACGGCGGCGCTTAGCCTCCCCAGCTTGCTTTATACCCTCCGCCTTTTGACGGGGAACCCTCCCCCAACGGACATGCTTCTGCGCTTGAACCGCCTTCAAATGATTGCAAACCTCCTCTCTCTGGGGCTGTCGATCGGCTGCGCCCTGTTTTTTAACCGCGGCTATTTCCGTAGCGCGCTGCGCCGTATCCAAAGGCTGCGCAAGGCGGCGGGCGGCGACGTTTGGACCCAGGAATATCCCCTTGCGCTTTCCAAAAAGGGACGGACCAACCGTCTGCTGATCCCGCTGCTCACCGGCGGCCTGTTCCTTCTGAGCGCGCTGCTTTCGCTCTATCTATTATCGTTCAGCGTTTGATAAAGCGGCCGTGCCGGTTATTTGAAAGGAGGGAATCTATGCGCAGTGAAGTCAAGGCCCTTCTCCTTTGCGAAGGCCGGATACTCTTAAACCGCTGCCGCGGTAAAGACGGCGCTTTTTATTATACCTTGCCCGGCGGCGGTCAGAACCCGTTTGAGCCGATGGAGGAGGCGCTCGTGCGCGAGGTCAGGGAGGAAACCGGCTACCGCATCCGAGCCGGACGGCTGGCCGCCGTAGCCGAGGAGATCTCTGAAAACCCGGAGGAACGGACGGCTTTCCCGGAATATGCCCACCGGATCCACCACATCTTTCTCGCCGAACGGCTGCCCACAGCGGCGGAAACGCCCTCCGAACCGGACAGCGGGCAGGAGGGATCCGAATGGATCCCGGTGGAACAGGCCGGCCGCCTGCCTCTTTGGCCCATGCAGCTGCGCAGAAGGCTGGAAGAAATTTTGCAGGCTCCCGGCGCGCAGTTTTTAAAAGGTGTGACACAGGAGGATCAACATGAAAATTAAAAAGGCCGTTATTCCCGCGGCAGGGCTTGGGACCCGCGTGCTGCCTGCCAGCAAAGCGATGCCCAAGGAAATGCTTCCGATCGTCGATAAGCCCGCCATTCAATACATCGTCGAGGAGGCCGTCGCCTCCGGGATTGAGGATATCCTTATCATCACCTCGCGCGGCAAAACGACGGTGGAGGACCACTTCGACCGCAACCCGGAGCTGGAGCAAAAGCTCCTTTCAAGCGGGAAGCAGGATGTCTATGAGCAGATGGTGCGGATCTCCTCGCTGGCCAACATTGAATACATCCGCCAAAAGGAGACCAAGGGCCTCGGCCATGCGGTTTACTGCGCCAAGACCTTCGTCGGGGACGAGCCGTTCGCCGTCCTGTATGGGGACGACGTTATCTATGGCGGCAAGCCCGCCTGCCGCGAGCTCTGCGACGCTTATGAACAGTATGGGCTGGGGATTGCGGGCGTTCAGGAGGTGCCGCTCGATGCAATCGGGAAATACTGCTCGCTGAAGGTCGATCCGCTTTCCCCCCGCCTTTTCAAAATATTCGACATGATCGAAAAGCCCGCCCCGGAAGAGGTGATGTCTCCCTACGCCATTCTGGGCCGCTGCGTCCTCCCGGCAAAAATCTTCTCCATCCTCGAACAAACGCCCCCCGGCGCAGGCGGAGAAATCCAGTTGACCGACGCAATGCGCCGCCTCGCGCTGGAGGAAACGATGATCGGCGTTGAATATGAAGGGACCCGCTACGATATGGGGAACAAGCTGGGCATTTTGCAGGCGATCGTTGAGGTAGGGCTGCAACATGCCGAGGTAGGCGGCGCTTTCCGGGAATACCTGCGCGCGCTCTCCCCCAAGCTATAAAAATCCAGGGGAAAACTATACTCCGGCTTACAGAAGGGGATACCAAAAAACGCGGTGCGTTTTTGGTATCCCTTTTAAGCGTAATCGCACAGACGCGCCGGACCCTCCAGAAGCTCCCGCGCAACATAGAGAAGTTGGTCGTCTCGCGTAGCCACCGCCCATTTCACTAAGGAAATGTGATTGTTTTCGATCTCAAGCCCGGTGATGCAGCGCGGATGAACGCAGCTTCCATCGTTAAAATAGAGCCCCTTCCCCGGCCGGGAGAAAACCGGGCGGTGGGTATGCCCCGCTATGAGGATGCGTCCCTGCAACTGCGCATAGGCGGCAAGCTCCTGCTCGACCATCTCCCGTTTCTCCCGTGCGCGGCCCGCCCCGGTCGGCGCTGTAAAGCCGATAGCCTCTAAAGGGCCCCAAATATACCGGACCAGGAAGCGCGCCGCCGGCCAAAGCAGATCGTTCAGCCAATCCCCTTGGTGGCCATGCGCCAAAAAGATCTTCTGCCCCGTTTCCCGGCTCTCTAAAACCAATCCCTCAGTAATCGTAATATCCGGAAAAAGAGGCTCGCAGCAGCGGGTAGCTTCACAATAATAGTGCCGACAGCGTTCCACGGCAAAGGAACGCCGGCTTTTTACAATGTCGTGGTTGCCGTAAAGCAGATAGAGCCGTCCCCGCTGGTAAAACTGGGAAAGCAGCCAGAAAACGTCGCTGTGGGCCTCGATGACCGGCTCCATCCCCCGGTTCTCCCAAAGCTCATCCCCATCCCCCAATTCAATATAGGTGAACCCGGCCCGGAGGTAATGCCGCAAAGCTCCAAAATAGACCTGCTGGTTCTGCATGAAGTTATCGTTCATGTTCCCCTGCCCGCGGTGGCAATCGCTCATAATGATAAATTTTGACGACGCATCGAAAAAAACTGTTCTGGACTTCCGATAGGTTTCCTGTAGCCTCGTTTTCACCGAATACATAACGCGCCCCCCTGTTCCCGTCGCGGGCCCGTCTTTGCCTGCCGCCCGTAAGGCTATTTGTATGACGGCCGCGGCCTCTTCATGACCCATCCTCCGGCGGGACGCGCCGCGCCGGAAAAAGGTTAAAATTTCCGTTCGCCGGAAGGAAATTTCCCCTATTTGGTTGAGAATTGCCGGAAGATCCTGTAAACTGATAGACAAGAATCTGAAAACTGGGAAGGAGCTTTTCAAAATGCCTCAGATAAAACGGGTGTGGGTCGTCACACAGAACGGCGGCATGTTTCAGGAAAAAGAGCGCGAATACCTGCGGCAGAGCTTGCCGCAGGCACAGTTTGATTTTATCCCCTTTACTGCGGATATGCCCTTGGCGGAATATGACGCCATTGTTGGCAACCCGCCCGCCGGCTGCCTGGCGGACTGCCGCTCCCTTCGGCTGCTTCAGCTCGTTTCAGCCGGAACGGCAAGCTATCCGCAGGCAGTCCAGGCGTTGGGACGCGGTATCGCCCTCACCAACGCAACCGGCGCCTACGGTCCGGCTATCTCGGAGCACATGCTGGGGATGCTGCTCATGCTGATTAAAAAGCTGCACCTTTACCGCGACCATATGCGCGACGGGCTCTGGAAGGATGAGGGGCCGGTCGTTTCGCTGAACGGCGCGCGGGTGCTGGTGGCCGGTATGGGGGATATCGGCGGCTGTTTCGGGCGGCTGTGCGCCGCCTGCGGCGCGCACGTCACCGGCATCCGGCGCACGCCCGGCCCTTGCCCGGACTATGCCGAAGCGGTTTATTCCACCGACAGGCTGGATGAGCTGCTGCCCGAAGCGGACGTTTTAGCCATGAGCCTGCCGGAAACCAAGGAGACGTTTCACCTGCTTTCGCGCGAACGCCTGAGCCGGATGAAACCCACCGCGATTGTCCTCAACGTCGGCCGGGGCAACGCCATTGATACCGAAGCCCTCTGCGACGCCCTTTTGGAAGGAAAAATCGGCGGAGCGGGCCTGGACGTCACCGATCCGGAGCCGCTGCCCGCCGGACACCGGCTCTGGAGCGTCCCGCAGGCGCTGGTAACGCCGCATGTATCCGGCGGCAGCCACCTCTATGGCACGGTGGAGCGCATTGCGGAGATCGCCGCCGGTAACCTGGAAAGGCTCGCGCGCGGGGAAGCGCTGCACAACCAGGTTGATTTTGAAACCGGCTACCGCAAACCGGAGGACCGCTGACCCCTTCTCAGATAGAACCGCTTGATGAAGAAAGGATGTTTCCTTTGAACGATTGGTTTCACAACTGCCTGTCCGTCGAAAAAACGCCCGCCGGATGGGTTCCCTGCCGCTTTACTCCCCGTCAACTAGACTATTACCAGTCCCTTTCCGTGTGGGCCGGTATCCGCTCGCGCTGCTGCACCGGGATCACGATGGATTTCACAACCGATGCCCGCGAGCTCTCCTTCTCCTTCCAAACGGGGGACTTCTGCCGGAATTGGCTGGCCTTCGACCTGTTTGAAGAGGACCGGTTGCTCTATAGCGCCGTATATCCCGAAGGCGTGCCGTCAGGCCGGGTGGTTTTCCGGCGCGATCACGGCGGCCGGGCGCGGTTCAGCCTCCACCTGCCCTACCAGTGCCAAATTACGCTGAATGATTTCAGCTTCGGCGACGCTTCCCCCATCCTCCCCTCCCGCAAGGGGGTACTCTGGTGCATAGGGGATTCCATCACCCAAGGGATGGAGGCCGTCCATCCCTCTCAAACCTACGCCGCGCTGCTCGGAGAGACGCTTCAAATGAACGTATTTAACCAGGCTGTCGGCGGTATCGGGTTCAAGGATCTCTGCCTGGATTTTTCCGGCGTACCGAAAGCGGACGCCGTATTGGTAGCCCTAGGGACCAACGATTGTCCGTGCGCCCTGGAGGATTGGGAGCAGTATGCCGGACGGGTAAAGGAAAGCATCCGCCTGATTCGGGATGCGGCGGACGCCGCGCCGGTGACGCTTATTTCCCCCTTCTGGCGGGGCGATCTGGAAGAGCGGGGATTCCAGGATACCCTTCCCCGTATCCGTGCGCTTTTGGAGGAAGAAGCCGGACGCGCCGGGTTCCATTTTATCGACGGCCTGAAGGTTCTTCCACACGATCCTTCCTTCTGTGGGGATGGCCGCCTGCATCCCAACGACCTGGGCTTCTCGATCTGCGCGCGCGTGCTTGCCGGACAAATAGGGATATAAAAAATATAGCGTATTTTATATATCCCCTTGGAAAAAGCGCTTCCGGGGCGAAGATGACGCCCCGGATTTCGCGCTGGCCGCAAGGGCGCGTTGCAGAACTGTAATTCTGCAACGCGCCTTTTTTCTGCAAACCGGAGGGGCCGCCCCCTCGGTTCTTTCTGCTAACCGGGTTTGTATTTTTTCTCCCTTTTCAGAATTGTGTACCCATTGAAAACCATCCTATAAATATGCAGCCTTAATGTATAAAAACACGTTCTGGCTATTTTTCACACATTGAAATATACACTTGGATAACGTATAATTAAAATATATTTTTGGGAGGATTATAACCATGAAAAAGAAATTATGCAGCATTGTTTGTTTATGTAGCCTTGTTTCAATTATATTGTGTGCATGTGGAAAAGAAGAACAGGGGAATCCTATTAGATTGCCAGCTAGAGAGGATATTGTATCGATCGGTGTTTCTGACGGCGACAAATATGCTATATCACCTAACGCAGAAGTTGAAGCTACAGAGTTTATTGATGAATTTTTATCTATGCTAATGGATATGGAAATAACTAGCCAGCAGTCGGTCAATGATGTACCAGTCAACAAAGATGTTATTACGATCAATATAAATTGCGATGGAGTGGCAGGAACTACTCTTTTTTACTACGTAGATAAAGGAACCGAATATGTAGAACAACCATATCAGGGAATTTATAAACCAGCACCTGCTTTAAGTAATTGTATAACTGAAATGCTT
>JAAWDS010000051.1 GCA_022793895.1 Provencibacterium sp. | reverse complement strand
GCCCTGAATTTCGCGCCTTATGGCGCGAAAACACCGTTTTTCTGGTTCCTGCAAGCCGGAGGATCGGCCCGACTGGAGGTTTCTTCTATTTGCGGGTGCGCCCGGCTTATAAAGGCTTATGCGGATGCTGCTTCCTGCCGTGGCAGTACCAGAACAGGCATCCGACGCACAGGCCGCCGATGATATTTCCAACGGTTACCGGCAGCAGGTTTTTGAGCAGAAAGTTTTTCCAGGTCAGGACGCTCAGATCCAGCCCCGCCCCGGCGGCCAGCGCCGCATAAGAGGGAACCATGCGGGCAAACAGGCCGGCGGGGATGTAGAAAAGGTTGGCGACGCAGTGCTCAAAGCCGCAGATGACAAAAAATGCGACCGGCAGATAAGCGCCGGTTACCCGGCCGGCCAGATCCTTGCCGGCCAGCGAGAGCAGTACGGCCGCCGTCACCAGCAGATTGCAGAAAATCCCCAGGATGACGGCGTTCCCAACGGGCAGCGCACACTTTTGAGCGGCCAGTTTAATGGTGAATAGGGCCAACTGGCCGCCGGAATAATCCAACTGCCCGCCAAAGGCGCACCCAGCGGCCGCCAGCATCGCGCCCGCGGCGTTGCCCAGATAAACGATGATCCAGTTTTTCAGCATCCCCTTTACCGGGATCTGCCGGTCCAGCACCGAGAGGATGAGCAGTGTATTCCCGGTAAAAAGCTCGGAGCCGGTCAGGATGACCATGGCCAGGCCGAAGGGGAACAGGAGCCCGCAGGCTACCCGCATGAGACCTACATTGGCAATCGAGTGGGCGGCCGTGTTGGTAACAGCGCCGCCCATCGCAATGAAAAATCCGGCCAGCATTGCCAGCAGGAACATCCTCAGGCCCGGCATCTGTGTTTTGGCGCGGCCTGCCGCCGCATAGCCGGCCGTATATTCCGCTGGTGTAAAAAGGTTCATGCCATTTTCTCCCTTCGGTTGCTTTTTGAACAGTTTACCACACTGAGCGGGAAAAGTCACGCTTTACAGCATCGGGGAGCCGGCCGGATATCTCCGCCGCCGGCTTCAAATATAGAAGGCTGCATAGCGTGGCGGGGAAAAGCCGGAGGAGGTTTCCGGAGATGGGCGGACCACCCGCGGGCGCGTTGCAAAATAGCCTTCTGAAAAAATAGCGCACAAGAAAACACGATTTCAACCGGCTTTCTTAGCCTTTGAAATCGTGTTTTCCCTTTTACAGAACGCTTCCTATGGTGCAAATTGCTATCGCCATTTCATTCTGCAACGCGCCCTTCATCTTCTTTGCCGGACGCCGCTTACCACTCGGCAACCGAGCCGTCCGCATGCCGCCAGACCGGGTTTTTCCAGGCGTGCGGCGCGGCCGCCTCCTCCAGCACCAGAGCCTTATCGATCTCAACGCCTAGGCCGGGCTTCGGGGAGAAGGCCAGATAGCCATCCTGATAAACGAAATCCTCCTTGTTCTTCACATAATCCAGCACGCCGCGCCCCTCGTTGTAGTGGATACCGATGCTCTGCTCCTGGATAAAGGCGTTGTAGCAGGTCGCATCCACCTGCATGCAGGCGCTGAGCGCCAGCGGGCCGAGCGGGCAATGGGGGGCCAGCGCCACATCATAGCCCTCGGCCATCGCCGCAATCTTCTTCACCTCGGTGATGCCGCCCGCATGGGAAAGATCCGGCTGGATGATATCCACCCCGCCCGCATGCAGCAGGCGCTTGAAGTCCCAGCGCGAGAAAAGGCGCTCGCCGGTCGCAATGGGGGTGGAGGCGTGCCGTGCAATCTCTTTAAAATCCTCCATGTTCTCGCAAAGGACCGGTTCTTCGATAAACATGAGGTCGAACTCTTCGAGCTTCTTGCAGAGCAGGCGCGCCATCGGCTTGTGTACCCGGCCATGGAAATCCACCGCAATGCCGAAGTGCGGCCCCGTCGCCTCCCGAATGGAGGCCACCCGCTCCAGCACCGCATCCACCTTCGCATAGCTGTCCACCATCTGAAGCTCCTCGGTTGCGTTCATCTTCACGGCGGTGAAGCCCTGCTCCTGCTTCTGCTTGGCCGCCTGCGCCACCTCGCTCGGACGGTCGCCCCCCACCCAGGGGTAGACACGAATCTTATCGCGGCACTTCCCGCCCATCAGCTCATAGACCGGCGCGCCAAAGACCTTGCCCTTGATATCCCAAAGCGCTTGATCGATCCCGGAAATGGCGCTCATCAGCACCGGCCCGCCCCGGTAAAACCCGGCGCGGTAAAGTACCGACCAATGATCCTCAATCCGGGCGGGATCCGCCCCGACGAGATAGCTCTTCATTTCCTGAACGGCGGCGGCTACCGTGGCCGCCTTCCCTTCAATGACCGATTCTCCCCAGCCGGTCACGCCCTCATCCGTTTCTACCTCCACAAAGCACCAGCGCGGCCGCACCAGATAGGCGGAAATCTCTTTGATTTTCATAGCCCTGACCATCCCTTTCACAATCCCCCGGCCCTGCCATTGAGCAGCGCAGAAAGGAGTAACTGTTGATTGTTCGTATATACGAACTCTGTTCTTTATTTAGCCGCCCTCATTTTAGCACCTTCCCCTTTTGCTGTCAATAACAGTTGACAACTTCGAAAGATACCGCTATACTGAAAATGGTATTTTGAGAATTTAGTTCGTATATACGAACCTCCAATCTCCGTGAAAGAGGGGGAACCGAATGGAACAGCCGCACAAGGGGACGCTGCGCGTGCTGGGCGCGCTGGAAGCCGTGGCCGCCGCGCCGGACGGGCTGACGCTCGGCGCGCTCTCGCAGGCGCTCTCCTCCCCGAAGAGCACCCTTTCCCCCATTCTGCATACCCTGTGCAGCGAGCGCTGGCTGGTTTTGCGGGATGGACGCTACCGGCTGGGGGAACGCGCCTTTGAAACCGGGCAGCGCTATCTGGATGGTTTCGATATTTTAGAGGCGGTGCGGGAGACGATGCACAGCCTGGTAGACGTGGGCGGGGAGACCTGCCATTTCGGCGTTCTCAGCGGCGGGGATGTGCTCTATCTGCACAAGGAGGATTCCCCGGAGCCCATCCGGATGTTTTCCTCCATTGGCCGCCGCTTGCCCGCTTACAGCACCGGCATCGGCAAGGCGCTTCTGTGCGACTGCAACCTCCCCGCTCTGCGCCGCCTTTACCCGGATGGGCTACGCCCGCTGACGGCCTACACCGTAACCGACTTTGAAGAGCTCGCCGCACAGCTTGCGAAGGCCAGGGCCGAGGGCGCGGCCTATGAGAGCGAGGAGTCCAACCTGCACATCCGGTGCGTCGCCGTCCCGCTGCGGCGCGGCGGCCGCATCGCCGCGGCGCTGAGCATTGCGATTCCCACCTTCCGCTGCACCGAAGAAAAGCTGGCGCTCTCCCGCACGCTCTTATTCGGCGCGCGGGATAAGCTGGAACGCCTGTTGGCGGGCGCGGCCTTCCGCCTCGCCTGACCCCCATTTTGAAAAACCAGGAGGGATGCTTTATGCCGGAGCTGGTAACGCTCGGCGAAACGATGGTCCTTTTCACCCCGCCCTCCGCCCTGCCGCTGCGCTATGTGGACAGCTTCCACCGCAGCCATGCGGGCGCAGAGAGTAACACGGCCATCGGCGTTTTCCGCCTCGGCCACTCCAGCGGCTGGATCAGCCGCTTGGGCGCGGAGGAATTCGGTGCTTACCTCACTCTGCAAATCCGCGGCGAGGGGGTCGATGTTTCCCAGGTAAAAACCGATCCGGAAGCGCCGACCGGCCTGATGTTTAAAGAGCTGCGGCAGGGCCGCGAGACGGCCGTCACCTACTACCGCCGCGGTTCGGCGGCCAGCCGCATGACCCCGGAGGATATAGACGAAGGGTATATCGCCGGGGCGAAGATTCTGCACCTGACCGGCATCACCCCCGCGCTGAGCGAAAGCTGCCGCCGCACCGTGCTGCATGCCGCCCGGCTTGCGCGCCGTCACGGCGTCCTGGTCAGCGTGGATCCCAACATCCGCCTCAAGCTCTGGGGACCTGAGGAGGCCCGCCCGGTGCTGACCGAGCTTTTAAGGGAGGCGGATATCGCCCTCATGGGGCTCGACGAGGCGGAGCTGCTCTTCGGCCTGCGGGAACCGGAGGCGGTTTTCGGCCGCCTGTTTGAGATGGGAGTCCAAACGGCGGCACTCAAGGCGGGCGCAGAGGGCGCTTGGGCCGCCGTCCCCGGCGAGCGGCTCCGTCTTCCCCCCGTCCCTGCCCAGAGGGTGGATCCCATCGGGGCGGGCGACGCCTTCAACGCCGGTTTCCTGTGCGGGCTACTGGAGGGAAAGCCGCTGGAGGCGTGCGGCAGGCTCGGCAACGCCATGGGCGCCTGCGCCATTCAGAGCGTTGGGGATATCGAATCGCTCCCCACCCGGAAAGAGCTGGAACGTTTTATGGCGGGGACCGAAACGGCCGCCCGGTGATAGGCCGGAAGGCAGATGCAGGCCGCCGGAAAGCGGGGCCATGAAGAAAGGAAGGATTTCGCATGCACAAGAGTTTAGCCGACCGCATCGAGGAGTGCGGCGTTGTTTCGATTATCCGGGGGACCGATCCCGCCAAAATTATCCCTACGGTACAAGCGGTCTATGACGGCGGAATACGCGCGGTCGAAATAACCATGAACACCGAGGGCGCTTTTGAGATGATCAAAGCTGCCCGGAAAGAGTTCTCCGGCCGGATGCTGATCGGCGCCGGGACGGTGCTGGATGAGCAGGCCGCGCGCATGTCCATCGCCGCCGGCTGCGACTTCCTGCTCTCCCCCACGCTGGACGCCGGGGTTATCCGCCTGGCGAACGCCTACAGCGTGCTGGCCATTCCGGGCGTGATGACCCCCACCGAAGCGCTCGAAGGCTGGAAAGCGGGCGCAGGCTTCATTAAAATTTTCCCGGCCGGCGTGCTCGGACCGGGCTACATCAAGGCGGTGAAGGGACCGCTGCCCCAGCTGCGGCTCATGCCGGTGGGCGGCGTAAACCTGGAAAACGCCGGGGAGTTTATCCGCTGCGGCGCGGACGCCCTGGGCATCGGCGGCGAGCTGGTGAACAAAAAGCGGGTGGAGGCCGGCGCTTTTGAGGAGATCCGCAGCCTGGCCGCCGCCTATCTGGAGGCCGTGCAGAAGGCGCGGGCATAAAAAAGCCCCGGATCGTTCCTTCCCCGAACGGATTCACGCCAAAGAAACCGGCAAAAAACAACCGTCTTAAGGCGGCTCCTATCGAATCATATTTAGATATTTCTCGGAAACGGTACAGCTTACAGGCTGTGCCGTTTTGTTTTTTTCATTTTATAAGCTTTCCGATAGGAAGCATTCGAGCTCCTTCTTGATTAATTTTCCAAAACGCAATTATAGTAGATGGACAGAATGGAAAATCTTTCCTACTCTAAACGTGAAGGAGGGGCTTTCATGACGGATTTAACCGAGATAGGGAGAAATATCGTTTTATTAAGGAGAGCGCAGGGACTGACGCAGGAAGAAGTAGCTTACCGTTCCCACTTGAGCGTAAGCTGCCTACAGGCTGTTGAGTATGGCTGCCAAAACACAACGGTAGACACACTGATAGGAATAGCGGAGGCGCCCGGAATCGATTCGCGTGTCTTTGGGATTTTTCGCGGACAGATGAAGCTATTTTATCCGAAATTCGCCAGCCGCCCAAGCTCTCAAAGCAGAAAGGGGGAACCCTGCAAATCTGTAGGAACATCATCCTGCTGCGAAAGACAGGGGGATGGACGCAGAAGCAGTTGGCCCAACTCTCCCACACCAGCGCTGTTTGCTTACGGGATATTGAACATGAATGCGCAAACGCAAACACTAACAAGCTGCTGTGCATAGCGGACGCCTTTGGACTGTCGCTGCTGAAGCTCAACAGCCTTACCATGCCTGAGGAAGAACTGATGGAAATGGTTTACAATGCCAGAAAAATAGCGGGGATAGATGGAAAACATGGCCAAAATAGATGAACTTCTCTGCCGGATAGGCGTAACCACAAATTATCGGGGCTTTTTTTATACAGCCTACGCCGTAGCGTTGTGTGTGGATCAGCCGGAGAGACTACTGCTCGTGACCAAACGCCTGTACCCGGAGGCGGCGAAGCGGTACCGGACCAATTGGAAAGCCGTGGAACGGAACATCCGGACGGTGAGGGATATTATCTGGAGAGAAAAACGCTCCCTCTTGGAAGAGCCGGCTCATAAGCGTCTGACGCAAAAGTCCTCAAATGCGCAGCTTCTGGCTATCCTGACCGCCTCGCTGAAGGCCGGATCTCCGACGGTTCCTGGATCGGATAGGACGAGAGCCCGCCGCAGCCAACGAACCTACAGCCGATCAAAACGGTTTTTTGCGCATAAGCTCCGCCAAAGGCACGAAACGGTCCCAGCCGAAATCCCTTTGCCGGATTTCAAAAGACTATCCGCATTTCCCTGCGCTTTCCTTTTCCTCCCGGAAGTGGTATAATGGGGAAACCGTAACTTATCATCTATGGGAGGCCAGGCGCTATGCAGACAAGCCCTTACGCTCCGCTGAAACGAGCCGTTTTGGAGGACTATTTTTCCCGCATGAACCCCATGCAGAAGCAGGCGGTGTTTGCCGTCAACGGGCCGGTGCTCATCCTGGCCGGTGCGGGCAGCGGGAAAACCACCGTTCTCATCAACCGCATCCTCAACCTGGTCCGCTTTGGCGACGCGTATGCCCGCGCCGATTGGCCAGCCGCCCTTCTCCCGGAGGACGCCGCCTTCCTCCAGCGCTGGGCGGACGGCGACCACAGCGACGAGGAGCGCATGATCTCGCTGCTTAGCTGCCACCCGGTCAAGCCCTGGAACATTCTGGCGATTACCTTCACCAACAAGGCGGCGGGCGAGCTGCGCAGCCGGCTCGCCCAAAGTTTGGGCGAGCCGGCGGCCGAGGTGAACGCCGCCACCTTTCACGCCGCCTGCGTCCGGATTTTGCGGCGGAATATCGACCGGCTCGGCTATGCTTCGAGCTTTACCATCTACGATACCGACGATTCCGTCCGCGTCATCAAAAAGCAGATGGATCTGCTGCGCATC
Source organism: Provencibacterium sp. (assembly GCA_022793895.1). Taxonomy (GTDB): domain Bacteria; phylum Bacillota; class Clostridia; order Oscillospirales; family Ruminococcaceae; genus Harryflintia. Next base: position 19,081 of record JAAWDS010000051.1, on the reverse strand, counting down.
AACGACAAAAACGTAAAGCCCCGCACCCTCCTGGGGATGATCAGCCGCGCCAAGGACGCCATGCTCTCCCCCGATGAGATGAAAAGCCTGATGGGGAACGACTTTCTCGCCCAAACGGCCGCAAAGGTCTATGCCGGCTACCAGCAGGAGCTGAAAAACGCCAACGCGGTCGATTTCGACGACATCATTCTCTTGACCGTCCGTCTCCTCGAAGAACACCCGGATGTGCTCGAATATTACCAGAACCGCTACCGCTACATCATGGTGGATGAATACCAGGACACCAACCGGCTGCAATACCGGCTGATTTCTCTGCTGGCCGGCGCGCACCGCAACCTCTGCGTCGTCGGCGACGACGACCAGTCCATTTACAAATTCCGCGGGGCGACGATTGAAAACATCCTCTCCTTTGAGGATCAGTTCCCCGGCGCTACCGTCATCCGCCTGGAACAGAACTACCGCAGCACCCAGAATATCCTTGACGCGGCCAACGGCGTCATCCGCCACAACTCGGAGCGCAAGGGCAAAAACCTCTGGACCCAAAACGAGGCCGGTTCCAAGCTGCACATCTTCCGCGCGGGCGACGAGCAGGGGGAAGCTGCCTTCATCTGCGAAACGATCGGCCGCAGCGTCCGCGCAGGCGGGCGTTTCTCCGACCATGCCGTTCTCTACCGGATGAACGCGCAGTCCAACGCCATTGAACGCGAGATGACCCGCAACGCTATTCCCTACCGGATCATCGGCGGGCTGCGCTTCTATGAGCGCAAGGAGATCAAGGACGCCATTTCCTATCTGAGCGTGGTGAACAACCCGTCGGACAACCTGCGCCTCATGCGCATTCTCAACGAGCCGAAGCGCGGCATCGGCGAGGCGACCATTGCCAACGCTATGCAGATCGCCGGCGGGCTGGGCCTTTCGCTCTTTGAGGTGCTGCGCACCGCGGGCGACTACCCCGCCCTCTCCCGCCGCGCCGTGCCGCTGCTTAGTTTTACCCGGATGATCGACGGCTTTATCGAGGATGCGGCGGAGGAGATGCCCATCGACCTGCTGTTGGAGAAGATCCTAGAGGAGAGCGGCTATTTAGGCGCTTTAAAGGCGCAGGGCGAGGCGGAGCAAACCCGCCTGGAAAACCTGGGCGAGCTCCTCGGCAACGTCCGCCACTTCATGCAGGAGCACGAGGACGCCACCCTCTCCGGCTTTTTGGAGGAAATTGCGCTGTATACCGACCTCGATTCCTACAACGACAGTGAGGACAGGGTCATACTGATGACCATCCACTCGGCCAAGGGGCTGGAATTTCCGCAGGTTTTCCTGGCCGGCGCGGAGGAGGGGATCTTTCCAGGCAGCCAATCGGCCTATGATCCCGCCGCCTTGGAGGAGGAGCGGCGGCTCGCCTATGTGGCCCTGACCCGCGCGCGCAGCGAGCTCTATATCACCTGTAGCGCCTCGCGCATGCTCTTCGGCTCCACCTCCCGCAACCTCGTCTCCCGCTTTGTGAAGGAGATTCCCGAAGAGCTCTATGAGATGGACGATATCGAGACCCGGCGGCATACCCTTTCCCCCGCCGCGCGCGCCCATGTGGCGCGGGGCGTCCCCTCCGGCGGACGCCCGGCGGCTCCCGGCCGGACGGCGGCCGTATCGGGAACCGTCCGGGAGACGGGAGCGGGGCTCCCGCTGGCCCGCGGCGACCGGGTGGAACACGCAGTCTATGGGCTGGGCACCGTCCTGAGCGTCAAGCCGATGGGCGGCGACCGGCTGGTAGAAATCGCCTTCGATTCCGCCGGATCCAAAAAGGTGATGGCCAACTATGCCCGGCTGAAAAAAGCCGATTGACAAAGGGCGCGTTGCAAAACTTTCGTTTTGCAACGCGCCCTTTTTCCGGTTCCTGCAAACCGGAAGGAACCTGTTTAGACCGGCTGTTCGCTTTCCGAGAATGCGTCCGACTGGTTCAGGTCGTCGGGGAGCCCGTGCTGATATTCCACCTGCGGGCGCTCCGGGTCGAAGCCGTCGTCATCGTTTAGATTCGGGTTTTTCTCATCCTTCTTCGAGAAGATGAGGTAGAAGGTGGGAATCAGCACCAACGTTAAAACGGTGGAGGCGCTTAGTCCCCCGATGACTACCATCGCCATACCGCGCATCATCTCCGCATTGGAGCCCAGCCCCACCGCCATGGGCACCATGCCCAGGATAGTGGTCAGCGTGGTCATGAGGATGGGGCGCAGCCGGGTGCTGCCCGCCTTGACCAAGGCGTTTTTCACCTTCATGCCGCCCTCGCGCAGTTGGTTGGCATAGTCGATCAGCACAATGGCGTTGTTGACCACAATGCCCACAAGAAGGATGATCCCCATCAGGCTGGTCATGCTGATCGTCGTGTTCGTCAACAGCAGCCCCGAAAAGGCGCCGATGAACGAGAAAGGTACGGAAAGCATCACCATCAGCGAGAAGCGAATCGAGTTAAACTGGATAGCCATTACCATGAACACCAGAAACACGGCCGGTCCCAGCGCGCCGAAAATGGCGGCAAACTCCTCGTTCATCGTTTGAATCGAGCCGCCGAAGAAATGATCGACCCCGTCCGGTAGCTCGGCCGCATAGACCGCCTGCGTCACCTCGCTGCTGTGCTTAGCGGCGTCCTTGGCGTTCAGTTGGCCGGTCACGGTAACAACATACTGGTTGTTGTAGCGCATGATCTGCTGCGGGCTGTTGGAATAACGGATGGCAGCGATATCCAGAAGCGGAACCTGCATCCCGGCCGGGGAGGTGAGGTAGAGCGCCGCCAGGTCGGAAATGGTGCGGTAGGTGTCTTCCGGATACTCAACCCGGACCGAATAATCCTTCCCATCCATGCGGATGGTGGCCGCCTCCCGGCCGCTGACCATCATGTTCACCGAGGACATCACCTGCATCGGCGTAAGGCCATAGGCTCCCGCCTTGACGGGATCGATCACAATCTCCGCCTGCGGGCTCCCGTCCGAGGTGCTGGTGGTGACGTTCACCACATTCGGGTTTTGATACATGACCGCCTTGATGAGCTCGCTGGCCTCCTTGAGCTGATCCTGGTCGTGGCCGATGAGGTAATCCTGCACCGTGTCGGTGCCGCCGCCCATCGAAACGCCGGAGGAGGAAGATACCTGAACCTCGCAATCGAGCATCCCCGCCGTTTCCCGGCGGATATTTTCAACCACCTCGGCCGTCTCCACCGACCGGTTCTCGCGGAGATAGACCGAGAAGTTCACGTTGGCCGAGCTGCCGCTCATCACGCTGGCCGCGGAGGAACCGGTGAGCGAATAGCTCTCCAAATCCGGCTGGCGGACGACCGCCTCCTCCACCTGGGCAATAATCTTTTCAATATTCTCCAGCTTGAGCCCCGGCCGCGTCTGCACCGCGACCGAAATGGTCCCGTTATCGGAGGTGGGCATGAGCTCCACACCGATCGCCGGGAGCATGCAGAACGACGCCACCAGCATCAGAACGGCCACTATAACCACCAGCGCGCGGTGATCGAGCGACTTGCGGATCAGCACCCCATAACCCTGTTCTAAGCGCTTGAGGCCCTTGGAAATCGGGTTATCCTTGCGCTCCACCGGCTTCAGCCGCAAAAAGAGCAGCGGAACGAGCGTCAGCGCGGAGATCAGCGAGGCCGTCAGCGCATAAACCACCGTGTAGCCCGCATCCTTAAAGAGCTGGCCGGAGATGCCCTGCATCATCGCAATGGGAAGGAATACCACCACCGTTGTAATGGTGGAGGCCGTCACCGAGCTGGTGACAATTCCTGCGCCTTCGATAGCCGCATCCTCAAAGGAACGAAATTCATCCCGCTTTTTAAAGCAGCTATCGAGCACAACGATCGAGTTATCCACCATCATGCCGACGCCGATAGTCAGCCCGCCCAGCGAGAGCATGTTGAAGGTCATCCCGCTCCAGGACATGATAATGAGCGTTACCAGAACGGAAATGGGCATCGAGGTGCCGATAATCAGCGACGCCTTGATGTCGCCCAAAAACAGGAACAGGATCACCATCGAAATCACTATTGCCAGCGCCATAGCCTGAATAACGCCGCTCAAGGAATCCCAGATTTCATCCATCGAATTAAAGGTAACTTCCATCCGGATCCCCATGTTCCCCGCGTTAACCTGGTCTACCACCCGCTGGCAGGCGCCGGTTACTGCACGGGTAGATGCGCTCTCGCGCTTGGTGATCGAGAGCGAAACGGTGTCCATCCCGTTGTAGCGGCTGATGGAGGAGGCCTTCTGCTGCGCCTCCCCTACCCGCGCAATATCGGAAAGATGGATAACATCCCCCGTGGCCAAGGTCAGCGGCAGCGTCTGCAACGCCTGGGCGCTCGGATAGCTTACGCCGCCGCGCAGCGCCAGCGACAGGCCGCCCTGCTCGATGTTCCCCGCCGGCAGCGAGAAATCCGCCATCGAGATCATCGTGGCCACCGTGCTCATATCCAGGTTGTACTGCCGCAGCTTTTCGGGGTCCAGCTTCACCTGCATGTAGGTCTCCTGGCCGCCATAGATATCCACGGCCGCAACGCCCTCCAGCTTTTCGAAGTCGGAGACCACGTTATCCTGCAAATAGCTCAGCAGATCCATATCGCCGGTGGCTTCCACCGAGATCTGCATCACCGGCGTGGAGTCCAGGCTCATTTCAATGATAGTCGGGTCGCTGGCATCCTCCGGAAGCGAGTTGTTGATGAGGTTGAGCTTTTTTTGCAGATCGTTGTTGGCGCGGCTCATATCGGCGCCATATTCCAGTTCTACGACCACCATCGACATGTTCTCCGCCGATATCGACTGAATGTTTTTCAGTCCGGACAGCGTGCCGATAGCGCCCTCAATCTTATTCGTGACGAGGCTCTCCACCTCCTCCGGGCCCGCCCCGCCATAAATGGTGTTGATGATAAACATCGGCATGCTCATTGAGGGGGTCAGCTCAAGCGGGGTGCCGAACAGCGAGGCCAGGCCAAAGATCACGAGGGCAAGCAGGCTGACGATGACGGCAACCGGCCGCCGGATGGCTGTGGTGGTAAACTTCTTAAACATCTTCCGCTATCCCTCCTGAGCGCCGGAGGAGGCTTCCGTCCCCTTTTCCGGTTCGGAGGAAGCGGCGGGCTGGGCGCTCGCATCCGTGACCTTAACGCCATCCAGCAGATTGGGGTTCCAACTGGTGATCAGCCGTGAAGAAGCCTCCAGCCCGGAGGTAACCACGATCCGATCGTTGTCGTTGATGCCGGTCTCGACATAGGTCTTGCGGGCGCAGCCGCTCTCGTCCATCAGGTAGACATAGGAGCGCCCATCCTCATGGTAGAGGCTGTCAATCGGGATGAGCAGCGCATCCTGCACGCGCTGGGTGGGGGCGGACACCTTGACCGCTACGCCGGTCAGCAGCTCGCCGGGCTGGGCGTCGATGCGCGCCTTGACCGGGAAAAGGCCGCTCTGGGCGTCGGCCATCGAACCTACCTCAATGACCGTTCCGGTGTAAACGGTGGAGCCGTTTTCAATCTGGAGGGCGTCGCCGGCCTCCATCGCCTGCGCCGCGCTGGCGGGGACGTTAAAGCGCGCCACCATGATCTCCTTGTTGGTCACGATATAGGCCGGGGAGGATTGGGAAGCGATGCCATGCTCCTCCACATTTTTCAGCTCAATCACCCCGTCGATAGGCGAGGCGACTTTGGTATACTCAAGCTGCTTCCGGCTTGCCTCCAACGAAGCCTGCGCCTGCTGCAACTGCGCGTTGGCCGAGGCTTCCGCCTCCGGTATCGCCTTTTCGTTGGTGATTTCCTCGGTCCCCTCGGCCGCATCCAGCGCAATGTTGGCCGAACGCATAGCCGACCGGAGCTGATCAAGCTGCACATCGTAGCCGTCTTTCGCCTGGTTGTAGGCCGTTTTAGCCTGCTCATAGGCGCCCCGGACAGAGTTATAGGCAGCCTCAGCGGCAGCCGCCCGGTTTTTTGCCTCCTGGTATTCCTCAAACCGCAGCCCCTGCGCTCCCGCGGAGGCGCCGAGCGTTATGCTCTCCTCATAGGCCTTTTTCGCCGCCGCACTGGCGGCCGACGCGGCCTGGTAGCCCGCCTGTGCTTCCCGCAGGCTGTCATAGAGCTCATCGCAGGTCTCCTCCAGCTTTTCAACCGAAGGATCATATTCATCGATGTAATCGTTATAAGCCTTGTTGGCGTTGGAAAACGCGTTTTTTGCGTTGCGCAGGTTGGAATCCACCTGGAGTCTTTGCAGATCCAGCGTGCTGCCCAGCATGCTGTTTACCCCGGCCTTCGCCATGTTATAAGCTGCTTCAGCTACGGCAACCTGCGTCTGGATATCCGCCGGATCAATTTCAAAGAGCAGATCGCCCTTTTTCACCTGCTGGCCCACCTCAAAGTGGGTGGCAAGCACCGTCCCGGCCACCTTGGGGAACACATTGACCGATTCATCCGGCTGGACGCGGCCGATAAACTCGGCGACCACCTCCAGGCTCCCCTGCGACGGGCTCTGGACGTTGACCGGCACGGCCGTTTCTTCCACCTGCGCTTGAACGGGAGCCGCCGCCTGGTGCGACCGGCTCCAGAACAGGGCGCCCGCTCCCGCTCCCACCAACGCTGCGCAAGCGGTGACGGCAATCACGCGCTTCTTTACATTTTTCACAGTATGTAACTCCTTTGTATATGAGATCCGGCATCTATCCTTTTTCTCAAAAGCCTAGCCTCCATTATAGGATATCGCCCTGCAAAAATGTTGAACAAAATGATAACATTGTTAAGTAATTAAAAGTCTTGGTCAATATCCTCAGAAAACTGAACGTCGATCTGCCCAACTCCACATAAAAGCTCCAACCGGTTTTCCGCGTTTTCCCTCTCCATTTCCAGCTTGCCGCCCATCATCGAAGTCTCCCGGCTTCCTACCTGCACGCTCCCAATCCCAGCCTCTGCCAAAACGCTGTATTCCTCTTCTGCGCCGGCCAGCCGCAGGCGCGCTTCACCAACGCCGCCGGAGACCAAAACATTCCCCCGCAGGTCGCCCGAAAGATCAAATTCACCTACGCCGCAGTTAATCTCGGTGCGGCGGGAGCTGTAAACCCGGCGGCCGGTAAAGGTTCCCGCGCCGCAGGAGAGCTCCGTCTCTTCTGCCCGGATATCCCAGAGCTGTATCTCCCCGGCGCCCGATGCAGCCGAAAAGATTTCCGTCTCCAGTCCCCGAAGCTCCCCGCTCCCTACGCCGAGCTGTACGGTAACGGTTTCATAGACAGCCTTGGGCAGTACCAGCGAAACGTCGTAGCCTTCCCCCAAACTGCGTTTTCTCCACCAGTTTTTCCCCAGCGTGTCCCAACAGCGCAGGGTATCGCCCTTCAGCTCATATTGAAAATAGGGCTGTAGCTTCTCCCCTACTTGCAGCGACAGCGTTTCCCCCGCCGTTATCTCTAAATCCGCCCCGGACAAATTCAAGTCCAGGTTTTTCAGTCCTTCCCTGCTCTCCTCCAGTACGGACGCCAGCCCTTCCGCCGCCGTCCGCGGTGCGTTCCGCAGCGTGCGCGCATAATCAAAAGCGGTGACAACCGACCCTATTGCGATAAGCCCAACGCCCGCTGCCAGACAGCCCTTCAAAAATCCATTCATTCCCCTTCAACCTTTCTTTCATAAAGAATCAGAGAAAGCAAACCGGTTATCGCCGGTCTCTGTTTCTGCTTTAACGCTTCATCCCCGCTAAAAATTCCCGAAGCCGCCTGAAGAAAGCGGGCAAGCCCTGGCCAAAAAGCCAGCCGCACAGCGGCAATAAAAGCAGCCCCAGCCCCAGGCTGACGAGCGCCTGCCCCAAGGGGAACCAGTGATAATAGGGGGAGACGCTCCAGCCCGCCAGGTGGGCCGTTCCCCAGAATACGCCCAGCACTCCGGCGAGGATGAGCGCTACCATCACCGCCCCCAACGCTACCACCACAAGAAAAACGGACAGCGCCAATCCCAAAAACACTCCCAAAACTGCAAGGCCCAGCGGCAGAAGAACGGGCAGCGCAATCACTCCCAAAAGAATCATCCACCAGCTAACGGCCGGCCGCCGCGCCCCCGCGCGGACGGGACGGTATCCCTGCGCCGGATAGCGATCCGCTGAAAAATCCTTTAAAATCTGCTTGGCAACCTCCCGCGGCGAGCCCAGCTCCTCAATCACCTGCCGCTCCCTCTCCGGGCCTGCGTCGTCGAAATATTCGGTATAGTATTGTATCGCGGATGCGCGCTCCTCCGGCGAAAGCGCATAAAGGCAGCTGTCAAGCGCCCTCATAAACTCCTCTCTGGTCATTTGATCCCCTCCTCCAAAATGCGATCCAGCTTCGCTTTGAAGCCCCGCCACTCCTCCTGATATTCCCGCAGCCGGTTTACCCCTTCCTGCGTAATCCGGTAATACCGGCGGTTCCTGCCCTGGTAGGCTTGATCATAGGTCGTCAACAGCCCCTCCTTTTGCAGCCGCCGCAGCACCGGATAGAGGGTGGACTCGGAGATGCTCATCACATTCTTCAGCTCGCTGGTCAAGCTATAGCCATAACTATCCTGACGGGCGAGGATGGCCAGCACGCATACATCCAACAACGCCGATCCCAGCTGAAAGACCATCTGCATACCTCCTTGTTCCACAATATTATATGTTATATAATATAATTAGCACACATATATCATTTTGTCAATAGGCTATCTCCTTTTTTCGGTTTTCGGATCCGGTCCAAGCTGGGGAAAGAGGGGGGAATCACGGTGGAAAGCCGTTTAAAACAAAAAACGCCGGGAACAGTCCTATCTGGACGTTCCCGGCATTTTTTCCGGTTTCTATGACAAAATGGCCAAAAATCCATTGGTGAAGGGAGGCCCCCGCTTCAAAGTCCTTTTCCGGGGCTCTCGCTCCTTTGTTTACAATACAGAGAGTAATTCACACTCTCCACCGGGTTTTCAACATCCCGGGATAGCAAAAACCTGATAAATGGGTGGATTCCATCGGGTTTTCCACCGGATTATCCACGTATTGTGGAAAGCGCTTTTCTTTCTTCCACCGGCGGTGCAGAGAAAGCGTCAGAAATATACGCAAAGTTGTTTTTAAAGCCCAGCCTTTTATCGGATCGGTGAAAAATCGACCTTTCCGCTGGAAACCTCCGCTTTTTCTATCCGGACAGCAATCGTCTGCCCCACTCGGTATTGCCTGCCGGTGAGGGATCCGGTCAGCGCAACCGCCCCGTCGTAATCGCAGGGCTCGCCAATCGCTTCCAGGCGCACCATCCCCTCCGCACTGTTGGGGAGCAGCACATAGAACCCATAGGGGGTAACGCCGCTGATGATCCCTTCCGCCTCCTCGCCGGTATGGCCGCCCATATACTGCGCAATAAAACAGCCGTCGCATTGCCGCTCCACCTGCATTGCGCGCAGCTCGCGGCTGCTGGACTGCTCGCCGGCCGCCTGGACAAACCCGCTGTAGCGCCGCAGCAGATCGCTCTGGGAAGCGCCGCAAAGGCTTTCGGAAAGGATGCGGTGGATACACAGATCGGGGTAACGCCGGATGGGGGAGGTGAAGTGGGTATAGAGCTTCAGCCCCAGCCCATAGTGCCCCAGGTTTTCCGCGCTGTAGCGCGCCTTGGACATGGTGCGCAGGATCTGGCTGTTGACCACCATCTCCAAATCCCCGCCCTTGACCGAGGCTAGGATATCCCGCAGCGCGGCCGGAGGCAGCTCCCCTTTGGGACGCTGCGCCTTTATCCCCAGCCGGTGCAGCAGATCAAAGAGCGCGTCGGTCCGGTCCTCCGGCGGCGGCTCATGGATGCGGTAGACAAACGGCAGCTCCTGCCCGGCCGCATAACGCGCCGCCGCCTGGTTGGCCAAGAGCATCGCTTCCTCAATGAGCCGTTCCGCCGCTCCGGACGCACGGGGCGCAATGGCGGTAAGGCAGCCCGCTTCGTCAAAGTTAAATTCCGTTTCCACCGAGCTGAGATCCACCGCGCCATGCGCCCGCCTCCGGCGGGCCAGATCTGCGGTGAGGGCATCCAACCGGCGCAGCGCGGCCTCTACCGGTGCATATTTTTGAACGATTTCCGGGGAAGCCTCCCCAGCCAGCAGCGCGTTTACCTCCTCATAAACGCCGCGCAGCTTGGAGCGGATGACCGTCCGGCAGAACTGGTATTCCATCAGATCGCCGCTCTCATCCAGCCGCAGCAGCGCGGAGAGGGTCAGCCGATCCTCGCCCGGATTCAGCGAACAGATGCCGTTGGAGAGCGCGGGAGGCAGCATGGGAACCACCTGATCGGCAAAATAGATCGAGGTTCCCCGCTCGAAAGCCTCCTCGTCCAGCGGCGAACAGGGGCGGACATAGTGGCTGACATCCGCGATGTGGACGCCCAGCTCATAACCCCCTTCGGGCAGCGCGCGCAGCGAAACGGCGTCATCCAGATCCTTGCTGTGCGCCCCATCGATGGTGAAAATGAGGCTTTCGCGCAGATCCAGCCGCCCCTCCAGCGCTTCGGGCGGGATCCCTTCCCGTTCTAAGCTCTCCGCCGCCTCCAGCACCTGCGGCGGGAAGGTCTCGGCGATCCCTTCCGCCAACAGGATCGCGCGGGCGCAGGCGCGGGCATCCTCAGCGCTTCCCGTTCTCACCAGAACCGCGGCGCGATGAAACCGGCCGTCCTCCGCGCGCTGCACCTGTGCCAGCACCTTATCGCCCTCCTGCGCGCCTCCCCGTTCGGAGGGGAACACCGGCAGCTCCTGACGCAAATCCCCGTCCGCATAAAACCAATAGCTTCCGTCCTCCTGGCGGCGCAGCGTTCCGGAGGCCCGGTATTCCGGCGCGCTCAACAGCCGCAGAACCTCTGCCTCCCGCTTCTCCCCGCGCGAGGCTTTTTCCCGCAGCAGCACCCGATCGCCGGGCAGAGCGCCCCGCAGGAAACGTCCGGGAATGAAAAAGTCCTCCCCGTCCCCCTCCTCTGCCGCCGCAAAGGCAAAACGCCCGTGTACAGGGCCCATTACCCCTTCAAACGTCCGTCCCTGAGCGGCTAAGGCATAGTGGCCGTCGCGCAGCGTCGCCTGCCCCTCCGCCCGCAGCTTTTCAAGCGCCGAAGCAAAGCGGCCGCGCTCCCGCCGGCCTAAGTTCATCCGTTTGGCGATTCCTTTCGCCGTGAGCTTCTTGTGGCGGCGCAGCACTTCGGTAATGCGCTCCTCCATGGAGACTCGTTCCATCTGTAAAACCTCCTTTCGATACATCCTGCCTATGCTAAAAAAGCCGCCTGCAAAATGCTCTCCATTTTGCAGGCAGGCCCAAAGAAGAAACCTTTTTGCGAAAAGAGGGATTTCATCCGCAGGCGCAGACGAAACCGCTCCTTTTCCGTTTCTACAGGGCGAGCATTCCTTCCGGCCGCACGCCCTCAAACCATTCGTCCCTCAGCTCCCTCGCTTTCAGGAGAGCCAGAGACGGACCGCTTAGAAATACACGACGATGATGTTGAGCAGGACAACCAATACCATCACGGCGATGCTTCCAAACTTGGTCCAGGTTTTCAGCGTTGCGTTCAGCGTTTTGCCGGCATTCCGGCCAAAGCTCTCGCTTTGCTCCCCGCCGAGGGAGCCCATGCCGCCCTTCCCCTCCTGCAAAAGAATGAGAAATACCATCCCACAGGTCAAAAGGATCAAAAGGATCCCAATCACGATCTCTAAAGCGCCCATTTGCTTTTAACCTCCCGTTTCATACCCCGGCCGCCTCGTCCGGCCGCGTCATACCTTATTACTATAGCACCGTTTCAAGCGATTTGCAACTCTTTTTTCACTTTTCCCGGCAGTATCTCCTCAAAGATAAGCCGCATGGATCAGATTCGTAATCAACACGGCCGCCAGCAGGAAGGAGAACCCGCTACAGGCAATGAGGTAAGTCCGCCGCGCGCGGGGCGTGGGAAAATTTCCGCAGAGCATGCCGTAAAGCACGCAGGCGGCCACCAGCCCCACCAGCGTTACGCCAATCGCCAGCGGCGGCTGCGAAATGGAGGGCAGCAGCCGGTCCAGCAGGTGGGAGACGGGCAGGCTCAACAGATAGGCCGCCGGCACGATCAACAGCGGCGACGATACCCAGGCAAAGCTCGTTCGTCCCGAACGCGCCGCCATGAAAAGCACAATCGCGATCACCACAATGATCGCCACGCATTCGATATACATGGCGTTTCTCCCTCCTCTCCATGCTTTCCGGTTTACAGCCCTTCAAACAGCTCCCGAACGGCAGAGCTCTCCGGCACAATGGCAAACAAGAGATAATTCCCCTTCTCTACAATGACCGCATCCTCTATCTTCGGCATTTCATCCGGCCGGTAGTCCTCAAAGTTGAGCTTCAAATCCTCGATCCGCCGCTCAACCGCAGCGCGGATATCCTTGAGTCCGTCGCTCGTTTTCGCTTGAAAGAGCCCGAGCTCCTCCGCCGTTCCCATCGAGCCGCTGACATAGACCTCATAGCTCTCCACCTTTTCGAGATCCAGCGTCGGGTAACGGCGCAGAATGGTGCTCTCATCGAGCCGCGCCAGCTCCTCCGAAAAGCCCGCATCCTCCAGCGCCGACTGCGCCGCCGCGGCCAGATCAATAGCCGTCTCTTCCGTTCCTTCCCTGGCGCCGCACCCCGAAAACAGCATCGTAAACGCCAGCAGTACCGATGCGGCTACAGCGGCCGCCCTGTGTTTCTTCATGATTGCTTCTCTTCCTTTCCCTGTTCCGGCTCCGGCCGGACCGTATGCGTTTTCAGATAATCAAACCATTTCCGATAATAGTCGGGAATGATATGTATGCCGTCGGTAGAGGCTTCGGCAGGCAGCGCGCCGTCCGGCCCGCGCAGCGCCTCGGCTACGTTGAGATAGGGGAGCCCTTTTTTCTCGCAAAGCTCCATCAGCGCCCGGTTATAGGCGTCGATCCGATCGTTGGCATAGATCCCATTTTCGCTCAGCGACTTTTCAGCCGTCACCGGGAAGATGGACTGCACATAAACCAGCGCTCCGGGGTGCTGCGCTTCTATCTGGCCGAGCAGCTCCTCATAGTAACCGATGAAGGAATCTTTCGCAATCCAGCCGACGCCGTTGGCCCCCAAGAGCACATAGATCTTTTTGGGCTGGTACCCGCTCATCGTTTCTAAGATGGTGTGCAGGTTCCCCTGGGCATCCCGAATCGCGGGCTTGGAGAGGATGGTGCTGGGATTGATCCCCGTGCTCGCCACCACCGCCGCGCCTGACATCGTCCCATAAATTTCAATCCCCGTCGTTATCGAATCGCCGACAAACAGGGCGTCGTCAAAATAAGCGTCGTCCACCGGCTCCGAAGCCTTCACCTGATAGGGCGCCGAGAAATCCCTTGCCTCGCCGCCCACCTCCTGCGGACTGTCCGCCTGGGCCGGTCCTCCGCCGACCACCAGCGCTTTCCCGCCGCCGGAGGAGGCCGCGCTTTCCGGCGGGAGACCAGCGGAATTTTCTTCCTTGCGGGCAAGGCCGGGCTGTGGTACCACCAGCGCCGCGGCTTCCTGTACAGAAGCGACCGGCAAATCTTCGGGATCGCTCTTCGCCTCTGCGGGCGGGGCGGCGTCCTCCCCATCCGGAAGGCTGGAGTCCTCCGGATTCTCCGAAAGAGAAGCCTCCGCTAAAACGGGCTTGTCCGCGCCCGGCGCGCCATATTGCCAGAAATAAGCCAGCATAAACGCCGCCGCAATGCACAATAAGGAGGAGACCATCAGGCGGACGTGGGAGGTCCCGCCCATTTTCCCATCCAGTTGGCCCCGTTTGATTTTATAATCTTTATTCTTTTTAAACATTCCGAAATCCCTTTGCCGGGTAATCAAACCTACCCGGCCCCACTACCGGCTTCCTTTCCTTATTTTGCAGCCATTTTATCCGTTTCATGCAGCGGCCGGGCTGTTTGGTCTCTTCTGATTATAACACGTTGAGAACATACTCGGCAATTGCTTTTACAATAATTTTAGAAAACGTTCATGGCTCTGTGCGGTTAAGGAACGCCTTTAACGCTTCAGGATGCCGCAGAACCACCGCGCTGTAGCGCGTTTCCACCCAGCCGAGCCGGGAAAACTGCCGCAATACCCGGCTGGCCGTGACGCGGGAGATCCCGGCCAGGCTGCCGAGCTCCTCCTGCGTGCAGCGAACCAGCAGTTCTCCGCTCTGTGCAGGACGGCCGAGCCGCAGCAGCAGCCAGCCCAACCGCTTATCCGCTTGCAGGAACGCCATCGCATCCACCTGGGAGGAAAGCATGCGGACCGTCCGGGCCAGAAATTCCATCATCCGCAGGCCCAGATCCGGATCGCGGCCGACCAATTCAGCCAGTGCCTGCCGGGTAACGGGGATGAGCTCGGACTTTTCCATCGTGCGCGCGGCTGACATCCGGGGCATCCCGTCCAGAAACGCCGCTTCTCCGAAGATCTCCCCCTTCTCCCGGACGGCCAACACCTTCTCCGCTCCGTTCGCAGAGATCAGAAAAACCTTCACCCGGCCCGAACGCAGATAATAGAACCGGTCGCTGCGATCTCCTTGCAGATAAACCAGCTGGTTTCTCCCATAGAGCAGGCAGGGCGCAAGCGTCTCAAAGGCGGACCAATCCATCCCCTGCGTCTCTTTATGCAGACCCATTTCCATAGCGGCGCCCCTCTCTAGGCTTCAGCCGTTGCCGGAGAAGTCCTAGCTCTCCAGCTCTTTTCCTAATTGTATCATAATTTACAAAGTTCCTGCAAGGTTTATGGTTTAATAGAAGCAGGAAAAAGGCGGCTGCTCTCCGCCCTTTCACGCCTCTTTTTCTTTTGTTTCCAATCTTTCGCTGCGGATCGATCCGGCGTTCTTTCCTTTTACAAAACCGAAATTTAAAGGGGGTATATACAAATGGGAATGACCATGACCCAGAAAATCCTCGCCGCGCATGCGGGGCTCGACCGGGTAGAGCCCGGCCAGCTGATCGAAGCAGAGCTTGACCTGGTGCTTGGCAACGACATCACCAGCCCGGTCGCTATCGATGAATTTGAGAAGGCCGGCGCGCGGGAGGTTTTTGACCGGGATAAAATCGCCCTGGTGCTGGATCACTTCGTCCCAAACAAGGATATTCAATCGGCCGAGCAGTGCCGCCGGGTGCGCGCCTTTGCCAAGGAGCATGCGATTTCCCATTTCTTTGACGTCGGGCGGATGGGGATCGAGCATGCGCTCCTTCCGGAAGAGGGGCTGGTCGGGCCTGGGGACTGCATCATCGGCGCGGACAGCCACACCTGCACCTACGGCGCGCTGGGCGCTTTTTCCACCGGCGTCGGTTCCACCGACATGGCCGCCGCCATGATAACCGGCAAGGCCTGGTTCAAGGTTCCGGCCGCGCTGCGGGTGGAGCTGCAAGGCAGCCTGCCCCGCTATGTGAGCGGAAAGGATGTTATCCTGCACCTCATCGGCATCACCGGCGTGGATGGGGCGCTCTACCAGTCCCTTGAATTTTGCGGCGACGGATTGGCCTCCCTTTCGATGGATGCCCGGCTGTGCATTGCAAACATGGCGGTAGAGGCGGGGGCGAAAAACGGCATCTTCCCCGTGGATGAGGGGACGCTGCGCTACTGCCGCGGACGTTTCCCGCGTTCCCC
This sequence comes from Provencibacterium sp., assembly GCA_022793895.1. Classification (GTDB taxonomy): domain Bacteria; phylum Bacillota; class Clostridia; order Oscillospirales; family Ruminococcaceae; genus Harryflintia. Next base: position 3,482 of record JAAWDS010000051.1, on the reverse strand, counting down.
CGCCGTCTATGAAGCGGATCCGGACGCAGAGTATACCGCCCGCCTAACCATCGACCTCTCTTCGCTGCGGCCCACCGTCGCCTTCCCTCACCTGCCGGAAAACACCCGCACGATTGACGAAGCGAAGGGAATCCCGATTGACCAAGCGATCATCGGCTCCTGCACCAATGGGCGGCTGGAGGATCTGCGCGCAGCAGCCGAAATCCTAAAGGGACGCAAGGTGGCGGACGGCGTGCGCTGCATCATCATTCCCGCAACGCAGGCAATCTATTTGCAGGCGGTACGTGAAGGGCTAATGGAAACGTTTATCGAAGCGGGCGCCGCCGTCAGCACGCCGACCTGCGGTCCCTGCCTGGGCGGCTACATGGGCATTCTCGGCCAAGGGGAACGCGCCGTTTCCACCACCAACCGCAACTTTGTGGGACGGATGGGCCATGTGGAATCGGAGGTTTACCTCGCTAGCCCCGCGGTCGCCGCCGCATCCGCCGTTGCCGGCGCGCTCTGTCCGCCGGAGGCTATCATGGGCGAGCCCTCTTCCGCCGCCCAATGAAGAAAGGAGCGATCCCTATGCAGGCACATGGACTTGTTCACCGGTATGGCGACAACGTGGATACCGACGTCATCATTCCCGCGCGCTACCTAAACACCGCATCCCGCCAGGAGCTGGCCGCCCACTGTATGGAGGACATTGACAACGGCTTTACCGGCCGGGTCCGGCCGGGCGACATGATCGTTGCCGGCCGCAACTTCGGCTGCGGATCCTCGCGCGAGCATGCGCCTATCGCTATCAAGGCCAGCGGCATAAGCTGTGTTATTGCCGGCACCTTCGCGCGCATCTTCTACCGCAACGCCATCAACATCGGTCTGCCGATTCTCGAATGCCCGGCCGCCGCGGAGGAAATCGTGGCAGGCGACGAGCTGCGGATCGATTTCGATACCGGCCGCATCGACGACCTCACCTCCGGAAAGAGCTACCAGGCCCGGCCGTTCCCGCCCTTCATCCAAAATATCATCCAAAAGGACGGGCTGATGGGCAGCCTTACACATTTATAAAGGGCGGTTTTCTATTTTTGTCCGCATCTGTGGACGAAATCTTTGCTTTTCCGATTTTTCCCAACTGGGAAAGCGTTTCTTGGAGAGCTCTATTAAAAAACGGCTTTTAGCTCCGCTAGAGCTGAAAGCCGTTTTTCCAGTTTCTATGAACCAGGAAAATATTTTGGGGCGGTCTCTTCCGATTAAACGGCGCTACCGCTCATGTTTTTGACCTTTAATTCGAGTCCATCCACCCAATCATACAGAATATCTACCTTCCATCCCGTCTCCTTCACCTCGTGCTTGATGGAACGCACATCCTGCTGTAACCTTTCCTGCCCTTGCTCCAACCGGCCTTGGCACTGTTCCAATTGGCCCTGACGCTGTTCCAATTGGCCCTGACGCTGTTCCAACCGATCGAGACGCTGACAGGCTTCCTCTTTAAAGCTAGCCTGTTCAGCCCTCATAGCCGCCTGTTCAGCTTTTATGCTTTCCTGTTCCGCTTTAATGTCTTCCAGTACGGCTTTCATAACTTCTTGATCGGCTCTCATAGCCGCCTGTTCAGCCCTCATAGCCGCCTGTTCAGCTTTTATGCCCTCTTGCTCGGTTTTAATGTCTCCCAGCACAGCTTTCATAGCTTGCTGTTCCGTCCTAAAGCCTTTCATTTCTGAAAGGATTGCCTGCAAAAGCTCTTTCTCCTCCATACCCTTATGCCCCCTTACCTCCTATTATAGCATTGGGGGCATTTTCCTTCAAGCCCTTACCTGCAAATCAAGCGCGCCAAAAAAGCGGCGGATTCTTGGGAAAGGTTATGCGCCCACAGCGGCGAAGGTGTAGCCCTCCGCGCGCGCCGCATCTATAAAGCGGCCGAGAACGGCGGCGTTCGTCGAGCTGACCGAATGCAGCAGGTAAATCGCTCCGTTATGCAGGTGGCTTTTTAACTGATCTAGCGCCTTAGCCTCATCCATCTGGTTTTCCGGGTCCCAATCGGCATAGGCAAAGCTCCAGAAAACAGGAGTATAGCCGTTCTCCCTTGCGAGCGCAAGCCCCTGCTCGCTGAATACCCCTTCCGGAAAACGGTAAAGGGTACAGTCATAATTAAACCGTTCTTCCACCATGTCGTGCAATTCCACCATGTCGGCGTTCGCCTTCTCCATCGGCACCTCGGTCACATTGTAGTGATGGTTGGAGTGGTTGCCCAGCGTGTGGCCCTCTGCAATCATCCGGTTAATCAGATCGGCGCTGGTATCCACATAATGCCCCGTCAGGAAAAAGACGGCGGGCGCCTGCTTCTCCTTGAGGGTATCCAGGATCTTTTCCGTATAGCCGTTTTCATACCCTTGATCAAAGGTTAAGTAGATTTTCTTCTCCCCGCTTTCCCCAATAAACAGGCAGCCATATTCCCCATAGCGATCTTGCAACCCGCAAGGAGCGGTAGGACGGTTTTCGGCGTTCACCTCATGGCCGGGACCCCAGGCGACGGCCTGGCCGCTGAGAGCGCCGATTTGCGAGAAATCGGCGCTACCGGCGGCAGCGGTAGGTTCAGCGGCGCTGGAGGAGGATTCCAGCGGCTCCTCCAGATCGGAGGACAGATCCTCCTCCAGACGGTCCTGCGAGCTGCCGGAGGATACAGCGGGGCGGCTGCTCGAAGAGGACGGAAGGCTCGAAGAGCTGCTGATAAGGCTGGATGAGCTGGAGAGATCCTCATCCTTCTTGTTTCTGGATTCGCAGCCGGCCAGCGCCAGGATACAGAGCGAAACGCAAAGCAGGCACGCGCAAAAGGTTCTGGCAGTTTTCATATTGACCCCCATTTCTTGCCGGACGATATCCGGCAGATACAGACTAAAGGATATGGTGGGGAGCCGAAGCAGCCGCCTTTATCCGTTGTCTCAAGGCCGGAGCTCCTTCCCATCTGAAAAACCCCACGCAGGATAGTCTGTCCAAAAACGGTCCTTCTTATCCATGCCCATCTTAAACCATTGAAACGGGGCCGCCGGAACCGGACGGTAAAGGGAAAATGCGCTAGATGCAGGCCATCCCAAACCGGGTTGCACAAAAAATACAATCGCAGGTATAAAGAAAGAGGAACAGCTCCATCGAAAAGAGGATCCCTTGCAGCGGCAAAACGCAGCCCTCCTGACTAAATCTATAGGTTTAGCCAGAGATCGTCTGGAATGCCGGTTCCCCCCTAAAACCGCTATTTTTGCCGCTTTCGTTTCCAAATAACCGCCAAAATTTCAAGTTGACAAAACTATAGCTTTGTCAACGGGCTTCATCCGCCTTCACTTTATCTATAGCATTGTGAACAAGGAGGTCAACATGCTGGTATTGGGAAGGAACCTGGGGGACGCCATCGTGATTAACGACAATATCTACATCACGGTGTTCGAAACCAACCAGTCGGGGAACAAGTTCAAGATCGCTATCGACGCTCCCAAAGATGTCAAGAT
>JAAWDS010000050.1 GCA_022793895.1 Provencibacterium sp. | reverse complement strand
CGGCCCGCGCCAGACCATTTTCCATTTTGCAACGGAGCCACTCAAAAAGCTGCTATGTTGGCAAAGACGACGCCACAAATTTCGCGCGGCCCGCGCGAAACCGCCGCTTTTTCCAGTTCCTACAAGCCGGGGAAGCAGTCCGCACAATTTTTTTACAGGCCAGGCGCGTGCTTTTTATAGTTTGTTCTATTTTGCGGGCGCGCCCTTTGAAAAAAGCGCCTTTGGCTCCGACAGGGTCCGGTTTTATCCGCATGTATGGTGGATAAAAAGCGCTTTTTTGTTTTCGACCGACAAGGAGTTTATTTTTTACCCGAACGATAAATGCTGGAGGAATCGCTATGGAACTCAGTTGCAAGGATTATACCCTGGTGTTTCAAAATGGCGGAGTGGAGATTTTTCGGGAAGGCGCCCTTCTCTATTTCAACAAGCGCCCTATGTATGCTTTTATCAAAACAGCGCGCACCGTCACCCAGTTCTATGACGCCCCCTATGAGAAGGCCGGGGAGTCGGAGGGCCGCGTTACCGCCGAGGGGGTTCTGAAGCTCCCTACAGGCTCGCAGCTTCATTTTGCGGATACCTATGAGGAAGTAAAAGGCGATCTGAAGGTGAGCCGGAAGGTGACGGTGCTCAAGGCGTCGGACGATTACGGCTTCGCCACCAAAATCTCTTTTGTGCTGGCGTCCTCCGACAACATCCGCGCTTACAACTGCTTTGCTCCTGCCAACTGGTACCGTCAGAACGAGTTTACCAACCCCACGATTATGGGCCACGATCTGGACTGCGAATATTTCTGGCGCAGGGAGGTCTGTTATACCCTTCCCATGTTTTCTGCCCAGCACAAGCAGACGGGCGAGGCGATCGCCATCTCCCGCTGGGCGGCCGATATCGGTATGCGCAACCAGAATTTTACCGAGTCTGAAAACATTGTGGATCCGGATTTCACCATCGGCTCCATCGGCCTCAGCAAACCGGAAAGCAAAACGCTCGACTGCCTCTATTATGGCTTCCCTGTGCGCACCGGCATCGATACGGTCCGCGACGGCCTTTCGATCGATTATGTCTATCCGGGAACCGACGGCCAGCTTCCCCGGAAGGACCAGGGCTATAACATCGATTACATGATGCGGACTAAGACGATGACCCGCGTGTTCCATCCGATGGAAGAGGGCTTTACGCACAGCTTCTCTGTCGCGGTTAATTTCGGACGGTACGACGGCTTTTATCCCATGATGCGCGACATGTGGCGGACGGTTTACCGGCGGCTGAAGGAACCCGTCTATCCGGTGGACCAGGAGCTGCAATATAAGAACTGCATGCAGTTGCTTAAAAAGCTCACCCGTCAATATGGGGACTCCTGGGGCCTGCCGTTCTCCTGCCGGCTCCCGCAGCTGGATGTTTCCAGCGTCTCCTTCCAGTTCGGGTTTGTGGGCCAGCAGCCAGGCATCGGCTACCAGCTCATCCGTTACGGCGACCTGGAAAACGACAAGGAAGCCTATGAGAAGGGCAATCATATTATTAATTTCTGGGTGAACACTGCCATGACCGAGATCGGCGCGCCCAACGTGTGCTACAACCCCGGCCTGGGAGGCTTCGAGCCGATGCCCTTCTGGACAAGGATGATCGCGGACGGGCTGGAAAACATCCTGGATGCGTATGTGTACATGAGGAAAAAGGGCGAGATGCGTCCGGCTTGGTTGGAGTTCTGCGTGAAGGCTGCGGATTGGTTCGTGCGGGTGCAGAATGAGGATGGGAGCTGGTACCGCGCCTACAATACAGAGGACGGCTCCATGCGCATGGACTCCAAGGCGAACACCATCAGCGCTGTCCGCTTCTTGGTTCAGCTTTACCTGGTAACGGGAGATGAACGCTATCGGGAAGCGGCGCTGAAGGCTGGGGAATGGTCCTATCAGAATGTCTATCTGAACATGGAATACCGGGGTTCGACCTGCGACAACACCGACATTATCGACAACGAATCCGGTATCTACGCCATGTTCGGCTTTATGTCCCTCTATGATCTGACCGGCGAACAAAAGTGGCTGGAGGCGCTGATTGGGGCGGCGGATTATACCGAGACCTGGACCTATATGTGGTCCTATCCGCTCCGGGTGCAGTGGCCGAACCATCCCTTCACGAAAAACTCCTTCAGCGGTCAGAGCCCTGTTACCATTGGGGGCGGCGGCGGAGATATGTATATGGCCGCCTGTGCCTACATTTATTACAGACTGTATGTGATGACCGGCGACGCGCACTATCGCGATTATGCGGAGTTCATCCACAACAATACCCGCCAGGCCAACGATGTGGACGGCAGCTTTGGCTATGCTCTTCCCGGCTTGTCCCACGAGGGCGGGCGCTTTGCCAGCCAGACGTTTACCAGCCATTACCACTGGCTGCCGTGGGTGACTTATGTGGAGATCGATCCTACCTCCCGGCTCTATGATACCTTCGGAGCCTACGACATTGCCGGGGCGGATAAATTGAGCGAGGAGGAGCGCGTCCGCAGGAACCGGATCTATGATACCTTTGCGAAATTTGACAGCTGAAATTGACAGGCCGGAGATATCACGATATACTTTCTGTAAAAGGTGTAGCGCAGAGGCACACCGAAAGAGGAAGAATCTGATTTGATAACGGTAAAAGAAATTGCAAAACGCTGCAACGTGTCTCCAAGCACGGTATCGAATATCCTGAATGGGAAATCCAACGTAGGGGCTGAAACCCGGAGCCGGGTGATGGCCTGTGTAAAGGAAACGGGCTATCAGCCCAACTATTTCGCCCGAAGCATGCGCAAGCAGAATAGCCATGTGATCAGCATTATCACAGAGGATCTGACCGTTTTCGGCACCAATCCGATGGTCGAAGCTATCATGGCGCATTGCGAAATGAACGATTACCGCACCATCCTGATGAATCTGCGTCTTTACCGCAAATGGGGGAGCAGCTGGTATCACGAGAGTGAAAAGCTGAAAGCCTCGGTAGCGCCGGTGATTCAGGAGGCCCTCTCGATCAAGGTAGACGGCGTTATTTATGTCGCGGGGCATTGCCGCCTGATTGACTGTTTCCCGGCGGATTTCCCGATTCCGACGGTGATTGCTTACGGGCTCTCGAAGGATCACAAATACCCCTCCGTCATCATTGACGATGAGAAGGGCGGCTATGATACCGCCAAGTACCTGGTTGCGAAGGGACACAGAAACATTGGGATCATTGCGGGCGTTGCGGACAATCTCCATGTAAAATACCGGCTGTTGGGCTATCAAAAGGCTCTGTTTGAGGAAGGGGTGCCGTTTAATCCATCCTGGGTGTCTTATGGCAAGTGGCACAGGAAATCCGGTTATGAGGCGGCGAAAAAACTTGGCTGCGACGGGATTACCGCGCTGTTCTGCATGAATGACGATATGGCGGCCGGAGCCTATGATTACCTCTATGAGCAGGGGCTTGAAATTGGCCGGGATATTTCGATTATCGGCTACGATAACATGGCCCTAGCAGATTATTTGCGCCCAAGCCTTACCACAAGCGAGATACCGTTAAGCGGAATTGGGAAAAAGGCTGCGGAAATTTTGCTGGACACCTTGAAGGGAGAGAAAAACCGGGCGCAGCCCGCGCAGGTAGTTCGAATGCCCTGCACCATGATCGAGCGGAGGTCCGTCGCTGCGCTGCACACCGCGGGCAGAGCTGTTTGGGAAAACCAGCCCCATGAAGAATAGGGAGCTCAGTGGAGGACCGCGCGCGTTCCTACACATTATCTTAGTGAAATTTTAGGAGAAAAAATGAACGCCGTCACGGCAGTAAGCAGATGGGTTTGCTGTTGGTGGACGGCGTTCAGACTGCCGCGGCGGAACAGGTCTGCGCGGTGTAAACATAGGCTGGGAGCTGCGCTTCTGCCCGACAGGCGGAGAAACCGGGGATTTTATCCGCCTATTCTGCCCAATAAGGGGGAAGGGGATTTTTATGAAAATCACCAGTGTACGGATCGAGCGTAAAACCGTTCGCTTTACGCCGAAGTATTCCTCCGAGGCCCGATCGGTGGGCCCGTTGGATATTTATGAGGAATATGCTGCGCGTTCTCATTCCAATGCGGAAGAGACGGGAACGCGCGCCGCTCTGTTCCTGGTTGTCGCCACCGACGAAGGGCTGGAGGGCGTTTGCGGCCCTGTTGAGTGCCGCAGCGAGCTGCTTACCATCATGGACGGCCTCTCCGCCCACCTCTGCGGCCGCGATCCGATGGAAAACCGGATGCTCTGGGATATCCTGAGCCGGTTTGACCGTCACAGCCGCAGCGGCGTGATGATGATGGCCATCAGCGCGCTGGATGTTGCGCTGTGGGACCTCAAGGGGAAGATACTGGGCTTGCCGGTCTACCGGATTTTGGGCGGCGGGCGAAAGAGGATCCGGCCCTATATCAGCGCCCTCGGTTTCTCAGTTGAACCGGCCGCAGCCCGCGAACGGGCGCTTGCCATCAAAGCTATGGGGGTAGGCGCTCAAAAGTGGTTCTTCCGCTATGGACCCTCCGACGGCGCGGAAGGCATCCGCAAAAATCTGGAGCTGGCCTTTACCCTGCGGGAAGCTCTGGGGGAAGACTATGAGTTGATGTTCGATTGCTGGATGAGCTGGACGGTCAGCTATGCCAGAACGATCTTCCAGGAGCTGGAGAAGGTGCGCCCCATGTGGGTAGAGGAGGTTTTGCGGCCGCATATGGAAGACGGCTACCGCACGCTGCGCGCCTGCACCGATGTCCCGCTTTCCGCGGGCGAGCACCTGTATACCCGCATGGAGGTTCATTCCTACCTAAAGGACAACATCTTCGCTGTGATGCAGTCGGATCCTGTGTGGTGCGGGGGCATCACCGAGGCGCTGAGAATCGCCGATCTGTGCGAGATGTACGGCGTTACCTACATCCCTCACGGCCATACCCTGGCGCCGGCCATGCACGTAGTGGCGGCTATGCCCCCGGATATCTGTCCCTACTGCGAATACCTGCTTAACATCATGGATAAGAAGAACGCTTTCTTCAAGCATGCGCGGCTGGACAGCGACGGCTGGCTCACCATGAACGAAACTCCCGGCTTGGGTGAAGAGATGGACGAGGAGCGGATGCTGAAGAGCGAGATCCTGACGGAATTTAAGTTTTAGAAGGGCTTTCGCTTCAGAGCCCTTTGAAATCCGTCTAGCCAGCTGCGTATTCGATATTCACAAGCTGCCTTTGCCAAGTATCAAGCCCCCGGCAGCACCGGGGGCTTGATAAAAAGCTGTTAAAAAACAAAAAGCCTGTCGCCAACCGGCAACAGGCTTTACTTGTCTTGAAAATCCCTATTACATAGCGCGGGTAACTTTCCCGGAACGCAAGCAACGGGTGCAGGCATAGATGCGGCAGGGGGTACCGTCCACAATCGCCTTGACACGCTTCACATTCGGCTTCCAGGTCCGGTTTTCACGCCGGTGAGAGTGGGAAACCTTAATACCAAAAGTGACACCCTTTTGGCAAATATCACATTTAGCCATTTATCTGCACCTCCTTAATACACGGGATCACACGTCAATGTTTATATTTTATCAGAAACAAGGGAAAAAAGCAAGCCCTTTTTTGAGTTTCCTGATGGCTGGAGGAAAATCTGCCGGACAGCGGCAGATTTATCAAAAAGGATATATGTACAGGACGTATACATATTTTTGGCCCCCTTTGCTGTATATGTGCGATTAGTAATATAATAGTAAAATAATAGAGGTGTTTTTTATGCAAACTATATTGACATGCTGGAAATATTATGCTAGTATCTAAATACATCGTATACATGTACATAAAAAAGAGGGCGATTAGCTGTTTTAGATGGCTTTTAACAGAGGTTTGTAAATTTGTTGCTTATATTATGATTTTAATAACTGGGGTCCAGGACAATTTGTCCTGGACTTTTTTATATCTAACAAACAAAAATATATTCTATTTGTTCCTTTGACATGACAAATTGCACCTGTTATCTAACCTATAAGTTAAAGCTACATGCAAAAAACATATAAAACGTGGACCTGTAGAATACAAAAAGAATCGGGGAAAGGCTATGGAAAAAAGACGGCTGGGCAATTCGGATCTGTTGGTTTCTAAATTGGGCATGGGGTGCTGGCCCTATGGCGGCGGCGCTTATTGGGGCGAACAAAGCCAGAAGGATGTTAATGAAGTGGTTGCGCTGGCGTTGGATAGCGGAGTGAACCTCTTTGACACGGCCGAAGCCTATAACGATGGGGCGAGCGAAAGCGCCTTGGGCGAAGCGCTTCGGGGCAGGCGGGCAGAGGCGGTGATCGTTTCAAAGGTCAGCACCTCCAACACGCACGCTGAGACGCTGCGCGCCCACTGCGAGGCGAGCCTGCGGCGCTTGCAGACCGATTACATCGATCTCTATCTGCTGCATTGGCCTATCAATCCAAAGGCTATTGAGCATTTTTCCTCCGACCGGAGCCTATGCGAAAATCCGCCTACCGTTGAGGAAGCGTTTCACACGCTTTCCGCCCTCCGGAAAGAAGGCAAAATCCGCGCGATTGGCGTGAGCAACCACGGCCTGGGACAGATGCAGGAGATAGCTAAAACCGGCGTGCCGGTGGTAGCGAACGAGCTGCCCTATAACCTCATCTCCCGCGCCATTGAGGGCGGAATTGCCGGATATTGCGAACAAAATGGGATTGGCATCATCGGTTATATGGCGCTGCAACAAGGGATCCTCACCGGGCTGTATGAGAAGATCAGCGATCTTTCCGTCCCGCAGCTTCACTCGCGGCACTTCCACTATTCCCGCGCCGGGGAGATGGCCCGGCACGGCAGCGAGGGCGCGGAGCCGGAGATTGAGGCGCTGCTGGCCGGAATGAAAACGCTCTCGCAGCAGCTTGGGGTGAGCGTGGCCGCGCTGTCGCTCTCCTGGACGTTGCAGAACAGCGCCGTATCCGCTACGCTGGTCGGTTCCCGCACGGCGGAAGAGCTTCGGATGAATCTGGCGGCGGCGGATTACCCCATGGCGGCTGAGGTGCGCGCAGAGCTGGACCGCCTGAGCCAGCCGGTGTTGGATAAGCTCGGCTATAGCCCGGATTACTATGAGAGCCTCTCAAACAGCCGGATCTATTAACCGCCTTTTATAAAAGGGCCGAAAGGCGGCCGCTTTATTCCATCCTACAATTTTGATTTATCATAAAAGAAGACGGAAAGGAAGGGTCATAAGCATGAAAGCGTTGGTTGTGCCTGCAAAAAAGTCTCTGGAGAAGGTCTGTTCTCCTGCCTGCCGCGAGCTGCTCGACAAGAGCTTTGAGGTGATTTATAACGAGTCGGAGAAGGAGCTGACTTCGGAAGAACTGGCGGTAAAAATTCAGGATGCGGATATCCTATTGACTACCTGGGGATCCCCCGTACTGACGGGAGAGGCGCTGGAGGCCGCTAAAAACCTCAAGTACATTGGCCACGCGGCCGGAACGCTGAAAAACCGCATCCCGGATGAAACCTTTGATCGGGGCATCCGCGTTTTTTCCGGCGCGGGCAGGATTGCGCGCAGCGTTGCGGAGTATTGCATGGCGGCCGTGTTCGTCTCGCTGCGCAACTTCAAGAGTTGCGACCGGGACATCCGTACCGGGGATTGGGCGGGCGCTAAGTCGAACGGAACGGGCGATGAGCTGACCGGCAACACCGTCGGTATCATCTCCGCGAGCAGCACCGCCCGCGAATTTTTACAGATGCTCGCCCCCTTTGGCTGCACCATTAAGCTCTATGACCCCTTCCTTTCCGCAGAGGCGGCCGCCGATCTGGGCGCGCAGAAGGCGGAGCTGGATGAGGTGATGGCCTGCCCCATTGTTTCCAACCATGCGCCGGTGCTCCCCAGCACCAAGGGAATGATTACCCGCCGGCGCCTGTCCCTCATTCCGGACGGCGGCTTGTTTATCAACTCGGCGCGCGCGGTGCTGGTCGATAACGACGCCCTTTACGATGAGCTTCAGAGCGGACGTATCCGGGCGGTGCTGGATGTCTTTAACCGCGAGCCGTTGGAGGGGGCGGAGCTGGAGCGGCTGCGCGGGATGGACAACACCGTTCTCACCCCGCACATTGCCGGCGCCACCCATCAGGAGTGGCAGGCGCTGATGAACTGCATTGTCACCGATATTCTGCACGCTATCCACGGGGAAAAGACGCACTATGAGATCCCGGCCAGCCGCTGGGAGATTCTGGCCTAAAGGGGGAGGAAGATGAACGTAAAACCACTGAGCGCCCCGCCTGCGGCAAAGCTCACCAAGCAGGAGCAGCGGAAGAAGGATCTTCAAAAATTGCTGCACCGCATTTATAACGCCCGCCAGCTTTACCTCATCATCTTGATCCCGTTTATCTATGTTATTATCTTCAACTATGTCCCGATGTACGGCGTTCAGATCGCCTTCCGCAAGTATAACCCAATGCTGGGCATCTCCCACAGCCCGTGGGTGGGTTTAGCAAACTTTACCCGGTTCTTCGGCGTTTATAACTGCTGGCGCATCATCATCAATACGCTGACGCTGAGCGTTTACGGCCTCTTGGCCGGGCTCCCGGTAGCGGTCATTCTGGCTCTGGGGCTCAACAGCCTGCGCAGCCAAGCCTACAAGAAAACTATTCAAATGGTAACCTATGCGCCTTACTTCCTTTCGGTGGTGGTGCTGGTCGGCCTGCTGACCCAGGTGCTCAGCCCGCAGTATGGCCTTGTCAACCGTTTTCTGGAACTCTTAGGGATGGAATCGATTGATTTTATGGGCAGCGCGAGCATGTTTCCGCATATTTACGTCTGGTCAGGGGTCTGGCAGGGAGCGGGCTACAGCTCGATCATCTATCTGGCGACCCTCTCCTCGGTGGATCCCGAACTGCATGAGGCGGCCCGGATAGACGGGGCGAATATGTGGCAGCGCATCTGGCACATCGATCTGCCGGGGATTGCGCAGACGATCATTGTGCTGCTCATTCTCGATATGGGCAAGGTCCTCTCGGTTGGCTTTGAAAAGGTTTATCTCATGCAGAAGCCGCTGAACTTGCAGACCTCCGAGATTGTCAGTACCTATGTCTATAAGGTGGGCCTGACCGGAACTGCGGATCTCTCTTACGGCGCGGCCGTCGGCCTGTTCCAGTCGCTGGTTGGCCTCGTGCTGGTCGTTACGGTCAACCAGATTTCCCGCAAGGTTTCGGAAACGAGCCTGTGGTAGACAAGAAAGGAGGTTCTTCATTTGGCTGCTTTAACCAAGGATGGAAATCCGATTCGGAATAAAATCCGGGATCCGCTCAGCGACAAGGTGTTTTTTACGATAAACGCGATCGTTTTGGGGATTTTCGGGTTGATGGTTCTTTATCCGCTGATCTATGTGGTAAGCTGCTCCTTCAGCTCCGGCTATGCGGTTATCACCAACAAGGTCTGGCTCTGGCCGGTTGAACCGACGCTGGACGCCTACGGCGCTATCCTTAAGCACCGGCTGCTGATGTCCGGCTATCTCAACGCGTTCCTCTATATGGTGGGCGGCACGACGGTAAACCTGATCCTCATCGTGCTGGCGGCTTACCCGCTCTCGCGCAGCGATATGCCCGGCCGCGGGTTCTTCACCTTCGTGTTCATGTTCACCATGTTCTTCAACGGCGGCATGATCCCTGATTACCTGCTGGTCCGGAACCTGCGCCTGCTCAATACGCGCTGGGCGCTGATCATTCCGTTTATGCTCTCAGCCTATAACATCATTCTGGTGCGCACCTTCTTTAAGTCCACCATTCCGACCGAGCTGCTGGATGCGGCGCACATCGACAGCTGTTCTGACCTACAGTTCTTCTGGCGGATAGCGCTGCCGCTCTCCAAGCCCATTCTGGCCGTCATGGTGCTGTTCTGCGCGGTGGGACACTGGAACGGATATTTCCGTGCGCTGCTCTACCTGAGCGATTCCGATCTCTATCCGCTGCAACTGGTGCTGCGCGACATCCTGTTTGTCACACAGATGCCCGATTCCATTTTAATGGCGATGGGAGACAGCAAGCTGGAGGAGCTCTCCAACCTGCAACAGCTGTTGAAATATTCGGTCATTGTGGTGGCGAGCGCGCCGCTGATGATCCTCTATCCCTTCATTCAGAAATACTTTGTCAAAGGCGTCATGATCGGATCCTTGAAGGGCTAAAGCCCCTAAAACCCTAAAATCAAAGCAGAGGCCGCTTCTTTACATAGCCTTCCGCCGTACCGGCGCGGACTTCAAAGTAATCTTCCTTTGAAGCTGCTTGATGATAAGCAACCGTTGCTTGATAACAAGCAACCGGCAAATGGAAAGGAGAAACAAGATGAAAAAGACACTCGCAACCACCCTGGTCTGCGCCCTGCTCCTGTCCTCTCTGACTGCCTGCTCCGGCGGCGGGGGAAGCCAGCCGAGCAGCTCCGCAGCTCCGGCCAGTTCCGGCGCTCCGGCCAGCAGCGCAGGGGCAGCTCCCAGCGACGATAGCATTGTCACCGCCCCCGGTGAGCTGCCGATCGTCAAGGAAGGCGCCGACATTACCTTGACCATCTTCAACAACTATACCGACCGCGTTACCTCCTTTAAGCGGGAAGATAATAAATTCACCGCGTTTTTGGAGGATCTCTCCGGCGTAAAGCTCGAAATTACCGGCGCGCCGCAGTCGGATGCAAAGACCAAGATGAACCTCGTCCTCAACTCCGGCGAGCTTCCCGATATCATTATGGGCAGCTCGACCCTCACCAACACAGCCGAGCTCTCCGACTATGGCGCGAAGGGCGTCATCATTCCGCTCGACGATCTGTTTGACAAGTATGCGCACTTTGCCGTTCCCTATTTTGAAGAGGCCCCGGTGGCGCGCAACAACTGCACCGGCGCAGACGGGCACCTCTATTCCCTGCCGGACATCAACAACTGCTACCACTGCATTCGCGGCGACGGACGCGGCTGGATCTATGGCCCGTTCCTGGAGGCGCTGAACATGGAAGTTCCGGACACCACCGAGGATTTCAAAAACTACCTGATTGCCGTCCGCGATAACGACCCGAACGGCAACGGCCAGAAGGATGAGGTTCCGATCGGCGGCGATTGGTCGAAGGGCTACAAGGAAAACGGCTACAAGCAGTTTATCCAGTTCTTCGGGAATACTTTCGGCGACATGGATTCCAACCGCACCTATCTGGATGAGAGCAAGAAGCTCCACTTCACTCCCATTGAGGACAGCTATAAGGAGATGCTCATCTACCTGGCGGATCTCTATGCAGAGGGCCTCATCGCGAAAAACGCCTTCACCGCTACCAAGGATGAGCTCATTGCAGTGGGAGAGACCCCCGATGCGCCGGTTCTTGCCGTTGGCTTCGGTTGGGGCCCGGAAGAATTCACCAAAAAATCCGGCGACAGCAAGCGCTGGTATCAATACTTTGTGCTTCCTCCACTGACCGGACCGCGCGGCACCAAGCAGGCCAACCAGAACATTAACGCCGGCGCTACGCCGAAATTCGCCATTACCAGCGCCTGTGAGTATCCGGAGGTTGCGTTCCGTTTGGGCGACCTGTTCTTCCGCGAGGATGTCAGCTACAACGCTTACATCGGTATGGAGGGTGAGTGCTGGCAGTACATCAATGACCCGAACAAGCTGGACTTCAACGGGCAGCCCGCTTACTTTGAAGAACTGGTTATCTATGGCAGCCAGCCTGAAAACAGCTCCTGGGATCAGACCGCTCCCTCCGCCCGCAACGAGAAGTGGCGCCTGAGCCAGTATGTGGACAGCTACGACGAGGTTATTACTTACCTGCACTCCTATGGCAAAGAGGGCTCTGTAGACCGCATGGCCGAGCTGAGCAGCTACAACGAGATCATGAAGCTCGATGAATCCAAAGAGAAGCTCACCCCCTATGCCATCCCTGCCGAGCGCTGCGTTCCGACGTTGGTTTACGGCGAGCAGGACGCCACCAGCTATTCCGATCTGAAGGTCATTATCGACGACTATATCGATGAGATGACCGCCCGTTTCGTTACCGGCGAAATCGACGTTGAATCCGGCTGGGCGGACTATGTAGGAGCCCTCGAAGGCATGGGCGTTCAGAACTATATCAGCATCATGCAGAACGCTTACGATTCGATGTACGGCTCGAAATAACGGAGGAACCATGGACAGGTTGGATGTATGTATCATCGGCGCGGGGAGAAGGGCTAGGGAGGCCATTTTCCCCGCCCTGTCCGGGCTAAAGGGCGTCCGGCTGGCGGGCGTGTGCGATCTGAACCCGGAGGCGGCCGAGAGCGCCGCGAAGGAGTTCGGTATTGAACACGTTTACAGCGGGGACGGGAAAGCCTATATCCGGATGGTGGAAGAACGCAAGCCGAGCGCGGTTGCCTGCATCGGTCAACCCCATCTGCTTTACGATATTTACGGCGATCTGCTGGAGCGCGGGGTAAACCTGTTGATTGAAAAACCGCTGGGACTCACCCATCATGAAGCGAAGGCGCTGGCCTGGCTGGCGGAGAAGAACGGCTGCGTTACTCAGGTAGCGCTTCAGCGCCGCTACACTCCGCTGGTGGTGGAGATGCGCGAAAGGTGCCTTCAGCATGGGCCGGTGACACATGCCGTCTGTAAATTTTACAAGGCGGAGCCGCAGCCCTTTACCGGCGCGCGAGATCATCTGCTGGATGATACGGTGCACTCGGTGGATACGTTGCGCTGGATGTGCGGCGGCGAGGTTGTGGACGTCAAAAGTGAAATGAAACGGGTAGGAACGCCGGATATCAACTTCATTTCGGCTACGCTTTCCTTTGATAACGGATCGACCGGGTATTTTATCAACAGCTGGTCGAGCGGGAAGCGCGAGTTTTCGGTGGAAATGCACGCGCCGGGCGCGTTTGCCCGGGCGGAGCACGAGGTGGAGGCATATCTCTATGAAAACGGCGATGTAGAGGGCGTGCGCTACGGCTCCGAAGCGGTGGCCGGAAGCAGCCGCTACCCGGATTTTACCGGCGTTACCGCAATGGCGGAGGATTTTATCCGCCATGTGCGGGAGGGAGGGCAGCCTCAGTGCTGCTTCCAAAACACGCTGAAAACGATGGATATCCTTTTTAAGATACTCGCAGAGAACACCTGTAAAGAATGGAAAAGGGGATAAGAAAATGCGTTTTTCGGTATTTACTAAACCTTGGAAAACCTTAACGGCCACCGAATTGGCGAAGAAGGTCGCGGATTGGGGCTTTGACGGCGTTGAATTTCCGTTGCGCGACGGCTACCAGGCAGAGCCTAAAAATGCGGTGGAGGATCTCCCCAAGCTGGCGAAAACCTTCGGGGAATACGGCGTCTCCATCATGAGCGTGGCCTCCTCTACCGATGAGGCTGTCTTTGAAGCCTGCCAGAAGGCGGGCGTTCCGATCATCCGCATCATGGCTCCGATGGATAAGCCGGAGGGCTATCTTTACAGCGAAGCGCAGTTCAAAAAATATTTGGATTCGCTCGTTCCCCTCTGCGAGAAATACGGCGTTCAGGTGGGCGTTCAAAACCACTATGGCCGCCAGGTGTTCAACACCATGCAGCTTCGCCATCTGGTGGAGGATTACGATCCGAAGCACATCGGCGCGGTTTGGGATGCGGCGCACAGCGGCCTGACCGGCGAGGAACCGGATCATGCGCTGGATATCATTTGGGATAAGCTGATCTTGGTCAACCTCAAGAGCGCCTATTGGGTGCGCAAAAACGGGCCGGAGTCCGCGAATGTGCTTTGGAAGCCCTATTTCACCACCGGCGTGCAGGGAATGACTTCTTACCCCGATATTATTGACTACCTGAAAAAGCGGTGCTATACTGGGGATATATGCTTGCCTGCGGAGTATACCGCCGAGGAGCTGGTGGATGAGCTGACCCCCAAAGAGCTCGCCTATGTCAAGAGTCTGGTTGGCTGAGCGAAGGGAGGAAGCTGCAATGTTGTCCCCTTTTAAGGTAGTGATGATTGGCGCGGGAAGCCGGGCCAACCAGGTAATCTATCCGGCGTTCGACAGCTTGCCGGATGTGGAGATGGCGGCTATTTGCGATATCGATCTGGAGCGGCGGGATAAAACCGCCGATCAGTATGGGATCGCTAAGCGCTATGGCGAGGGCGGCGTTTTCGACTATCAGAAGATGATCCGCGAGATTCAGCCGGATGCGGTGGTCTGTGTAGGGCAGCCGCACATCATGTATGATATATGGGCCTGGGTGCTGGATCAGGGGCTGGACTTGATGATCGAGAAGCCGTTTGCTCTCACCATCCATCAAGCGAAGAGCCTGCTTTACCGGGCGGAGAAGAACCGCTGCATTACCCAGGTTTCCTTCCAGCGCCGGCAGACGCCGATGGTAAAGCTGCTCCGGGAGAAATGCCTGGAGCGCGGGCCGGTTACCCATGCGGTCTGCCGGTTCTATAAGTGCGAGGCCACGCCGTTTATCGGCGCGCGCGATCACATGATGGATGATACCGTGCACTCGATTGATACCCTGCGCTGGATGTGCGGCGGCAACGATTATGTGCGCGTGCGCGAGATGCACAGCGAGGTTAAGCGGGTGGGGACGCCGGACATCAATTTTATTTCCGCAACCCTACAGTTTGAGAACGGCAGCAACGGTTATCTTATCAATAGCTGGTCGAGCGGGAAACGGGAATTTTCGGTGGAGATGCACGCGCCGGGAATTTATGTGAACGCCGAGCACGAAACCTTCGGCATGCTTTACCACGACGGGGATCTCACCGGCGAGCGGTATGATACCCGCGAGGTAGCCGGAAGCGATGCGTTTTTTGTGTACACCGGCGTGCAGAACGTCGCGCGGGATTTTGTAGACGGCTGCCGCAGCCGCAGGCAACCCCTTTCCTCCTTTGGGGATGCCCTCCACACGATGGAGATTGCGGAAAAGATACTTGCCCAGGCAACCCTGGAAGGCTGTTGAATAGAGCGGGCCGCTGTTTCCAGATTTTAAAAACGGAACAACGGCCCGCTTTTTCCCTAAGACGGCAGGAGAAGGAATCAACGCCCGGCAAAGCTGCCCGGCTGCGGTTTCGGAGAATGGAGGGAAGAGTTTATGCTGTACCATATACCGAAGATATTTACCCCGGATCTGCTGCGGCTCATGATGGATCTTGGACATGGCGAGGAGCTGCTTATCTGCGACGCGAATTTCCCCCGCCGGACGATGGAAAAGGAGACGGTTTGGATCACGAACAGCCCGGTTGAAGCGCTCGTGAGGGAGATCCTCTGCTTTTTCCCGCTGGATGCGACGGTGGATTGCCCAATCGCCGTTATGGAGGGCGCGGCGCAGAACGGCATGCTGGATCGCTTTCAGGCGCTGGCGCCGGATAAGGGAATCGAACGGGTGGAACGCTTCGCATTTTATGAGCGGGCAAAGCGCTGCGCGGGGATTGTGGCGACAACGGACGGAACGCGCTGCGCCAATATTATTTTAAAAAAGGGCGTTGTTACAGATGGCGATGGAAACCGATGACACGAGAGAGCGCGCCATCCGCCGCCCCATCTACCGCAGTATTTATGCCGATTTAAAGACCGAGCTGCTCGGCGGCAAATATGAAGGCTACGACAAGCTGCCCTCGGAAAAGGAGCTATGCCAGCGCTTCGATGTGGAACGGGGCACGGTGCGCAAAGCGTTGCAGCTCTTGGTGGAGGAGGGCATGATCCAGCGTGTTCCAGGCTATGGAACGCGGATTCTGACCGGAGACCAGCGCCTGATCGATCCCCCTCCTTCCCCAGCGCCGCGGCGCAATATCCTCATGGTGACGCAGGAAAACTATCTGCAAAGCACCCAATCGGAATTTTTTCATATCCAGCTCTTCCATCTGCTGGACAAGAAAATATTTGAGATGGGCTATAACCTGATCTTCAAGCCGATTGGCCCGCGCTTTGACCTGGGGGAGATCATCCGCTTTACCTGCCCGGCGGCGATTATCTTTGATAGCTATGTGGTGGAGACGCACCACCGGCAGGCAGTTTCCTCCGGCGTGCCCTGCGTTTCGATCAATCATTATACGCCGCTTTTCACCAGCATTGTGAGCGACAACTGGCTGGGCGGCTATCTCGTGGCGCAGCGCCTGACGGATGAGGGGCACCGCCGCATTGCCCTGATTGCAGGGAAGCACGGCTACCAGACGACCCGCGAACGCCTGCGGGGGGTCAAAAGCCTTTACCGGGAGCGCCGGATCCATTTCGATGAGCGCTTCCTCTTTTATGGGGATTGGCTGTTCCACTCCGGCCAGGAGATTGCGCAGCGGATTTTGGAAATGCCGGCCTCTGAACGGCCGACGGCTATCTTTGCCTTTAACGACGATATGGCCTACGGCTGCCTGAGCTGCCTGGAAAAGCGGGGGGTGTCCGTGCCGGGAGCGATGAGCCTGGTCGGGTTCGATCACTCGCAGCGCTATACCAACATCTTTTACCCGATATCAACGGTGGATGTGAATATTGCATGGATAGCGGATTATGTTTGCTGGTATCTACAGGGCTGCGTTGGAGAGCAGTTCTCCGGCGGCAACTCCCGCATTCAGATCTGCACCACCTTTGTGGATCGCCATACAACCCGGCCGCTGTAGCGGCCGGGCTTTGGCGCTTTCTGGTGCATCGGGGAGCATGGAGCGCGGGGCTTTTGCGCCGCCGGCTTCTCCATATGGCTGCGTCTGTCACATGAAAAGGGCTGTTTAGCCCTGGATAAAGAACAGGAGGTTTCGAATGCTTACCTTTTATCCGTCCGTTCCGGCGCCCGCGGACTGCTATGACCGCGGGCAGATTTTAAAGGCCGCCGAAGCGGCGCTGAACGCCCCTTGCGAGCACATCACCGATGCGGCGGCCCCCTTGAGCGAGGGCGGCCCGCACGATTTTTATTCCAATGGGGATTATTGGTGGCCGGACCCCAACCAGCCGGACGGCCTGCCCTATATCCAGCGGGACGGGGAGACCAACCCGGGGAATTTCATCGCGCACCGCATGTCCATGCGCCGGATGCGCACCCATGTTTCCGCTCTCGCGGCCGCCTGGCGGCTGACCGGAGAGGAGAAATATGCCGCAAAGGCCTGCCGGATGCTGGAGGAGTTTTTCGTGGATGCCGGGACCCGGATGAATCCGCACCTGCTCTATGCGCAGGCGATTCCCGGCGTCTGCCCCGGCCGCGGCACCGGTATTATCGATACGCTGCACCTCATTGACGTCCCGTTTGCTGTGGAAGCGCTGCGGGGCGCGCAGGCGATGACGGATACGCTCTATCAGGCGCTGCGCGCGTGGTTCGGCGCATACTTAGATTGGATGCTGACCCATCCGCAGGGGAAGGATGAGCAGAATGCAAGGAATAATCACAGCGTAACCTGCTTTGTACAGCTGGCGGCCTTTGCCCGT
Source organism: Provencibacterium sp. (assembly GCA_022793895.1). Taxonomy (GTDB): domain Bacteria; phylum Bacillota; class Clostridia; order Oscillospirales; family Ruminococcaceae; genus Harryflintia. The sequence continues at coordinate 22,832 of JAAWDS010000050.1, read as the reverse complement.
TTCACCGATCGGGAGGATGTTCTCTCGCTTTGCCGCAAGCGTTACAAGGAGGTGTTCCTTCCGGAACAGATGGCGGCGGATGGCAGCTTCCCTCAAGAGCTGCGGCGCACCAAGCCCTATTCCTATTCCATCTTTGTGCTGGATAACATGGTGACGCTCTGCCAACTGCTTTCCGGGCCGGAGGAGGATCTCTGGAGCTACACCGCCAGCGATGGAAAAAACATTGCGCTGGGGCTGGATTATCTGCTGCCCTTCTTGCAGGATAAAGCGAGCTGGCTTTATCCGCCGGATGTGATGCACTTTGAATCCTGGCCGGCGCGCGCATCATTTATGATTTTCGCCGGGGCCGCCCTTCACCGGGAGGACTGCCTGCGGCTTTATGCGTCGCTCCCTTATGAATCGCAGGATGAGGAGGTCCGCCGCAACCTGGCCGTCCGGCAGCCGATGCTCTATTTCGGGAAACTTTAAAAATGGCGCGTCCGTTTGTAGGATGTGTGGATTGAAATGGCTTAAAGTCCGTTACGGCAAACTGCTTTTCCCGTCGCTTCCTGTGTGGGGAGTGTGGGTTGAAATCTCTCATCCTGTGCGGGCTGATAGCGGATGCCTCTCTCCCCATACGGGAGCGTGGATGGAACGGTGGCTGCTGGGTGCTGCCCGGCAAGAAAGGAAGGTTGGAATGCGTAAGCGCGCAGGTCTTTGGTTTCTTCTTCCCCTTTGGCTGTGCTGGCTGGCGCTGGGCGCTTCGGCGTCCGGGGCCGGACGGGAGGGAGAGATTCTCTATTTTTATGAGAACCTCTGCGCCTCCTGCAATGCGGAGGGGGCTTTCTACGACCTCTTTAACAGCCAGGTGGGGGATATCAAGAACCAGGTATCGCTTACCTTCCGCCTTTATGATACCTTCTCCTTTGGAGACGAGGCTTTTCAAGAGACCTGCGAGGAGCTGGGAATCCCCCAAAAGGAGCGCCAGGCCCCGCTGCTGGTGATGGACGGCCTTTACCTGATGGGGGAGGATGCAATCGCCGCAGGGCTGCGCCAGACCTTCTGTGAAGCCTATGGCCTTCCCTATACCCCGCTGGAGGGGACGGCCGGTTCCCCAGCAGGGGAGGGAGACTTGTCCGGGACGCCCGCGGGAGAAGAAGCCGCGCCGGGGTGGGGAAAGCCCTATCTTTTATATTACTATACCGCCGCCTGCGAGGATTGCCGCCAGGCGGCCGGGGCGCTGGATACGCTGGCGGCCCGGTTTCCCGACGCGGTGATCGACCGCCGCAGCCTGCTGGAAGGGGATAATGTGCTGCAAATCCGGCAGTTGTTTGAGGAGTTTGCCGTACCGTCCCAGCAGCGCAAAGCGCCTATCGTTTTTTATCAGGAGGGCTATCTGGCGGGGGCGGAGGAGATCGAGCGGCTGGCTGCCGCAACCGTACGCAGCGGGGCGGCGGACTATGGCGGGTTTGCCGGACAGGGCGCGGCCGGGGCCGGGCCGTCTTTGCAGTCGGTCACGCCTTCCCAGCTTCTTCCGGTGCTGGCGGCGGGCCTCATCAACGGCCTGAATCCCTGCGCCATCTCGATGGTGCTGCTGCTCGTTTCGGTCCTTCTCCTGGAAAAGCGGCGGCTGCTCTCGCTGGGGCTGACCTATATCGCGGCAAAGGGCGTCACCTATTTCGTTATTTCCTTTGGGCTTTATGCGGCGCTTTCCCTGCTGGAAAGCCGCCTGTTCGGCGCGGTATCCCGCTTTATCCAGATAGCCGCCGCGCTGCTGATGCTGACGATCGCCGCGTTCAGCCTGTGGGACTTTTTTGCTTGCCGTAGGGAGGACTATGGGCGCGTTCGCTTGCAGCTTCCTTCCCTCGTGCGCGCCTTTTGCAGCCGGACAATTGAACGGCTGCGCTCCCCGCGCGCGCGTGGGGGGATGTATCTGGGGGTAGCGGCGGTGTCGGTGGTGGTGTCCGCCGGGGAATTTCTCTGTACCGGTCAGGTCGCGCTGGCAACGCTGCTGTATCTGGTGCAGTCGGCCGGGCGGGTGGACGGCATGAGCGCCGTTGCCCTCATCCTCTATGTATTGGCCATGCTGCTCCCACTGACGGCGCTCATTCTGCTGCTGCATTCCGGACAGCGGGTGTTTACGATGAGCGAATGGGTGCGCCGGAGGATGCCGCTCATTAAACTTTTAGGCGCGCTGTTGTTCACCGCGTTTGCCTGCTACATGCTGCTGACCCTCTAGGGTCCGGCGGCTGAGAGGGAGGAAGAGAGATGTTTGGGAAAAAGAGAGCGGCCAAGCGCCGCCCGCCGCGCTTCCAATTGACCGATCCGGCGGGCGTCCTTCTCTTTGAGGGGGAGCTACAGGATATCCCTCTGCGGGAAGAGATGATTTTACAGAAGAGCATCGAGTTTTTTGACGATCCGTCCCCTTGCTATATCCACCGCGGTGCGGTGATGAACCGGCTTTATATGGAGCTGGAGGATGCGCTGTCCCCGCTGGGAAAGGGGGAGCGGATGAGCGCCGGCGCGCTGGGGGAGCAGCTTTGCAGCTATCTTCAGGATGGCGGCCGTTTGGCCCATATCCGCCGGCTTTCGGACTGAGGACGCCTTAGCCGTTATAAGAAACAGAGGATTTCCTGCTTGGCGGTATCAGGGATTTACTGTGTGGGAAACTAGGGGTGAAGTCTCCCGCGGATCGTTTAGCGTCTGCGAAGCCTGGAATGAACAAACTATCCGCAAGGATCGAAAAGAGCCTCCGGTCCCCAGGCATTTTGAGGCATCCTTCTTATTTCGGCTGGCCGGAACGGGCTTTTACAGCGCGCCCAGCGTCCCGGCGAGGCCGCTCGCGCTTAAAAGGGCGTTTGGGGGTTGACAAAGAGGGGAAAATATCCTATAGTTAGAATTATTCTAATTATTGAGGTGGAAGCGTGCCGAAATATGCGAAGATAATACAGGACATGGTGAATGAATCGCATGCACATCGGACGGCGGAGCAGATCTTTCTGGAATTAAAAAAGAGCGCGCCCAAGGTCTCTTTGGCGACGGTTTATAACAACCTCGGCCTGCTTTGCAGCGAAGGCTTGATCCGGCGAATACCGATGGAAGGATCGCCGGACCGGTATGATAAGGCTCTGCCGCATGACCATCTGATATGCAGGCAGTGCGGGCGGCTCGCGGATATCCGCTTTCAGGACTTGACCGGGGAATTGAAACAACAGTTGGGGGAAGATATCTGCGGCTATGATCTAAAGGTGTTTTATCTTTGCCCCGATTGTAAAAAGACAAATGCGGAGGTGTATCGAAATGGACGGGAAGGCGCTGGAGAAACTCAGTTACGGCCTCTTTATCCTGACGGCGAGGGAAGGGGAGAAGGATAACGGCTGCATTGTGAACACAGTATCGCAGGCTACTGTACAGCCAAACCGAATCCTGGTGACGGTCGATAAAAAGAACTATACCCACGGCATGATTCAACGGACGGGGATGTTCAACGTCTCCATATTGGCGGAGGATTCTGTGTTTGAGACCTACCGGCACTGGGGATTTCAAAGCGGCGAAAAGGTGGATAAATTAGAAGGGGTCTCGGTTCAAAGGGCGGAAAACGGTCTCGTGTATGTGGCGGAAGGGTGCAACGCCTATCTGTGCGCAAAGGTGGTTTCCGCTGCCGATTTGGGAACGCATACCCTGTTCATAGCGGATGTTGCCGGCGGCGGGCTTCTGTCAGAGAAGGAATCTGCTACCTACCGCTATTACCAACAGCACATTAAGCCTGCCCCGAAGGCGGAGGAAAAGAAGAAAGGGTTCGTCTGCGTGGTCTGCGGGTATGTGTATGAAGGAGATACCTTGCCGGACGATTTTATCTGCCCGTGGTGCAAGCATCCGGCGAGTGATTTTAGACCGCTTTAAGAAAAAGGAGAATGAAGAAAATGAGCAAGTACACTGGAACACAGACAGAGAAAAACCTGCAAGCGGCGTTTGCAGGGGAGTCGCAGGCGCGGAACAAATATACTTATTTTGCTTCGGCGGCGAAGAAAGAGGGCTATGAGCAGATCGCCTCGCTGTTTTTAAAAACGGCGGACAACGAGAAGGAACACGCCAAAATGTGGTTCAAGGAGTTGCAGGGAATCGGTAGCACCGCCGAGAACCTGACCGCGGCGGCGGAAGGGGAAAACTTCGAGTGGACGGACATGTATGAGGACTTTGCCAAGACGGCCGAGGCCGAAGGGTTCCCGGAGCTGGCGGCAAAATTCCGTGCGGTCGGAGAGATCGAGAAGCATCATGAAGAGAGATACCGTGCGCTACTTCACAATGTGGAAACGGCGGCCGTTTTTGAGAAGAGCGAGGTCAAGGTCTGGGAGTGTAGGAACTGCGGCCACATCGTGGTAGGGACCAAAGCGCCGCAGGTTTGCCCGGTATGCAGCCACCCGCAGAGCTATTTTGAGGTGCATGCGGAAAACTATTGAGCCGTCCGTCTTCGGAAAAGGGATGAGGGCTGAACCGAACCGCCGGAGGGGCTCCTATCTGCAATCTGCCTTTCCGGTTGGTAGGAAAAAACGCACGAGCTGCCCCGCGGTTTGCAGACGCCGGAAAAATAGCGGTTTCGCGCGGACAGCACGAAATGGGGGCGGTCTCTTCGCCCCAAAAGCTGCTTTTTCAGAAGGGCGCGTTGCAGAATTTCATTTTGCAACGCGCCCTTTTATGGCCGGCTGAAAACGACGCATTTTAACGGGACGATTGACATTTCTTGACGGTTTGCGGTATAATAGGAAGGAATTTATACATAAGGGAAGTTGAAAATCATGATCATTCGAAGGCTGGCCGCCGCGCTGACGGCCGCGGGGCTTCTTTCCGGGGCGCTGGCGCTGACGGCGTTTGCACGCGAGGAAGCGGACCCTTGGGCGGAGGACACGGACGGGGAGACGGAATGGTTGGAGGAAGCCGAAATAGTGGAAGCGGCGGAGGACGATTCTAAGAAAGACGGTGGGGAAGAGGCGGAGGAAGGGACGCCGCAGGCGATCCTGGACGCGGCCGAGCTTACCCCCTCCCCGGCACAGAGCAGCGAGCTGCAAGAGCTGGTGGATGAGATTTTGGAGGATATCCTGGAGGAAGAGATGGGCACCTATGAAAAGGTGCGGGCCTGCTATGATTACGTGACCTCCACGGTATCCTATGGTTCCCACCTGCGCAACCTGAGCGCGGCGGTTGGGGACACCACCTGCGCGGATATCTATGCCCGCTATGGGGAGATGGAGGGGTTTGGCGCAGTCGCCCTCTCGGCTAAAACCGGGATGTGCAACGCCTATGCTTCGGCCTTTCTGCTGCTGGCGCGCTCGATAGGGCTGGATGGACATCTGGTTGCCGGACAGACCGGCCGGGCGGGCGGCGGCTATACCTACCACGAATGGGCGGAGATCGATATCGGCGAAGAAACCTTCCTGTTTGATCCACAGCTGGAACAGGATTTGGTTCAGGCGGGGTTTCCGGCCTATACGGTGTTTTGCCGGACCTATGACGAGGTGCCCGGCCGGTATCTTCGATCTTACCGCAAGCTATAAAGGGCGGGACGATGAAATCAGCAGCAAAACGGCGCGGCCTACCGAGTAGGCTGCGCCGTTTTGCAGTTAGGGTTCTATACAAAAAACAAAGGGAGGCAGAAGAAACGGAAACTTAGAAGGTGATGCCCTGAGCAATCATCGCATCGGCAACCTTGCGGAAGCCTGCGATATTCGCGCCCATCACCAGATTGCCGGCATGACCATATTCCGCCGAGGCGTTGTAGGCGTTGTGGAAGATGTTTTTCATAATATCGTGCAGCTTTCCATCCACCTCTTCAAAGGTCCAGGAGTAGCGCATGGCGTTCTGGCTCATCTCCAGGCCGCTGACCGCAACGCCGCCTGCGTTGGCCGCTTTGGCGGGGGCAAACATGATGTTGGCGGCAAGGAACTGCTCAACCGCTTCGGGAGTGGAAGGCATGTTTGCGCCCTCCGCCACCGCCTGAACGCCGTTTGCGATCAGCGCCTTGGCGGCTTCGCCGTCCAGCTCGTTCTGTGTGGCGCAGGGAAGGGCGATGTCGCAAGGAATCGTCCAAATTCCTTTGCACCCTTCATGGTATTCCGCAGAGGGCACGCTCTTTACATATTCGCGGATACGCAGGCGCTTCTTTTCCTTGATCTCTTTCACTACATCCAGCTGAATGCCGTTTTCATCATAAATATAGCCGTTCGAGTCGGAGAGGGCGACCACCTTCGCGCCCAGCTCCTGCGCCTTCTGGCAGGCATAGATAGCCACGTTGCCCGATCCGGAGATGACGACCTTCTTGCCCTTCATCGAATCGTTCTTCATCGAACGGAGCATCTCTTCCACAAAGTAGAGTAAGCCGTAGCCGGTGGCCTCGGTGCGGCCGATAGAGCCGCCGAAGGTCAGCCCCTTGCCGGTAAGAACGCTGGCGTGGGTATTGCTCAGGCGCTTATATTGCCCATAGAGATAGCCGATTTCACGGCCGCCAACGCCGATATCGCCCGCCGGTACGTCGGTATCCGGGCCGATGTGGCGGTAAAGCTCGGTCATAAAGCTCTGGCAGAAGCGCATGATCTCCGCGTCGGATTTGCCCTTCGGATCGAAGTCGGATCCGCCCTTGCCGCCGCCCATCGGCAGCCCGGTCAGCGAGTTTTTAAAGGTCTGCTCAAAGCCAAGGAACTTAATGACCGACCCGGTAACGGAGGGATGCAGCCGCAGGCCGCCCTTGTAGGGGCCGATGGCGGAGTTGAACTGCACGCGGTAGCCGCGGTTGACCTGGACCTTGCCCGCATCGTCCACCCAGCTAACGCGGAATTGTACAAACCGCTCCGGTTCTACGATGCGGTCGATAACGCCGGTCTCGATCAGGGAAGGGGTCTGCTCAACGACTGGTTCGAGCGTTTCAAGAACTTCGCGGACAGCTTGCAGAAATTCCTTCTCGCCGCAGTTGCGGTTCTCCACATCGCTATATACTTTTTGTAGGTAAGGGTTCGTAAACGCCATAATCCAGCCACTCCTTTTGTTGATTGGGATTGATACAGCCCAGTGTTTATCCATTTCACTTTCTTATTATAAGCGGAAATTTGCAGCTTTGCAATAGTAAAGTTGCAAATTAGAAAACTTTCTGCCAGCTTGCACGGTAAAACCGCACCGGCCGGCTGCCTTCCGTTCAATTCGCTGGAAAGCTGAAGGAATCCTTGCAGCCGGTTGCGGGCGGAAAAGAAGCGGCCGTTTCTTTGCAAAACACCGGTTGTGTTCCGGGAAAGGCTGTGGTAAAATAGAAGCATCCTTTCGAGCAGACTGAACGGCAGCGTGCGCGGGCGCCGGTTTCCGGCGTGGGCCGAAAGGCATGCGCATGAGGAAAGTCCGAGCTCCGCAGGGCGGGATAGCTGCTAACGGCAGCCGGGGGCGACCCTAGGGAAAGTGCAACAGAGAGATACCGCCGTCCGTTTCCGGGCGGCAAGGGTGGAAAGGCGAGGTAAGAGCTCACCGGCGCACTGGAGACAGTGCGGCCATGTAAACCCTATCCGGAGCAACACCGTACAGTTCGCGGATGAACCACCGGCGGCCCGCCGGCATCCGCGGCAAGGTGGCTGGATTTACCCGGCGACGGGTAAACAAGATAGATTGCCGTTCTCGACAGAACTCGGCTTATAGGTTTGGTCGAAAGGAAAAGCCTGCCCGCAAAGCGCTGGGAACCGGAGATTCCCTTCTTTGCGGGCAGGCCTTTTTAAAAATGACCGATATCCTCTCCGGCACGCTTGCGTGCCAGAGAAAGGGCGCGCCCACAGAATAGAAGAAACCTCCAGTCGAGCCGATCCTCCGGTTTGTAGAAACCAGAAAAAGCAGCGGTTTCGCGCCGATGGCGCGAAATTTGGGGCGTCGTCTTCGCCCCCAAAAGCTGCTTTTTCCAACGGGCGCGTTGCAAAATGAAATTTTGCAACGCGCCCATTTAAAGCACCAGAGCGCCGTAGCCCTCTGCGAGCCGGACGAGCGTTTCACGGGGGAGATCGCACATCGAGCTGAGGATGGCCCGCCCGCTGTAGTAGGCAAGCGCAAGCTCTAAGCAGGCTTCCTCATCCGCTTGGAAGGCGACAGGGAGGCCGCAGAGGTGGGCGTTGGCGATAAACAGCCGCGCATCCAACGAGGAATCGATCCGCACGAGCAGCGCTTCGCATCCCTCGTGCTCCGCTTCGAACAAGGCGTCCGCCATGTCCTCCGAGCAGACCAGCGGCTCGGAAAATTCCACGTTCTCATCGAGGAGAAAGCATCCGCTCTCGCAGGCGGCGATGAGGAGGCTCTCCGGCCCGGCAGAGGCGGGCTGTCCGGCGGGCCGGGGCGGCAGCGCCTGCAAAGCGGAGCGGTATTCCTCCCCCGCCTCCCCGGCGATGGCGAGCTCATCGGCCCCCGCTTCCAGCAGGCTCCTTCCAAGCTCTGCATAGTCTTTGGGGCTTTGCCCCGCTTGGGGAGCGGGCAGGGCGGCGGCCAGCGGGATAGAGGCGTAAGGCCGCAGCCGGGCAAGCTGCCCGGCCACCGCCTCTGTTTCTCCTGCCAGCCCGAAGGCGGCGGCGCCGAGGCCCTGCAACGTACAGAGCGCAGCCAGCGGATCGCTCCCGCAGGGGGAACGGCCGTTTTCCTCCAGCGCGAGGAAAACGGTGAGCGGGAGCCCTACCGTCCGCGTGCCGAGCAGGATAGCGCGGGCGGCGGCCAAGCCTGGGAGCGCCGGACAAACGGCTCCGGCCGCGCCCATCTTTTGCAGCCGGGCCGCCTGCTCGCCGATTGCGCCGCACAGCGCCAAAAAGTCTTGTTCATCAAAGGGATCGAGCCGGATGCCCCTATCGTCCAGCACGGCGAGAGCGGGCCTGCCGCCGGGAAAGACATCCGGCCGCCAAAGGGGATTCCCGTCCGCACCAGACGGCAGGCGTCCTAGAAGGTGCGGACTGGGAGGAGGGGGATCGTTTGTCATAACCGTTCGCTCCTAATGGAAATTACATCGTTTCGGGCGCTTGCACCTTCAGCAGATCCAGCAGGTTGCGCAGCGTCTGGCGGGCGGCCAGGCAGAGGGCAATGCGCGCCTGCATGAGCCCGCGCTCCTCGCCTGCAACGCGGCAGGCGGTATAGTATTTATGGAAAAGGGTCGCCAGCTCTACGGCGTAGTGGGTCAGCCGCGCGGGATCATAGCTGCGGGCCGACTCGATGATCTCGTTCGGGAAGGAGGCCAGCAGCCGGATGAGCTCCCGCTCTTCGGGCGCGCCGAGCCGATCCAGGTCCCCCGCTTCCAGGTTAAATTCTATCCCGTCCGCGCGCAGCTTTTTCAGGATGGAGCAGATGCGCGCATGGGCGTACTGCACATAATAAACCGGGTTCTGGCTCGACTGCTCGGCGGCGAGATCCAGGTCAAAATCCAGCTTGGAACCGGCCTCGCGCATGTTGAAGAAAAAGCGCGCCGCATCGATGGGAATCTCTTCAATGATGTCCGCCAGGGTGATCGATTTCCCCGTCCGCTTGGACATGCGGTAGGGCTCGCCATCCTTGAGCAGCCGCACGAGCTGCATAAGCAGGATATCCAGCTTGTCCCCCCGCAGGCCGACGGCGTCCATCGACCCCTTCAGCCGGGCGACATGTCCATGGTGATCCGCGCCCCAGACGTTGATCACCCGCGAAAAGCCGCGGACGGCGAATTTGTTGTAGTGGTAGGCGATGTCTACGGCGAAGTAGCTGGGAGCGCCGTTCTGGCGGATGAGCACCTCATCCTTATTCCCGCCGAAATCGGTGGCCTTGTACCAGAGCGCGCCCTCCTTCTCATAGGTGAGCCCGCGCCCGGTCAGGAGATCGATGATCTCCTTCACTGCGCCGCTCTTGTGAAGGGTGCTCTCGTGGAACCAGACGTCATATTCAATCCGGTAGCGGGCGAGATCGGCGCGCAGGCTTTCAATGTTGAGCGGGAGGGCGTAGTCCACCAGCGCCTTCTGGGCCTCGTCCGGGTCCGCCGTGAGGTAGCGGTCTCCGTGGATATCCGCAAACTCCTGCGCACGCTCCCGGATATCGTCGCCGTGGTAGCCGTCCTCCGGGAAGGGGACGGCCTCCTCGCCCCGGTAGATTTGGAGATAGCGCGTATAGAGCGAAAGGCCGAATTTTTCGATCTGGTTGCCCGCGTCGTTGACATAAAACTCGCGGGTGACGTCATAGCCGGCCGCGTCCAGCGCGCTGGCCAGGCAGTCGCCGAGCGCGCCGCCGCGCGCGTTGCCCATGTGCATGGGGCCGGTCGGGTTGGCGGAGACAAATTCCACCATCACCTTTTCCCCGGCGCCATAGTCCGAACGGCCGTATTGCGCGCCGTCGTCCAGAATATCCTGAACGACCGAGCCGAACCAATCCGGATTTAAGAAGAAATTCAGAAAACCGGGGCCCGCCTTTTCTGCGCGCTGGAAGCAGCTTCCTGCAAAATCAAAGCGTTCGAGCAGCGCGTCGGCAATTTTTTGCGGGGATTGGCGGAAGGCGCGGGCGGAAACCATCGCCGCATTGCTGGCAAAATCGCCGAATTTCGTGTCGTTTGGAATTTCAATGGTAAACTCCGGCAGCTCGGCCTGCGGGAGCGCCCCTTCTTCCATCGCACGGCGCATGGCCCCGGTAATGATAGCCTGTAGCTGGCGGGTCGCTTGTTGAACAGGGTTGTGCATGGGATGACCATTCCTTTCCGAAAGTGCGGCGGTTCCTTTGCCCTCCGCCTTCCGTGTGTATTTTATACGATGCCGGTGCGGGGACTCCGCGCCGGATTTTTTCATCCTGCCCGCAGCCTGTGCTTCTGCGGGCGGCCTCAAGAGAAAACGCTTTTCCCTTCGCCGCAGAGGGATATCCGCCGCCGGCCGGCGCGGATCTCTTTCCGGCCGCGGCAGGGGAAAGGGTCCTCTAGCTATCGCAGCGGACGTTGATGTAGACCTCGTTTTCGCTGGCGAGCGAGGTGTTCACATCGAGCGAATATTTGAAGTGGAGGTTACCGCCCTCGTCCGTTAAGGTGGAGGAGATATCCCCTCCGGATACGCCGATGAGCATCTCCCCATAGCCGGTTTCATAACAGCATTGGTGGCGCCGTCCCTTTTCTACAATGAGCTGGGAGCGGTAGGGGCCGGATCGCTGCATCGTGACGCGCGTTTCTTCCTCCAGGCGCAGGGTGGTTTTCGAGCCGTCGAAGCCGGTGGCTTCGGTCTCCTCATAGGTGAGGTAATAATCGTTTTTCTTGCGGTAGAGGTTGCCGACGGTCATCAGTTCGACCGTTTCTTCCTGCCCCTCTACGCGCTGGATGCCGCGGATAGAAATAAATACCTGCTTTTTCATCTTTTTAATTCCTTCTTTTTTCCGTCTGTCAGCTCTCGTTAATCAATGGCGACCTGTTGGGCGTCTGCATGGATGTCGCAGGAGAGGAAAACCGAGGCGACCTCGCAAAAATCCTCGGCCGAGTCGGTCATATAGTACCGGTGGGAGCCGGGCTGCGTCTGTCCGTTGAGCAGGCCGTGTACCGTCAGATAGGTCTGAACCGCGCGGGCGGTTTCCCGTCCGGGATCCACCAGCGTGACCTGATAATCGAAGAAGGCGGAGATCAGCCCATGCAGCAGCGGGTAATGGGTACAGCCGAGGATGAGCGTATCGATCCGCTCCCTTTTCAGCGTGGTCAAGTAATATTCGGCCGCCGCGCGCGCGATGGGATCCTTCTCTGAAAAGTGGCCGTTTTCCACCAGCGGGACAAACAGCGGACAGGCGTTGCCAAAGACCCGCACCTCCGGCCGCACACCGCGTATCGCCTTCCCATAGGCATTGTTCCGAATCGTAGCCTTGGTGCCGATGACCCCGATCCGCCCGCCTTGAGAGAGGGCGCAGGCCGCCTGCGCCGCCGCCTGGATCACCCCCATATAGGGGACGGGCAGCGCGCTGCCGGCCGAGGCGGGCAGGGTAGAGCTCACCGTTCCGCAGGCGGCGACGATGAGCTTTACATCGTGGGAAAGCAGAAAATCGATGTCCTGCTTGGCATAGCGGATGATCGTTTCTCGGCTGCGGCTCCCATAAGGGACGCGCCCGGTATCGCCAAAATAGACAATATCCTCATGGGGCAACAGCGCCGTCAGCTCCTTTACGGCGGTCAGTCCTCCAACCCCGGAATCAAAAACGCCAATCGGCCGGTTATCCAACCTGTGTGCGCCTCCCTTCTCCCATGGATCTCGGTAAAACCGGAAAAATTTTCTTTACTCGCGCGCGAGGGCAATGAGCCGGTCGAGCAGCTCGCCATATTCCATACCCTCGTGGCAGAAGAGCTTGGGGTACATACTGATACCGGTAAAGCCGGGCAGGGTATTGAGCTCATTGAGCACCACCCGGTTTCCCTCCTTCAAAATGAAGAAGTCCACCCGCGCCAGCCCCCGGCAGCCGAGCAGCGCGTAGGCGCGAACGGCCAGGCGGCGCATCTCCTCCGCCGCCTGCGGCGGGATGCGCGCCGGGATGTGCAGCGCGGTGGTATCGTCGCAGTATTTCCCTTCATAGTCATAGAGCTCGCGCAGCGGTTCAATCTCCCCAACCGAGGCCGAGGCGATAGGAGAGTCGTTGCCCAAAACGGCGCACTCCGCTTCAATGCCGGTCAGCGTCTCCTCAATGAGCGCCTTGCCGTCCTCCCGGAAGGCGGCGGCCAGCGCGGCGGGAAGCTCCGCGCGGTCGTGCGCCTTGGAGACGCCCACCGAGCTGCCCGCGTTGGCCGGTTTGACAAAGACCGGGTAGGCGATTCCGGCCTCGTTCATCCGCTTCTCGATGGCTTCCGGCGCTTCCGCTTCTCCGGCCTTTACCGCAACAAACCGGGCGTTGGGAACGCCGCCGAGCGTCAGGATGCGGTGGGTAAATTCTTTATCCATGCAGGCGGCGCTTGCGAGCACGCCGCAGCCCACATAGGGGATGCCGCTTAACTCAAAAAGGCCCTGTACCGTTCCGTCCTCGCCGTTTCTGCCGTGCAGCACCGGAAAGAGGAGATCGATCCGCCTGCGCTCCACCCCGTCCGGCCGGAAGATCAGAAGGCCGTGATCGGCCCGATCGGGGGAGAGAATGGCCGGCGTCGTGCAGGCGTCCGCCGTCCAATCCCCCTCTGTCAGCAGCGCATTTTCGCCTTCAAAAAGCAGCCAACGCCCGTCGCGGGTAATCCCCAGCTTGCTGACGGCATATTTTTCCGGATCCAAATGGCTTAGAATCGATGTGGCCGACATGAGGGAGACCTCATATTCACTGGAGACGCCGCCGAATAAAACGGCGATCTGCATTTTTTTCGTCATAACCCATAGCCCCTTCTATTCACAGCTGCGGGCTTGCCCCGCAGCTTTTTGTCTCTCCGCTCTTAAAAAGAGGGCTCAAAGCCCTTCCTTTAAACAATTCTTATTTATCTTATCACATCTATATGCGTTTTACAATTGCAATTTGCCTTGAAAGAGGGGCTGGCGAACGAAACCACAAAGGAATAAAAAGGGCAAGAGAAACCTCTTTTGGGATCTCCTGTCCTTTCTTGGGTCCTGCCGGCGCTGCAAACGCTGGAGGGTTGCCTTCCCATCTCCGGCAAAGGGATGAAATTTTAGAAAACGCTTAATCCATCCTCCCCTGTGGAGAACGGCGCAGCTTCCGCCTGGCCCGCCGGCGGATGCGGAATACCTCAACCGCGCGGACAGCCAGGCCGCCTGCGGCTGCGGCCATGAGCAAGCTCCAGGCCGGGAGATGCCGTTCGGTTCCTTTCTGAGACTGCTCTTCCTTCAGGGCCGGGCGCGCCGGCGAAAAGAGTTCAATCGACTGTATCTGCAACGGCAGCGTGAGCGAGGGCGGGATCTCTCCCTCTTGGGCGGGGAGAAGCAGACGCACCGTCCCCTCCAGGCTTTGACGGGGATTTTGGGGAAGGCCGTATTCCACCGTTATCTGTCCGGCGTCTGTCCCTTCCCGGATGAAGAGGGGAACGGCGGCCTGATGGGCAAACAGCGCGGTTCCGGCTTCCCGCTCCCCATCCATCAGCGGAAGGCGGACCGATGGGGTTTCAAACTGGTAGGTATAGGGGATAAAGTTTTGGAACCCATAGTCCAGAAGCGCGGCGGTATCCTGATAGGAGCGATCGGAATTGAGGACGACACAGATCAGCGTTCTTCCTTCCCGCTGCGCAGCCGTTACCAGCGTATAGCCAGCCGAATCGGTGTAGCCGGTCTTTCCGCCAATGACCGTCCGATCATATTCGGGATAATCGGTGCGCAGCATCCGGTGGGTATTGTGAAATTCCCGCTCCGCAGAGAGACCGTTTCCCGCCATGCGGTAGCTTTCCGCGCCGAAATAGGCGAGAAATCCTGGGGTTTGGAGCGCCCCGCGGGTGATAAGCGCCATATCGAGGGCGGTGGTGCGGTGTTCCTCATCGGGCAGGCCGCTGGCATTGGTGAAGTGGGTGTTCTGTGCGCCGAGCGCGGCGGCGCGTTCGTTCATCAGTTGGGCAAACGCTTGCTGCGAGCCGGACACCGCCTCGGCAATGACGTTGGCCGCATCGTTCCCGGAGGGCAGCAGCAACGCATAGACCGCTTGTTCCCGCGTGAGCGCTTCTCCCGCCTTTAGATGGGCGGAGGTGGCCCAGGAGGGAATATCCACCGCTCCGGCGCTGGCGGAGATCGGTCTGGCGGGGTCCAGTTGTTCCAGGGCCAGCATAGCGGTTAGGATTTTGGTGATGCTCGCAGGCTCCAGGCTTTCCGAGCCGTTTTTGTCGAAAAGCACCTGGCCGGTCTGCGCATCCATTAAAAGGGCTGCGCGCGCTTCAATTCCGTCCGGCGGCGCTGCGGCCTGAACGGATACTGGCCGGACTAACAACAGGCATGCCGCGCAAAGGGCGGCGATCATTTTTTTCATGGAAGCCTCCGTTTTAGACGACTGTGTCCGCTGGCGGCCCATCCCGGATTTATGCTCGAAGGGCGCGCTGCAAAATGCTTCCATTTTGCAGCGCGCCCTTTATTACAGGAACCACCGTTCCGGGGCCATGCTTCTACTTGTGCGCAGCTAGAAATTTTTCGAGCAGCCGGGCGATTTCGTTGACGTCGATCGGCTTGGAGACGTGGGCGTTCATCCCGCAGTCCAGGCAACGCTTTACATCCTCCGAGAAGGCGTCGGCCGTCATGGCGATGATCGGGATGTGAACGGCGTCGGACCTATCCAGGGCCCGGATGGCTTGGGTCGCTTCATAGCCGGTCATCCGGGGCATGCGCAGATCCATGAGGATAGCGTCGTAGAAACCGACAGGGGAACGCTGGAACTTCTCCAGGCAGATCTGTCCGTCCTCCGCCCATTCCAGATCAAGTCCCAAATCGGAGAGCAGCTCTTCTGCGATCTCCCAGTTCAGATCGTTATCCTCTGCAAGAAGGACATGCCTGCCCGTAAAGTCGATTTTTTGGCGGGAGGATTGAGCCTCTGTCTCCTTTTCCTCTCCGGCATACTGTTTCAGGCCGTAGAACAGCGTGGACTTAAACAGCGGTTTGGAGATAAAGCCGCTGACCCCGGCCGCGCGCGCTTCCTCCTCGATTTCGCTCCAGTCATAAGCGGAGATCAGCAGGATGGGGATGTTATCGGCCAGCTGTTCCCGGAGTATCCGGGCGGTCCTAATCCCGTCCATATCGGGCAGCTTCCAGTCCAGCAGGATGATGTGGTAATCCTGACGCTTTCGGTGGCGATCCGTCACCATCTTAACCGCTGTTTCACCATCCAGCGCCCAATCCGCCTTCACGCCGATAGAGGCCAGGGCGCTGGCGGTGGTCTCGCAGAGGAGCTGGTCGTCGTCGACCACCAGCATGTTCCAGTCGGGGAGAACCATATCCACCTCGGCGACCTCTGCGCGTTCCAGATCGAGAACGACATGGAACTCCGTTCCTTTTCCCTGCTCGCTGTGGACAAAGATGGATCCGCCCATCGCATCGATGATATATTTGGTGATCGCCATACCGAGACCGGTGCCCTCGGTTTTATGGACGCGGCTGCTGTCCTCGCGGGAGAAGGATTCAAAGATTTTTTCCTGGAACTCCTGGGACATGCCGATCCCGCTGTCCTTTACATGGATATGGATGCGGACAAAATCTTCGCCCTTTGGAGAAGCCTCCTCCTGGAGCGAGACCTGGATGGCCCCGCCTTCCGGGGTGAATTTTATCGCATTGGAAAGGAAATTCAGCAAAACCTGATTCAGCCGGACGCTGTCGCAGAGAACATGCTCTTCGGTGATGTCATGGATAAACACATCAAACGTCTGTTGTTTGACTTTCACCTGCGGTTGTACAATGCTGACAATACTATCCATCACTTCCCGCAGCGAGACTTGATCCATGCTCAGCGTCATCTTCCCGCTTTCGATCTTGGACATATCCAGCACGTCGTTAATCAGGCCCAGCAGGTGCTTGCTGGAGAGGGAGATTTTCCGCAGGCAGTTCTGCACCTGCTGCTTGTTATCGATGTTCGCGGTGGCGATAGCAGTCATTCCGACAATAGCGTTCATCGGCGTTCGAATATCATGGCTCATGTTGGAGAGGAACTCGCTTTTAGCTTTGTTGGCGTGGATAGCCTCTTTTTGGGTCTCCTCCAAAATTTTGATCTGCTGCCGGGTCATCTGGAAATATTTAAAGAAGATAGCGATGAGCACCAGCAGAATGACCGAGCAGCTTCCCACCGCCAGCGCGACCCAACGTACGCTCATGTTTTTTACCGCTTCGTTTAAGGCGCCGTAAGGCAATATGGTGACAAGATACCATTCGGAATAAGGGAGGCTGGTGCAGTAGAGGTGCTGCCGTTCGCCGTCCACCTGTAGGATGGTGGAATAGTCCTCCTGGGATTTGATAGCGGCGCTTAGTTCGGAGACATATGTTTCTGCCTGCATGCCGTCCAGCGGTTCCGCAATCTCCCGGATCCGGTCGAAATAACTGCTCCATTCCATCTCCTCGCTGCGGATGACAAAGCTGCCGTCCCACCGGATGATATGGGAGTAGATCAGGGCGTTCGGCTCATCCAGGGAAAGGGTCTGGCGGATATATTCAATTGGCAGGCTCGCTACCAGAGCCGTGCATTCCGCCCCGTTCTTCATTGGGTAATCGGCAGAAATACCCAACAGTACAATCTTTTCCCCCCGCGTGTTGCTGCCGACGGCAATTTTTACGGCGCCGTCGTTCAGCGTCTTCAAAAAAGGTTCCGGATCGGTTACGCTCATGGGATCGCCATAGATCATATCGAACTGCCCGTCGCGCGAATAGAAGGCCAGCGCGTCGAAGCCTCTGGCGGTCGCGTTATAGCGTAATTCTTCCCGGAGGGTCTCTTCATCGGCGCTGCCGGAGGAAAGGGTATCGATCAGCGCCTCCATTTGGGAGAGGCGCAGGCTGATGGTGGTCTCAAAATGCCGGCAAATTTGGTCGCTCATTCCGGACATGTAAATGGTGCCGACCTCTGTAATGGTGTTCATGCCGGTTTCGTTCATATAGGTGGCCAGGAAAGAAAAGATGGTGACGCACAGAAGCAGCAGCAGGATCAGGCTGACCATAAGAAACCGGATCGTTTTGTTGCGCATGTTATCCCTCTCCCTCTTCCTCCTGAAGCGCGCGAATAGCGGAAACGGTTGCCTGATAATCGGCGGTTACCTGTTGAACGAGTCCTTCCGCTTCCGGGGTCCAACCGCCGCGCAGCGCTTCGGTCAGGGCGTTGCTGGAGGCAAAGAGCCGGGAGAAGCTCAGGTTTTGGCAAACGCCCTTAATGGTGTGGGCCGCCCGGAAAGCCTCTTCATAGTTTTTCGCTTCCAGCGAGCTTTCCAGGAGCGCATAGCTGGGATCATTCAAAAATTTAAAGACAAATTTCCGCACCATCTTTTCACTGGGTAGGCGGTGGGTAACATCTTCATAGTCGCCGCCCAGCGCGGCATAGCATTCCTTCAGGCTCATTTATTTTCCCTGCCTTTCTTAGTCAGCGTGTGCGTTGGTTTTGTTGCGCTTTTCGATCGGAGAAAGGGCGGAATCCCCATCCTGCATCGATTCGTGATAGAAGTAATACCGTCCGTCCCCGGCGCGTTTTGAGGTGTAGAGCGCTTGATCCGCCGCATGGAACAGCGTTTCGTAATCCCGGCCGACCACCTCGGTCCGCGCCACCCCCATGCTAAAGGAAATGGGGAAGCCCTCGAACTCCCCGGTCAGGGCGGAAAAGATACGCCCGACGGCCGCTTGGACATTCTCCTTGTATTCTAAGAAAATGAGGTATTCGTCGCCGCCGATCCGCGCCACAATGTCCCCGCTGCGGACGCTTTGCAGCATTTTTTTAGCCGCATAGGCCAGGACGCGATCCCCAAAATCATGCCCGCGGGTATCATTGATGGTTTTGAATTTGTTGGTGTCCAAAATTGCAAGGGCAAACTTGCTGTTTGGCCGGGTTTCAAGCCGCTCGATGATCTTGCTCCTGGCATACCGGCGGTTAAAGAGCCCGGTCAGCTCATCGTGGAAGGCCTGGTAGGAGAGGCTTTCGATCTGAAGCCGGGCCTCGTGGATATCGACCACCTTACCGATGACCCCGGCGCAGGCAGGAGGTTCGTCCGCCGACCAGGAGGTGCGGCAGATGAAGCGCATCCAACGGTGCTCCTCCTTCAGATGGATTTTACACTCATACTGCATCACCGGCTTCTCCGGCGTGGTGCTCAAGGCGGCTTCGATAAGCTCCTGGAGATTCTCCACTCCAATGAGATCCAGAACCCGCCCGTCATGCAGCGGATCGGTAATGGTTTCCGGGAGCCCCAGCTTTTCCGCGCTCCATGCGGAGAGCGCCGCCACGGGCGGGGATACGGTATATTCAAATTGAATCTCCCCCGACATGGCGGCGAAGAAGCTGTACTTCATGCGCTCATGCTCCAAAAGCTGCAAGGTGCGCTCCGAAACGGTGAGCTCCTTCTGGTGAAGCAGATCGTCGGTAATCTCCCGGTGGTTGCTGCCAGATGCACGGCTGTTTTTGAGCTCCTCGGGAATACGATCGGCGATTTCCTCCAGACACTTCAGCAGCAGCGGATTGAGCGTTCCGCATTCCCCGTTGAGGATCATCCGCACAGCCTCCTCGTGAGGCAGCGCCTTTTTATAAACGCGTTCGCTGGTCAGCGCGTCATAGACGTCCGCCAGGGCGACAATTTGGGCGGAGACGGGGATTTCGTCCCCCTTCAGCCCGTCCGGATAGCCGCGCCCGTCATACCGCTCATGGTGCCAGCGGCAGATTTCATAGGCCACCTTGAGCAGCGGCTCATCCTGGTGGGAGGGGAGCTGCTCCAGCATGGTCGCCCCAATGAGCGAATGCTGCTTCATGGTGGAAAACTCCTCCGGCGTCAGCCTTCCGGGCTTGTTCAGGATTTCAGCGGGGATGGAGATTTTCCCGATATCATGCAGAGCGGAGGCGGTGCTGATGAGCACGATATCCGTTGGGGAGAGCGGGTAGCGGTCGGTCATCTGCACGAGATGCCGCAAAAACATATCGGTAAGGGTGCGGATATGGATGACGTGCATTCCGCTTTCCCCGTTGCGGAACTCGACGATGTGGCTTAAGATATCGATCATCAGGCTGCTTTGCTTTTCCTTTTCATAGACCTGTTCGGCCACCAGCTCCAGGAGCTTTTTCTGCTTGGCGTAGAGCAGAATGGTGTTGACCACCCGCCTATGTACGATTCGTGCGTCGAAGGGGCGGCTGATGAAATCCGTTACCCCCATGTCGTAGGCGCGTTCTACATGGGAACTGCTGCTTTCGGCGGAAATCATGATAACAGGGATGTATTCAATCCACCGCCGCTGGTTCATTACCTTTAAGACCCCATAGCCGTCCAGTTCCGGCATCACAATATCCAACAAAAGCAGGGAGAGCTCCGTTTCATGCTCTTGGATCATGACCAAGGCTTGAACGCCGTTTTCCGCCTCTAAAATTTCATATTCTTTTTCAAGCATTTCTGAAAGGATAGCGCGGTTCATTTCAGAGTCGTCTGCAATTAGGATTTTTAGTTTTTTCTGCTGCGTGCTTTCCATAGCCGGCAGTCTCCCTCCCCAGGACAAAAAAAAGACGATTTTATTCTTCCCGAAGCAGGGAAAGAGTACGATCGCCTTTCCATCTCTTTCCAAAGCGTCTTACGCGGCCTATAGGAGCACGGGAGCGGCCGGATCCGCTTATCGTTTCTTATTATACCTGAAAGGCTAGTTAAAATCAACTATGATTTTACGGTAAGAGCATGCGGCTTCCGTCCAAAACGGCCGGTTTTAGACGGCCGTTTTCCCGCTTTTTTTCCTTGACAGGGAAGACGGAAAGGCTTATAATAATATCTGAACTTATAAACAGCGTCTGTTTCAGGGCGGGGTGCAATTCCTCACCGGCGGTAATGCGGCGTTTCTGCCGCGAGTCCGCGAGCCGGCTTTTGGCAGGACTCTGGGTGTGATTCCCAGGACCGACGGTATAGTCCGGATGAAAGAAACGACGTGCGCAGGATGCTTGGTTTCCCGCGTCCCTGAAGCAATGGCTTCAGGGATTTTTTGCGCCCCGCGCGTCTTCCCCTCGCAGGCCCCAGATCAAAAGGAGGTCCTACTCAATGTCCAATGAAAAAAACCGGGTCAAAACGATCACCTATACGGCGCTCTTCGCCGCTCTCTCCACAGTGCTGATGTTCTGGTCGTTTCCGCTTCCGTTCATCCCGCCGTTTCTCAAGATCGATCTGAGCGGCGTGCCCATTCTCCTGTGCGCGTTTATGTTTGGGCCCGTTCCCGCGCTGATGGCCGTTGCGGTCAAGGATCTGATTAACGCCGCCTTCAGTACAAGCGGCGGGGTGGGCGAGCTGGCCGATTTCCTGATCCTCGGCTCCTTCGCCGTTACCGCCGCGCTGGTTTACCGCAAGAATCACACCCGCCGCGGGGCGCTGGCCGCCTGTGCGGCGGCCGCCGGCGTCATGGTGGCGGTAGGCATGCTGGCCAACCGCTTTCTGCTGATCCCGTTTTACATGCAGCTTATGCCGCTGGAGAAGATCCTTTCGATGTGCGCGGCGGTGAACCCCCTGATAGGCAGTTTGGAAACCTATGTCGTCTTTGGCGCGGGGCCGTTCAACCTGGTAAAAGCGGTTCTCCTTTCGGCCATCACCTTTGTGCTCTATAAGCGGCTGCACCGGCTGATCCAGCGCGAAGCGGCCCCTTCCTCCGGAAAGGCCGGGAAAGCGGAAGCAGAATAGGGCGCATACTGTCAAACCGGCGCCCCCTTGACAACGGGGAGAAAACGGCGTATCATTGTAGACACAATTTCATATTTTTCCTTATCAAGAGCGACGGAGGGAACAGGCCCGTTGAAGTCCGGCAACCTGCTGCAAAGCAAGGTGCTAAATCCTGCGGAAAAATCCGGAAGATGAGGCTAGCAGATTCGGCGCCCGCTTTTCCGGGCGCCCTTTTTTCGTCTGTCTGCCCTGAACGATCCTGTGCCGGGACCGGGCAGGATCCCAAAAGAAAGGATGAGGCTTAATGGCAAACTACTTTTTTACATCGGAATCGGTGACGGAAGGACATCCGGATAAGCTGTGCGATCAGCTCTCGGATGCGGTGCTGGACGCCTATCTTGCCGGGGATAGCGGCTCCCGCGTCGCCTGCGAATGCTTTGCTCAGACCGGAATGGTCATGGTGATGGGCGAAGTGACCAGCAGCGCCGCCGTAGATATCCCCGCCTTGGCGCGCGAGGTGATTACCGGTATCGGTTACACCGGTAGCGAGATGGGCTTTGACGGAAACACCTGCGCTGTGATTACCTCGCTCGACCGCCAGTCGCCGGATATTGCGCAGGGGGTTTCCCGCGGGGAAACCGGGGCGGACAGCGTTGGCGCGGGCGATCAAGGCATGATGTTCGGCTATGCCTGCGATGAGACCGAGGAATATATGCCGCTGACGGCCGTCCTCTCCCACCGCCTCACCCGGCGGCTGGCCGAGGCGCGCCGCACCTGCCTGCCCTACCTGCGGCCGGATGGGAAAGCGCAGGTCACGGTGGAATATGACGGCTACCGTCCGGTCCGGATTGATGCGGTGGTCGTTTCCAGCCAGCACAGCCCCGATGTGGAGATGGAAACGCTGCGCGCCGACATCCGCCGGGAGGTTATCGAAAAGGTGCTGCCCGCCGGTATGCTGGATGAGAGGACCAAATACTTCATCAATCCGACGGGAAGGTTCGTCATCGGCGGACCGATGGGGGATACGGGCCTCACCGGCCGCAAGATCATTGTGGATACCTATGGCGGCTGGGGCCGGCACGGCGGCGGGGCCTTCTCCGGCAAGGACCCGACCAAGGTGGACCGCTCCGCGGCCTATGCGGCGCGGCACATTGCGAAAAACGTGGTTGGGGCAGGGCTGGCCGGGCGCTGCGAGGTCCAACTCAGCTATGCCATCGGCGTGGCCGAGCCGGTTTCTATCAACGTGCAGACCTTTGGCACCGGCACAGCGGCGGATGAAAAAATCGAAAAGGCGGTCCGCCGCACCTTTGATCTGCGTCCGGCGGTGATCATCGAAACGCTCGGCCTGCGCCGCCCCATTTACCGCCCGCTGGCCAGCTATGGACACATGGGCCGGACGGATCTGGACCTGAGCTGGGAGAAGCTCGACCGTGTCGAAGCGCTCAAGGGCAATTTATAGGGAAAAAGCGGCTCTCCTTCGTGAAAAAACTACCGGTTGGGAGGGCTAAGCTTAAAACGGGCGCGGCGGCCAAAACACCGTTTTTCAGGCGCGCCCCGTTTATGCAACCCCGCGGAGCGGCGCGCCCCGAGGGTTGACCACAAAATTTAAACAAACCCCCAAAGG
>JAAWDS010000049.1 GCA_022793895.1 Provencibacterium sp. | reverse complement strand
TATAGTTTCGGCAATGACGCGCTTTCGGTGAAAGCCGCTTCGCCCGAAGGTCAGGAGGAGATTATGAGACAGAAATGGAGAAAGCCCCTGGCGCTGCTGCTGGCGGTACTGCTGCTTTGTATGAACGGGATGAGCGCACTGGCGGCGGAGAATGCGGAGGCTATGCCAACCATCGGAATTTCTCAGCCTGTGAACGGCGGAATCCCGGATGGATCCCCGCTGCCGCCGGACGGCATAGATTCGGACTCCGGCCTCTGCCCGCATCATGGTCAGCACACAGAGGCTTGCGGCTATACCGAGGATGGGGCGGGAACTCCCTGCGCCTATGACTGCGTAATCTGCAAAATTCAGGAGCGGATCGACGCCTTGCCGGAACCGGAAGCAATCGCCGGGGCAGATGAGGAGCAGCTAACGGAACAGCTTAACGCCATCCGCCAGGACTTGGCGGGACTTTCCCCAGAGGATGCGGCGCTTGTGGATATTTCCCGGCTGGAAGCCCTGACGGCCGCTCTCGGCGGTCCGAAAAGGTCGTCGGGCAGGATCGGCGAAGATTCCGTCGCCGCTCTTGAAGTCCAGGGGGAACCAACCGAATATTTTGCAACGGCTCGCGAAGCGTTTGATGCGGCTGACGGCAGCGGAAAGGCAACCGTCCGGCTGCTGAAGGATGCCGAGCTGACGGGAGATACCGCCGTTGCAATCACCTCCGAGATTATTCTGGAGGCGGGAGAGTTTACCCTTTCCGGTTCGGGCGGCACGGCATTTGGCAATCCCGAAACGATGTTCATTCTATATGAGGGGGGCGACTTCACCTTAAAAAGCGGCGCCATTTGCTCCACCGCCTCCAGTTATGTTTTCAGCGTCCGGGGCGGGACCTTTCGCATGGAGGGCGGAACCGTTGAGAGCGACGCCGCTTACGGCCAATATGTGCTCTATGTCGTGGATTCAACCGCCAACGCGGCGGACAGCAAGAAAACAACGAGCGCCGTCAAGCTGACCGGCGGAACGATCGATACGCCCGGTAAGTCTGTCGCCATCTCCGGCGAAGGATCTTCCGCCGAGTTCAGCGGATGCGACCTGACGGTTTACGGAGTTGATTTGGGGTCGGGCGCCAGCCTGGACATCTCCGACGGCTCCATTTTGGCGAAGGGCTACACGGCATTAAGCGTATCCGATACGTTCGGTCAGAACACCCGGCTCAGAATCAGCGGAGGAACGATTACCATTGACAACCCCAGCACTTCCACAGGTCTGGGCCTTCGGTGCCTGTATGTTCAGGAGAAAAGCGCGGACGTGCAGCTCAGCGGAGGAACCTTTTACAACAAACGGGACTATGCGGTATACACAAGAGATTCCACCATTATAAGCGGCATCCTAAGCAGCAACCTGAACCAACTGCTGGCGAAGGGATACTGTTATAATCAAAACGGCGCATGGCTGAGCGAAGATGAAGTGAATGCGCTGGATAAATTGGTCGGTACCGTCAAAGTCGGAAAGCCTCCTATCACGATTACGGAGCAGCCCGCCGCAGACGCCAGCATCTTCTATGGCAGCGACGAAAGCCTTCAGGTAACCGCAGAGCGTTCCGATGACGCCGCCGATCCGGTAACCTATCAGTGGTTCTGCCGTCCGAAAGCCGAGCAGGATTTCCAGCCCGTTGAAGGCGCTGTATCGGACACCCTTTCTCTCAAAGAGGCGGATGTGGGCGAATACGAATACTACTGCCTTGTCCAATGCGGGGACTATACTATCATAAGCCAGACCGCGGCCGTATCGGTGGCAAAGGCCCGGCCGTATATCACAGGCATACCGGCAGCGGCCTCCATCATTTATGGCGGTACTCTTGACGGGATCGCGCTCACCGGATGCACGGCACAGCGCAGCGAAACGGACAGCACCACCGTTCCGGGCAGCTTTGCCTGGAGGGAACCGGATGTAAAGCCCGGTGTGGCAGACAGCCTTGCGACCGGCTATGTCGTTGTGTTTACCCCGGACGATACGGCCAACTACGAGCCTGTAGAAACCTCCGTAAAGCTGGCCGTGACGCCAAAACCCCTTACCGTCTCCGGCGCGACGGCCGCGAACAGGGCCTACGACGGTACAAACCGGGTAACGATTACCAGTGTCACCCTGGATGGAAGGGTGGATGGCGACGGGGTTTCCGTCCAGACCGCCGGTCTGAACGGCGTCATCAGCGGATCCGATGCGGGCCGGTATACCGGCGTTACCCTGCCCGCTCTGACCCTTACCGGCGCGGACGCCGCCAACTACAGCCTAACCCAACCCACAGCAGCGGTAAGCGCCCAACTGACGATCTCCAAAGCCGCCGCCCTGCTGTCCAAGCCGGGCGATCTGGCTGTGGCGAATGATCAGGCGCACAGCTATACCTATGGCCTAGGGGCCCTGCGGCCGGATGTACCGGAGGGAATGAGCCTGGGCAGCAACGCCGTCACCTACGAGCTGGGACCGATCGATCTGGGCGGCTACTACGCCGGCGGTGCCGTAGTGGATGGCCAGACCTTGACGCTGCCCATTCAACCGGTGGACAGCAAGGACGTGAAAGAGATCGGAACCGTGACCGTTATCATCCACTCCGATAATTTTGAAGACATGACGGCAGCGATTCGGGTTCGGAGCGTCAACAAGATTCTGCCGGAGGGCAAGCCCAATCTCAGCGCTGCCTCCATCGCCTATGGCCAGCCGATCGGAACCATCACCCTATCCGGCGCTATGTGGGACACGGTAAACAACAAGGAGGTTCCCGGCGTCTTTGCCTGGAGCAATCCCGATAACCGCCCTGCCGTACAGGAGAAATACGCCGCGGCGTGGACCTTTATACCGGAGGATAACCTGACCTATGCCATGGTCACGGGCACCTCCTTTATCCAGGTGCTTTCCGTTCCCGCCTCCCAATACATGGTAAACCTTTCCGTCTCTCCGGCGGAGGGCGGAACCGCCGCGGGCGGGGGTATCTATGAAGCCGGCCAACCGGTAACGGTAAAGGCCGTTCCTGCCGAAGGCTACCTCTTTGAAGGCTGGAACGAAAACGGCGTCATCGTTTCCGCTTCCGCAGAATACACCTTCACGCCCACCGGCCACCGGAATCTGACGGCCGTCTTTTCGATGATAACCCAAAGCGAAATCGAAGTCCGGGTGAACGGGCTCACCGAGGTTCCCGACGGCCTGAAAGGGACTCCCTTCGACACGGTAGAAAAAATTACCGCCGGGCTTCGGACAAAGGTGACGGCAGCGCTCAGCGGCGTTGGCAGCCAAATCGCCGTTTATGACGTGCGCCTACAGTACCTGGAGGACGGCGTCTGGAAGGATGTGGATCCCGACAACTTCCCCGCGGAGGGCGTTACCGCCATTCTCCCCTACCCCGAAGGGACCAACGGGAGCAACTACGTTTTCACTATTCAGCATATGGTTTCCCATGGGCCGAACGCCGGAACGATAGAGACTTTGCGCTATGCCTCGACTTCTTTGGGCCTACAGTGCCGGTTTACCAGCCTATCCCCGGTAGCGGTAGGGTATAAGGCGATTGAAACGAAGCCTTCCGGCGAGGACAGCGGCTCGGAATCGGAGGATTGGGACGATGAATCCGCATTCTGGAAAGAGGTCATCCGGACGATCGAGACCGCACGGCCGGGCGACCGCGTAAAGGTAAATGCACGGGGCTATGACCGGATGCCCTGGACGGTGATGGACGCCCTGCGAAAGAATGACGGCATTAGACTGATTATCCGCTGGAACGGCGGGGAGGAGATCGTGATTCCCGCTAAAGAAGCGTTAAACGAGTCCCTACGGATCTATTACCCGCTCTCCTACCTGGCGGACTATGACTTTGAGCGTTCGGACGCGGCCGGTATCCCTAGCAAGCTGAACCCCGAAACCGGCGGCGTATGGGAAGTAAACGCTCCCGTCGCAGCAGAAGTCCCGCTCGCCTTGGCCGGGACGCCGGAGGTAACTCCCTCCCAATGGGGCCTAGCGGAAACTCCGGAGCTCGCCCGCAAGGGAATCGAAAGAGCGGTTCCGGATTATGAAACAAAAGCGGTCTCCCTTCCGGCAGAGACGCGGGTTCCGGGCGGCAGGAGTTCGCTGCCCATGATTCCGTTCCTGCTGTTGGCAGCCGTTTCCGGCGGCATCCGGCTTTGGAAAAACCGCTTGAATAATCAGCAAGGCTAACAAAAGGGGCTGAAAAAAACGCTGAGCGTTTTTTTCAGCCCCTTTTGAAAAAGCTCCTTTCGAGCTGGGATAGCGGCGCGAGGCCGCCGCTTTTTCCGGTCCCTACAGACCGGAGAAACGTCTCTTAACCGCCGTCCCCAGAGGTCTCTTGCGTTAGCTGCCTGCGGTATTCCCGCGGGCTTATCCCATAATATTTATGGAAGGCGGAGGAAAAGTGCTCCGCCGAGGAATAGCCCAGAGCTTCCGCGGCGGAAGCAACGCTCCTCCCCTTCTCGGAGAGCAGAATGGCGGCGGCCGACATCCTTGCTTCCGTCTTTTTCTGTTGGAACGACTTTCCATAATAGCCGGTCAGCAGCCGTTGGGTCTGCCGGGGACTCAGCTTCAGCCTGCCCGCCAATCCGCCTAGAGAAAGGTCGTTATATTCATAGAGAAAATACTCCTCGATAACGACCGATTGGGATTCGGACCGGTTCCCCTGAACAAAAGCGGTCTGCGAAAGCTGGCGTTGCTCATAATTGCGGATCGTACCGATCAAAAGCTGCGGCAGAAGCAGGCCCACCGCGTCCTGATAGCCGATATACCGGCGCTCCAGCTCCTCAAACAGCCGCTCCAGGAGCGGAAGAAGCCCCTGCGTATCCTTCCCAATCCAAAAGGGCGTTGCGGTGAAAACCTCCATCGCATGCGAGGTCCTCCCGGAATGGGAACCGCCTACCTTCAGATAGATGCAGTATTCCCGCATGGGATCCTTCCAAGCCGGCGTTTGCGCGTGCTCCACATGCGGTCCGGTTACGAAGAGGGTGTTCGGTAAAAGATCATAATACCGCCCGTTTGCCCGCAGCCGCCCATAGCCGCAGGGGATATAGTGGATCTCATAGCAGCCGCTTCCGTGGCTGTGGGAAGGGATGGTCCGGGTCAAGCGCTCAAAGACGATGTTTGGTGCGTGGATACAGACGCCGTCGAGCGTGAAGCGGATATCCATATCGGTATAAAGGGTTTTTACCGGCTGGGACATGGTTTTCTCCTTCCTCCCCGCGCGCTGTGCGTTTTCTTTCTATCATAACATAAAACCTGCGAAAACACGACGTTCTTTTGAAGAAATAGGCGGAAATCCTGCTTGTATAATAAAATGGAAGCATTATAATGAAGATAGCGCCCGCCGCCTCAAAGAGGAGAGCTTCCTCATTCCGACAGGCGGGAGGCACGGCAGAAAAAACGCCGTATTTTTTTATGAAAACCAGATTAAAAAGGAAGGGGAGAGACCGGTGGAAAGACTGGATACCGCTTTACTGCCTGTCCGGGAGCTCTATACCGGGGAGAAGATCCCTTGCATGGGCCTGGGGACCTTCGGTTCGGATAAATACGGAGCCGAGCAGGTTTCAAACGCGGTCTATGGCGCTATCCGCTATGGGTACCGCCTGATTGACTGCGCCAGCGTTTATCAAAACGAGCACCACATTGGAGAGGTTTTGCAGCGCATCTTTCAGGAAGGTTCGGTGCAGCGCAGCGAGCTGTTCATCACCTCCAAGGTGTGGAACGATCAGCACGGGGAGGGAGAGGTGATAAGCGCCTGCAAAAAAAGCCTCTCGGATTTGAAATTGGATGTTCTGGATCTCTACTTCGTCCATTGGCCCTTCTCCAATTATCATGCGCCGGGGTGCAGCGGGGACTCTCGCAACCCGGATTCCAGGCCGTTCTCAGTCGAGGAGTTTATGACGGCCTGGCTTCAGTGCGAACGGCTGATAGAAATGGGGCTGGTCCGTCATATCGGCATGAGCAACATGACCGTTCCGAAGCTGGAGGCGGTGCTGCCGCTCTGCAAAATCCAGCCTGCCGCGCTGGAGATGGAGCTGCATCCCTCCTTCCAACAGCCGGAATTGTTCGCTTATGCTAGGGATCACCGCATTCTGCCGATTGGCTACTGTCCCATTGGCTCCCCCTCCCGGCCGGAGCGGGACCGGACGGCGCAGGATGTGGCCGATACCGAGCTGCCCGCCGTGCGGGCGGCCGCCGAAGCGCATCACATCCATCCGGCGGTGGTATGCCTGAAATGGGCGGTGCAGAGAGGTCAGGTTCCCATCCCCTTCTCGGTGAAGGAGGCGCAATATACCGCGAACCTGAAATGCGCTGCCGAGGACCCGCTGACCGAAGAGGAGATGCTGGCCATTGAGAAGGAGGACCGCAACTGCCGCCTCATCAAAGGACAGGTGTTCCTCTGGGAAGGCGCAAGCGGCTGGGAGGATCTCTGGGACCCGGAGGGCGTAATCGTAAAAGGATAAGCGCGGCGGCGCTGGAAACGGAGCCGGCAAGCCGCGGAATGGCGGAAGGAGTGAGAAGCGTAATGTATAACATGCAGCCCTACCTGGAAACCATTGAAAAGGTGATTGCCAGAGGGCCTTATCAGGCGACGGGGGAATCGCTCTCCCGTTATCAGGTACCCGCCTGGTACCAAAACGCAAAGTTCGGGATTTTCATCCACTGGGGCGTTTACAGCGTGCCCGCCTTCGGCAGCGAATGGTATCCCCGCAACATGTACATCCAGGGCCGGCCGGAATATGAACACCACCTGAAAACCTACGGCCCGCACAAGGATTTCGGCTATAAGGATTTTATCCCGCTGTTTCAGGCCGAACGGTTCGACTCGGAAAAATGGGCGGAGCTCTTCCAAAAGGCCGGTGCGCGTTATGTCGTCCCGGTCGCGGAGCACCACGACGGGTTCCAGATGTACCGCAGCGAGATATCCCATTGGAACGCCTACGAAATGGGACCTAAGCGGGATGTTCTGGGCGAGCTGAAGGAGAGCTGCCAAAAGCGGGGGCTGGAGGTAGGCGCTTCCTCCCACCGGGCAGAACACTGGTTCTTTATGGCGCACGGCAAGGAGTTCGACAGCGACATCAAAGAGCCGCTTCATCGGGGCGATCTCTACTGGCCGTCCATGCTGCCGGATACCGACCACCAGGATCTGTTCAGCGAGCCTGCGCCCACCAAGGAATTTCTGGAGGATTGGCTGGTGCGCACCTGTGAGATCGTGGATCGGTACCGGCCGAAGATCGTCTATTTTGATTGGTGGATTCAGCACAGCGCGGTAAGGCCCTATTTAAGAAAGTTCGCCGCCTATTACTACAACCGGGCGGCGGAATGGGGAAGCGACGCCGTTATCAACTACAAGCACGACGCTTTCCTCTTCGGCTCCGCCGTGCCGGACGTGGAACGGGGGCAGTTTGCCGACATCAAGCCCTACTTTTGGCAGACGGATACGGCCATTGCCCTCAATTCCTGGTGCTATACGCAGAACAACCAGTTCCGCCCGGCCGGGGATATCCTTCAAGACCTGGTGGATATCGTCAGCAAAAACGGCTGCCTTTTGCTCAACGTCGGCCCCAAGGCGGACGGAACCATCTCCGAGGAGGATACGGCGGTGCTTCTCAGCATTGGCGATTGGCTGAGGGTCAACGGCGAAGCTATCTACAATACCAAGGTCTGGCGAAAATACGGAGAAGGCCCCACAAAGATCGTCGACGGGCAGTTTTCCGACGGCATCAAGAAAAACTTCACTCCCGAAGACTTTCGCTTTACGACCGGGGGCGGCTTCCTCTATGCCGCCGCTCTGAAATGCAGTGAGGACGGCGTCTATCTCATCCGCTCGCTGGGTAAGCAGGATGCTTCCAAGCAGGCCAATTTCCACGGGATCATCCGGGATGCCGAGGTGCTGGGGAGCCGTGAAAAACCCGTATGGACCCGCACCGAGGAGGGCTTGCGGCTGGAAACCTCGATGAGAAGCGACAAACCGATCGTCTTTAAGCTGCGGATCGAATAGCGGCGCAGACGTTCCCATTGGAACCCCTGACGCCGCTTGGATCCTTGCGTAAATAAAGTTTCCTGCCTGGTTACCCATTAAAAGGCCCGCCTGCAAATGCGTATGGTTTTGCAGACGAGCCTTCTCCTTCGTTGTCCGGTATTAAGCAGCGGGCGTTTGCGCCAATCATGTCTTTAAGCTATAGGGAACCCATTCAAAATGGGAGGATCCGATTGTGCCGCAGGATCGGAAATATTCCCAGCACTTTTTGAATTATTTGTATAGAAGGATATACTTTTAAGATAAAACCTTATATAATAGAAAATATTACCTCCAAATAAGAGTTATAAAAATGTATCATATCACGGTAACACACGATTCCTTGCCCGCAATGGGGGCGCCTCCTTCTCAGCAATGCGCTGGACACGGTGCTTCCTCTGCTGGAGGAGCAATGTGGAACAGCCTGCCGCTCACTACCCAGACCGAGTTGGGGCACGGCCGTAGGTTTCTACAGCGGCGGCCGTTCCTTATTCGTTTGCCCATTTACTTAAAAATAAAAAGAAAGAAGGCGTTTTGCTTTGGAGGAGATCCGCAACCCCATCCTGCCGGGCTTCCATCCCGATCCCTCGATGATCCGCGTGGGAGAAGATTACTACATCGCCGTTTCCTCGTTTGAGTGGTTCCCCGGCGTTCCCATCTATCACTCCCGCGATCTGGTGCACTGGGAGCTGAAGCGCAACGTTCTGGACACGGTGGAACAGCTCGACCTGACCGGCCTCAAGCCCTCCTGGGGCGTTTGGGCCCCCAACCTGAGCTACTGCGAACAGGAGAAGCGTTTCTATCTGGTCTATTCCATCGTTCACAACAACAACCCCTGGTTCTTTGATGTGGATAACTATGTCGTCACCGCCAGCAGCATAGAGGGCGAGTGGAGCGGCCCCTATTACCTCAATTCCAGCGGCTTTGACCCGGCGCTGTTCCATGACGATGACGGCCGCAAATGGGTGGTCAACAAGGATCGGGATTTCCGCCCGGCCAACCTGGACAACCGCGCTATCGTCGTGCAGGAGCTGGATACCGCGCGCATGCGGCTCACCGGCTCCCCCACCGTCGTCAGCCGCGGCGCAACCCGCCGGGGCTTTGTGGAGGGCGCGCAGATCTATAAGCGGGAGGGCTGGTACTATCTGATCACCGCCGAGGGCGGCACCGGCTATGCTCACTGCGTCGCCCTCTCCCGCTCCCGCTCGGTGACGGGGCCCTATGAGCCCTGCCCCTTCGGCCCGGCGCTGACCAGCATAGGAGGGGACCTCGCGGGGAGCGAGAAGGCGGATCTCTTCATGCGCCCCGATCTCTACAACCCGGAGACCTCCATTCAAAAGGCGGGGCACGGCTCCCTCGTAGAAACGCCGAACGGCGAATGGTATATGGCCCACCTCTGCGGCCGCCCGGTAATGCCCGGCATGCACTGTATCCTAGGCCGCGAGACCTCCTTGCAGCGCATGGAGTGGACGGAGGATGGCTGGCTGCGCGTCTATGGCGGCGGGGTCATTGCCCAGGAGAGTGCGCCTGCTCCGGCCCTTCCCGCCCATCCCTTCCCTGCTGAAAGCCCGCTGGAGGACTTTGATTCCCCTGTGCTCAATCCCCATCTCTATGCGCCGCGCGGACCGATCGACGCCGGCTGGGCCGACCTGGAAACAGAGCCGGGCCGTCTCCGGCTGCGCGGCCGCGAATCGCTCACGAGCACCTATGCGGTCAGCCTTCTGGCGCGCAAGCTGGACAGCTTCCATACCCGCACCACCGCCAAGCTGGAGTTTCAGCCGGAGCTTTACCACCATTTGGCCGGAATTTCCTGCTATTATGCCAGCCAGGATCACTACTGCGCCTATAAAACCTTTGATGAAACGCTGGGCGGCGCCGTCCTGAAGGTCCACGGCTTCACCGGCGGGGCTTTTAAGGAATATGGAAAGCCGGTTCCGCTTGCAGCCGAAGCGCCGGTCTTTCTACGGGTCGAAACGGAGAACGATAAGCTCTCCTTCTTCTACAGCCTGGATGGGGAACGCTTCGAGCCGCTGGCCGAAGGGTTGGATTTGACGCCCCTTTCGGACGAGGGATGCTCCTGCGGCGTCTTTACCGGAACGTTTGTCGGCCTGTTCGCACAAGATTCCCACACCCGTGAAAAATGGGCGTCGTTCGACTTCCTGCGTTATGAGCGCTTGGATTAAGCGCAGAAGGAAGCCGCGGCCCTCGCACATGTCCTAACAAAAAATGTCCGCAAAGAGAGGAAGAACGGGTTCTTCTCCTCCTTGCGGACGTTTCCTTTTTAGCCGTTTATAACCGGCAGAGCTCTCCGGGCCCTACCGTCAGGGGCACGCCGTCCGCCGTCACCGAAACGGCAATGGCGCTGGGGTTGTAGAGCATTTTTCCATCGCAGCTGGAGACCAGACTATCCAACGCTTGCAGGTAGCGGTAGATCTCGATGTTGGTTGCATACCAGATATCGTCCTTCCCCGCCATCCGTTCGCAAAAGCTCTCGATGATCTCCCAATTGCGGTCCACATCAAATTCATAGCTGTGGCCCCAGAGGTAAAAAATGGGGCAGTGGCCCAGGCGGTTCCCCTCTAAAAAGCGATCGCAGAGCGCCGGCAGTTCGGGATCCGCATGGTGGCAGGTGGGGTTCCAGCTCAAAAAATCCTCCGGCTGCCGGAACGAATGGGTAGAACGGACGGTGCGGGCATAGACAATTCCGAGGCAGCGCAGCGTTTCCATCACCCGCCGGTTATATTCGCCATAGGCATAGGCCATGCCCTGGACAGGATACCCGGCCAGCGCTTCGAGCGCCCTGCGGTCCTCATAAATTTCGCCGGGCAGGCAATCGGCGGGAATAGCGCTGGGGTAGGCGTGCCGGACGCCATGGACCGCTATCTCAAACCCTTCATAGACCTCGGCCACCCGCTCCGGGGGCAGACGTTCAATCAGCAGGCCGTTTTTCGAAAAGGTGCTGCCCTCTGCCATTGACCCGGAATTGAGATTAAAGGTGGCCTTGATTCCGTTTTTGCGCAGCAGCGCGCAGAGCCGTTCGTCTTGCAGGATGCCATCGTCATAGCTGAGGGTGAGAGCCTTCGTCTTTTGCTGGGGGAAGAGGTTGCGTAAAATCATTCGGATCGCCTTTCCTTTCTTGAGAGCCGGCCGGGCGGGAAGCCCGCTTGGGTAAGCCTTCTATGGACTATCGCGATATTCAGGAGAACCGCCCTGCGTCTCCAAACCGTCTTTAAAGGACAGCTTCGCTCCGGCGCGCCTATCCGGGAAGCAAACCCTCGCGCCTTAAACGGGCGCGCAAATCCTCTGCGCCGGTAAACGGCCAAGCGCGCATCCCCACCCGGATAGCGCCTTCCACGTTTTCCGGACGGTCGTCGATAAACAGCGTCTGCTCCGGCGCGAGCTGGAAGCGGCGCAGCAGCAGCTCATAGATCGCCCGCTGCGGCTTGAGCAGCTTCCAATCGCAGGAGATGATCCGCCCCTGCATCTGGTTCAGGATGGGGAGGCGGTCGCCGATTTCATAAAACCGCACCCCAAAGTTGGAGAGCAGATAGAGGCGCAGCCCCCGCTCCCTAAGCTGCCGGACCAGCTCCTCCATCCCAGCGATGGGGGTCATATCACCCAGCCAATCGCAGAAGGCCCGGCGCAGCAGATCCTCATATTGCGGAACGCGGGCGAGCGCCGTTTCCAACAGCTCCTGCTGCGTAATGGTCCCCTCGTCGCTGCGCACCCATTCAGGTGAATCAAACAGCGCCGCCATCACCGCATCCTGCGCGGCCGTATCGCTGCAAAGCCGCGCCAGCAACCGGCGGGGGTTATATTCCAAAAGCACATTCCCGATATCGAATACGACGTTTGTAAGCATGAGAACTCCCCTTTCCCTGATGAACCCGCTCCACAGGCAGAGGGGAGCCGGGCCGCCCCCGGATCGGTACGGGCAGATCCCCAACATTTCCCAGGATCCGTTCCGGGCTTCATACAAGGCCGTTTTGTCAATGCTATTATAGCGCATCCCCCGGGCAGGCGCAAGGGCCGGACGCGCCTTTTCCCTGCAAAGCCCCAAGCGGTTGACTTCTCCGGGGAGCCGGGCTATAATCGAAGCGGCAGGACGGGCCGCTCCTTTCGCCGGAAAGAAGGGACCCGCCTGGACGAAAACGGATGCCTAAAAAGGGAAGGATTGGTTCTCTATGACGCCCTATATCTCAGAATTGCTTCAATTTATCGAACGCTCCCCCAGCCCGTTCCATGCGGTAGACAACGTTTGCCGCCGGCTGCGGGCGCAGGGCTTTCAGCCGCTTCCAGAAGCGGAGCTTTGGAAGCTCGAACCGGGAGGATGCTATTATGTAACGCGCAACCTCTCCTCCTGCATCGCCTTCCGGCTGCCGGAGGAGGGGAAACCCCGCTCCTTTCTGCTGACCGCCAGCCACAGCGATTCCCCCACCTTTAAGCTCAAGGAAAACTACGAGCTTGCCTCTCCCGCCTATACCCGCCTGAATGTGGAGCGCTATGGCGGCATGCTCTACGCCCCCTGGTTCGACCGCCCGCTTTCGGTAGCGGGGCGGCTGCTGGTGCGCCGGGGAAATAAGCTGGAGACCCGGCTGGTCGCGCTGGATAAGGATGTGGCGGTGATCCCCAACGTCGCTATCCACATGAACCGCAAGCTCAACGACGGCTACAGCTTCGCGCCGCAGCAGGATCTCATCCCCCTCTTAGGCGGCCCGGAGGCGAAGGGGATGCTGAAAAGGCTGTTGGCCGGGGCGGCGGACGCCGAACCGGAGGCGATCGCCGGCAGCGACCTAACGCTCTATCTCCGGGAACCGGGCCGCGTTGCCGGGCTTCAGGATGAATTTGTGCTTGCGCCCCGGCTGGACGATTTGGAGTGCGCCTTTGGGACGCTGGAGGGCTTTTTGCAGGCCGGGAGCTTCGACGCCTGCCCGGTCTACTGCCTGTTCGACAACGAAGAGGTGGGAAGCGCCACCCGGCAGGGAGCGGATTCGAGCTTTCTCTCCGACGTTCTGACCCGCCTGGCCGAAGCGCTGGGCATGAGCGCGCAGGAGCTGCGGGCCGCCGCCGCTTCCAGCCTCATGCTCTCGGCAGACAACGCCCATGCGGTCCATCCCAACCACCCCGAACTCTCCGACCCGGAAAATCAGGTGGTGATGAACGGCGGCATTGTCGTGAAATTCAACGCCAACCAGCGCTATACCAGCGACGGGGTTTCCTCCGCCCTCTTCCGGGAGATCTGCCGGCGGGCGGGAGTGCCTACCCAGGCCTACGCCAACCGTTCGGACATGCCGGGCGGCTCTACGCTGGGAAATATCGCTAATACGCATGTCTCGCTGCACACGGTGGACATTGGATTGGCGCAGCTCGCCATGCACTCCTGCTTTGAAACCGCCGGGACGGCGGACGTGGCCTATCTGGTGCAAGCAGCGAAGGCTTTTTATGAGACCAGCCTGCGCATCGAGGGGGACGGAACCTATCTTCTATCCAGGGATTAAAAAACGCAGAGCGTTTTTTCTGCTTCCTGCGTACCGGAGTCGCGTTTTTACAGCTCCCATCTATCCCGGATAGTAAAAGCACAAAAGAACATGGGTTTGCCTGCATCATGCGGGCAAACCCATGTTCTTTTTGGGAAATTTTCTACAGACCGTAAGCCTCTTTTTTCAGGTACATCCCCTTCTTATTTACTCTCCTGCATGCTGTTTACCAGAATAGCGGCGAGAGCATGCGGGTTGCAGATGGTGATCTTTCCGCGAAAGGTGTCAATGTAGCTCTGTCCCTTCCACTCGCCCAGAATGCGCGAAGCCGTTTGCCGGGCGATGCCGCAGGTAACGGCAAGATCCTCCTGAGTAATGCGGACATACCGCATCCCCAGCGAACCGGTTTGCAGGAGCAGCAGAATGTAGGCCAGCCGCTGCTCCGCGCTCATGCTCAGGTGAATCCGGTTCGGCTCCTGCGGGGCCAGCAGATGGGCGCGCAGGGAACGCAGCAAAACCTGCCGGCAGCCGGGCGTTTCCATCGCCCGCCGGAACAGATCCGCCGGGAACACGATGAGCGAGCTGCTCTCGGCGGCCACCGCCGTTGAGGTGTAGGCGTCGCCGATCAGGGCGTCCAGCACGCAGAATCCGTCTCCTGGCCCATAGAGCCGGGCCAGGCCCTGGAAGCTGGTGCGATCCACCGAAAAGGCCGCAATACTTCCCTGTTCAACAAAGTGGAAGCTGGCGGCATAATCGTTTCGCCTACAGATGATTTCATAGGGTTGGCAGAGGCGCCGCTCCGCACTCTTAGCGAGGCGGTAGAGCATATCGTTGTCCAATCCTTCCAGTAAGTAAGTGTTTTGAAAAAAGCAGATCAAAGACTGTAGTTCTGTTTGATTGACGGGCGGCAAGACGTTTTCCCTCCATTCAGCCAACTTTTGGGCTTTCCTCCAGGGTTTATTGTACTATAGCCTCCCCCGCCCGTCAATCAAAGGATGAATGGATTCACAGTTTCTACATGCGTTGGTAACAACTAAGGAAAATATTGGATAAACGATGGGCTTTTTTACTCCCAGGGAAGCCTCCACGGGAACCACCGTCCGGAGGAGGCAGGGGCGACGGTCTCCACAACCGCCGTTTGATCCCCGGCCGTTACCTGGTAGCTTTCCCAGAAAACCAGCTCCGGAGAGGAGAAGGCCACCGAGGAGACCGGCTTGGACGAGGTGTATTCCAGCAAAGGCTGCCCCGCTCCATCCAGAATACGGACGGCGCTCCCCGCCGGGATGGGAGAAGGGAAGCTGCGGCGCAGGAAGCGCTGGGAGAAGCAGGGATCCAGATCCGCCATCGAGGCGGATCCGTCCAGCGCTAGAAGGATGCCGCCGCTGATCTTGCAGACGCCGCCGTTTTCCTTTCCAAAGTCAATCGCCCGATCCTTCTCCCCTTCCGGCCCGTCCAGGATAACCAGGCCGCCCTCGATAAAGAGGTCGCCGTTGGAATCCAGACCGTCGCCGCCGGCGTTGACCGTTACTTCCCCTCCGGTAATCCGCAGGGCCGGCAATTTTCCGGCTCCATTCCCGCTCGGGCCTCCCGAAGCGTTGATGCCGTCCTCGGTGGAGACGATGGAGAGCTCTCCGCCGTTAATCGCGACCTGGCCGCCCTCCAGCCCTTCATAGGAGCGGGCAATGCGCAGAGCCCCGCCGCCTACGATCAGCTGGCTTCCCGCGTGCACCCCTTTATCCGCCGTGTTGATGGTAAAGGAGCCGCCCAAAATGCGCAGATCGTCCCCGGCATGCAGCGCATCCTCCAGGCTGTCGATGCCGAGGGAGCCCTCCGAAATCCGGATTTCGCCGCCGCTCTTTAACCCCTTGGCGCTGGGAAGCCCCTCCCGATCCCGGCCGGCCTCCCCGCTGGAGATGAGGGGGGCTATTCCCTCTCCGCCCGCCGTAATGGCAAAAACGCCGCCGGTGATTTCCAAACGCGTTTCCGCCTGAATCCCATCTCCGCCGCTCTGAATCACAAAATTCCCGTCCGAGATGGAGACGGCGCCCCAGTCCTCTTTCTCTGTCCCATCCGATTGAATGCCGTCCCCGCCGGCAAGCAGGGAAAGGGAGCCTCCGCTCACCGTTACCGACTCCTTCCCCTTCAAGGCGTTGTTCGCGGCAACAACATTCAGCTCCCCGCTCTCCACCGTCAAGCGGCGGGCGGTGTGAATGCCGTTGTTGAGATAGCCCAGCACCTGAAGAACGCCGCTGCCGGTGATGGAGAGATCCCCCTTGGCATAGACGGCGGCGCCCGAAGCGTCTCCCTCTCCGGCGGCAGGGAGCGCGCGTTCCTCCCCGCTTTGCAGCCGGTTGAGCGTATCCCCCTCCAACACCAGACGGGTATGGCCCGCATTTTCCACCTGAATGACCGCTTCGGAGGGGTGGGAAATTTTCACTCCGCGCAGCGAGAGGATCACCGTATCCTTATCCCCCGCATCCACCACAATCCGTCCCTTCTCCCAGAGCCCGCTGATCGAGTAAGCGCCGCCCCGGTGGATGGTGAGCACCTCCTCGGAAACGCTTGCTCCGGCCCCGGATACCGAAACGCGAT
The DNA here is from genome assembly GCA_022793895.1 of Provencibacterium sp. Lineage (GTDB taxonomy): Bacteria > Bacillota > Clostridia > Oscillospirales > Ruminococcaceae > Harryflintia. Next base: position 38,286 of record JAAWDS010000049.1, on the reverse strand, counting down.
CCCCATCCAGCAGGATAACGGCCTGCTCTTCGACAGCCTGTTCCTCCGGCGCGGATGGCGGCGGAACCGGGAACTCCCAGTTCTCCCCCAAAAGGGAGTTTCGAGATAGGATAGCGAAAACGATCCCGCCCGTGAGAACAATGAGCAGGCCGACGGCGGCTGCCAGATTCCCTTTTCTATTCATCTGCCTTTCCCTCCTTGAACGTTTGTCTCGCAAGCGGACCGGCTACCAGGCCGCAACAGTACCGTCGGCGCGCGGCTCGGTCGCTCCGGCCAGCACGCCGTTTTCTTCCCGCAGGATGAGCTGTCCCCGTCCGAACGAAAGCGAATCGGACGAAATCTGCACCTCGTGCCCGCGGTCGGCCAGCTGCTGGGCGATAAGGCGCGGAAAGCCCGGCTCCACCATAATCTCGCGGCCCTTCACCCACTGCCAGCGCGGAGCGTCAAGCGCCTCCTGCGGGTTCAGGTGGAAATCAACCAGGTTGCTCACCACCTGTAGATGCCCCTGCGGCTGCATGAAACAGCCCATGACGCCGAACGGCCCGACCGCCTCCCCATCCTTCGTTAAAAAGCCGGGAATGATGGTGTGGTAGGAGCGCTTGGCAGGCCCTGCGCAGTTCTCCCGCCGGGGATCCAGGCTGAAGTTGTTCCCCCGGTTGTTTAAAGCGATCCCCGTACCCGGCACAACAACATGTGCGCCAAAGTCCAGGTAGCTGCTCTGGATGAGCGAAACCATGTTCCCCTCGCTGTCGGCGGTGCAGAGATAGACCGTTCCACCGCAGAAGGGATCGCCGGCCTGCGGCAGCAGCGCCCTCTCCCCAATGGCCGCCCGCCGGCGCGCCGCATAGGCGGGGGAAAGAAGCTGTTCCACCTCCGCTTTCATAAAGCGGGGATCGGCGATGTAGCGCATGCCGTCGGTCAGGGCGAGCTTCATTGCCTCAATCTGCCGGTGGATGGTCTGCACATCGTCGCGCGCCGAGAGCGGGAAGCCCTCCAAAATTTGCAGCGCCATCAGCGCGGTCAGCCCGTGCCCGTTGGGAGGCAGCTCCCAAACGTCATACCCCCGATAGCCGAGATGGATGGGCTCCACCCATTCGGCCCGGAAGCCCGCCAGATCCCCGGCGCACAGCGTCCCCCCTGTGCGGCGGGAGAAGCCGTCTATTATTTGCGCCAGCCGGCCGCGGTAGAGCGATTCACAGCCGGTCTCCCCCAGCTCGCGCAGCGTGCGGGCATGGCCGGGGGAACGCCAGAGCTCTCCGGGCCGCGGCGCATGTCCCTCCGGTGCAAAAATGCGGAACCATTCCGAGAACACCGGAGCCTGAAGCTGTCCCTCCACCGCCTTCAAGGCTCTCTCCCAAAGCTGCGCAATCACAGGGGAAACCGGATAGCCCTCCTCCGCATAGGCGGCGGCAGGCTCCAAAAGCTGCGTAAGGGGCAGGCGGCCAAACCGGCGGTTCAGCTCCGCCCAAGCGGAGGGCGCGCCCGGCACCATCACCGGCAGCCACCCCTTAGAGGGCATCTCCTTCAGCCCCGCCCGCTGGATGCGCTCCAACGTGAGCGCATCCGGGGAGGGTCCGCTCCCATTGAGCCCATAAAGCCGGCCGCCGGTGTGAACGATGGCAAAGCAGTCGCTGCCCAAGCTGTTGGAGACCGGCTCCAGCACCGTTAAACAGGCCGCGGCAGCCACGGCGGCATCGATAGCGTTGCCGCCCTTTTTCAGAATATCCAGCCCCGCTTCTGCGGCCAACGGCTGGCTGGTGCATACCATGCCGCGGCGCGCATACTGCACCGAACGGCTGGAGGGATAAGCGTGCCGGCAGGGATCATAAGGCAGGCGCATCTAGTTTTACCTCCTGTTCTTTCTTACCGCGCAGCGAAGCATCGCGGTAGAGCTTGTAATCAATCGCGTCGGTCAGCGCGCGGAAGCTGGCGTTGATGATGTCGGTGGAGACGCCCACCGTCGTCCAGCTGCTTTCCCCGTCGGCACTCTCGATGAAAACGCGGACCTTGGCCGCGGTGGCGTGCTCCGGCTCCATCACGCGCACCTTGTAATCCGTCAGGCGCATTTGCTTGACCGCCGGATAGAAGGCTTCCAACGCCTTGCGCAAGGCCCGGTCCAGAGCGTTGACCGGACCCTCGCCCTCATCGGCGGTGATCTCGGTTTTCTCCCCAACGCGCACCTTCACCATGGCGGAGGAGAGCTTGGTGCTGGTCTTGTCGGACTGCTCGCCGATGATCTTAAAAAGCTCCACCGTATAAAACGGCTGGATCCGGCCCAGCCTGCGCAGAACGAGCAGCTCAAAGCTGGCGGTAGCCGACTCGAAATGGTAGCCCTCATATTCCATCTGCTTGAGCAGCTCCACCAGCTCCGCCGCCTCGCTGCTGTCGCGCTGCAAGCCGGGAACCGCCGCGCTGAGCTTGAGCAGCAGCCCCGTCCGCCCGGATTGCTCGGACAAAAGAAGATCGCGCTCGTTCCCTACCAGGGCGGGATCAATGTGCTCAAAGGACCCGGTATATTTCTGAACGGCGTCGATGTGCATCCCGCCCTTGTGCGCAAACGCGCTGGAACCGATGTAGGGCATCTGCGGCGGCAGGATGAAGTTGGAGACCCCCGCAATATAGCGCGCCGTCTTGGTCAGACGCCGGAGCTGGCCGGAGGGCAGGCAGGAGAATCCCTTTTTCAGCTGGAGGCTGGGAATGACCGCTGAAAGGTTGGCGTTGCCGCAGCGCTCCCCATAGCCCAAAAGCGTCCCCTGTACCTGTACCGCCCCCGCCGCCACCGCCGCCAGGCTCCCGGCGACGGCGCAGCCCATGTCGTCATGGCAGTGGATGCCGACGCACGCCCCGAAGATTTCCACCGCCGCGCGGGTAACGGCGGCAATCTCCTCCGGGAAGGCGCCCCCGTTGGTGTCGCAGAGGATGAGCCGCTCCGCTCCCGCATCACGCGCCGCCTTCAGGGTTTTTAAGCTGTAGGCCGCATCGTCGCGGTAGCCGTCAAAAAAGTGTTCAGCATCATAAAAGACCCGGCGGCCGCGGCTGCAAAAAAAGCGCACGGTATCGGTTATCATCTCTAGGTTTTCCTCCAGGCTCACGCCCAGCACGCGGGACGCCTGGCTCCGGGAGCTCTTTCCGAAGATGGAAACAAAACCGGTCCCCGCTTGCAGCAGCCGCAGGCAGAGCGGATCCTCCTCGGCCCGGTTCCCCCGGCGGCGGGTCGAGCCAAAGGCAACCAGCCGCGCAGCCAGCGGCCCCAGCTCTCCGGCACGCGAAAAAAATTCCATATCCTTCGGGTTGGATGCGGGGTTTCCCGCTTCGATATAAGGCACGCCCAACTGCGCAAGCGCGCGCGCAATGTGCAGCTTATCCTCGACCGAGAAGGAGATTCCAACGCTTTGGGAGCCGTCCCGCAAGGTGGAATCGAAAATTTCAACGGCTTTCACACCATTCCCCCCGTTTTTTCCGTTTGGGTCGAGTATACCCCATCCTTCCCGGCCTGTCAATCGGCATCATCGGCCCGCCGTCAACATAGGCTTTGGATAGAGCCGGCGAAAGCGCGTTGGCGCACAGATCGACAAGAAACGGAGATGGGGTTTTATGATCCGCATACCCAAATGGCTGCCCGGCAGTCTCTTAGGGCTTCTGGCGGTGCTGCTGGCCGCCCGGTTCTGCTGGGGCGGCGCGCAGATGGCGGGAGGAGAAGCGCAACAGGCGCAGCTCCCTATCATTATGTATCATCATATCCTAGAGAAGTCCAGCCTGTTGGGGGATTACGTGATCACCCCCGAACAATTTCAAACCGACATGGAGTATCTCAAAGCGGAGGGCTATACCACCGTGCTGCCCAGCGAGGTCGCCGCCTATGTGCGCGGAGAAGGGGAGCTGCCGGAGAAGCCGGTGATGATCACCTTCGACGACGGCAATAAATCCACCTTTGTCTATGCCTATCCCATTCTGGAAAGGCTGGGGATGAAAGCCGCGCTGGCCGTGATCGGCATCCACAGCGAGACCTATTCCTTGATTGAGGATGGAAACGTCAGCTATGCGCACGCCACCTGGGAGGAGCTGGCCGAGATGCAGCGCTCCGGCCTCATCGAAATCGGCAGCCACACCTATAACCTGCACGAAGAGTCCTTCCCCCGGCGCGGTACGCTGCGAAAGGACGGGGAAAGCCTACAGGACTACCGAAAGGCGCTCTATGAGGACCTCTCCACCAATCAGGAGCTGCTTCTGGCGGCAACGGGCGAATACCCGCAATTTTTCGCCTATCCCTTCGGCTTCATCGACCCGGACGCCGACGAGGTGCTCGACGAGCTGGGCTTCGACCTCACGCTGGGCGTCGCCGAGCGGGTGGATACCGTTGTTTTGGGCGATCTCCAATCGGCTAAAAAGCTGGGACGCTTCAACCGTCCCTATTCCGCGCGCACCGAAACCTTTTTTGAGCGGGTGTTTTCCCAGATTAAAGCCTGAATCCGGTCTCTCCCGGCCCCCTTTCCCCGGCCTTGGGAGCCCATTTGAAAAAGGGCGAAAAAAGTGGTATAATGAATGATAAATCAAGCCGGGCCTTATCGATGGTAGGCTGGGCCCGAAGATTTTTACAGGCCGACGTGAATCCACCGGGAACCGCGAAAAGATCGGAGTTACCAATGAAGTACAAAATTGTTTGCCCTTGTTTATTTGGGCTGGAAAGCGTGCTCAAGCAGGAAGTTATCCGAATGGGCGCGGAGGAAATCGCCGCTAGCGACGGGCGCGTTTCCTTTTTAGGGGACGTCAACATGATTGCGCGCGCCAACCTCAGCCTGCGCACGGCGGAGCGGGTGCTCGTCAGCCTGGGCGAGTTCCGCGCCAGCAGCTTTACCGAGCTGTTTGATTACACCTATGCTCTCCCCTTTGAGCAATTCATCGGCCGGAAGGATCGGTTCCCGGTCAAGGGCTGGAGCCTGGACAGCAAGCTGCACAGCGTGCCCGACTGCCAGGCCATTATTAAAAAAGCCATTGTCCGGCGGCTGGGAGGGAAATATGGAATCGGCTGGTTTGAGGAAACCGGGGCGGTCTATCAGGTGCGCTTCACCATCCGCAAGGACAGCGTGGCGATCCTTATCGACACCTCCGGAGAGGGGCTGCACAAGCGCGGCTACCGCCGCAACGCCAACCTGGCCCCCATTAAGGAGACGCTGGCGGCAGGGATGATCGATCTGGCGCGCGTTTATGACGACAGCTTCCTCTGCGACCCCTTCTGCGGCTCAGGCACCATTCTCATTGAGGGCGCGCTGCACGCCATGCACATCGCGCCCGGACTGCGGCGGCGGTTTTGCTGCGAGAGCTGGGATCTGTTCCCCCGCAAGGTGTTCAACGAGGAGCGGCAGCGCGCGTTTGATCTCATCCTGCGTGGCGCCTCCTTTGAGGCGGTAGGCTATGACATCGATCCCGCGGCGGTAGAGCTGTGCAACGAAAACGCGAAAAAGGCGGGGGTGGACAGCCGGGTGCATGCCCTCTGCCAACCGGTGAATCAACTGCAATTTGAGCGCGAACGGGCGGTCATCATCTGTAACCCGCCCTACGGGGAGCGGCTCTTGGATCGGAAAGAAGCCTATGAGGTCTACCGGGCCATGGGAAAAGCCTTCCGGGGGCTGGATGCGCGCAAATATATCATTTCGCCCAGCGACGAATTTGAGCAGCTCTATGGCCAGCCCGCTGATAGGCGGCGCAAGCTCTACAACGGAATGATGAAATGCCAGTTGTTCTGCTACAATGGCAAAAAGGAGTAAGACCGTCAGCCGGAGTGATCCGGATGCTCACGAAGAAGGGACGGCCGCTTGAGGGATCCTAACAAAAAGTTTAGGGCACGCTGCAAAACAGAAGCATTTTGCAGTGTGCCCTTGTTCATGAAGAACGGACAGGGTAAGGAGGACGCAATATGAAAAGGTTTTTCCTGCCCGCCATGCTGTTGGCGGTATTTGAGGCGATAGCGATCACATTGTGGCTGACGCAGGAGAATCTCTTTTACTTGTTCAACTTCAGCTATATCGGCATCTCCCTTTCCTTAGGGATATTCCTTTTTATCAAAAAAAACCGATATGCGCGCAGGACCGCTCAGCTTCTGGTCGGACTTTATATGTTGGTTTATTTAGGACTTATCTGCGGTGAGAACATGCAGATCGAGGGATTTTGGTACTACCTTTTCATGGGCGTGTTCGAAGCCGCAACCATTCATTATGCGGTTGCCAAAATTTTTGGACCGTTGCTTTTTGGCCGGGGATGGTGCGGCTACGCCTGCTGGACAGCGATGGTGTTGGATTTTCTCCCATACAAGATTCCCGAAATGCCAAGAAAAAGGATCGGATGGATAAGGTATATCCCATTTTTAGCTTCCCTTACCTTTGTCTTGGCGCTGTTTCTCACCCATGCCGGGTCTATGGAAAAAATTATGTTCCGGGCGTTTATCATCGGGAATGTGTTCTACTATGCGGTTGGGATAACATTCGCTTTTATCTTTAAAGATAACCGTGCGTTTTGCAAATATATCTGTCCAATCACCGTGTTCTTAAAACCCATGAGCTCCTTTTCACTGCTTCGGATAAACTGCGATAAAAGCAAATGTGTTTCCTGCGGTACATGTAAAAAGGTGTGTCCCATGGAAGTGGATGTCACAGACAATTCCCGAAAACGAAAAAATGGTACAGAATGTATCCTTTGTTTGGAGTGCGTCAAGAGTTGTCCAAAGGATGCGCTGTAGAATCCGGATTCGTTCCCTGGGCCCGTTTCGGAATGCCTATCCGATTTGCATTTGGCGGGCAGTTCCCTATCGCTGTATCAAATCAACGGACGCGCCCACAGAATAGAACCGGCGGTAAAAAACACACCTCCAGCCCGAAAAGAAATCGTTTGGGCTGCTCCTCCGGCTTGCAGAAAAAGGCGCGCTGCAAATTTTGCAGCGCGCCTTCTGAGCTTTTTTACAGGATCCGCTTCTCGATTCCGGAAAGTTTAGTCCTGTTTTCCCTCCTCCGTTCCGGCAGCCTCCTGCCCGGTCTTCTCCGCAGAGGCTTTCGGAACCGCGCGCTTCCGGCGCAGCCGGAACCGGCGGAGGACAAACGCCAAAACGGCAATCACCGCCGCCCAGATCAGCAGGTAGGGGAAGTTGACCACCACCCAGACCAGCAGATCCTGTGTACCGTCTACCAGATTGCGCCCCGTGTTCGCCAGCCCGCTGCGCATGCGCTCCAGGAGCGTCTGGGGTACCGGTTCGCTGATGCGCAGCACCTCGCTCAAATTTAGATGAACGGTGCTGTAATCCACCAGACTATCATAGGTGCGCAGAGAGGAGGTATAGCTGTCCAGCTGGTAGCGGATTTCCGAGAGGCGGCTTTCGAGCGCTACGATGGTATCTACGCTGTCCGCCTCGCCCAGCAGTTCAAGCAGCCGCTCCTGCTCCACCTCCAGGCTGCGCTTGCGGGTCTCAATATCGGTATATTGCAGGGTAACATCCTCGCTCTGCCGGTCGGTGGAAACGACGTTGCAGACCGCAGACACCGCGCCTAAAAAGGCTTCCAGTTTTTCCTGCGGGACGCGCGCCGTGATGGAGGCGTGACGCCGGCGGCCGCCATAGCCCTCCAAACTCTGACCGCTGACCGACGAGCTCTCAATATACCCGCCCGCCTCTTGAATGCTGTTCGTCAACCCGCCAATGGCGCTGTCAAACTCCAGCGTTTCCAGCGACATGTTCACCGTCCAGATGATTTTACGGCCCGCGCTGTCCGGCAGGTTCAGCGAAGGGGGAAGAACGCCGCCCGCCTCCCCCCCGGCAGTATCCATAGCCGCCGTCTCTTGAGAGACAGCCATCGGAGCCATATCCACTCCCCGCGCGACCGCTGCGCTGGAGGAAGCGGCGGCGGTATTGCTGTAGGAGTTTGCGCCGCAGCCGGCGCTTAGGAACAGAGCTGCCGCAAGCGCAAGGGAAGCGATAGAACGAAAACAACGTTTCATAGAAATCCTTCCTTTCTCCGGGCCGGCAGATGGAAGCTGGGGCCCGCCTTTTTTAGCCTTTGTCTTAATAGTGCGCGAAAGGACGGATTTTGCTGCGCCAAAAGAGGCGCTGCCGGAAAAAGTTTTCCCGGCAGGAAGGGGAAAACTGGAAGAGTCCCTCCCTGCCGGTATAAAAATGACGTCCACGAAACGCCGGGGCGCGGTGCAGAATAGAACAGGCCCTTGACCCACGCCCTTTTTTCTTTTAAGAGGCGGAAGTCAAATCCTCCGGCGGCTGGGGCGCTTCATCCTTGAGGCGAAGGGTTGCCATAACAGGGTAGTGATCGGAGGGATAGACGCCTTCCCGGTTCTCGGTATCAATGCAGACGTCCACAACCTCAAAATCGTCGGAGACAAAGATATAGTCAATGGGGCTGGCATTCGGCTTAATTTTACCCTTCAGGCCGTGATAGGTGTTGCCAACCATCCGGTCGAGCGCCTCATAAACATCTTGGAGATGGACGTTGTGATAATCATAGAGCTGCTCTCGGATGATGCGCACCGCCGCCGAGCTGGGACGGGCATTGAAATCCCCCATCACGATGGTGGGCAGCGGATCCGCCTGGTTGGATTCATGGATGGTATCCAGAATCAGCCGCACGCCCAACGTCCGGGCCAGCCAGCAGATATGATCCAGGTGCGTATTGAATACCCGGATGCGGCGTCCGGTCTTTTTGAGCTTCACCTCTGCAACGGTGCAGATGCGCGGGAAAACCGAAAAATAGGCCCGGCTGACGGTATCCGGCTTTTTTGACAGCCAAAAGGTACGAACCTTATTGATCTCAACCTCTTCATTTTTTAAAATGATATCGGAGTGCTCGTCGTTTTCCGGCTTTTTGCCCATCAGCCGGCCCTGGCCAAAGATGCTGTAGCCCGACAGCGCCTGCCGGATGTCCCTGCGCATGCGGGGCAGCAGCTCCTGAACGCCGATAATGGCGGCTCCGGATTCCCGGATGATATCGGCCGCGATGCTGCGGCGCACCTCCCAGCGGTTTTTCCTGCCGGGGCCAAAATCCCGGCGCAGGTTAAAGGAGATCACCTTGATGACATTTCCCTCTGCCATCGGAATAGCCATTTATCCAACACTTCCAGCTTTTAAAATCGGAGAGCGGCGCGGTTCCTGCTGGGAAACGCGCCCGCTTCTCTAGGTATTCTTCATTATAACACAAATCATGGGCGGTGTGTGCGGAAAATATTTACCAATTGTAAACGAAAATGAAAAGGCTGCCCGCCAAGAGGTTTTCACCCCACGCGGCAGCCTTTTTCTGTATACCCGGTAAAATTTAATAGGACTTAATGAGGGTAATGCCGCCGATCAGGGGCAGAGGCTTCGCCTCCAGGTGAGCGGCGTTGACCATCCCGATAATCATGAAGACGAACAGCACGAGGGAAAGGATAGAACCGACCAGCCCGATCACCGGATGGGCAAGGATTTTACAAATCGTTTCTTACCAGATCGGCGTAGCTCTCCCGGCGCACAGCCAGCCGCGCCTGTCCGCCGCGCACCATCACAACGGCGGGACGGGGGAGGCGGTTATAGTTCGAGGCCATGGAGTAATTGTAAGCGCCGGTGGCCAGCACCGCCAGGATATCGCCGGGGCCGCATGCCTGGATAGAAGCCCCCTCCGCCAGCAGATCGCCGCTCTCGCAGCACTTGCCCGCGATGGTAACCGTCTCGGTGCGCGGCTCGCCCGCCCGCGCGCAGACGACAGCCTCATATTCCGAGCCATAGAGCGCATAGCGCGGGTTGTCGGCCATGCCGCCGTCCACCGACAGGTAGGTACGCACGCCGGGGATTTCCTTGAGCGCGCCGACGGTGTAAAGCGTCGCCCCCGCCCCGCCGACGATCGAGCGGCCGGGTTCGATGAGCACCTCCGGAATGGGAATCCCCTGCCGGCGGCAGCGGCTGTGCACCTCGGCCGCCACCTGCTCCATATAGCTTTCATAGGCGGCCGGATCGTCCTTTTCCACATATTGAATCCCGAAGCCGCCGCCCAGGTTGAGCGTCTCCAGCTCCAGGCCGGTCTCCTTCTTTATTTCGCCCATGAAGTCCGCCATCACCCCGGCCGCATGGCGGAAGGGCTCCACATCAAAAATCTGCGAACCGATGTGGCAATGCAGCCCCTTGAGACGCACCGGGGCCGCCGCGGCCGCCGCGCGGACCGCCTCCAGCGCCTCCCCGGTCTCCAGCGCGAAGCCAAATTTGCTGTCGATCTGGCCGGTACGGATAAAGCTATGGGTGTGCGCGTCAATCCCAGGCTTTATCCGCAGCAGAATATCCTGCTGCCGGCCGGTTTCCTCCAGCAGCCCGGTCAGCCGCCGCAGCTCGGTCAGGTTATCGACCACAATCGTTCCAACCCCGTTTTGGACGGCATAGCGCAGTTCATCCTCCGTTTTGTTGTTGCCGTGGAAATAGAGGCGTCCGGCTGGGAAGCCAGCCTCCAGGGCGGTATAGATCTCGCCGCCGGAAACCACGTCGGCCCCCAGCCCTTCCCCGGCAACGATGCGGTAAATCTCCTTACAGCAAAACGCCTTGGACGCATAGAGCACCCGGCCGTTCCCGCCATAAAAGCGTTCAAGAGAGCTCCGGTAGCGCCGGCAGGCACGGCGGATAGCCTCTTCATCCAGCACATAGAGCGGCGTGCCATATTCCGCCGCCAGCTCCAGCGCATCCGCGCCGCCGATGGTGAGATGCCCCTTTTCATTTATGGAAAAACTTTCGCTGATCATAAAATCTTCCTTTCCAGCCGGGCGGCCCGCCCGGCCCTAGACGATTCAATAGCCGGGAAAGCTGCCTGTTTCCCGGCGGGTTCTCCCGCCGGGACGGTTCCCTTCCCAGGTCCGCCGGTAAGGCTCCGGACCACTTAAGCGTCCGGCAGGCCCTCCTCGCGGGAAATGTCCGCGCTCAATTCATCCAGTATCCGGCGGATCTCCTCCACCCCTTCCCCGGTCTGAGCGGAGAAAGGGACGAAGGTAAGCTGATCCCCGCAGGGGAGCTCCGACCGGATGGCCTCCATGCGCCCGGCGCGCTGGGCGTTTGAGAGCTTATCGGCCTTGGTCAAAACGCAGATAAAGGGGTACTGCTGATCGATCAGAAAGTCCACCATCCCCTTGTCGTCCACTGTCGGCGGATGGCGCATGTCGATGAGCGAAAAGACCAGGGCCACATCCCGCCCCTGGGCGAAATAGCCGCCGACCAGGTCGCGCCAGCGCTCCTTCTCCCCCTTGGAAACCTTGGCGTAGCCATAGCCGGGGAGATCGACGAAGCGCAGGTTTTCCAGCCGGAAAAAGTTGATGGTGGCGGTTTTTCCGGGAACGGAGCTGACCCGCGCCAGATTTTTGCGGGAGAAAAGCCGGTTGATCATCGAGGACTTTCCAACGTTGCTGCGCCCGGCGAAGGCCACCTCCGGCAAGGTGGAGGCAGGGAGTTGGCTGCTTCTGCCAAATGAGGTTTCAAAGGCGATATTCGGGTAGTTCATCGATAGAACCCCACCTTTCTTCCATGATGTGCGGACGTCCGGAGAAAGCCCCGCCTCTTCACTGCGGCAGGGAGCAGGAGGCCCCGGCCCCGCCCAGCCCGGCCGGAGGCAGCAGGACCGGATCGGGATCGGCCGCAGGCTGTTCGCTTGCAAGCGGCTTCGGACGCTCCAGCAGCGCGATCTCCAGCACCTGCTCAATGGCCGACACCGGCTTGAGCGCGAGCGTCTCGCGCACCACCGGCTCCATGTCCTCGATATCCGGCTCATTCTGCTTCGGGATGATGACCGTTTGGATGCGGTTGCGGTAGGCCGCCATCGTCTTTTCGCGCAGCCCGCCGATGGGGAGCACCCGGCCGCGCAGCGTGATCTCCCCGGTCATGGCGACGTCGTGCCGGACCTTGGTATCCGAAAGCGCCGAGACCAGGGCGGTGACGATGGTAATGCCCGCGCTCGGCCCATCCTTGGGAACCGCCCCCTCCGGGAAGTGGATATGGATATCACAATCCTTATGGAAATCGGGATCAATGCCATACTGAGCGCCGATGCGCCGCACCACGCTGACCGCCGTTTGGGCGGATTCCTTCATCACATCGCCCAAGCTGCCGGTCAGCTCGATCTTTCCGGAGCCCTTGAGGACCGAGACCTCCACTTGCAGCAGCTCGCCGCCCACCGAGGTCCAGGCCAGGCCGTTGACAACGCCCGCCTGATCGAAGGAGTCGAGCTCATCCGGCTTATACTTCGGCGTGCCGAGCAGCTCGGTGATCTTCGCCGCGTCGGCGCTGAGCTTCTCGCACTCGCCCGCCGCTATTTTTGCGGCGCATTTGCGCATCACCGAGGCGATTTCCCGTTCGAGCGAACGGACGCCCGCCTCCCTGGTATAGCTGTCAATCAGCGCATAGACCGCATCCTTTTTTAAGGAGAGCTGGCGGGCCGTCAGCCCGTGCCTGTGCAGCTGCTTGGGGATGAGGTGCTTGCGGGCAATGTGGAACTTCTCTTCGCGGGTATAGCTGGAAAGCTCAATGACCTCCATCCGGTCGAGCAGCGGCGCGGGGATGGTGGACAGGTCGTTGGCCGTTGCGATAAAGAGCACGTCGCTCAGATCGAAAGGCAGTTCGATGAAGTGGTCGCGGAAGGCGATGTTCTGCTCCGAATCCAGCACTTCCAGCAGGGCGCTGGAAGGGTCGCCGCGGAAATCCGAGCCCAGCTTGTCGATTTCATCGAGCAAAATGAGCGGGTTCTGGCTCCCGGCGAGCTTCACGGCGTTGATGACGCGGCCGGGCATCGAGCCGACATAGGTCTTGCGGTGGCCGCGGATATCCGATTCATCGCGCACGCCGCCCAGAGAGAGCCGGGCATATTTGCGGCCCATTGCTTTGGCAATCGAGCGCGCCACCGAGGTCTTGCCAACGCCGGGCGGGCCATACAGACAGATAATCTGCCCCTTAATATCGGGAGCGAGCTTGCGCACGGCGATGAGCTCGGTGATGCGTTCCTTGACCTTCTTCATGCCGTAGTGATCGCGGTCCAGCTGGGCGCGCGCCTTCTCCACATCGAGCTTATCCTTGGTTTTCTTGTTCCAGGGCAGCTCCAGGCAGGTATCCAGATAACCGCGCACAACCCCCGCCTCGTGGGAGGAGGAGGGCATTTTATAGAGGCGGCGCGCCTCCTTCTCCAGCTTTTCCCGGCATTCGGGGGAGAGGCCGAGTTTTTCGATCTTTTTAAGGTACTCCTCCACCTCGTTTTCCGGGTTCTCGTCCTCGTCAAGCTCCTCGGCAATGGCCTTCATCTGCTCGCGCAGATAATATTCCCGCTGGTTTTTATCGATCTTTTCCCGAACCTTCTCCTGAATCTCCTGCTCCGCGCTCAGGATCTGGTTCTCCCCTTCCAGCAGGGAGATGAGCTGTTCCATGCGCTTGGTGGGGCTGTTCTGCTCCAAAATAGCCTGCTTGCGCTCCACCGACATGGGGATATTCCCGGCAATATATTCGGCGATATATACCGGGTCGTCGCTCATGAAAACGCCCATGACAAATTCACGGGGCATTTTCGGGGAGAGGCTGCAATATTCCTCAAAATAATCCTTCACCGTCCGCATGAGCGCTTCGCAGAGGATGGAATTTCCCCGCCGGAGCAGGTGCATGGGATATTCCAGGCAGCGGGCCCGGATATAGGGATCCAAAGAGGTGGTCTCCAAAATTTTCGCCCGGTATTCCCCCTCCACCACGACCCGCAAAACGTCGTCCTGCGGCTTGAGGATCTGCTTGACCGAGGCGACCACCCCGACCGAATAAAGCATATCGGACTTTATCTCATCGTCCCCCGTATCCTTCTGCGCAACCATGAGGATTTTCCGGTCGCCCTGCACCGCCGCGTTCAGCGCGCGGATGGATACGGCGCGGCCCACGTCGAAATGCAGCACCATCTTCGGAAAGAGCACGATGCCGCGCATGGCAATGACCGGGAGCTCGATCGGTTCGGGCGCGCTTTTTTCCGGTTTAAAGGCTTTTTCGCTGACCTTGACCTTGACTTTTTCACTCATATGTAAACCTCCATCCAAAGGGGATGACATCCTTTTTAAAATACAGTCTGTTTGAACACACATTATACTAAATTTGTCGGGATTTTGCAAGACAGGAGGGATGAACAGTTCATGAAGGCCGCCCCGTTTTGTCAAAAACAGGAGCTCAGGCGGATGGACCCGCTATGCGCGGGTTCTGTCCACAAACCCCGCAGGCCCTGCATCCTTCCGGCTTCTGCAAATCCGGATTTTCCAGCGCAACGCGCCCCCGGATACATTCCGGGGGCGCAGGGTTGCAGGATTTCCCTTTCTCTTTTCGGGCAAAGCGGCGTGTTCAAAAGGAGGCGCAAAGGAAAGGAATGGCACGCTTTTGAGAGAGGAGGACAAGGAACCGGGTTCTTCCTCAGCCGCCCATATAGGCGTTTAGGATGTAATCGGTAAAATAGGGACGGGGGCCGTAGGAGCTTTGGCAGCTGCTGGCAAACACCGTCACCATGTTCAGCTCCGGCACCACATAGATAAATTGGCCCGCATGGCCGAATGCAAAGTAGACCTCATAGGTCCCGGAAGGGTAGGGAGTGGCATAGCTTCCGTTCTCCCCGGCCGTATGGGTTTGGATCCACCACTGGTAGCCGTAGCGGCCGGTACTGCCGCCCGGACCGGCGTTCTGCTCCGAGGTGGATTCCTCTACCCACGCTGCGGGAACCAAACGCCGCCCCCTCCAGACGCCGCCATCCAAAAAGAGCTGGCCGAGCTTTGCCGCGTCCCGCGCGGAGATGAACATCCCGTTTCCGCCGTCGGCCACCCCTTGGGCATCGGCGCGCCAATGGGCCTCTTCGCTCACGCCCATCGGATCGAACAGGCGAATGCGGCAATATTCCTCTTGGGTTTTGCCGGTAGCCGCCTGCAATACCGCAGAAAGCAGGTGGGTGTTGCCAGTGCTGTAGGCAAAATGGCTGCCCGGCTCGTAGATTAACGTCCGGCCCAGGATATAATCCACCCAGTTTTCCGCCGAACGGAACTCCGCCCAGTTGCTATAGCCGCTCCCCCACTCATACCACTCCAGTCCGGAGGTGTGGGTCAACAGGTGGCGGAGAGTAAGCGTATGCTTGCGCGTATCCTCCTGCTCCAAAATCTGTGGAAGATAGGCGGAAACGAGGTCGTCCACTCCCCCGATATACCCCTCCTCGACGGCGATGCCGATGAGGGCGCTGGTGACGGATTTGGAAGCGGAATGCATCGCAAAAATGCTGTCCTCATCGTAGCCCTCTTCATAATATTCATCGATGACGGCCCCATCCTTCACCGTCACCGCCGCATGAATCCCCGTTCCAGGCAGAGCGGCATGAAGCGCGTCGAAAACCGCCGGGTCCATGCCGTGGTTTTCAGGCGTGTCAAACTGCCAGCTATGATCCGCCTCCGGTTCGGAAACCGGATCCGAGCGGGACGCCGGTTCCGAGACGGATTTTATCTCCGCTGCGGGCTCCGAACGGGATGCCGTCCTGCTGGAAACAGAGGAAGAGGCTGGGGAGAGCGTATCGGAAACCGCGGATGGGCCGCCGGACTTGGAACAAGCGGACAGCAGGAAAACGCCCGCTAGGAACAAAGCAAAACATCTTTTCATAAAAAAGCCTTTCTTTCTGGGTTCGCTTTTGACGGCTGGATTTAAGCGCAGCGGCAGGGATCCACGATTCGAATCTCGCCGCCGGCCTCCTCGATATCCCGGATCACCTCGCCCACCGCCGGGACAAAGATATGGCCGCAGAGAGGGTTTTTAATGCTCGCAATAGGGGCGGTAAGGGTCGCCTCCACTTCGGAACGCTCAAAGCTCAGGTCGGTATCCACCATCTCGCAATCGATGAGCCGGAGGTTTTTGCAGTAACAAAGCGGCTGGGTCCCGATGATTTTGCAGCCTACAAAGGTAAGATTCTCGCTGTACCAGGCGAGGTATTCGCCTTTGATCACGCTGTTTTTAACGGTGACGTTTTTCGCGTGCCAGAAGGCGTCCTTGGTATCGAACCGGCAGTTCTCAAAGACTGCGTCCTCGATATACTGGAAGGAATATTTGCCCTTCATCCGCACCTCCCGGAAGGCCAGGCGGCTGGAGCGCATCATAAAATAGTCGCCCTCGGCGGTGCAGTCCTCTAGCTGGATATCCTGCCCCGACCAGCCGAACTCCGGGGAGACGATATCGCATCCGCGCAGCTTTGCCCGGCTGCATTCCCGCAGGGCCTTAATGCCGTGGAGCTTGCTGTCGTTTATCTCTATGTCCTCGGAATACCAAAGAGCCGCCCGGCAAAGACCGGTCAACTCGGAATGCTCTATCTTCAGCCCATGATCATGCCAGAAGGGATAGCGCAGATTGAAGAAGCAGCGGTCCGCCTGCACTCCCCGCGCTTCTTTGAAGGCGCTTTCGCCATCGGCGGGGCCGTCAAAGGAACAATCCGTTACCCTTACATTTTGCACGCCATACAGCGCTCTTTCCTCATCAAAGGTTTTATTTTTAATCATCTGCATCGTCTCATAACCCCTTTCACCTCTCTATTATAATCGGGTTTCTTTGTCATAGCAAATGCTTATGTTAAATAGTTCATCATACCTGAAAGGTATTTATAGCCGTATCCCTTCCCCGCTGTTCTCTGCTATCGAACCGATATCCGGCGGGCGGTAAGGATAGACCGGCAGGCTAAGGGTTAAACGTCTTCCTCCGAATCCGGCGGCGGAGGCTATTGCTTCTGAAAGCTCCCTCCCGCTTGACATGCATCGGGGGACCGTGATATAGTCGGGCTGAAAGCATACGGACCATGGCTGTAAACCGCCGGGGCCGCCGGACGGCGGCCTCCTTGGGGCGGGCCGCAATCAAAAATAGGGGGGCCTATGGAAAACACCACGCTCTATGTCTCCGACCTGGACGGGACGCTTTTGAACAGCCGGGACATACTCAGCGCCCGCACCCTCGCGCTGCTGAACGATCTGATAAGCCGAGGCATGCGCTTTACCTATGCTACGGCGCGCTCGCTCGTCTCCGCCCGGAGGGTGACGGCCGGGCTCTGCACGCGTCTGCCGGTCATCGTTTATAACGGCGCGTTTATCATGGAAGCGGATTCGGGACGGATTCTGGATTCCTCCCCCTTCACCGAAGAGGAATGCCGTCATGCGCGGACGGCGCTCGAAGGCTTCCGGCTGCATCCGCTGGTCTATGCCTTTGCCGGCGGCTGCGAACGGGTCTCCTGGCAGACCGCCTTTGAAAACGAAGGGGTGCGCCATTACCTCCGCCAGCGCGAAGGCGATCCCCGCCTCCATCCGCTTTCTTCGCCCGATGAGCTTTATGCCGGGCAGCCGTTTTATTACACCTGCATCGGGCAGCGGGAGGATCTGCTTCCCGCCTTTGAAGCGTTCCGGGCGGACGGGCGCTACCGCTGCACCTTGCAGCAGGAGCTTTACCGGCCGGAATATTGGCTGGAAATTATGCCCGCACAGGCGACCAAGGCGCGGGCCGCGCGCAAGCTCCAAAAGCGGCGGGGCTGTGAACGTCTCGTCTGCTTTGGGGACGCCTTCAACGATCTCCCGCTCTTCCGGCAGTCGGACGCCGCCTATGCGGTAGAAAACGCCGTGCCCGCTCTCAAGGAGGCGGCTACCGGCATCATCGGCGGGAACGATGCGGACGGCGTCGCCCTCTGGCTCTCGGAACATTTTCATGCCTCTGTTTAATAGGAAAAAAGAACGTGTTGCAGAATTTCCTTCTGCAACACGTTCTTTTCTACAAGGCGGAAATTTCATTCTGTAACGCGCTCTCCCTTTAAAATGGGGGATTAACGTTTTTCCTGCTTCCAGAAAATCCGCAGCAGCGCGGCGGTTATCCCAACCGCAAACGCAGCCAGAACGATTGCGAAAAGGATCCGCAGATAGGGCGCCGGAACCGGCGGGGCGGGCTGCGCAGGAATGAGCGGCGGCTGGTTCGGCTCCACTACCGGCAGGTTTTCCTCATCCGGGTCGCTGAGACAGAGCCAAATATCCCGCCAGCCGCAGTAAGCGCCTACCCAGCCCCAGAGGCGGCCGTCCGTATCGGTATAGCAGAGCTCAACGGAAAGGCCGTCCAGCTCCTCCAAAACGCTTCCGCTCGCCGGCGCGCCGGGATAATACCAGATAAACGCTTTCCCGGCTGAAAGGAGCGTGTCCAATTCCCCAGAGAAGGGAACCAGTTCTTCCGCATGATCCTCCCGGAAAGCGATGCTGTCATAAACCGGCCGCAGATCGGAAAGCGCTATCCAGCCCGCCGCCGTCCCCTCCAGGCGGGATGAAACCCCTTCCTCTTTTCCGCCTATCTCGGTGTAGCCCCATTCCTCCCGTCCAGAGTAGAGATAGGTGAGCGTAAAGGTAAAGCCGTTGGAAACGTTCGCCACCGCATAGCCGCCGGGCCGGTCGAAGAGGACGATATAGCCCTCCTCCCCGTTCGCCTGGTACCGGCGGAATAACGGGCGGCATTCTTCTGCGTGCCGCCGGTAAAAGCTGCCCTCCGGCTCTACAATCACGTCCGCATAGACCCCGGCCGACAGCAGCGCCAGCAGCAAAACGGCCATCCAACACCCGGCTATCCATTTCTTCATAAACTCCTCCCCTTTCCGGCTAGCCTATCCTCCCCAGCATCCAGCCCACGCCGTAGGAAAACAGGTTCGCCGCTATCGAAAATAGGTAGGGACGGCGCACTGTCCGCCCATACCTCCGGTAGCACCAGCCCTCCGCCGCAATGGCGGCGGCCTCCAGCAAGGCAGCGGCTGCCGTCCGGTTCAGCGAGACGGCCGACGCCAACGAATAAAACAGCACAACCGGAGGATTGGTCATCCCGTTGAGCAGCCAGAGCAGACATAGATCCTTTCGGTCTCGCTTCCCGCAGAGAAAGAAAAAGGCCGTTTCCAACAGCAGCGTCAGCAGAAGCGACCACCCAAGGGCCTCCGGAAGGCGGTTCATGGCAGCCTCCGAAGCCCCGCCCCCAATAGGAGGAGAGAGACAGCGGCCCCCACGGCCGCCCCGGCCGCCGGAAGCGCCGGACCGGCGGAGAGATAACCAGGGAGGAACCCGATAAACAGCGCGAAGGTCAACAGGCCAAAGGAGAAGCCCTTCGCCCCCGGAAAAAGGCGGGCAGCCGCCCAAAGGGTGACGGGCATGCTCATGTTCAGCAGCAGCACGGCCAGCAGGCCGGGAACCGGCAGCCCGCAAACCGGAAGCAGCAGCGCAGAGAACCCCAGCGGCAAGAGGGCGGCGCGCAGGAGCCCAAACCGATCCGCAGCATAGCCGCCCAGCGTTTTGCCCAACGCCAGCGCACAGGCGAAGGCCAGCCCCCAGCCCGCCTCCCCCTTCCAAGGCAGCGGCAGCGAAAGCGAGAGCCAGGAACGCAGGCAGACCACCAAAAAGATGCAAACCGCCGGAAAAAGCTCTCCCGGCCGCAGCTCTAAGGAAAAGAGGACCTGTCCCGGTAGAGAGGGGAAGGTTTTTAAACGCAGGAACCCCGCGGCGGCCGCCAACAGCGCCAGCGGCGGAAGAAGCGAAAGGCCCTGGCCGCTTCCAGCACCCGCCAGCAGCGATCCGGCGTAGAGCCCTATCGCCCCCGGCGACACAAACGCTCCCAGCGGTCCGCAGCGGCCGTTCTCTTCTGTCAAAACGGCCAGACCCGCCCCTACATGAAACAGCGCGTTGCCCAGCCCTGCCGCCAGCGCGGCGGAAAGCGGGAAGGCGGGAAGAAGATAAGCGGCGGCCGCCAGCAAACAGCCTGCCGACGCTAAGGCCGGGCAGCGACGGTAACGATCGGCCAGGAGCCCCAGCGGCATCTGCAAGGCAAAGGCGCAGAAGTTATAAAGGAGGAACCACAGCGGGCGGTTCCCTCCCTCCGGCAGCAGGCCCAACAGCAGAAAGGCGCAGGCAAAATCCACCGCGAAATGCGCGGCGCAGCAGAGGGCGAGGCAGCCCCCCTGTTTCCCCTTCTCCACCGGGTTTCCCCCCTCCTTCTTCGTTCGGAGGCAGCCGGGGCCGCCCCTTTCTACCGGGACTCGATTGCAAGCCTGCGCTTCTCCCACTTCCCGGAGAAAAAGTAGAGAAGCCCCGGAACCGCCGTACCGTAGGCGGCCAGGCCATAGCCCAAAAAGAAGCCGTATAGCCCCAGGCCCATGACCGTTCCAAGCAGATAGCTGAAGGCAATGCGGAAAACAAAGCCGTCCAGCAGCGCAAAGCAGAGGCTGAGCGGCGCGTTGCCGATCCCCTGTATCAGCCCGTTGGTCCCGCGCATAAGCGCCATGGCCGGAAAGCTCCAGATGATTGCGGAAACAAACACCGGAGCCAGCTCGACGACCGGCGCATCGCTGGTGAAAAAGCCGAACATCGGCCGGGAAAACCGCAGATAAACCGCCGAGAAAATCAGATAGCACGCCGCGCTCAGTCCGATGCCCCAGAAAAAAATCTGCCGCGTGCGCCGGTACTCCTTCGCCGCAATGTTCTGCCCCACCATCGAGGAGACGGCGAAGTTAATCCCCTGCGTCACCTTGTTAATGATGTCATCCAGCTTGATTCCAACGCCAAAGGTCGCCGATGCGTAAACGCCAACGCCGTTCACCAGCCGGTTGACAAAGAGCATTGAGAGGTTAATCGCGCAGCTTTGCAGCGCAAACGGGACCCCCAAGCGCGCCAGCGCCCGGCAGATGCCGCCGTCTATCCGGAAGCTCTCCAGCCGGAAATCAAACCCGAAATGCTCCTTGTGCGCGCGCAGATAGAAGATAGCGAAGGCAAAGGAGACCCCCTGCCCCAAAATGGTCGCCAGCGCCGCGCCCGCCACGCTCCAGCGGAACACGCCGACAAACAGCAGATCGAGCGCCAGATTGACCGCCGACGCTATCAGGATAAAAAGGAACGGGTGGCGCGAGTCGCCCATTCCCCGCAGGATAGCAGAAACTAGGTTATAGCCATATGTAAAGACGACGCCGCAGCTGCAAACCAGCATATAATCCATCGCCATGGCGAACGCCTCCTCCGGAGTGGAGAGCAGCTCCAAAACCGGACGGCGCAGCATGACGCCCGCGGCCGTCATCACCGCAGCCATGAGGCCGACGACCGAAAAGAGGGTGCCGATCGTCCGGTTCAGGGCCTTTTGGTTGGAGCTGCCGATGAGCTGGGAGATATACACCTGCCCGCCGGTGGAAAAGCCCAGGGCGAGCATCGTCATAAAGGTGAAAACCTGGCTGGCGACCGAAACGGCCGAAAGCCCATAGCTCCCCACAAACTTCCCCACCACCGCCATATCCACCAGCGCATAGAGCACCTGCATAGCGTTGGAGAGCATGAAGGGGGCCGAGAAGGCCAGCATCTGGCGCGGGATGTTCCCCTTGCTGAAATCATGAATGATGGATACCTGCTTTGTCTGTTCCATTTGGCCGCCGTCCTCTACGGATAAAGTGTTTGGAAAATGCAAAAATCCTGCGTTTCTCTTAATCTCTTCCAGTATAAAAGATAGGCGGCCCATTTTCCAGTGTTTTTTCCGGCAAAAAAGAGACCGTTTGCCGCGTGAAAGCTATACTAAAATGATTTTCCTCGTCCCACCCGCCGGGAACCGGTCCGGCGGCGCATAAAAAGCCCTTTCGCCTTGTAAGAAACACTTGCCAACGTTTTTAAATGTTGTTATAGTAAGAGTAGACCCGGCCGCTTCGACGATCCCCAAAAGGGCGAAGCGCGCCTTTCCCAGAGTTTCCGGCACAGATACGATCGGTTTCTTCGCTCCGGCCGGCTGCGGCAGCGGCGAAGGATGCGGGGATTCCACAAGAGTTCATCCCCATTTTTTAAGGAGGTTCACCGGCTATGGAGCAACTGATGCAGGACAGGACGGCAGCCGCCCTGGAAAAGTCCAAAACCTTTATCGAGGAGCTGACGGTGCATTCCGCCGTCAACCGGCCCGCTCCCATCGTCACCAGCGGCAACCGCTTCTTTTCCTGGGACAACGAGCACCGCAGCAAGGAAAACGGGGAGCCCTACCTCTATTCCTGGAGCTACTACAACGGTGTGATCTTTGAAGGGCTCCGGTATATCTATGAAAAAACCGGCGCGCCGGAATATCCGCCCTATATCAAAGAGTTTATCGATTCGATGATCACCGGCGGCGCTCTCAACGAACACGCGGGCTATGTCCCCTACCACGGCCTGGACTGCTATAAGACCGCCAGCCTGGTGATGGATTACGCCGGTTTTAACGGCGGCGTCCCCTCCGGCAGCCCCTACTGCCAGGTGGTTTCTACCCTATACCACGATTTGACCGAGGTAAACGCCTGCCATGCCGAGGAGGCGCTGGGCGGCAACTACTGGCACTGCTGGCGGGAAAACAAGCCGCCGCGCTACAAGGTCTGGCTGGACGGCCTCTACATGGCGCAGCCGTTTTTGGTCAAATATGCCGCCAAGGCGCAGGACGCCGCCCAGCTGGAGGCGGTTTATAACCGGTTCCGCTGGGTGGCGGACAACATGTCCGACCCTCAAACCGGCCTCTATTTCCATGCTGCGAACAGCCGGGAGGATGTCTGCCCCTTCTTCTGGCTGCGGGCGATCGGCTGGTACGCCATGGCGCAGGTCAACGTGATGGAATACCTGCCCGCCGAATATGTGGAGAAGATGAAGCCGGATCTCAAGCGCTTCCTTGACGCAATGTTACGCTTCCAGGATGCCTCCGGCATGTGGCGCAACCTGGTGGACAGGCCCCTCACCGAAACCAACCGGACCGAAACGAGCGGCACCGCCATGCTGATCTACTGCATTCTCAAGGCGGTCCGCATGGGCTGGCTGGAGGATACCGTCGGCTCCTACCGGCTCGCCGCCCAAAAAGCCTTCTGCTGCATGGCGGAGGAAAAGCTCCATCAAAACGCCCTCAAGGATATCTATCTAATGGCGGAGGCCACCGGGCTCAACAACTATGAACGGGCGGACTGGTACAAGGTGGACGAGGGCAAGGGCGTCGGCCCCTATATCATGGCCTATGCCGAGATGATCAAAGCCTGAATCCCCTATCCGGCGGCTAAAAACTGTCCGGCCTGCGCCTCCCACCGGTAGGCCGTTTCCTCCATCGAACCGGCAGCGTTATTCCACCAGAAGGTATGGAACCCCTTGCCCTCTTCCTCTTTCCGGCG
Source organism: Provencibacterium sp. (assembly GCA_022793895.1). Classification (GTDB taxonomy): domain Bacteria; phylum Bacillota; class Clostridia; order Oscillospirales; family Ruminococcaceae; genus Harryflintia. The sequence continues at coordinate 15,118 of JAAWDS010000049.1, read as the reverse complement.
CGGGAAAACGATGGAAAAGGCGTCGCGGTTGCTGCTGTCGCCGATAAGCTCCGGACAGCTTGGATGAATCGTTCCATCGCCGCCGAGGGTATAGAGGCGGTAAAGGAGAATACTCGAACTGCCATATTGCCCAATGGTGAACTCCGGCAGGCCATCCCAGTTATAATCAAAGAGGCCGATGTCCACCTCACCGGGGAAATTGAGCGGATCGCCTCCAAAATCCCCATCCAGCCGGTAGGAATCCAGACATTTTCCGCTCTCCTCCCACACCTCCAGCCGGTAGCTGCCCCGGTAGTTGATCGGATAAATCCCGCCGCCCGGCAGATACTCCTCCCAATCCTCCGTAAAATACTCCCCCTCCCGCATCACCAGCCGGATCCAAACGCTGCGGCCATCCGGAAGATGGGAGAGCTCCTCGCCGAGCAGGCGATCGCTCAGACGTTCATAAACGGGGCCGGGGGAAACCGATTCTGCCGAGGGCGTCCGCACGGACAATCTCCAAAGCAGGAGTACGGCCGCCAGCAGCGCCGCCGTCAGGAAGAAAAGGAGCTTCCAGATCGGTTTGGGCGGCCGGACCGCTTCCATGGCGGACGGCGCGGCCGTTCCGGTTAGCTGCGGGAGAGGGATTTCAAAGAGAGCCGACAGCTCCAGCAGCTTCTCCATCGAGGGCTGCGCCCGATCATTTTCCCATTTGCTGACCGCCTGCCGGGTAACATGCAGCCGTTCGGCCAGATATTCCTGCGTTAAGCCTCTCTCCCTGCGCAGCTTCTTCACGCGCGATCCCAAAGTCATCCATTTTCGCTCCTCTCAGAATACCCGCGCCGTTCCGGCAGCGCAGCCATTCCGTCTCTTTGGGAATTATTATAGCAGCCTTTCCAGACAAAAAACCACCTACTATCCCGCAACTTTTAGTTGCAAGGGGCGTTTTAGGTTTTAAAAAGTCAAATTTGTCCGCATCCCGCAGCCAAGGCTCCGCTTATTTCGGCCTTTGCAGGCCGAAGGATTTCTCCAAACGGGAGTTCTCTCCCGCTTAAGACAAATGAAAGAGTTAGAAACCTACCGGCTGTTCGATTCCACCGACCGAAAGCCGCCGCTCGATTCATTCTGATGAAAGAGGGTTCTTCCATGTGTTCATCCCGCCGTTTCCTTTCTCTGCTGCTTTGCCTGGCGTTCTGCCTGCTGCTGGCCATGCCCGCCGCCGGTGCGGAAACAGGCTCCGCGCCGTCCGCCCGCTCCTGGGAGATGCACCCGGACAGCAAGCGGCAGGCTACCGCTGCGGATATCAACGCCTTCCTCTCCGGCCTTACGGTCGATGCGGTGGAATCCATGCAGGCTGTCTGGGTCAACCCCTGGGAGGGGGATGCAGACGGGCCGGACTTTTCGCTTGCGCCCATCCCGATCGATCCTGCCTACTACCCGGAGCTGACGGCGCTGTTAAACGGGATCACCCTGCTGGAAAACGACGGACGGGCCAATCCCGGCACGGGCATGGGCCTGAAACACTATCTGGCCGTCACCACTCAGGAGGCCACCGTCAAGCTGTGTCTGACGGGCAGCGGCAGCGTATTCGGTACGCTCGGCTCGGCCTCCTATCTCGAAATGCCGGAGGGCAAGGCAGAGGAAAATTACCTCCAGCTGGTTAATAAAGTCGATGCGTTGCCTGCGGTGAAGCGTGTGCAGGAGGAGAATGATGCAAAGCTGAACGCGTATCTCCAGATACAGGAGCTGAACTATCTCCGGGAGGAGGGGCTCCTGCTTCTGAACGGCCCGGCCATTCTCCCAAAGCCGGAAAATCCCCCGGCGCTGGCCGTCTCTGCCGGCGAGGTGGCCGAATACAATCTTTTTCAGGACGGCTATTGGGCGCGTGTTACCAAGCCGGAGGACCAGGTGAAGCTCCTCAACCTCATCAACAGCGCGCCGGAGGGCCTGAATCCCTCCACCGACCCGATGGAGGGCGGCAAGGTGCTGTTGCAGCTCCGCCTACAGGACGGTTCAAAGCACGAATATCAGACTTCAAAAACCACCCGCAACCTGGTTGCGGACGGCCGGTATTGCGCCGCCCCGACGGCCGCCGTGATTTTCGATGAAGCGCTGAGCGGGATTGTCGGTACCTATCCGGCCGGGATCGCCTGGCTGGGGTCGATGAATCCCCAGGGCATTATCCGCATGAACTTCGGCGGCGAGGGAAAGCGCCCCCAATCGCTGGAGCGCGCCGTCCAACCGGAAGAGCTGGAAGCGGCCGTTTCCCGCCTGCGGGGACTCAATCTCAAGGGCGGGACCAGCCGGAAAGTCCCGCACGGACAGCTTCCGGAACCGCTCAAGGGGAAAACCGCGAGCGATTGGGTACGCCTCCAATTTGAGAACGGAATTTCCTACCAGCTCAATTTTTATGAGGGGAAGCAGCTCACCATCGATTCCTCCGATATGAGCTTCTCCTATTTCTACCAGTGCGATCGTATCGAGGATACCGCCGGTTAAATATGAGGTTTAAGGAAGATGAGACCATGGAGAACAAAATCATGATAGCGGAAACGGAAAGGTTAATTTTGAGAAGATACAAAAAAGAAGATGTACAGGACTTATTTGAATATTTATCGGATAAAGAAGTGGTGAAATATGAACCATATAAACCGCTAACCTTTGCTGAAACAAAGGAAAATCTTGAATGGCGCATTGGTACAGATGAAATGATTGCTGTTGAATTGAAGCACTCCCACAAAATGATTGGGAATGTATATATGGGCAAGCGCGACTTTGAAGCCCTCGAAATAGGTTACGTATTTAATCGAAATTATTGGGGATATGGCTATGCTGCCGAAAGCTGCAACGCTTTAATCGAACAGGCATTTTCTAACGGCGTACACAGGATATATGCAGAATGCGATCCCGGCAACAGGCGTTCATGGAAGTTACTTGAAGCGTTAGGTTTTCAGCGTGAAGCGCATTTTAGAAAAAATGTGTATTTCTGGAAAGATGAAACCGAAAAAGCAATTTGGAAAGATACCTATGTATACGCTAAATTAAATGAAAACGCATAACTAACTCCCCGTTTACCGCTCTCCCTCACCGGCGCTTTCCTCGAAAGCGTCATAGTTGTTACACCGTATAAAAGGGCAAGGCAGACCATCGTGATCCGCCTTGCCCTTAACTTCTTTATGAAGCCTTACAGTCCCTTTCTCAGCTCCCGGTGGACCGGTAGCGCCGCAGGCCGAAGCGCCAAAAGGCATAGCAGGGAATGAGAAACACGAAGCAGGCGGCGGGAGCCAGCAGGCAGGCCGGATTGCTGCTGCGGCCGATGAGATAGAGAAAGGGGTAATATTGGAAGCAGGCCATTGGGACGACAAAGGTGAAAAAGCGCAGCAGCCGCTTGCCATAGATCGAAACGGGGTAGCGGCCGTATTCCCGTCCGCCGTCGGTGAAGATGTTCATAAACTCCAACCCCTCCAGCGTGAAGAAGCAGAAGGAGGCATAGACTAAGAACAGCCCGGAAAACATCGCCGTTCCTCCCAGGATCATAAAGAGAAGTCCGAGGATGCGCAGCCCATCCCACCGCACGCCGCCCACCGCCATGGCATAGGCGAGCACCAGAAGCGCCTGTAGGAGCTTGGTCCAGCGCGTCAGCTCCAGCCGGGCGGCCAGCACCTGGAAAATGGCCCCGCGCGGCCGGACTAGGATGCGGTCAAACTCCCCGTTGCCAATCATCCCCGCAAACATGTCGAACCCGCGGGCGAACATCTCGGCGAGCGCAAAGGCGCTCATCACCACCGCATAGCAGAGCAGCACTTCGTGCAGGCTGAAGCCTGCCACCGTGTGAAAACGGTTCATCAGAAAATAGAGCCCCAGCAGCGAGGAAAAGGCGTGTAACAGCTGCCCCGCCGAGGAGAGCAGGAAGGAGAGCTTATATTGCAGCATCCCCTTGAAATGGATGGACAGATAGCGCAGATAGAGCTTCATCGCCCGCCTAACCTCCTTGCACAACCGCACGCCGGAGCGCTCTATGCAGCAGCAGGCGGCCCAACAGGTAAAAAATGGCCAGCCAAAAGAGCTGCAAAAGCAGACCGTTTTGTAATTCCATCCCTGCAATATCCCCACTGTATATCCGAAACGGCATGTTCTGCATGCTCGCATAGGGCAGCCATTTCGCAAGGGCGCAGAGCGGGCCGGGCAGGAACGGGAGCGGGATGACGGCCCCGGACAAAAACTCCGAAAGGCTGTCCGCCACCATCCGGACGCCGCGGTAATCGATGGTGAAAAAGCAAAGGACATAGACCAGCATCGTGTGCGAAACGACCAGCAGGAAGGCCAGCAGCATGCTGAGGAGAAACCAGCCGAAGGCCGCCGGGCTCGCCGGAAGCGCCAGCCCATAGGGGGCGGGCAGCAGGACGGCCGCCAGCAGAATGGGCGCACACCGCAGCAGCGCCCGCGAAAGGCGCAGCGCCATGGACCGGAGGAACCAGAGAGAATAGAGATCCAGCGGCCGGCACAGCTCATAGGCCACGTTTCCGCTGGAAATCAGGCTAAAGATCTCCCCCTCATAGAACCAGCTCATGAACAGCGCGAGAAACGCCTGTTGCAGCCAGATGTAGGAGGAGAGCGCCGCCATCTCCATCGGAAAACTATCCGCGTTTCCCTGGTAGAAGGCGGAAAAGATGAGGATCTCCATCGTACCCCAAGCAAATTGGGTGACAATGCCCGCAGCCGCGGCGGCGCGGTATTGCAGGCCGTTTAAGAACCGGATCCGGAAGATAGAGCCGTATTTACCGGCCCGGCGCAGGGAACCGCCGCGCGCGCTCATATCGCATACTCCCGGTAGAGCTCGGCCACCAGGCTATCAATGCTCTGGCTGTCAATCGAAAGATCGTTCAGCTCTACCCGGCCGGAAAGCCAGGCGATAGCTTCAGATACGGGAAGCGCCGCCGTATCCACCTCCAGCACCGCCCGATCCTCCCGCTTCTCACATACCCGCAGCCCTGGACAGGGCTGCGGCAGGCTGCCCGCATAGCGCACCGTCAGCGTCCGCTGGCTGCCGCGGCGGCTGCGCAGCGCGGAGAGCGGGCCGTCCAGCAAAATGCGTCCCTTCCCGATGAGGATAATCCGCTCGGTGAGCGCCTCGATATCCTGCATGTCGTGGGTCGTCAATAAAACGGTGGCGCCCTCCTCGCGGTTCAAGCGCCGGATGAACTCCCGGACGGCGATTTTGGAAACGGCGTCCAGCCCAATGGTCGGCTCATCCAGAAACAAAATCTTCGGGCTGTGCAGGAGCGACGCCGCGATTTCGCACCGCATCCGCTGTCCCAGCGAGAGCTGGCGCGTTGGGGTGCGCAGAATTTTGGAAAGCTCCAGCTGCTCGGTGAGCCGCCCAAGGTTTTTGCGGTAGGCGGATTCCTCCACCTCATAGATATCCCGGATCAGCTCGAAGGAATCGATGACCGGCACATCCCACCAGAGCTGGGAGCGCTGGCCGAACACAACGCCGATCTCCTTCACGTGCTCCCGGCGCTGCTGCCAGGGGGTACGGCCGTTGATCCGGCATTCCCCGCTGTCCGGCGTTAAAATCCCGCTCATGATCTTGATGGTGCTGCTCTTGCCCGCGCCGTTCGGGCCGATGTAGCCGACCATCTCGCCGTCCTCCACCCGGAAGCTGACGCCGTCCAGCGCATGGATGGTCTCATATTCCCGCCGGAACAGCGCGCCCAGCGCCGCCTTCATGCCTGCGCCGCGCCGCGAAACGCGGAAGGACTTTCGGATGTTTGCAAGCTCAATCAAGGCTTTCCCCCCTGTCTGTTTCTATCTCCCTTTTTAAGAGACGGAATTTGAGAATAGCACAGCCGGAAATTAATGTCAATAAAAAGTGAAAATCCCAGTTAAAATCAGCAAATTTGCCAATCTTCCTCCCAAGGGTTTGTCTGTTCTCCCCTATCGGACTGCGGGTACCCCGGCGTAAAAAATATTCGGGAGCCAATAGCCGATCGCCCGTGCCCAAGGACCAGGCGGTCCCAGGGCACGGGCGATCAGCTGATTTTATACTAAAAGTATATCCTATTCCGTTTATACGACAGGACGCAGCGTCAGATCCAGCTCCAGGTGGGGGCTATCCAGCCGGTATTCCTTTTCCAAACGCGGGCCGCAGCTATTGGTGCCGATGCCGTTCTGGCCGGCATCCAGGCAAAGCACCGTCCAGGGGCTCTCCTCCAGCTCAAAGTTGTGCATCTTTTGGGTGAGCTCCTCCTGGGTATAGGGGGAGACGTTGAAGCTGAAGGGAACGGCGCTCTCCGCCTTCAGGCCGCATCCGGCCGCGTCAGTCAGCACGACCTCCTCGCAGCCGAAGTGGCTGCCGTTCTCCTGCGGCTTGATATAGTCCTCATGGTTGCGGGCGGCGGTGGTTTCAAAGCGGCCCCACCAGCAGGCGGCGCGCTTATCGGCATAGCTCTCCAGCGGGCCGTAACCCAGGTAGCTAACACGGTCCTCCGTTTTCGCTAAGAAGAGCCGGATGCCAAAGCGCGGCAGCTCCGGCAAAACCTCGGTCCGATCGGCCGAGAGCTGCATGCGGACCGCCCCATCCCCGCCGACGGTATAGACGGCATGGATGGTCAATACCCGCTCCAGATAGACGGGGGCCAGCGAGAGTGAGCACTCAATCACGGCAACCCCATTTTCCACCCGGCCGCTGCTTGCGTAGGTGCGGGTGAGAACGCGGTCATAGCCCGCCCGCTGCCAGATGAGCCGCAGCTTGCGATCGTTGTCGGTCGGCGCGCGCCAGATGTTGTATTCCATCGGGCGGCAGAGCAGCGTGCGGTTCCCCTTGACCAGCTGCGAGAAGGTCCCCAGGTGGGTATCAAACACATAGCGGAAATCGGGGCCTGTCACCACGATCTCCCGTTCGCCTTCGGCGACCGAAACCGCGCCGGGGGCGGGCAGCGAAACGGCGCGCTTCGCCGCGCGCACTTCGAGCTGATCGAAGCCGCGCTCATGCCCGGCCTTCAAAAGCCCCGCATCCTCCTTCTGCAAATAGACGATGCGCAGGCAGCAGCGGCCGCTCTCTGGAATGGCGCAGTCCATGCGGACATCCACGCTTTCGCCGGGCGCGCAGTCGAGGGCGGGCAGCTCGCCGGAGGCGACCAGTTCCCCATCCTGCGTCAGCTCATAGCGGGCGGTCAGCGCATCCTTCAGGTTTTGGAAGGCCAGTTTGTTGGCGACGGTGATACTCCCATCCCCGTTCCAGCGCGCGCGCGCCGGGCGGATGACGTTTTTATATTCCAGCAGGCCGGTGTGGGGGGTGCGGTCGGGATAAACCAGGCCGTCCATGCAGAAGTTGCCGTCATGCGGGAATTCGCCGAAATCGCCGCCATAGTAGAACTTTGCCTTCCCCTCGTTGGTCCGGCCCATGTAGACGGAATGATCGCACCATTCCCAAACGAAGCCGCCTACAAAGTTGTCGTACCCTTCAATCAGCTCCTGGTATTCCTCCGCGCCTCCGGGGCCGTTGCCCATGGCATGGATATATTCGCAGAGCACCAGCGGCTCCTTGCGGCTCTCATCCTCCAGATATTGGCGGCATTCCGCCAACGAGAGATACATCCGGCTGTAGAGATCGAGGTCGGAGGCGTCCATCTTCCAATCCGGCGTACCCACATAGCAGTTTTCATAGTGCACCAGCCGGGTGGGGTCGGTCTCCTTGATCCAGGCGGCCGCCTTTTCAAAGCCGTGCCCGCCGCCGGACTCGTTGCCCAGCGACCAAATCAGCACGCTCGGACAGTTCTTGTCCCGCGAAACGCAGCGCTGCACCCGGTCGATGATGGCCGCTTCAAACCGTTCGTCGCGCGCGGTGCGGCCGTAGTTGGCCATAATGCGGTCATGGTTCTCCTCCCAGCCCTCCTTCTCGCCGTAGTAGAGCGAGCAGCTTCCGTGGGATTCAATGTCCGATTCATCGATGAGGTACAACCCGTATTCATCGCAGAGCTGCGGGAACCAGGGGGCGTTCGGGTAGTGGCTGGTACGGACGGCGTTGACGTTGCTCTCCTTCATCAGCCGCAGGTCACGAAGGGCCTGTTCGACCGAAATGGCTGGGCCGGTGAAGGGATCGCTGTCGTGGCGGTTCACGCCGCGCAGCTTCACCTTCGCCCCGTTGAGGAGGACGGTGCGGTTCTCCACATGGATTTCACGGATACCCACGCGCTGGGAGACGATCTCCCCCTCCGAACAGATGAGCAGCGTATAGAGCGCCGGGACCTCCGCATTCCAGAGCTCCGGATCCTCCACCGGGAAGGAGACGCGGCCTTCCTTCACCTGGGCGCGGCCGAGCTCCCGGCCGCAGGGCGCAAGCAGCGCGCACTCCACCGGGACCTCCCCGCCGCAAAAGTCAAAGCGGGCCTCCACATCGGCACGCCGGTAATCCTTCGAGAGAGCCGCCGTCACCGTGTAATCCCGGATGTGCGCCTGCGGGCGGGAGAGCAGGTAAACATCCCGGAAGATGCCGGATGTCCGCAGCTTGTCCTGATCCTCCAAGTAGCTGCCGTCGCACCATTTCAGAACGGCGACTACGAGGGTGTTCTCCCCTTCCTTTAAGAAGCGGGTGACGTCGAACTCGCTGGTCGAGTGGGAAACCTGGCTGTAGCCCACAAACGCGCCGTTCAGCCAGACATAGAAGCAGGAATCGACCCCTTCAAAGTTGAGGTAGCGTTTCCCCTCCCAAGACCCGGCAAGGAAGGAACGGCGGTAAACGCCCACCGGGTTCTCGCGGGGAACATAGGGCGGATCATAGGGGAACGGATAGTTGATGTTGGTGTACTGGTGCCGGTCGAACCCATGGTTCTGCCAAACGGAGGGAACCGGCATGGCCACGCTTTCCGGCCAGGGCGCTCCGGGCAAAAAGAAGCCCTCCGGCAGAAGATAGGGGCTTTCATAGTAGCTGAATTCCCACTCGCCGTTTAACAGCTGCAAGCGGGAGGAGGCGGTGCGGCAGCCCTTGGCTTCCTCCAGCGAAGCGCAGGGGACAAAATAGGAGCGGATCGGCTCGGTCCCTACGTGCAGGACGCTGGGATCCTCAAAGAACGGCTGAATAACCATAGCGATTCCTTCCCTTCCTCGGTTTTTTATCTTTTTTTAAATGGGGTGTATCTTCTGTCTCCATCATAGCGAACCGGCTGCTAAAAGGCTATGAAAAGAATTGACGAAAACATAGACAAAATGATACGATAGGAGAAACCGGAGGGAGGCGTTTTTCCATGTACAACAACGCGGGCTATGCGCAGGACACCGATCGGGACGGCTGCCGCAGCGATCGGCCGATCGTCGTCAATAGCTGCGGGCATTACCGGCTGCAAAGCCGCCCGGACTATACGACCCTGCGGCCGGGCGGGCGGCGCGACTATCAGTTGCTTTTTGTGGCGGCCGGGCGGGCCTCTTTCGGTTATGAGAGCCCCTCCCGCATGCTGCCGGAGGGGCGGATATTCGTCTACCGGCCGGGCGAGCCGCAAGCCTACCGCTACCGGCTGGAGGATCATCCCGATATTTACTGGCTCCACTTCACCGGGAGCGAGGCGGAGGACTACATGGCCGGGCTGCTGCCGGGCCCGGATGGGCGGGGGCGCAGCGTTGGAATACGGGAGGACTATTCCCGTCTGTTTGAGCGCATCATCCGCGAGCTGCAATTGGGGCGCGACGGCTATGAGCCGCTCTGCGGCGCTTATGCGCAGGAGATGTTTTTGCTCATGGGGCGGGCCGCCCGCGAACCGGCGGGACCAGCGGCCTCCCGCAACCGGCAGATCGAGGCGGTCATTGAGCAGATGCACGAGGAGCTCTCCCAAAACCGGACGGTGGAAGACTATGCGCGCAGCTGCCATATGGGGGTCTGCTGGTTCATCCGCAGCTTCCGCGCCTATACCGGCTGTTCTCCGCGGCAGTTCCTCATCCGCCTCAAGATCAACAAGGCGCGGGAGCTACTCTCCTATTCTTCTTATAACATTGGGGAGGTAGCCCGCCTGACCGGCTATGATGACCCCCTCTATTTCAGCCGCGTCTTTTCCCAAACGATGGGTTGTTCCCCCTCGCAGTACCGAGCGGACAGCGGGAACGGGGAAACCCGGATGGATGCCCCCCTAAATGACAAAACCGCCGTCAGCCGCCAAGATCCCTCCCGCCTCGTCAGGCCGTCCCCCAACGGCTGAGGTGGCGGCAAAGATAAAAATAGGCGGGAACGAGAAAGAGATCGGCCATGATCCAAGCAATCGGGCTGGCGAAGCAGGCGGCGGTAAAGCCAAAGGCCGGAACCAGGAACAAGCCGGTGAGGCCGCGGGCCGCCATCTCGCAGACGCCCGCTATCACCGCCATCTTACTGTAGCCCATCCCTTGAATAAGCAGCCGGAAGACGTTGACTCCTACCAACGGTATGTAGAAGAGGGCCCCGGTGTACAAAAATTGATAGGCATTCTCAATCAACCCGGTCTCCCCTCGGTCTATGAACAGCGTCACCAGCGCCCGTCCAAACAGCAGGATAACCCCCAGCGCGGCAACCGCGTAGGCGCTGCCGAGAAGCATTCCCGCGCGCAGTCCCGGACTCAGCCGTTCCACCCGTCCGGCCCCAATGTTCTGCCCGCCGTAAGTAGACATCGCCACACCCAACGCATCAAAGGTGCAGCAAAACAACATCGAGAGCTTGCTGGCCGCCGTGACAGCGGCGACCGCCAGGGAGCCCAACGCATTAACCGAAACCTGCAAAAGAATGCTGCCAATAGCCGTAATGGAAATCTGTAGTCCCATGGGGATGCCTACTCCGCAAAGCTCCCGAATGCAGTCCGGCCGGAGCCGGAAATGTTCTTTGGAAAGATGAAGGATCTCAAATCTTTTCCGGATAAAGAAAAAACAAGCGAGCCCGGACAGAAGCTGCGAAATCACCGTTGCCAGCGCCGCCCCGGCCGCCCCCAGCGGCGTTGCGAGGATCAGCACAAAATCCAACGCGATGTTGACCAGCGAAGCGAGCATGAGGAAAAGGACCGGCGTCCGGCTGTCCCCCAGCGCGCGCAGCAGCGCCGCCTGGATGTTATAGAAAAAGGTGGCGGGAATCCCGGCAAAGATGACCACTAGGTACCAATAGGCTTCTTCCAAAATATCCTCCGGTGTGTGCATGGCCGCCAGCATCGGGCGGCAGAGCAGAACGGTCAGCACGGTAAAGAATACCGACGCCGCCAGCACCAGCCAAATGATGTTCCCCACCGCCTGCCGCAGCTCTTCCGTCCGCTTGCCGCCAAAGCGCTGCGCCACTGGGATAGCAAAGCCGCTGCACAAGCCCAGGCAGAAGCCGATCAGCAAAAAATTCAGCGATCCGGTCGAGCCCACCGCCGCGAGCGACTCTTTTCCCAAGAAGCGGCCAACCAGAACGGTATCCACCATAGAATAAAGCTGTTGAAACAGATTGCCGAAAATCAAGGGGAGGGTAAAATGGAAAATGAGTTTAGCGGGCGATCCCGCCGTCATGTCCCTTGTCATGGAGGCATTCCTCCGTTCAAAATGAAGTTCTCTATCCCGGCGGCGGCGATCCACAGCCGGAGGTTTTGCGAATTTTCCTGATTATAGCATGCAATTTCCGGTTATACAATATCCAAATTTATTCTTTTCTCTGTTCCTCAATTATTCTGTTATTTGGCTGGTTATCAAGAATTACCGCGTTGTTTTCTGTTCGTTTTTTATAGCGCCTTCTTTGAATCTTGAATTTTTCATAAATGCCGCCTGCAAAAAAGGCAGCCTGCCACACGCGAAGAACCGGCGGTTCCTTGCGTATCGTTGCAGGCTGCTCTTTTTCTATAGGCATGAACAGAGAACGCCTAAAAACCTTCCCTATGCCCATTCAGTTTTTACAAATCTAATATTTTTTATCAATTATACTTTAAGTTGATAAAATAAAACTGGCAACGGCGGAGATTATCGCTGTTCCCCATCTATTTTTCAATCCTCTTCGATCACGGCGTTGTCCGCCAATATTTCCGGCTTATATTTCATGCTGTCCGCCTGGGTCAGCGCGCGGATCACCTTGCAGGGGACGCCCGCGGCAAAGCTGTTTTCCGGAATATCCCTCGTCACCACGCTGCCCGCGCCAATCACACAATTATCCCCGATGGTTACGCCGGGGCAGACCGTCACCGAAGCGCCAAGCCAGCAATCATTCCCGATGCGGACGGGTTTTGCATAGCAAAAGCGTTTCTTCTCCCCGTCCGCCGCGCGCATCTCCCGGCGTTCATCCGGCAGCATGGGATGAATCGGGGTGACAATCGTCACGTTGGGACCGAAGTTGCAATGGTCTCCAATCATCACCTCCGCGTCGTCCTGAACCGTCAGATTAATATTCCCAAAAAAATGCTTGCCTATCCGGGTGTGCTTCCCATAATGAAAAGCGATAGGGCCTTGGATAAAACCGCCTTCTCCAAACTCGCCAAGAATTTCGGAGAGGATGGCCGCCCGTTTTTCCGTTTCATCCTCATAGGTGCGGTTATAATCCACGTTCAGATTGTGCGTTTTCAGCTTGATAGCCCTTAACTCCGGATCACCGGGATTGAACAAAATTCCCGCCCGGATCTTTTCCTCTTCCCGCATAACGGCCCCTCCTGTCCTGTAAGGCTGTTAATTCAGCCACCCTTGGAGGACGCGCGCATCCTCCAAGAACTGCTCCGTCTTTGAATCCCGCACAAACTCCATCAGATACCCATGATCCTTTCCGGCCTCCTCGATATAACCGCGCCACTCCTGCGCGCCTTCGGCCAGCGGATAGCGCGTATTCTCCGGATTGCGCCAATGGAAAACATGCAGATGGGAAAGCCGGCCCTTGACCGCCCGGAGCTCCTCCAGGTTCTGCGCATAAGAAATATCGGGGTTTGGCTGCCAATAGAGCGAAAGGTTCGGGCTGGCGGCCGCCTCTATCAGCGCCAGCGCGCTGGGGGCCGTCTGGGTCAGCGTGCCCCGGTGGTATTCCAGGCTCACGGTCAGCCCCGCCTTCCCGGCCAGGCCGCAAACCAACTCCAGCTCCCTGGCGGCCGCCTGCCGGTAAGCGGCATCCGCCTCCTCAGGCGTTTTGCCGCCCGCCCAAATGCGGATGTTGGGCGCGCCGAGCGCCTGGGCCGTTTCCAGCACCGGCATAAACGTCTTCTCCGGCGGATCCTGCGCGCAGAGCCGGTAATAGCTTCCATAAGAGAGCACCGCTAGCCCGGCCGCGCGGGTTTCCTCCCCGACCTGCCGCGCCGTCTCTATCTCCCCGGCCGGAACATGGATATCCCCGCCCCACTCAAGCGCCTCCAGTCCCGCTTGCTTTGCAAGCGCGAGGATCGCCTTTGGGGAAAGCTCACGAAACGTAACGGATACCAAACCTGTCATTGCCGCCAGCCGCCTTTCTTTTTCTTTAAAAACTTCTTGTCTTTTCCGTTCTAGGCCATTGTCTCCAGCATCGGGAGCGTCACCTCATAACCGGAGGGCTCCCCCTTCTCATAGCAGAGGAAGGCGTCCCGCATAAACGTTCCCATCCGGGCCAGCTCGCCAGCCATGCTCCCGGCGATATGGGGCGTTAAAATCACGTTGGGAAGTTCATAAAAGGGATGTCCCTCCTGCACCGGTTCGGGATCGGTAACATCGAGCACCGCCGTGCGGCCCGGCTCCTCGCGCAGCGCGCGGACCAGATCCGCCTCCACCACCTGCGCGCCGCGGCCGGTGTTGATAAAAACCGCGCTGGGCTTCATCCGGGAGAAGAGCGCATAATCCAACATCCCGCGCGTTTGATCGTTGTTCGCCAGGTGGTTGGAGATCACCTGGCACTCGCTGAACAGCTCCGGCAGCTCTGTCTTGCATACGCCAAGGGCGTCCGCCTGATCCTGCGGTAAAAACGGGTCGAACACCTCGATCTCCAGCCGGTAATTCTTTAACAGGCCGATCACCCGTTTCCCAATCATCCCGGCCCCGATAATGCCCACCTTCGTCCCGTAGTTGCCCGGCATCGCCATGGCATGCGCACGCGCCGCCTTCATCTCCTGCTTCTGGTAGAGGCGGCTGGCCTGGAAAAAGCCCTTGTTGGCCAGGACAATCTGCGCCGCCGTGTATTCCGCTACCGGAAAAGCATTGGCGCTCGCTGCGCTGAATATCCTTACCCCACGGTTCAGATAGGGGCGGGCAAAGCCCTGCACCGTGCCTGCGCCATAGAACACCGCTCTGAGGCTGGGGAAATAGTCCTGGATCTGTCCTTCGGACAGCGCGAGCATCCCCCAGGTGGTGAAGATCACCTCCACCTGCCTCAGCTCTTCCCTGCGCGGCTCCAGCTCATCCGCCGAAGCGAGGGTTTCAAAGAAGGAAACCTTCTCCGCTAGCTCCCGCCGAATGGCTTCAGGGTAGATTCGTTCCTTCAATCCTCTGCTTCCCGACCGATCCGGCAGCGTAATCACATAAATCCCCTTCATGTCTGCTTTCCCCCGTTCCCAAAATGTCGTTTCCACATCTCTTTGACAATAACAAAGAAGATCCCGGTATAGAGCCGGTTTCCAACCGCGAAACCAGCGCCCTCTTTCACTGCTCATGCAAGGAATAGAGCCGCTGGCGGCGGATATGCCCGGCCTTCTGCCCCGGCTGCCGCGCCAGCGGCGAGTGGCGGGGCCATTCGACGATATTTTTTATAGCATAGCTATAAAATATCCCACCAAAAGCGGCGTCGCTGCTTTTGGTGGGAAAAGAAACTCTGGAGGCGCCGACCGGAATCGAACCGGTGAATCAGAGTTTTGCAGACTCGTGCCTTACCGCTTGGCTACGGCGCCTTATGGAGAACGCGCCGCTCTATCCATCATAAAGCGGCGCGTTCATTTGGAGCGGATTACGAGGCTCGAACTCGCTACCTCCACCTTGGCAAGGTGGCGCTCTACCAGATGAGCTAAATCCGCATATGTTGCGCGCAAACCGCCAGGTAGAAAAGCGCGCATCCATCTCTCAGCAAAATTGCTGCCCGGCATGGTTGGTGCCTTCGGTCGGAATCGAACCAACGACACGAGGATTTTCAGTCCTCTGCTCTACCAACTGAGCTACAAAGGCAAACTGGCGACCCGGATGGGGCTCGAACCCACGACCTCTAGCGTGACAGGCTAGCGTTCTAACCAAC